>NZ_JBALBW010000029.1:0-34464 GCF_036919895.1 Nostoc sp.
CAATGCCCAATGCCCAATGCCCAATGCCCAATGCCCAATGCCCAATGCCCAATGCCCAATGCCCAATGCCCAATGCCCAATGCCCAATGCCCAATACCCAATGCCCAATGCCCAATGCCCAATACCCAATGCCCCAATCCAGTTGTTACCAATTACCACTTTGTGACTATGAGGATTGTACGAATTGACACGAAACAATGGGGCTAATGAATGCCAAGATCAAAAAAAGGATGCCCCAAGGATATTAAAAGTACTATGCCAGAATTACACCAATCAATTGCCCAGCATTACCACGAACGGACTAAATACAACCCTGAGACTCTTGCCTCCAAAAGTCAGCAGTTAGACTGGACTAAACAGCCAGTGCCTTTCAAAGAGTACAAAATTGGCTCTACTTTCGATCTCAAACCCTATATTCAAGAAAAAGCAGAGGGATTTGCTAATAACCCAGATGCTCAATGGTGGCAAAGACTTTCCCGGTTGCTGTTTCGCAGCTATGGATTGACAGCGAGAATGCCTTCTATGGGTAGTGCAGTGTATTTACGCGCTGCTCCCAGTGCAGGCGGATTATACCCTGCTGAAGTCTATGTGGTTTCCCGTGGCACGTCGTTATTGCCACCTGGTTTGTATAACTACCAGTGTCGGACTCATTCTCTGATGCATTATTGGGAAAGTGATGTTTGGCAAACTCTCCAAGCAGCTTGTTTCTGGCATCCTTCTTTAGAAAACACCCAACTAGCAATTATTGTCACTGCGGTATTCTATCGTTCTGCGTGGCGCTATGAAGATCGGGCTTATCGCCGGATTTTTCTAGATACGGGACATCTGTTAGGCAATATTGAATTGGCTGGCGCGATTACTGACTTTCGCCCTCATTTAATCGGCGGCTTTGTGGATGAATCGCTAAATGACCTACTTTATATCGATCCGCAACAAGAAGGTGCGATCGCTGTCTTACCTCTGGCAGACTTGTTAGATGTCAATCAAAATTTGCCATTGGGATGTACTGCTTTACCTTCCGCCACTGAAACCAGTTATCCCCAAATTCCAGATGGTGAATTGCTGCCATATTTCCATCGACACACCCAAATCCAATCAGGTGTAACTGGCAATCTCAATCTACCAGTTATCAAACAAGAAAAATCTTTAGAGGATAAATATAACTTTCCTTTCTGTTTGAAAATTCCCACCACCACTGCACCTATAGATTGGGGGAAAAAGCTGTCAGAACTAGAAAGTACTATGTACAAGCGACGCTCTACCCGCGCTTATAATGGTGATGATTTAACTTTCGATGAATTAAAAAGTTTACTCGATTTCACTTACCAACCGCAAAATTACATCGATCAAAGTTTAGATATTTCTCCAGACTACTTTGATTTGAATTTAATCGAAACATTTATTGCTGTTTGCGGAGTTAAAGGACTGGAGTCAGGTTGTTACTATTACGCACCTAAAGCCCAAGAATTACGCCAAATTCGGTTTAAAAATTTCCGGCGAGAGTTACATTTTCTCTGTTTGGGACAAGAATTAGGACGGGATGCAGCAGCAGTATTGTTTCATACAGCCGATTTGAAGGCTGCGATCGCACAATATGGCGATCGCGTTTACCGTTACTTACATCTGGATGCCGGTCATTTGGGACAACGCCTGAATTTAGCCGCAATGCACCTAAATGTAGGCGTTAGTGGTATCGGTGGATTTTTTGACGATCAAGTAAATGATGTTTTGGGTATTCCTGCTGATGAAGCTGCTCTATATATCACTACATTGGGACGGCCAAGATAAAACGTAAATGTGCAGGAGCTTACCGCAGGCGATCGCAAACAACATCAAGTCCACTTAACTATAGCCTTTTGGAATTTGTCGTAATACGAGACTTTTTTAGGGTTAGTTAAGACGATCAGTGCGTTAGCCTACGGCGTAAGACAACGCCAACGCACTGGCTCTTCTATGAGAAAATGCAGTTCCGCAAAAAAGATATGTTGCCTTAAAAAATTATCGGGAACTATAGGACTTGAATGTGTAGTCAACAATGTACATAGAGACTGATTCTATCTTTGTGGAGAACCAAAGAACAAAGAATTAGTGCATAAAACTATAGAACCTAACCGGATGTATCTATATAGGTTCAGATACAACAAACTCAATCTAGTTTGAAATTTTAAGGTGAAAAATTATGACAAGCTTTATCCAAATTCAGTCAAAAAATGACCTCCTGCACCCACTCCGCCAGTGGTTGGAAACGATAGAAATTCATAACTCCAAATTGGCTCATTTTCTGTGCAAAGCGATCCCTGCACAGTGTCCCTTTGAGCGAGACATCAGGCTCCTTGGCCGGAAGCTATTTCACATCCCTCCAATGTGTAAATTAAATCCCTTATATGAGGAAGTGGTTGGTTTGCGTTTTAAAGCGCTCTGTTATCTAGCCGATGAGTGCGGTGAAGATATTGCAATCTATTGCTAATAGCCAGTCAAGTCGTTCTTTGATCGATCAGCCATCGGTATTTGAAAACTTACGCTTGTTACTTACTCAGCTTTATACTAAGCTAACTTACACCTAATTTTAGATGTTTGGCTATGTAAGTAGCTGGCACCTCACTAAAGTGTTTCCAGACAGTATTTCTGCTTACCGTACCCTGCTGAAATCATTAACATCATCATGACGCACATCTTACTGGTTGAAGATGAAGTCAAACTGGCGCGATTTGTCGAATTAGAATTGAATTATGAAGGCTATCAAGTCAGTATTGCCTACGATGGATTAACTGCACTCACTGCAGCGCGTGAGTTACATCTAGATTTAGTAATTTTAGACTGGATGTTGCCAGGTTTGTCAGGGTTGGAAATTTGCCACCACCTGCGAAGTATTGGCGATAAAGTGCCGATAATCTTATTAACCGTCAAAGATGAAGAGAGCGATCGCATTGCAGGCTTAGACGCTGGTGCTGATGATTACCTCGTTAAACCCTTCAGCGTTGATGAATTATTAGCCAGAGTTAGCGCTCATCTGCGAAGAAATCGGCAAGTAGAGATTGCAGATGTTTTAAAATTTGAAGACCTGAGTTTAAATCGTCGCACTCGCCAAGTGTACCGAGAGCAGAGGTTAATTGAGTTAACTGCTAAGGAATTTGATTTATTAGAATATTTGCTAGCCCATCCGCGACAAGTAATTACTTGCGATCGCATTTTACAAGAAGTCTGGGCTTACGACTTTATAGGCGATGCCAACATCATCGAGCTTCACATCCGCTACCTGCGTCTTAAACTTGAAGCCAATAACGAAAAGTCCCTCATTCAAACAGTGAGTGGTATCGGCTACACATTGCATGATTGAATTTGTTATGGGGAATTGGGAATTGGGAATTGAAAAGAGTACAAAGGGGCGAGGTGTGAGGTGCAGAAGGGAAAACTACTCTCCCTTGCTTCTTCCCCATTCCTTATTCCCCATTCCCAATGTTAAATTTCAATGAACGTAGATAGCCTAAAAGCTTTTATCTTATGAAGATTTGGGGTTTTTGGCAATATCAGCAAAAACTCATCCAACTTAGGGTTAATTATACTAGGATGCACAAAGCTAAAGCTGCGATCGTTTAATAATCTAAAGTGGTATGACCTATCTAGAAACAGCAGCGCAATTCTATCGTGAAGCTGCCGAAACCCCCCAAGTTGGACTTTGTTGCGTGCAAAGTACACCCCTGCAACTACCAGGGTTAAAAATTCCTTTGGCAATGCAGGAAATGAACTATGGTTGTGGCACCACCGTTCACCCTACCGAACTAGGAAAACAACCTACTGTGCTTTATGTCGGCGTTGGTGGCGGCTTAGAAGCTTTGCAATTCGCTTATTTTTCCCGTCATGCAGGTGCTGTAATTGCCGTTGAACCGGTTGAGGCCATGCGGGAAGCAGCCACACGCAATCTGGAAATTGCTGCTCAAGAAAACCCGTGGTTTGACACCAGTTTTGTGGAAATCTGCGAAGGCGATGCTTTTAACTTACCCGTTGCGGATCTTCACGTTGATATTGTGGCGCAGAATTGCCTTTTCAATATTTTTGAGCCAGAAGATTTAACCCGTGCTTTAAAAGAAGCCTATCGGGTATTAAAACCAGGGGGACGTTTGCAGATGAGCGATCCCATTGCTACTAGTCAAATTCCAGCCCATCTTCAAGAAGATGAACGACTGAGAGCTATGTGTTTATCAGGCGCACTCACATATCAAGAGTATACTGAACGAATTACAAATGCTGGCTTTGGTCAAGTTGAAATTCGCGCCCGCCGTCCTTATCGTCTACTAGATTCCCATACTTATAATTTAGACAACCACCTACTTTTAGAAAGCCTGGATTCTGTCTCTTTTAAAGTTGCTATTCCCGAAGATGGTGCTTGTGTTTTCACGGGAAAAACCGCAATTTACGCTGGCTCAGAACCATTCTTTGACGACTCAGCCGGACATATACTCCAGCGAGGTATTCCCGCAGCAGTGTGTGATAAAACTGCTGCTAAACTTGCGGCTATCAAGCCAACAGAAATAATTGTTACCAATTCAACCTGGCACTATAGCGGTGGTGGTTGCTGTTAATTTCTTAGGAAATAATTCAGGTGTCAGTAGTCGGAATAATGCCTCCGGCACTCTCCGTTAACAGAACAACTCTGTGCTACTGGGGAATGAATGCACAATTTGAATATTCCACTAATTGCATTCTGCATTATAGATTCTGACTTCTTATTTATAAACCAGAAAATGTTGTTAATTAGTCTATTTATCGCTACGCTTTTTTTAGCATATTGCAATGGTGCCAATGACAACTTTAAAGGGGTAGCAACGTTGTTTGGTAGCCGGACTACCAGCTATCAAACAGCAATTTTGTGGGCAACTTTTACAACTTTAGGTGGTGCAGTAACTGCAACTTTTTTGGCAGGTACGCTAATTAAAAACTTCTCTGGAAAAGGATTAGTACCTGATGCGATCGCTAATACACCAGAGTTTCATATTGCAGTTGCGATCGCTGCTGGTTTAACTATACTGATAGCAACCCTCATCGGGTTTCCTGTTTCCACAACTCACAGTTTAACAGGTGCTATTGTTGGTGCTGGATTAGTAGCCTTCGGACTCCAAGTCAATTTTGCAGTTTTGGTAAACTCCTTTATTTTACCTCTATTACTCAGTCCCATCACTGCTATTTCCTTGGGAGCAGGAATTTACAGCTTATCTAGCTATATCAATTCCAAACGTAATCTACAATTCAATCAGAAAATGATTGATAATTGCCATTTTATCAGCGCTGGAGTTGTAAGTTTTGCGAGAGGATTAAATGATACTCCCAAGATTTTCTCAATCGTTCTAATTATTGAGTATTTTTCGATTCAGGGAGGAATGATCACCATTGCGATCGCAATGGCACTTGGCGGTTTACTCAACTCCCAAAAAGTTGCTATCACCATGAGCGAAAAGATTACCTCATTGAATCATATTCAAGGCTTGTCAGCAAATATAGTAACTGCAATTCTGGTCATTGTAGCTAGTCGATTTGGTATTCCTATTTCTAACACTTATGTTTCAGTTGGTTCTATTTTTGGAGTCGGATTAACTGATAAGAAAGTTAACCAACGTGTTTTTTATCAGATATTATTATCGTGGATTTTAACTTTACCTACTGCTGCAATTATTAGTGGAATAACTTACAGATTATTGCAAGGTTAGAAAAATTTAATATATTTATATCATATTTAAGGGATGTTAACTCATGCAAACTCAATCACACTTAACGCTAAATTCAACAGTCACATCATTTAAAAATAAACTCAATTCCCCTTTGATGAAAAAGGGAATCACTGTTTTACAAATAAATCTAGGTAAGCGCTGTAACCTTGCGTGTACACACTGTCATGTTGAAGCTGGCCCAAAACGTACAGAAGAACTTTCTCCTGAAGTTTGCGAACAATTGATTTCGCTAATTCATAAATCTCCCGAAATTAAAATTGTAGATTTAACTGGTGGCGCACCAGAAATGAATTATGGATTTAAGCCATTGGTAGAAGCAGCAAGAGCATCTGGTAAGCAGGTAATTGTCCGGTCTAATTTGACTATTTATTTTGAAGATGGATTTGCTCATTTACCAGAATACTTTGCTCAACACCAAATAAGAGTTGTGGCTTCACTACCCTGCTATTTAGCAGATAATGTTGATAAAATGCGCGGTTCTGGTGTTTTTGATAGTTCAGTCAAAGCTTTACAATGGCTTAACAAACTTGGCTATGGTAAAAAGCCAAGTTTAATTTTGGATTTGATATTTAATCCCCAGTTACCCACAAATGAAAAATTTTCTTTAGCTCCCGAACAGACTAACCTAGAACGAGATTACAAAATGTTCTTACAAGAACATTTTAATATTGTATTTAACAACCTCTTCACCATTACCAACCTTCCAGTTGGTAGAACAAAAATGCATTTAGAACGGAGAAAACTGTACACTAGCTATTTGCAGTTTTTAGAGTCACATTTTAATCCTGACACAGTTGAACATTTAATGTGCCGCGATGAACTTTCAATTGATTATCTAGGAAATGTGTATGATTGTGACTTTAACCAAATGATGAATTTGCCTGCAAAAACTCGCAATGGTGAAACCTTAACAGTTAGCAAATTGCTAGAAGCTGGCAGTTTAGACCTGATTAGTGAGATCCAAACGGCTGCTTATTGCTATGGTTGTACTGCTGGGTGTGGTTCTAGTTGTGGTGGTGCTTTGCTTTAAGGTTGTTAAAAAAAGTCTGTTACCAAAATTGTTACCAGTGCGTTGTTATTGGGCTGTTACTTTATGATGATATTTAGTTAAGCTCCTCACACCACACTGAAAGCCGTGAAACATAATGTTTCGCGGTTTTTTCCTTTTTCAGAATAATACACCTAGGGCAATCGTGCTGTGACATAAAGTGCGATCGCATATTTTCACCCTTTCTAAAGAATTATCACTCCTTTCAAAAGCAAATCTCCGCTTTATCTAATTTTTCCTGAAGTTTTTTTCTCACTGCATCGGTAAATTTCAGATCAGATGCCAGACTTTCTAAGCGAATATAGCTTTTACGTTGTCTAAGGTTTATTAGCTTATCGATAGTTGTTAGTCTTACACCTGTACCTTTGAAAGCAACAATAAGTCTATCTTTATCAGCCTTATTAATATTGATAACAGTAGGTGGTGATGCTGAGTCTGTTGGCGGTGTAGGTGTTGAGGCTGGTGTCGGTATTGGAAATACTTTTCCAGATTCGATAAATTGAATATTTTTAAGCTCTAACTTTCGGTGTAACAAAGATGGGCATGAAGGAGCAATCATAAAAGCTAGATCGGGTGGGTTTCCCTCTGGCTTGAAATTAACATCACTTAACCACTTTTCAAACGTCTGCAAGTGTCCGCTCAAAAGCTCATAGTTCTTTGCTTCACCAAAAGCTCTAGCTACACTTATACCGTTATGCAACAATTCCACGTAGCAGTCAAATGCATGACCTGATAGCACAGTTGTGGTTGAAACTGCCGATAAAGTATATGCAGATTTATTCAAATAACTTGCCCATTTTATTCGACATTGCGCTTCCACTAACTCGCGGGCATTGCCTTCAAATAACTGCTCAGGTGCTTCGTTAAAATATATTTCATGTATTTCCAGTACTGATGATGCGTAGTCTTGGCAAAACTTCCTTAAATTATTAGTAGGGTTCAAGCGGATATTTTTAATTTCTTCCCATGCTTTTGCAAAATTCTTATATCCCTGATAAGCACCTTGAATCCGCTCATCAATCTTAACTCTAATCATCTCAAGCTCGTTGCTATAGCCTTTATGTAGATTGATAACCGCTCTATCTACGATGCTTTCTAATATAATATCTCCAGCAATAAAACCTTTTACATTGTCTGTAGTGCCTACCAGATAGATTAGCAGATTGACTTTTGAGTTAAACTTCTGGCGTACTCTTTTAATTAATGCCTTAAAAAGTGATCTGGTGTCTAGGATATAATTTTGATATTCTTGGAGATGATCTAGCTCATCGATAAGGTATACAAAGGTAAAAGCTGGCTCTAAAGCTGCGATCTTAGAGATAATAGAAAAGAAAAAAGATTCAAAATTAACTCCACTGTCAACAAGATACTTATTAAACTTAGGATAAAATTGAATTTCAAAATCTTTCGCCGATTCAAGTTCAGCAACTCGGCTTCTTTCTAATAAATCGCTAAGAACACGCTTTGCTACTTCTTTAACTGACTGAGATAAGTTTTGGTTGTGTAGGAACTCCCAGAAAGTGTGAGCTAATATACAACAGTACAATTTAATCCCAAAGTTATGATCTCCACCCATTATTGACACGTCAGAAAGTGGGAATCGAACTACTAAAGAAAGACTTCTGTAATTACGCTGAGTCTTGGTTAATTCATGTAAATAAGTTAGAAGTGAAGTTTTGCCACTACCAAACGCAGCTGCAACAAATCTAAAGGCAAAGTAGCCCTCATCAAAGGTATATCTTAGATCGTCTTCCAGTAACTGAGTTATATTAGATATTGATCGCATAGAAAGACTGAGAGCGGTAGATCCCTCACCATCTGAGCCTGGAAGTCTAACAACACGCTCAATCCAAATATCTTCTATGAAACCTTCGCCTGCTTTAACTTGTTGCAAAAAGTCTTTTATAAATTTTTTCTTCCCTGCATCTTCTGGCATTATTTACTCCACCCACTGAATTATTTCTTCTTCTTTTTCGGTAACAGCAAAAACTTTCCCAGTCAATTTAAGTGTATTGAAGTAGTTATCCAATGTAGATTGAGAAATAGGGTGATTCTCCCTAAATTTCAGACCAATATCTCGACTGTAAATAGCAACAACGCCACGCAATTCTTGTTGCTTTCTTTCCGCAAAATATAGTTCTTTAAACTTTTCTACGAATGTGTCAAAGTCCATATCTTCTATAGTCACAGAAGAAACATAGTCTTTCAATGATGCCAACTTAAGGCAATGCAGAAGAGTGTTTAGAACTTTTTGCCCCTTTGAAGAGTCAAATACGTAGTCTGTAGTTTGTAGATTAGTGACAAGCGCTTTCCTGCCGTCTTCTGTGACTGAAATGCGCCTTCTCTTGGGAGATTGTAGTAAATTTTGCTGATATAGAGTGTTGTATATATCATCAGCATTCTTTTTGAGTTCTTTAGATAAACGCTCTTTGACAGTACCTTGAGTTACCGTACCCTCATCTGAGTAAGCAACTGTGTAAAGCAAGTAAAGCATTTGCTCTATGGAGAGTTTAGTCATAAATTCCTCTTATTCTTAAACAATTTTATTTAGACTCCTTTAGTGAACAAAAATATAGTAACAAAGTAACATAGAATACTTCAGCGTCAAGAGTATTTGTTACATTGGATCAGTTCACCGACAAGTAAGTATGCAGAATTCCCCAAATTACTAATCTTGGGGATACAAATAACATTACCAAAAGTAATCGACCCTTGTATAATTTGCTAATCAAAAGTGTGATATCTTGCGACAAGCACTCCCTCTTCACGGTTCAAATTTCAAACTACACAACACAATAGTGTAGATGCGATCGCAGTTTTCCCTCAGACATAACTTTGTATCCACCCTCTGCGCTAAAGTTGCATAAGAATGTGCATCTAAAGCCAGGAGAAAAGAGTTGTGAAAGCAGTTTTGATGACAGCATCTGGCAGTCCCGAAGTTCTGCAAGTACAAGAAGTGCCAAACCCTGCTGTTCCTGTAGGGAATACTGAACTTTTAGTGCGCTTGGTGGCAGCTGGCATTAACCCCATTGATACTAAACTTCGTAGCCGAGGCACTTTCTACCCCGATCGCACGCCGACAATTTTAGGATGTGATGGTGCTGGTATAGTCGAAGCAGTAGGTGCTAGCGTTCAGCGTTTTAGCGCAGGCGATGAAGTATACTTTTGCTACGGCGGATTGGGCGCACACCAGGGAAATTATGCTGAATATACCGTTGTGGATGAGCGGTTTGTGGCACGTAAACCCGCGTCTATCTCTTTTACCGAAGCAGCCGCAGCACCTTTAGTATTAATCACCGCCTGGGAAGCTTTATACGAACGAGGACGACTGGAACCTGGGGAACGGGTTTTTATTCATGCGGGTGCTGGTGGTGTCGGTCATGTAGCAATTCAATTGGCGAAACTTAAAGGTGCTAGTGTTGCTACCACAGTCAGTTCTGAAGAAAAGGCTAATTTCGTCAAAGAACTCGGTGCCGACCAGGTAATTTTTTACAAACAAACGGACTTTGTGCAAGCGGTATTAGATTGGACTGGCGGCGAAGGCGTAGACTTGGCTTTTGATACCATAGGTGGCGAAACCTTTCACAAAACTTTCCCCGCAGTGCGAGTTTATGGCGATATTGTGACGATTCTCGAACCAGATGCCAATACTGTTTGGAAAACTGCTAGATTACGCAATCTCCGTATTGGTTTAGAATTAATGCTTGCACCAGCGTTGCTAGGATTAGAAGAAAGCCTCCAGCACCAAGCAGAAATTCTCGAACAATGTGCCACCTGGATCGATGCAGGCAAGTTAAAAATCCATGTTAGCCACAAGTTTCCTTTGAAAGAAGCGGCTAAAGCCCACCAATTACTTGAAAGCGGGTCTGTGACGGGTAAAATTGTTCTACTGATTAGCGACGAATAATCGAACAATTTGCATAATTTATTTTTTAAACGCAAAGGTACGCAAAGATTAAACGCAAAGGTACGCAAAGGCGTTTCTCTGCGCTACTCTGCGTTTTTCTTGGCGTTCCTTTGCGTTTTATCAATTCTCCTCTTCCTCCCCCTCCCTAGTTCAGCAGCACAAACGCAACTAGAACGTATACCCTTAACTCTGGAATTATTACAAGAACGTCTACGCACACCGATGCTGCGCGAAGGCAATTTGACGGTAGATTTGCAGAAGATGGTGATTGATTTGCGCCCAGAAAATGCTAGCTTTCGTAATGCTTTTTACCAACTACTACGAAAAGAATTAGGTGCAAAACCTCTGGGTTTAGACCTCAGCTATGCCCTGATTTTAGGGGATTTTGTGGGCAGCGATTTGGGTTTAAGAACACCGTTGTATGCTAAAGCCATTGCTCCGATTTTCACTGCTAGCGAACAACAAGAACTAGAACGTTTGCGCTTTGTTTGTCTGGAGTCATTAGTAAATTCTAAAGATTGTCGATCGCTTTTGGGAACAAAATCAAGCCCATCCAGTGAAATTGCTGTCTTTCGTGGTGTATTGAAACTGGTGCAAACTCGCTTCAATGGCGAAATAAAGTTCTCTAATACATTCTTTCTTCAGTCTGTGGATGCCCAAGGTGCAACTTTTCTCCAATCCACTAATTGGACTGAAACCCGATTTGGTCGTCCTGTCAGCTTTAGCGGTGGTAAATTCAAGCAACCAAGCAATTTTCAAGGCAGTATTTTTTTTGAAAAAGCTAATTTCAAACAAAGCCAATTTCAGGAATTCGCTGATTTTCAAGGTAGTATCTTTGAAAATGCTGCCAATTTTAACCAAGCAACTTTTAAGGAGTTGGCTAAATTCAATAGTGTGCAGTGGCGAGAAAATGCTGATTTTTCTGATGTCCGCTTTGCCAATCAAGTACAGTTTACTAAAGCAAATTTTAATCAGTTATTTATTTTAATAGAAGCGACTTTTGAGCAAGCTGCCATATTTCGAGAAGTGGAGTTTAATCAATCGGTGAATTTGCAAGGTGCAAGCATTCTCAACCAAGCAGATTTTAGCGATGCCAGGTTTTCTCCAGAAGCTTGTTTAAGCGTACCTGGTTTAACTTTTAACTCTAACCAAGCAAAAATTTTAGGTAATCCCGGTCAAATTGGTAAGATGTTCTGTACCCCGACATTGCAAGGTAATCAAAACATCTTGCGGAATTTAGGGCAAAATTTCCGTCAGCAACAACAAGTTACCGATGCTAATGAACTGGAATACACAAAACAAGAACTGCGATTAGTAGAAATGAGTCGCCGTTTGACGGCTACAAATATTAATAGTGCAAGTGTTGCAAGTTTGATTAAATTAGGTTTTTCTGCAACTCAAGCCGCAGCGATCGCCCAGCGTCGTCTGATAAAATCTTTTCGTAACAGCAATGAGTTAGTAACTTTAGCTGATATCGATTTAGAAAAATATACTCAACTTAGCGATCGCTTAATCGTTGGCGAACCCCTTTCTATCGGTGGGTGGTTACTGCAAGCTTGGAGTTGGTTGGGGTTGAGTGTACTACTGCTGTTGAGTGGCTATGGGACAAATTTTTGGTTAGTGTTTGGCGTGGGAGGAGTTGCGATCGCTTATTTCGGTTTACTATTTTGGCTAGTGGATCGCTATCGCCGCCTGCATCCCATACCAATTATTCCCACCTCTTACGAAACCATTTCGATATTAGTCAGCTTTAGCCTTTTAGAATTCTTGAGTTTACTAGCCATCTTTCGCAATACTCAACAACCTTGGCTGACATTGGGGTGTCTTTTCATAATTCTTGTCCCCGTACCACTAGCTTTATTGATGCGACTTTATCAACAAGGTCGTTATCACGACTTAATGGACGTTTCTTACTTTACCGAAGATGGTACATTTCGCCAGTTACGATTATTGATTGGGCGTTTACCAGTGATCCCAAGAAATCAGACATTTCGGGAACGATATATGCCTCTACTGAGCGATCGCCGTTGGAACTGGCTCAACTATTATGATTTTAGTCTGAACAACTTAGTTAAATTAGGATTTAATGACATTCGCCTGCGAGACGAACACTTACCAGGGATCATCTCTGCACTTGCTTGGTATCAATGGAGTTTAGGCGTAATTTACATCACATTAGTTTTGTGGACACTTTCCCGCACAATTCCAGGATTGAATTTGCTAATTTATCTGAAGTAATCGGTAGTCATTGCAGCTTTGCCCTTAAATAGGCTCCAGATTTTGTTTTAGATGTTAATATTACCAAGCGATCGCTCACTTGCCGGATTGGTTTTCAATGAGATTAAGCTGTCATTACCATCCAAACTTGTGTTGTTCGTAGCATTGACATCCTGGTGCTTATGGAAACCACCAGTTACTTCTATTGCTGTAAAATTGAAACCGTCCAAAACCAAGAAATTGGCCGTGAGATTTTTCACCCACCGGGAACGCTGTCACACCTAGTAAGTAGACACCAGAAAAGCTGGGATTACTCACAGGACGCAAGGCGATTGTCACTGTCTGTCCCGGAGTGACTGGCGGATCGAAGTTTACAGTAATTGTTCGTGTGTCGCGTTCGTCTGTAACTGCGCCTAGTGTTAGGCGAGATTCTTTGCGATCGCGCTCTCCAACAAAGGCGCGGGTATCATTAAGATGATAGCGGATGTTTTCTGTTCCCTCTCTTTGTGCGATCGTTACTTTCTGAAGGGGTTCTCCAGCATTTTCCGGCAGATTGATAGTGAAATAGTAAGTTCCGCCCCAAATATTCACATCTTTATAAGTAGTCGTTGCATTCACAAGTTTCGGCGGTTGGACAAAGTAGACTGTACCATCTCTAAGCTGCACCGCTTGAGTCACCGGAAGCGTTAATCCCCCAACACCCATTGCTAACGAGAGTGTTATTCCAAATAAAGTTGCAACACGCATAATTCAAATATAAAGAACGCACTCATTTCAATTTTAATTCTTTGGGAATAAGTGACTTAGGAATGATAGAAGCTTGTTTTTTCCAATCAGAAGATTTAGTGTACCACCAAGCCCAAGCAATTAAAACTCCTTGAAAGGGAAGTCTGATTACGTGTACCCAAGGTGAATTGGGTATATGCTCTAGTTGAATATGATTAACCGCCATATTGATATTGGCAGGGTAAACAGCAATAAAAAGAGCAATAAGTCCCCAAGCAGCAGCTTGACTTACAGGCGGGACTAATAAGCCGATACCACCTAAAATTTCATAAAAGCCACTGAGATAAACTAATCCTAAAGGATAAGGAAGTTGCGGTGGCATAATTTTGACATACGGTTCTGGAATAACAAAGTGCGTCACTCCAACCACAATGATGGATATAGCAAGAACTACACGTAATATTTCCTTGTACTTGTTCATGATTGTTGCCTCATTATATACTTGCCCCTATTGCTCCAGTTTGACTGACAGATTTTAATTTGCCTTGAGTCAATAGGAGTAAAAATCAGCAAAATTCTCCAAAATACTAAGGAACGTGGATTAAATAAAGTGTAAAAGTAGAGTGTGTTAGCGAAGCGTAAAGCACCATTCTCCGTTCCATCAGAATTGCAGGTTATTAAATTTGCATTCCTAAGAGATTTATCTCCTTGCAAATCACGTCTTACAGCTATATGAGCGGTTCTTGAATGTTCGCTTCACTTAGTATGATATTATTTCAACTTTACCAGTAATCACTTGGTAATCAATTTATTACCTATTACTAATTATTCGTAAAAAATATGAGCGATGCCTTTAGCCGACTTGCACCCTTCATCCAAGAATATATTTATCATCATCAGTGGACTGAATTACGACCAGTGCAAATTGCCGCTTGTCAAGTTATATTTGACACCGATGCTCACTTACTAGTTACTGCTGCAACTGCTGCTGGTAAAACAGAAGCAGCCTTTCTGCCAATTTTGACTTTATTACATGGCAACCCTGCTGCAAGTGTAGGGGCATTATACATTAGTCCAATCAAAGCTTTAATTAACGATCAATTTGAACGCCTCAACGACTTACTCAAAGAAGCAGATATTCCAGTTTGGCACTGGCACGGTGATGTTTCTCAAAATCGGAAAAACAAACTCTTAAAGAATCCTCAAGGCATTCTCCAAATTACACCCGAATCTCTAGAAAGTTTATTAATCAACAAAAATAACGACCTCATTCGTTTATTTGGTGACTTAAGATTTGTCGTCATTGATGAAATTCACGCTTTTATGGGTTCCGAACGCGGCTGTCAAATTATTTGCCAATTACAACGTTTAGCAAAGTTGACACAAAAACAACCGCGCCGTATCGGTTTGTCGGCAACTCTTGGTGATTATTCAATAGCTGAAGATTGGTTGCGTTCAGGAACAGATAAGCCAGTAATTACACCGCAAACTGACGGGATAAAACGCCAAATAAAATTAGCTGTCGAACATTTTTATATTACTGATGAAGTAGATGAATCAGAGGCGACAGATTATGAACAATATATTTTCAACCTCAGCAAATCTCGCAAATGCCTAATATTTGCTAATAATCGCACGCGCACTGAATCTGTAATTGCGTCTTTGCGACAAATTGCCACAGAACAAGGACTACCAGACATATATCACGTCCATCATGGGAGTATATCCGCTAGCTTGCGCCAAGCTGCTGAAGATGCGATGCGCGAACCCAATAATCCAGCCGTTACCGCCGCTACTTTAACTTTAGAATTAGGCATAGATATCGGTTATTTAGAGCGAGTTATTCAGTTAGAATCACCCTTGTCTGTAGCTAGCTTTTTACAACGCTTAGGACGTAGTGGCAGAAGAGGCGAAGCTGCCGATATGCGTTTTATTTGCGCTGAAGAGAAACCATTATCAGAAGCTTCTTTACCAGAGCAAATACCTTGGCAACTTTTGCAGTCTATCGCTATCATTCAACTTTATTTAGAGGAGCAATGGATTGAACCAATCAGACCGATTAAATATCCTTTAAGTTTGCTTTACCACCAAACAATGAGTATTCTAACAGCAACGGGAGAACTTTCACCTAATGCCCTAGCAACACAAATTTTTAGTCTGCCGCCCTTTGCAGCTATTTCCAAAGAAGATTTTCAATTATTGCTTCGTTATTTAATTGATATTGGTCATATTCAACATACTGAACAAGGTAAATTAATCCTGGGTTTGGCAGGAGAAAAGATTGTGAGAAAATTTCAGTTTTATGCTGTCTTTGCTGAACAGCAAGAATATATTGTTAAGCAAGGTGCAACGGAAATTGGCAGTATCGTTACGCCGCCTGCTGTTGGCAATCAATTTACTTTAGCTGGCAGAAGTTGGGAAGTCGTAGAAGTTGACTTTCAAAAGAAGGCTATTTTTGTTAAACAGGCTGAAGGCAAAGCTAGTATTTATTGGCGTGGTAGTGGTGGCACTATTCATACCAAAGTTTTACAACGAATGCAGCAAGTTTTATTGGAAAATATCGAGTACAGCTATTTGCAAAAAAATGCTTTGCAACGTTTACATCAAGTTCGCCAATTGGTGCAACAGGTTGGATTAGATAAACAAAATATCTTGCAATTGGAAAAAGGTAAATGCTGTATTTTCCCCTGGATGGGTACGGTTGCTTATCGCACTTTAGAAAGATTACTCAACTCCCACTGTCGAGAATCGTTGGAAATTACAAGTATTGGCGGACTAAATCCCTATTATTTTACAATTAAATTAGGTAAGGATAAATTTAAATATCTTTATCATGAAATTGCTTCATTGTGTGAACAAAGGGTTATCTCAGAAGATTTACTCAGTACTTCAGAAGCACCGGAGATTCAAAAGTACGATCGATTTATTCCTCATCCACTTTTACGAAAAGCTTTTGCTAGCGATTATTTAGATATGAGGGAACTCCAACAGCAAGTGGCACTGTGGAGAGAATAATACAATATTCTAATTATCTTAAAATTCCTATGGCAATCTTAAATGAGTTGTGTTGGCATAGCCTACCGTAAGCATAAATTATTATTTTTAACGAACCACAGAGGCGCAGAGAACACAGAGAGAACAAAGAAATGCTTAACTGAACTGTATTGAATTATAAGCAGGTAATCCAGTAACATCAGTTTGGAGAGCAAATAAATCACCAGAGTATAAATTTTTATCGATTTCTGCTTGGCTGAGTCCAACTGAAGCAGTAGTAATGTAAAGTGTTCGCAAATCCTCGCCCCCAAAAGCACAGCTAGTTGGCAATTGCACAGGTAGTTTTATCCGCAATATCTCTTCCCCTTTGGGGTTGAAACGAATCACACACCATCCACCCCACATAGCTGACCAAATATGTCCTTCACTGTCTATTGTCAATCCATCTGGATGGAAGTATTCATGAGTTAAATCAACAAAAATCCGACGATTAGTAATGCTTCCGGTTATTGAATTAAAGTCATAAGCATATATTTTTTGTTGAGGAGAATCTGTTAGGTAAAATGTTTTTTGATCTGGACTCCAGCCCAAACCATTAGAAATAGTCAATCCCGTTTCTATTAAATGTAATGAACCGTCTTTATCATAGCGATAGAGGCTAGCTTGAGGTTTTTCTAAAGTAGACATTGAACCAAACCAGAAACGTCCTTGAGGGTCACATTTCCCATCATTGAGACGGTTATCTGGAAGATTTGCTTCAATTTCCAAAATGGGGGTAACTACACCTGTCTGAGTGTTGAGGAATGCCAAGTGATGACGCAGCAACATTATTAATGTATCTGCACCTGTTGTTGCGATCGCACCTACCACGTCTCCCACATCAAAAAACCTGTTTTCCCGCGTAGCAGGATTGAACTGATGCACTCGATAGTTAAAAATATCGACCCAGTACAGTAGTTTACGGGTAGAATCCCACATTGGGCCTTCACCCAAGCGGGCACGAGCTTCTAGAACATTGTGGAGTGGATATTGTCCCATAAGTAGTTAATTTAAAGATTAAATATAAGTATATATTTTTACTTAGATATTTTCGCGATCGTTCATTTTCCAATATATCTTTACTTCACAAAAATGTGTGAATTAGGTATCAATCCAGATGAAATATAAGGTTCAGATGCCCGACTTATTTAAATAAGTCGGGAATCTAGTTATGAAACAGCTTGTAAAATCTCGTCATCTACAGAGAAATCAATATCAGCTTTGTCTTTTGTATTAGCTAAATAATCATTTTCCAAAGAGTCTTGCAACCCAGAAATCAAATCATATTCAGGATGCCAGTTTAATTCTGTTTGTGCTTTATTCACCGAAGCAAAGAAATGCTGCACCCGCATCGGAAAAGCTTTGCGTTTGCCGAAATCAAACTTTTTAGGGTCGTAATGGACGATTTTAACAGCATCCGGTGATTTGCCAGCCGCGATCGCACTAGCACGGGCTAAACCATCAAAAGTGACAAAGCGATCGCCAGATATATTATAAATCTGCCCTATGGCCTGTTGATTACCCAAAACCTGAGTCATTGCTAGTGCCAAGTCTTTTACATGCCCTAGCTGCGTAATATGCAACCCATTACCGGGGATGGGAATCGGGCGATCGCGCACAATTCTATCAAAAAACCAGCCTTCTAACTCATTATAATTACGAGGCCCGTAAATATAAGTAGGACGAATAGAGGTAAAGGGCAATCCCAATTGAGTTAGATAAGCTTCTGTTTCATGTTTACCCTTATGGCGACTTTTGGGATCTACTAAATCTCCTTCGACATGGGGTAGTTGGTCAGATTTGAGATACACTCCCGCAGAACTCATATACACAAAATGTTGCACTCGGTCTTTAAAAATCTCCGCTAGTGGTTGAGTATCAGTAAGTTCCCGGCCATTATTGTCAAAAATGACATCGAAGTTTTCTTGTGATAACTTTGCTTTTAATTGGGTAGCGTCGGTGCGATCGCCTATAATTTGTCCTACTCCCTGTAAAGAAGGTACTGTCCGATTTCCCCGATTGAACAGCACCACCTCATGTCCTTGTTCCACTAGTAATTGAGTCAAATAGACACCAATGAATCGAGTACCACCCATAATTAGAATTCGCATAAATTCACCTTTTCTATATCAGTTGTCGTCAAGGGCTAGGGATTGGGGACTGGGGAGACAAGGAGAAATAACCATTCCCAATCCCTAATACTCCAATCTGAGGTTATCAGGTTGCAGCATCCATCTGGAACATCTGAAGGAAAGATTGCGTCCTATGTGCTAATCTGGTGCGCTTCCCGTTAATTAATCACAAAGGGAAACTTTTCAGTCGGAGTCTAAAAAAACTATCTTCAATTTTGAATTGTTTAGCTGTGCCCTTGAAATATGCTCTGGTTCATGAGTGGCTGACACCCAAAGCCACAGGTGGTTCAGAACTCGTTGTCCGAGAAATTTTGAATCACATTGATGCTGATTTGTATGCTCTGATCGATTTTGAATCCAGCAATAGGGAAAGTTATTTATATAACCGTCAGATTGGCAAGACGTTTCTCCAGAACTTTCCATCTGCCCGCAACGGTATACAAAAATACTTGCCTTTGTGGCCCTTGGCAATCGAACAACTTGATTTGCGGCATTATGACGTAATTCTGTCTTCATCTCACGCTGTTGCCAAAGGAATCCTGACCACTCCCGAACAGATGCATATTTGCTACTGTCACAGCCCTATGCGCTACGCCTGGGACTTGACTTTTGATTATCTGCGCTCCAGCAAACTGGGTAGTGGTTTACCTGGGTGGGTGACACGATATTTATTACATCGTTTGCGCCAGTGGGATGTATTGAGTGCCAATCGCGTTGATTACTTCATTGCTAACTCACAACATACGGCTCGGCGGATTTGGCGTTGCTATCGGCGAGAAGCAACAGTCATTTACCCACCAGTGAATATCGCGGAATTCCCATTTCTGTCTGAGAAAGAGGACTTCTACCTGACAGTTTCCCGATTAGTGAGTTACAAACAAATATCGTTGATTGTCAAGGCTTTTAATCAACTCAAACGACCACTAGTAATCATTGGTACAGGAGATGAAATGAATAAGATCCGCGAAATGGCAAACTCTAATATCCAAATACTGGGATGGCAACCCGATAATGTGGTAAAAAAATATATGTCTAGCGCTAAGGCGTTTGTATATGCAGCTTGTGAAGATTTTGGGATTGCCCTAGTGGAGGCACAAGCCTGCGGCACGCCAGTAATTGCTTATGGTGCAGGGGGTGCTTTAGAGACAGTGCGAGATATCCGCTCTGATGCGGATACAGGGACAGGTATATTTTTCAAGACGCAAACAGAAGCGGCTTTGGTGGAGGCAGTAGAAAAGTTTGAAATGTATGAGGGTTCATTCAGTTCCGAGTATATGCGATCGCACGCCGCGCAGTTTTCACCGCAAATCTTTGCAGATCGTTATCTAAATTTTGTAAACAAATGCAACGAAAAAGACCGTTTTCGGAATGATGGTCTTGGTTAACGTCTGATTTTTTTAGGCTTTTGGCAATTTCCCCCCAGAAGCACATCATTTTGGCTTTAATATTGGGACTATGTGTGGTGTGGATTATTAAGGAGTATGATGACTGCCCAGAGCTCACTCCTCTCCGGCAAGCGAGGCGTACGGCAAGACACTAGAGCGTCTACGCGTACTTTCTTAAAACGCGGTCAAAAAATAAAAACGCCGAAAGTTAAGCCCAAAGGTTTATCTTTTCAGGGTTTAAACGGAGAGTTTGCCAAACGACTGTTCGATATAGTGTTTTCGCTGTCGGTATTAATTTTGTTCTTTCCCGTCTACTTAATTTTGACCTTGCTGATTGCCTTTAGCTCAGAAGGCCCAATTTTTTATGTCCAGGAACGGGTAGGGAAAAATTACAAAGCGTTTAATTGTATTAAATTCCGAACAATGGTAAGCAATGCGGACGAAATCCTCATGCAAATGATGGAAACATCGCCCGAATTACGACAAGAATTTGAGAGCAGTTTTAAGCTGAAACAAGACCCCCGGATTACCAAAATTGGTCGATTTTTGCGAATTACTAGCTTAGACGAATTTCCCCAGTTCTGGAACGTTTTAAAAGGGGATATGAGTGTAGTCGGCCCCCGACCCTTGGTAGCAGAAGAACTGCCAAAATATGGTTGTCACATTGATGAGATTTTAACAATCCGTCCAGGAATTACTGGTTTGTGGCAGGTATCTGGGCGTAATGATATTCCCTATCCTCGGAGAGTCCAAATAGACCTGCATTATGTCAAATTTAGGAATTTCTGGCTTGATTTATGGATCATCTTGAAAACTGTTGATGTGGTAATTCTACCAAAAAATAACGGGGCATACTGAGTAAATACTTAGGGGCGACGAGCTGGGGCAGTTAATGCCCCTAAAAACCTAATTTCAAATACCTATTTTATTTAGTCTTCACAAAACCAGATATATATGAAATTTTGGCAAAAAAAACGACGTATATAAAAAGAATGTTGATATATCTGATAAAAGAAAAATATACATACTTAAACAATCCTGGTTTATTTTAAGGTTGAGCTTACGGATTAAATTACTTTTTGTTAAGTATATTTATTTACGGAAAAATTCTCATAACAACAAGAACTCGTAGGTTTCCCATTAGGCAATTCAGTAATTAGCTGCTAGGTTGTATCAGATTGCCTGTAACTTTTTAATCAAAGATAATAAGGGATAATTGAGCATGACGCAACAGAAGCGAGCGTTGATTACTGGTATCACTGGTCAAGACGGTTCATATTTGAGTGAGTTTTTACTAGAAAAAGGTTATGAGGTTCATGGAATTATTCGCCGAACTTCTACCTTCAACACAGACCGCATCGATCACATTTATGAAGACCCCCACAAAGACGGGGTGCGGTTGTTTCTTCACTACGGTGACTTGACAGATGGTACAACGTTGCGGCGTATTTTAGAAGAAGTCAAACCAGTAGAGATTTACAACCTCGGCGCTCAATCCCATGTCAGAGTAAGCTTTGATTCACCAGAATATACGGTGGATGCTGTAGGAATGGGGACGCTGCGTCTGTTGGAAGCAATTAGAGACTACCAACACCGAACTGGAATTCAGGTGCGATTTTACCAGGCGGGTTCTTCAGAGATGTACGGTTTAGTACAAGCAGTACCTCAAACTGAGACAACGCCCTTTTATCCTCGCAGTCCCTATGCCTGTGCAAAAGTTTACGCCCATTGGCAAACTGTAAATTATCGTGAGTCTTATAATTTATTTGCTTGTAACGGTATACTTTTTAACCACGAGTCACCAAGACGGGGTGAAACCTTTGTAACCCGCAAAATTACTAGAGCTGTGGCTGGTATCGTTGCTGGTAAGCAGAAAAAGATTTACATGGGTAATCTAGATTCCAAGCGAGATTGGGGCTATGCAAAAGATTACGTGAAAGCAATGTGGTTGATGTTGCAGGAAGACCAACCTGACGATTTCGTAATTTCTACTGGTGAAACCCACTCGGTGCGGGAGTTTTTGGAATTGGCATTTAGTTATGTAAATCTTAATTGGCAAGATTATGTAGAGTTTGATGAGCGTTACCTCCGTCCATCTGAGGTAGATTTACTGATTGGCGATTCTACAAAAGCACGCCAGAAGTTGGGCTGGAAAACATCAGTAACCTTTGAAGAACTAGTTTCCTTAATGGTAGAAGCAGACTTACAGGCATTGGGTCACACTTCACCCAATGGAAATGGTTCGCAATTTCCACATGATATTGCTACTGTTCGTCAAGAACTGGGCGCTTTGCACTTCTGATTTGAACCACAGAGGATAAAAAATATGACCGCCTTAGAACTAAAAAATCAACGAATTCTCGTCACTGGTGGGTCGGGGTTTCTAGGTCGTCAGGTGATAGATCAACTGTGTAAAGCAGGGGCCGATCGTGAGAAGATTACAATAGTGCGATCGCGCGATTGCGATCTACGTGTTTGGGAAAATAGCCAACGGGCAGTTGACCAGCAAGACATAATTATCCACTTAGCAGCACATGTGGGTGGTATCGGTTTAAATCGCGAAAAACCCGCAGAGTTGTTCTACGATAACTTGATCATGGGTACGCACCTCATTCATGCTGCCTATCAAGCTGGAGTAGAAAAATTTGTTTGTGTTGGCACAATCTGCGCCTATCCTAAATTTACCCCAGTGCCATTTAAAGAAGACGATCTTTGGAATGGCTACCCAGAAGAAACCAACGCTCCCTACGGAATTGCTAAAAAAGCGCTTTTAGTTCAATTGCAATCTTACCGCCAGCAGTACGGTTTTAATGGAATTTACCTACTGCCAGTGAATTTATATGGCCCAGAAGATAACTTTGACCCTGGAAGTTCTCATGTTATTCCAGCGTTAATTCGCAAAGTTCACGAAGCCCAAATTAAGGGCGAAAAGCAACTCCCAGTTTGGGGTGATGGCAGTCCTACCCGTGAGTTTCTGTATTCAGAAGATGCAGCAAGGGGAATTGTTATGGGGACTCAATTCTATAATGACTTGGAACCAGTTAACTTGGGAACGGGTTACGAAATCTCCATCCTTGATTTAATAACTATAATCTGCAAATTGATGGAGTTTAAGGGTGAAATTGTTTGGCAAACTGACAAGCCTAATGGTCAACCCCGCCGTTGTTTGGATACTGAACGGGCAAAGCAAGCCTTTAATTTCACGGCTCAGGTGGGCTTTGAGGAAGGGTTAAAGAATACCATTGAGTGGTATCGTCAACACGCTGCATAACGATGTACTGGTGAATGTAGGGTGTAATAAGCTGGGCATTGCCCAGCTTATTTGTTTGATACTATAAATTTTATGGACAAAGTTGCTCGTCAACAAAATAAAGCAGAACTACGTCGCACTCTACTTAAAACACGCCAATCAATGTCTGTTGGAGAATGGAGAGAAAAAAGCGATCGCTTATGCTCTCATTTACAAAACTCTACTTTATTCACCCAAGCAAAAACAATACTTGTTTATTTCAGCTTTCGCCAAGAACCTGACCTCAGTCCACTATTTGCAAACACCAAATATCGTTGGGGATTTCCTCGCTGCGTTGATAAATCCTTGTGTTGGCATATTTGGACACCTGGCGATTCTGTCCAAAGTGGCGCTTATGGCATTACTGAACCACACCCTGACGCTCCAATCTTAGATGCTGCTGAAGTAGATTTGATTCTTGTCCCCAGTGTCGCTTGCGACTATCAAGGATATCGCCTGGGTTATGGCGGCGGATATTACGATCGCTTGCTCAGTTTACCGCAGTGGAACACAAAACCGACTATCGGAATTGTCTTTGATTTTGCCTATTTGTCCCAAATACCTATTGAACCTTGGGATAAACCACTACAAGCTATTTCTACAGAAACCGGATTGACTGGGAAAGCTTGAAGATTCAGGATAATGAAGGCACATTATCAAATGTTTTATGACTAACCCAACATCATCTACCATTGAGCAGGAAGCAATAATTGACGAGATTATTGCAAATAGTCTCCAAGCTCAACAAAAAACAGGCCCAGACCTCCGCCAAATTCATAGTAAAAGTCATGGACTTCTGGGAGGAGAGTTTATTATTGAACCGAATCTTCCTGAAGACTTGAGAGTAGGTTTGTTTAAAACGCCCCAAACCTATCCTGCATGGATTCGTTTCTCTAGTGGTGGTTCGCCTAAAAAGCGTGGTGAATTCACCTCCGATAGCCAGCCGGATGTTCGCGGTATCGCCATCAAGGTGATGAATGTGGACGGGCAAAAAGTTCTGGATGATGAAGAAAAAACTCAAGATTTTATCCTCAACAATTATCCGATTTTCTTGACCAAAGATGTTCGTGATTACGCCGATCTTTCCAGAGCCGGGAGTGGACAACTTAGCCCAGAGCGCTTGCAGGAACTTGGTTACGCCTTTGCAATCTTGCAAAAAATTGGCAGCAATAAAGTAGGAAATCCGCTTTTAATTCAATATTGGAGTATGGCTCCATTTAAGTTTGGCGATCACATTGTAAAACTATCTGTCAAATCTCAACAGCCTGAACAACCACCCGAAACACTACCCGAATCAGAAAATTACCTTCGGGAAGCAATAGTAAAATATTTGACTGAAGAAGGTAAAGAAGCATCTTTTGACTTCTTTATTCAGTTTTATGTAGATGATGAGAAAACGCCAATTGAAGACCATGTTAAAGAATGGCAAGAAGCAGATTCACCGTTTATTAAAGTTGCGACTGTCCGCATTTTCAGCCAGAAATTTGACTTTGAAGAACGCAAACGTTTAGATGAGGGTTTGCTGTTTTCTCCTTGGCATACATTACTAGAGCATGAGCCTGTTGGAAGTGTAAATCTTTCTCGCAAGAGGCTTTACAGCGAGCTTGCAAAGTATCGACGAGAACAAATTGCCCAACGCTTGCGGGAACCACAACCTTATGTGGCGATTGAAGATTAACCACTATAATTTGATTTAAAACTGTAGGATGATAGGCTATAAGCCTACTTGATTAGATACCATTTTTTGCGTTGCTGATTTGAGGTATAAAAGTTATTACTTATGCAACCAAAACTCTTGTAGAGACGGAAAAAATTCCGTCTCTGCATTTACAGATGAAAGTGGAATGTCACTTACTTAAGAATGTATTGGACTATTTCACATTAACCAAGATTTTCCCATTCACCCCATTCATCCTTACACCAGCCAAGACTACGCCAATGCCCATTATGATTATGATTAGATTGTTTTTCAAAAGCAAATGAAAGAAAGCTTTCGCCTGTTTTTAAACGTAACCGATTGTTACCAGTAGTATCGAATAAAAATAGTACAATGCTAGCATGAAAAATATCCCCCGACTCTTCAGTTCCTATAATATCGCCACCAATTAAGGCTGACCAAGTTACAGATAGAGGGAATTTTCCTTTTTCATCAGTCCATATCCAACGACCAAATGATGGACAATTGGGGTTTTCAATATTTAATTGAATTTGACTATCGCGGTAAAAATCGTGGCCAACAAACTGATGAAAATCATCTAATAGAGAATCTATGATTTCATACCATGTTTCTTTGCTGTATGCTTTTTCTTCTTTTCCTGCATTCCAAAGCTTCTGTTCAAGTTCTAAATTCATCTTTTAATATCCCAAAATAGTAGGTTTAGAGTATTTAGGTTATTAATCAAATGCTGAACTGGAAAAAATCACGATCGCAGATTCTGCTAATGTATGGGCTATTGGGAGCGATCGCACTGGTGATGCTCTTTCCTTTACTATGGCTAGTTAGCACAGCCTTGAAATCGCCGACAGAAAATATCTTACAGTCGCCGCCACAGTTATTACCTAGTCAACCGACACTAGATAATTTTGTTAGTGTGTGGAACTCTCTACCCTTTGGGCAATACCTGTATAACAGTACTTTGGTGTCAGTGCTGACGGTTGGCTTAAATCTCCTGTTTTGCGCTTTAGCTGCCTATCCTTTGGCTAGATTGTCGTTTGTGGGGCGAGACTGGATTTTTGTAGCGATTGTCTCCACGATTATGATTCCCTTCCAAATCGTGATGATTCCCCTCTATATTTTGACAGTCCAGTTGGGTTTGAGAAATAGTTATTTAGGGATGATTTTTCCGAGTTTAGCTTCTGCCTTTGGCATTTTTCTCTTGCGCCAAGCTTTCATGAGTGTCCCCAAAGAGATAGAAGAAGCCGCCCGAATGGATGGCAGTTCGGAGTTAGGTTTGTGGTGGCATATTATGTTACCAGCAATTCGCCCAGCATTGGTAACTTTAGCTATTTTTGTATTCATTGGTGCTTGGAGTGACTTTTTATGGCCTTTAATTGTCATCCAAGATGAAAATTTATACACTCTTCCCTTGGGAGTCGCAAAGCTAGCCGGTACATTTTCCCTTGATTGGCGGTTGGTAGCTGCTGGTTCAGTGATTGCGATCGCTCCAGTATTATTATTATTTTTATTTCTACAACGTTACATTGTTCCCACGGAAACTGGTAGCGGTGTCAAGGGTTGAATAAAAAAGTGGAGATGCGAAAAGGCGGATAATGACAACTGACAAATTTAATAAGCACCAGTCTTTTTCAATACCACCCAGATAGTTTTAACAATCAGACTCAGGTCATAAGTTACAGACCACTTGCGTTGATAATCTATATCCATCTTGACAATGGTTTCAAAGTCTGAAATGCTTGAACGACCATTAGCCTGCCATTCTCCGGTCATACCTGGTTTAACTCGTAATCTATCCCAGTGGTGTGGATCGTAATTGCTGACTTCATCAGGGGTGGGTGGACGAGTACCAACTAAACTCATGTCTCCTACCAGAACATTCCAAAATTGGGGAAACTCATCTAAACTGGTGCGCCGCAAAAACTTACCCACAGGGGTAATGCGAGGATCGTCAGCAGATTTAAAGATGTGACCTTTGGCTTGGTTTTCAACCAAATGCTTGAGTTTTTCGGCATCAACGATCATGGAACGGAATTTCCAGATGCGAAAAGTTTTTCCGTTCAAACCACAGCGAATTTGGGAATAAAATATTGGACTTGGCTCATCAATAAAGGTAGCGATCGCCACAGGGATTGATACCATAAATGTAATAATCAGCCCCACAATGGCTCCAACAATGTCAATTAACCGTTTTCTCACGCTTAAAGTTGACGGGTGTAAAGGCTGTTGCGAACAATTAATTGAATAAAGAGAAAGATTATTCACAAGGGCTAACTTATTTTATAACAGGGATTTTTGCATTAGTAGTGTAGACATGGAGATAATTTATAGGCGGTTTTTACTGCTTTTGTCGCTACTACCGAGTATGAATGTACACAAATTTTCAGGAAAATAAACACTGAAAACCCAAAGTTTACAGAATCTTTTAATTAAAGTAACATATTGTAAATTTACAGTATTTTTGACATCAGATAAAAAAGATAGTTTTAGAGGTACACTTCCAAAAATTCAAAATGCTTATAAAGTAAGCATTTTGAATTTTGAGTAGTATTCTTATTCTTGTTTCTAGCGTGATGCACTAGTCTCAATGATGAACCTCTAAGGCGAAATTCACTGTATATGGTTCCTCCAGTGATTGCTGATTACTAGCCTTGATCGCATCTAGATAGCGACGCAAAGATAACAGTTGTTGGGAATTGGGACGATAGGTAAGACTCCCTTGTTTTTCAAAAAGTGGTGCTGTAGCGATCGCTTGATAATCAGGATTTTCTTGTGAATTCTGGGTTAGCCAAGTTGAACCTGTAACTGAAGGGATCAATCCCGAAGGCAGTTCACCTTCCAAAAAAGCCAGCAGGCGTTGTTGACAAGTGCGAGTATTGATCCCACGACCCTCAAATAACTGGATAACTTCACCGAAAGATAAGGGACGATCTGGTAGTAGCCGCAGCAATTCGGTAAATAGGAAATAATCAGTGTATTGTTGCCTGGGTATATCTAATATCTGGGGGTGTAGGGGCAGCATCGCCAAACCATAAGCAACGCGACTGCAATTAGGAGCGCCATTTTCGCCGAGATATGAATCTTGAATAATCTTAGCGTTAGGGAGTTTTTGCCTTAACCAACGGTTCACTGTCCCTATACAAGCCACCCCACCAGTTAGGATTGCTTGATTAATTGCTTCTGTAGGGATACCACGAGCTACCAATAATTTATTGAGTTCTCGGTTCAGGCGGCGCACAAAGGGGATAAATACCTGGCTTTCTAAATCTCGTCGCTGCAAAATCCACTGCTGATCGGCCAATTCCAGGGTAAAAGATTCTTGGTGTTGCAAAATCAGCTTCAGGGCTAGTGCTGCATCTAATACTCCCTGTCCCAGTAGAGAACTTTCTAGACGCTGCTGGAGGCGAATTCGGGCGGTGATATCTGGTTCTCCGACTCTGGGTAGTCCTAAGTCTTCCAAACCTAAACTCTGCCAACGCATTTGGTCTAAACCGGGAATTGACGGTTGCCATTGCCAAGGATTACTGCTAGTAGTTTTGCGTAGGCGTAGCCCGCCGCAGGCATCGCTTTGCGTTTCTCTGCGTGATTGCCGAGATTTAGGTGGCAATAACAACTGGCAAATAATATCTTGTTCAATTCCCTTGCCAGCATAAGCAAAACTGTGGAGCATGAAATCATTGTATGTCAACTGCACCAAGCTTTCTGGGACATCGACCAGCAACATTTCTGTGGCAGTTGTCCCAATGTTAATTACCAGGGTGTTCCCAACAATCGGATGTTCGCTGGTTTTTACCGGATGAGAACCTTGATGTTCGCTTAATTTTACTTGCTCACCGCTAACAGCATCAAGTTCCGGGAGTAGACTAGCGATCGCTTCTTCCACAAAAAAGACTTGCTGCGGATGTTGGATAAGTTTGCTGGTGAGTAAAGCCTCCCGGACGTTAAAGCGGTATTGTTCCGACCAACTAGATGGACAGGTGCAAATTACACCAGCAATATTATTGATAATCTGCGGAAAATCTGATTCGCCGATCCCCAGCGCAGCAGCCATTAAATTAGGGGTGGTACTTGTTTTTTCAGATTTCAGGGTTAATAGTAGCTTAGAGAGCGATCGCACAACCCAAATTAAAGGCCCTGCCGAAAATTCATTTAATTGCAAAACAGGTTCCCATTTTTGCCGTTCATTTTTGTATGGAATGGCTACTTGTAAATAGGGCTTCAACTGTGCTGAGTAGAGATTATTTGTTGTCGAATCTGCTGTGGTTCTAGGTATTGCAGGAGTGGATGATTGGTCAGGCGCTTTATCTTGAGCAACAGCCGCAGGTGCTGTCTGCTCGTGGACTTCAATACTTTCATTTTCTCCTTGGGGTACAGAAGCTGTAGGAAGATAAACCTCTGTTGGTAAACGAAACGATTGCTGGAAAGAACTTGTTCCCGGCGGATTTTCTGCTGACCAATAGATAGGATGCACAAGAAAAGTTGAGCGATTTAATAATGCAGCAGAAATTCCTGTTGTCCCTAAATCAATTCCTAAATACCAGACTGGTTCTAGAACATTGAGCGAAACTTCTGGATTGTTGATGGAGTTGGAAATTGAAGGGAAAGAACTATCTTGAACAGGAGTTGGAACTTCCTTTTGTTCTTCAGTTTCTACCTGGGTAACTGCCAAACTGGATAAAGCAGCAGTTGAGGTATTTTCTGTTTGTGGTTCAGGGGGAGTTGTGGGAATTGTGTCTTGAGTTTTATCAACTAGTTCCGATAAAATATCTAAGTTGGTAGTTGGCTCCGACTCAAAATTTAGCTGCCGATCAAAATTAGCCAAATCCCGATCTAATTGCTGCAACTGTTCTTCATCTAAAGAAATATCAGGTACGACTGTAGCCTGGTTTGACTCAACACAAAGTAAGTTTTCTTGTGGCGAAGCAGCAATATAGTTATCTACAAACGATTCTGGCCGATCGTTGTCGATCGATACTTCTGGTGTGACTTCCGGTTTGGCGATCCTTTTTGTGCGAGACGCTATGCTAACGGTAGGCTTTGCCAACGCAATTTCTGGAGTAACTGGTGCTGTAATTGTGGCATTATCCATAAAGGATGATACGTCCAGCAATTGCTGCTTGCTGCCTGCATCAGGCAATAGCTCAGTTAGGGTATTAATTGTATCAACACTAGCTGGCTGAGTGTCAAGTTGTGTAGGGGAATCTGTTTGTGGTGTAGAAAAGCTTAGAGACGAATCTAGGTCAGTATCCTCTTCAAAAAAACTAGCTTGCTGAGTATCGAGTTGTGTAGGGGAATCTGTTTGTGGTGTAGAAAAGCTTAGAGGCGAATCTAGGTCAGTATCCTCTTCAAAAAATAGTTTTTCTTGTGGCTCTGAGAATGAATTTCTAGTTTCTACTAAAGTCTCTTGGGCTGAAATACCTGTATTTGGTGTCACAACCGTAGAATCAACGTTTTGAGAGACAGATAGACTCTCAGCGATGTTCAACGTTGACTGGGAGGCTATGGAAGCAGATAAGTCATTTGTGGCTAGATCGAGACTTAGATTATTGACATCACCAGTACCAAACAAACTGGCGTAAAGTTGGTCTACTTCATCACCAACTAATGCAGAAATATCTTGTGGTAGTTCGGTTTGGTTTTCAGAAGATTGAGACGAGTCTAAGCCAAGCTGCAACAGCACTTCATCTAAATCCTCTGTGAGGGAAGTATCCTGTTGCTCAGAATTAATTGTGAGTGGAGATGAAGTTTCTGGCTGGATCAGATCCAAGGGTTGGAGCTTAAGTTCAGCAGCAATCTCGGCTGGATCGGCCAATGATGGCGATCGTGGTGTATCAGATTGTGCTTCTGGGAAAGATGACGGGGAGCTAGAGGATTCTTGCTGTAAATGCTGGGTCAAATTGTTGAGGAAGCTGGCCATCATCTGTTCGCCTTGCATTCCCTTGCTATGCATCCTTGCCAGTGCTTGCGACAGAGATTCGTAATAAGTATTAATGTTGCGCTGTAGTGCCTCAAATACTACATTCACAGTTCCATCTAATGATAATAAGCGTTGATCCAACTCCCTGGCTAGCTGGGTTAACTGCTCTACACGGTCTGCTGATTCTAATAAAGGTTGAGTTGCAGAGGTTGGTGATTCTGAGTTGGCGTAATTAATGACTTCTGATGAACTCGAGGAATTTGCCAAGGTTTGTGTTAACAGTGGCGTTAAAGTTGGCACAAGGCGACTCATGAGTACCTGTAAAAACTCGGTAATCATTTGATCCTGGTTTGTCAACTGCTGCGCTAAGGAGTAGTTTTGTAATCGCCTTTGCTCTAGTTGCCGAATTTCCTGTAGGAGAGTAGTTCGCTCTTGCAATAGCCCTTCCAATTCCGATCGCAATGGTTGGAGCAAGCTCGAAAATTCACTTTTTAATTGTCCGGCTCCAACGGGACTCAGTTCCTGATTGGATTCGAGCGGCGGTAATGGATACTGGTTATAACCTCGATCGATAAATTTTGTTAATAAAGGCGATGGCGGTTCTTCAGAAGATTGATTTGGAATGCCGTTTTCTAATGCTTCTTTTTCTTGCAGCCTCACCAAGAAGTTGCGAATTCGTTCTAAAACTTCTTTAGGCTCCTGCGCCTGACCAGGCAGAAATCTAGACAAGCGCTTGCCACCACTGGCAAGTAAGTTGTCAATGTCTGCGATCAGCTTTTGAATTTCATCTGCACTGGAAGTCACTTTTATCACCTTACCTAAAAACGGATGTCAACTAATATGGCAATTACTTCACAATTACTATACCCCTGCTGAAAAGCAAGCTACGTGCAGCATCGACCATAGGAGAAGTTTTGAGTGGCAAAAGCCGCTGCTTGGACTTATGACTGTCATTATGTTATGGATTACTGGGAGTACTGGCAATCTTCAGTCAGCTTTTGTTAAATAAAATAGGTAGTTCAAGAGAGAGGAATACTACCCGACGCTCGTGGACTCCTGCAAAGAAGCAAGCTACGTGTCTCTAAGAGTTGCTATGCCACAGGTTTTAGGCTGCGCTATCCTGCCTTCTGCCTTCTTCACGAGTTTTACAGTTCTTCGTTGCCTATTTTTGAAAATCGGTAAAATACCTGAGCAATAATTTACTAGCTTTAGTATCATTGATGTTGTTTGCCTATATTTTTAACTAATCAAGTTTGCAGTGCAGCTAGCCCCTAAACAATACAACCGTCGGCTATAAACTACTTTTTGCAAAACTTTTACCCCGTTTTCACTTATAGGTAAAGATTGTTCAGAAAAACGTTCTTGTCGCTTTCTTATGTAGCATAGTTTAGTTTTCTCTTTGAAAGGGAGCTATGCAATGATAGCTTAGGCTAAGAATGGCGCTTTTTTTTGTTGTGTTTATATAGCAGCTTGAATAAAAATGTGGTAATGGAAGACCGATATAGCTTGCAAGCACAGGCTAATCCCTGGATGATCGCCTCGGCTCCCTTTTTTCAAGGGTTGCCAGAAACTGCTGTAGAATCAGCTCTCATCCATCTTGTCACCCGCACTCACCCAGCTAATCAGGTAATTCTGCTGGAAAATGACTGGGGTGGTTCTGTGTATTTTATTCTAGACGGATGGGTAAAAATTCGTACCTATAATCTAGAAGGAAAAGAGGTAACACTGAATATTCTTGGCAAAGGGGAATTATTTGGTGAAATGGCGGCGCTAGATGAAGTCCCTCGCTCCACAGATGTGATTACCTTAGCTCCGACAGTAATTGGCAGTATGCCTGCTCAAGATTTTGTCAAGTTACTTCATATAGAACCCTTGGCAGGAGTTCGATTGGCGCAACTAATGGCACGACGTTTGCGGCAAGTCAATCGCCGATTGCGGTTGCGGGAATCTGATAGCCAATCACGGGTGGCAGATACGTTGCTATTTTTGGCAGAAGGACAGGGAAAAAAAGGCCAAACAGGAACAGAAATCCCCAATTTACCTCATCGGGAATTGAGTAGTTTGAGCGGACTGGCGCGGGAAACTGTGACACGAGTGTTAACAAGGCTAGAAAAAAAAGGCTTGATTAAACGGGATCAAGACACTGTTTGTATTCCCGATTTGTCAGCCTTAGAAAGAATGATCGTGTGAACTGCCCTGTCGTATAAACGGACGGGAATTCCCAATTCATCGGGAATAGCCTCCAGCACTCCGTAGTTCTATTGGTCTGACATTCCCTCCAAGGGCAGGAGTTTGATTCCCAAGACCCAAATCTTTTTCTTCTCCCTTGGCGCTAGCCTCTCCCTTTGGGAAAAGAGGAAACGCCAAAGGCGATGCAACATGTACCCCTACGGGTTCGGCACTTCCTTCAAGTCGGGGAACCCGCAAGGGCGGAGTGCCTCATCTGTTAGCTTGGTTTTCGCTTATGGCATTGACGGTCAAAACCCTAAGTATTTTACCAGAGAAATCACCCGCTCACAATCCCCACCCTATGAGTACATTGATGGTGGGGAGTGCGATTCGTTAAGAACTTGTCAGATATGAGTATTTTAGATTCTCTGCCAGATGAGCCGGAGGAAGATCCATCGCCTGAATCTCAAACTCCCCACAATCATTGGTTAGACAAAGAACAGCAATTAATGCCTCCTAAAATCAAGGCTGATACACCATTAAGGATGGTAGAAACGGCATTTTTAGCCAGTACTGCTAGCTTAATTTGGTTTATTAATTTCTACTTTCCCTTGGGGCCAGTTTTGCGGATATTTTTTCCAGTGCCGATCGCTCTAGTTTATCTCCGTTGGGGCAAGCGGGCGGCATGGATGGCAGCACTCACTTCTGGTTTACTGTTAACGGTACTGATGGGGCCAGCCCGCAGTTTGCTGTTTGTTATGCCCTATGGGTTCATGGGCGTGCTTTTGGGAGCGACATGGTATCGTCGTCGTGTTCCCTGGATTGTTTCTATCACCTTGGGTACGCTGTTGGGTACTTTAGGAGTTTTTTTTCGGCTGTGGTTGCTGTCCGTTTTGTCGGGTGAAGACCTATGGATTTATGTGATTACCCAAGTGACTGAGTTCATTGAGTGGGTATTTTTAAAGCTGAGTTTATTGGCGAGTCCCAGCGTGTTTTTGATTCAAGTGGGAGCGATCGCTCTGATTCTACTCAACAACTTTATCTACCTTTTTGTGGTACACCTCGCAGCATGGTTTCTTTTTGACCGTCTGGGAAACCCTATTCCCCGTCCACCACACTGGGTACAAGTCCTCATGGATTATGAATGATATTGACATCCTCCTCAGCCTGAAGGCGTGAGGATTCCAATCTAATCAAACAGACTTAACTGTATGAATTCCTGGCGGGTTGACGCTTCACAGGA
>NZ_JBALBW010000030.1:0-67292 GCF_036919895.1 Nostoc sp.
GTAATTTTCCCCCTTGCCCCCCTGCCCTTCTGCCCCTCTGCCTCTTCTGCCTAATCCCTAATCCCCAATACAGATGCATCTTGTGGAAGTTCCTCAAATATCGATATCCATAGGAGACTAGAGAAAGAAGAAGAAAATTTATCTGACACGTTTTCAAGCAGTTAAGGAGAATTTATGCGTGCAGTACTGATGGCAGGGGGTTCGGGAACGCGGCTTCGCCCGTTAACTTGCGATGTGCCCAAACCGATGGTACCGATTCTAAATCGACCAATTGCCGAACATATAATCAATCTCCTCAAAAGACATCAAATTACAGAAGTTATTGCGACACTACATTATTTACCTGATGTCTTGCGAGATTATTTTCAAGATGGCAGCGATTTTGGTGTTCAGATGACTTATGCAGTCGAAGAAGATCAGCCTTTGGGTACAGCAGGCTGTGTGAAAAACATTGCCGAACTTCTGGATGAAACTTTTTTAGTCATTAGCGGTGATAGCATAACAGATTTTGACCTCACGGCTGCGATCGCATTTCATAAACAAAATAAGTCAAAAGCTACTTTGATTTTGACGAGAGTTCCCAACCCAATTGAGTTTGGGGTGGTGATTACCGACGAGGAATCACGAATTCGGCGATTTTTAGAAAAGCCCTCTAGTAGTGAAATTTTTTCCGATACCGTCAACACTGGCACTTACATTCTCGAACCAGAAGTTTTGGAATATCTGCCAGCAAACATTGAATGCGACTTTTCCAAAGACTTATTCCCCTTACTGCTAGCAAAAGATGAGCCAATGTACGGTTACATTGCTCAAGGTTACTGGTGTGATGTTGGTCACTTAGATGCTTACCGCGAAGCTCAATATGACGCATTAGATCGGAAAGTGCAACTGGATTTTCCCTACAAAGAAGTTTCTCATGAGTTATGGGTAGGTCAAAATACTTACATAGACCAGACGGCTGTGATTGGAAGCCCAGTAGTGATTGGTGACAATTGTCGCATCGGTGCAAGAGTCCAGATTGAGGCAGGAACCGTAATTGGAGATAATGTCACCATTGGCGCTGATGCGAATCTCAAACGTCCGATTGTGTGGAATGGGGCATTTATTGGCGATGAAGCGGCTCTTTCTGCCTGTGTGATTTCCCGTGGCGCTCGTGTAGACCGCCGCGCTCAAGTATTAGAAGCTGCTGTTGTCGGTTCCCTTTCCACGGTAGGAGAAGAAGCTCAAATTAGTCCAGGTGTGCGCGTTTGGCCCAGTAAAAAGATTGAGTCAGGGGCAGTTTTAAACATTAACTTGATTTGGGGAAACACCGCCCAGCGAAATTTATTTGGACAACGCGGTGTTCAAGGATTAGCGAATATCGACATCACCCCAGAATTCGCCGTGAAATTGGGATCTGCTTACGGATCTACCTTAAAACCTGGTTCTAAGGTAACGGTTTCTCGTGACCAACGTAATATTTCTCGAATGGTGACGCGATCGCTCATTGCTGGTTTAATGTCAGTAGGTATTGATATTCAAAACCTCGATGCTACAGCTATCCCCATCGCCCGCACGGTTATACCCACAATGTCGGTAGTTGGTGGTATACATGTGCGCGTCCACCCCGATCGCCCTGATTACATTCTGATTGAATTTATGGATGTTAAGGGCATTAATATCTCCAAAGCCCTGGAAAAGAAAATTGAAGGGGCTTACTTTAAAGAAGATATGCGGCGGGCGCTAATTCATGAAATTGGCGATGTGTCTTACCCCAGCCAAGTGATGGATCGCTACTGCACTGCTTTTGAGAAGCTTTTGCATGTTCATACACTCCGTAACAGTCGGGCAAAAGTAGTGATTGACTATGTTTATGCCGTATCAGGGGCAGTTTTACCCCAAATGTTGGATAAATTTGGTGCTGATGCAGTCGTATTGAATGCCAGTGTCAATAAAACAGCTATGTCCGTAGCTGACCGCGAAGGATTGTTGACTCAATTAGGTCATGTTGTGGAAGCATTGAAAGCTAACTTTGGTGTGCAAGTATCAGCTAATGGTGAACAGCTGATTTTAGTTGATGAATCAGGCTACCCAATTCGTGGGGAAACTTTAACAGCACTGATGGTAGACATGATTTTGACGGCTAACCCCAGAGGAACGGTAGTAGTCCCAGTTCATGCTTCTAGCGCTATTGAACAAGTCGCTCGTCGCCACGATGGTAGAGTGATTCGCACCAAAGCCAACCCGACAGCTTTAATGGAAGCTTGTCAAAAAAATCCCAATGTGGTGCTGGGAGGTAGTGGAGAAACTGGTTTTATTTTCCCACAACTGCATCCAGGCTTTGATTCCATGTTCTGCATTGCAAAGATAATTGAGATGTTGACTATACAGGAGCGGAGTCTCGCTGCTGCGCGAGCGGAATTGCCCCGTGTAATTCATAAAACTTATACAGTCCGTTGTCCGTGGACAGCCAAGGGTGCTTTGATGCGTTACTTGGTGGAAACTCACCCAGCCCAAAATCTAGAATTAATTGATGGAGTGAAAATTTGTCAACCTTATGATGATAGTTGGCTATTAGTTTTACCAGATGCTAGCGAACCACTGGTGCATTTGTATGCAAACAGCAACGATCGCGAATGGGTAGATGAAACTGTAAGAAATTACCGCGCCCGTGTGCAGTCGTTTGTGGAAAGACAACAAGAATATCAACCCGCCGAAGTGTAATTCGTAATTCGTAATTAATCAGTCGTGAAAAATTAGATCCCCGACTTCTTAAAGAAGTCGGGGATCTGGACACCGCGAATTTTCACAAATTAAATATAATTCCTATGGCTAACCCTCCTAGAATGCTTTGATAAAGGTTCAAATTTATTCTTGAACATTCGGACATTCTGGTAAATTTTTCTTATCGTATTTGCAATCAAAATAAATTAAAGCTTCACTAGTAGAGGTGAATGCTCTAGTTGTGGTGTATGGATTACTTTTTGGACTTGCTTCAGATGACCAAACTTTCAAATAGTAATAACTATTATCATCGGTAGACCATAATTCATAACGGAAATTACCTCCTATCCCCTCACTAGTTAAATAGTCAGCTAGTGCTGTATTTGATGTAGACACAAAGCTCAATACAGTCAAAACAGGAATTACGGCTAGTTTTAGTATTTGGATTAATTTCATAAATGCACACAAAACTTACTTCCTCTAGCTTGCTTTACCGAAGTGATTTTTGAAACCAGTAATTATCTGGAATCTTTTGTGAGGCGATCGTAAGGCACTTACAATAACTTGTCTTTTAGCCCACTCATTGTTTGGGTGAAATGAATCACCGCCCACCTTTTCGGTTTGTTTTCTGAAATCCTTTACAAAAGTTAACCTCTACTAATTGCTATATATTATCAATAAGTCTGATAGGATATCTTCAGGCTTTTTGAGATAGATATTCATTAAGCCACAGTAAATTTCAGCTATTTCATGTTGCGATCGCCTCTGGCGGGTGCTTTGCACCATCTCTAAGGAAAATTGCAAATCTATATACCAGGTGACAATATGTCGAAAAAAATTGGTCTGTTCTACGGTACTCAAACTGGCAACACTGAATCTGATGCTGAAAAAATTCGGGATGAGTTTGGTGGTGATGTTGTAACATTACATCCCATTTACGAAGCGGATACTAGCACTTTTGATGAGTATGAATTGCTGATTATTGGCTCTCCAACTTGGGATATTGGTCAACTTCAGAGCGATTGGGAAGGCTTTTTATCTGATCTGGATGAAATAGATTTTAAAGGTAAGCTAGTTGCCTATTTTGGTGATGGAGATCAATATGGCTATGCCGATAACTTCCAGGATGCAATAGGAATTCTGGAAGAAAAAATTTCCCAGCGCGGTGGTAAAACTGTTGGCTACTGGCCAACTGAGGGATATGACTTTGAGCAATCTAGAGCTTTAAAAAATGGCAAGTTTGTCGGATTGGCACTCGATCAAGGTAGTCAATCTGATTTAACAGATGAGCGAATTAAAACTTGGGTTGCTCAGTTGAAGACAGAATTTGGTTTGTAGAAAGTTAAGGCAATAGAATTCGCGTCTACACAAACAAAGTTTGCCTTTAAATCAAGGTTTTTTAACCCATGTAGACGCGGTTTCTAACCACCCTTTTAGCTGAAATTGATAATTTAGAATTTATAGGTTATTTATGTCTGATTCATTTGATGTTCTGTGGTTAAATGCTAGTCCTGTTTTGAAGCGTTTTGATGAACCATTACTCGATTACTTATGTGGGTATATGAGAATCGCCCAGTGGGAATACCAGCAAACCAAAGATGAAGCTAGTTCTATAGATAAAGCTGTGGAGTTGCTGTATGAGTTTTTAGAATGCCGCGATCGCCCCGTGCATTTAGCGGGACATGGCATGAGTGGTGCGATCGCCTTAACCTTTGCTCGGCGATTTCCTCAAAAAGTGCGATCGCTCACCTTGCTGGCTGTAGCTGCTCAACCTGCAAACAATTGGCAAGCTCACTATTACTTTCAACGACAACTTTTTAATATCAGCCGTGAGCTAGTTTTGGCAAGCAGTGTTCGCAGTCTTTTTGGAAATCAACCACCTCAAACCACAAAGAAATTAGTAGCCGCCTTAGATAAAGATTTAGAACAATCTCCATCATCACACTCTTTATTTAAGTTGGTTTATTTACCCAAGGGTGGAGTTTCTATGCCAATGATGGTATGTGGTAGCAAGAGCGATCCGGTAGTCAATCCAACTGCATTGCATGACTGGTTTAATTGGTTGAAGCCAGAAGATAAACTCTGGGAATGCCCAGAAGGATATCATTTTTTTCACTACTTCTATCCTCAACAGGTTGGTGAAGAGATTTTGAGTTTTTGGCAACGCCACCATCCGCATTTGGTAGAAGCATCTGCACTATCATTAACCACTTCTACAAATTAGTAACTTTGAGAGTGCGATGTCTGAAGACAAGCCTTACGGCTACGCACTTGTGAAATTTGGGTGTATTGAGTGCGTAGCTTGCCGCCGTAGGCATCGCTACTTTATAGTTGAAAGCACTTTTTTAGCAAATTGATTAATAAACTATTTTTACTAAAAATTAAGAATTTTAAACTTTTTTCTCAAAGTCGATTTTTGGTACATTCATACTATAATATTCACCAGATAAGCGTAAGTCTTCAAAACTAGCGATATGGCTGAATTAAAATTTTTGGGTTATAAGATAAGTCTTACAAACTCAGAATTCATTCTACCAGCTTACTCTGTTGGCTGCTGTTTAAGCGCCTCAATCTTCCAGGGTAAGTCACAAAATTGAAATATTTATAAACAGTGGTTGCATCATGACATCAAGACATTCTATTGAGGAAAGCTCAAATCCATTAGTAAAATTAGATTACATTCCATCACTAGACAGAGTTTTAGAATTAATTAAACAAAAACCACTATTTAAATTTTCTCCAGATAGAAAGAAACTCAGGATATCAGCTTATGATATTGCCTATGAAATTGCTACCAATCCCGAACTACGTCCACAAAGTCCTTTAACCCAGAATATAGGTGTTAAAGCAGCAACCGTAAATTTTATTTCGGATACAGAGTTTTATTCTAAAATCCAAGCTATTAGAGATGAATTGAGAAAACAACTTGATACTGCTTGTGGAGAAAACCAAACTCAATCTTCCTTAGATAATCTTTGCACACCATTATCTAATTTTATTAGTACTCAAGCTGAGTTACCATTTAACTATCCTTTTAACAAGCCTTATAGTTTTACATCTCAGCGATTAGTTATTGAGAATAGGTTGGCTCAAGAGAGGCGTAAGGGTACAGATTCAGTCATAAAAGCTCATCACTTGAACATCAAATTTGAAGGCATATCTAATTTTAATAGCAGGTTTTTAGATAGCCTGAAAAGCTACATAGATAGTATAACTAAACCCGATTCGCAAGATTGGCAACAACTGACAGAAATTTTAGATAATATATCAGATAAAGACGAATCTGAACTTACTGAATTCCAAAAAATAGTAGATACTGAATCTCTTCCGAGACTACTACGAGATATCAAAATAGATTATTTGGATTATTTGAGGATAGAATGTGCAAAAACTAATCCAGATAATTCCAATAAACAAGGTTTTGAATGTCTAGAAACGTTGATTAATCGGCTGAGATTATTGATAAATTACATCAACGATCCAAATTTAGATGACCCCCATTATGAAGTAAGTTATTTACTTGATAAGCCTCTTAATCTGCGGACAGCCTTTTCTCAAGCAAATGCCTTTGATATCTTGCCTATTATTCCTGAGTATGAAGGAATGATAGGAGAAAGCATAGATAAAGATAGAGGTATCAAAGAATTCAACTTGGGTGTGAGGTTAAAGCTCAATGGTTCTGTAAATTCTTATCATAAAAATTCAGTCCTAAATTATTATATGACTGAACTTGACCCCAACAGTCTGCGTCATATCGACCAACTAAAAGAGCCAGTCCAAGCCAAGAACTTTAAAGAGAAGGTTTTGAGAATTGCTTGTCTTTATTATTTTGTTTTCGCTGTCGATGAAGAAGGTAAGATACCTGATAAAGATTATAATCCTATTCCCAAATTTGAGACGGATGTTTTGAATAAATTGAAAGGGGGTGAAACTTCTGATGAGGAAGTCAAAAATTTATTAATCAAAATTAAAAGTTTGATATGTAATAAGGATATTAAGGATGTTTGGCAAGTCGAACGGAAATTAGCAGCTTTAAGAAATCTGTTGCAAACATTTCTTAATAAAAAAGAAATATTGCCATCTTTTTCTAAAAGAGTACAATTATGTATTAATAAAGAAATTTTGCAAAAAAGCGTCTCAAAAATTATCAATAATCGTAGTTTTTTGAAACTTGATTTAAATCAACAAAACCAATCACAGTTGAAAGCTAGAGCTAAAGAAGCTTTGGCTTATGTGGAGGTTTTACCACCTACAGTAAATGAACAATCTCTTAGTTCATTATCTGTCAGTTTTACTTTTGATGATGTTCGCTATTTTACAGATAGCGATAAGCAAAATTTGTCGATGGAGTATGATATCACAAGTATTAAAGGATTACCTGTAATATTTTCTCCAATCGGAGAGAAAGATGGTAAACCTATATCTCATGGAATATATGATAACTACTTTGCGAAAGAAAAAATCATAGTTATTTATTATAAATCCAAAGAAGTAAGAGAAGAAATATTTAAAAACACTCAATCATCAGAAGCTACTATATATCAGCAAGTCTTCACTTTATTAAGTTACTTGTGTATTAGTATTTGTCGAGAGCAAATTAGTCTAGATAGCGAAAAGCAAGAAAAACTCTTTTTTCCAATTTTTAGATTTCATCTCCAAGATACTCAGGAAACAACAGAAGATGAAGTTTTTCTCAATTCTTTATCAAAAGCATTAGCACATATTCTTCGTCGAGATTGCATGGCTGATGCTCAAGGACTAAATGTAAAAAATATAAAAAAAATAGATAAGTATAAAGAACAAAATGCCTTATCATCCTTGTACGCTTTGATTCCTAAAACTTTCGAGTTGAAAGAAGGTTATCAAGCTCAACTGGATAAACTGGCAATTATTGTTGTTTCTAGCTGGTTGAGTGATGCAGTTTGGGATGAGAAAGATAAACCTGTCACAATTTCAAATATATATGGCGAAATTATTGTTATTAATCAGGTATCTGACACAGCAGTAAAGGTTGAACCTATCAAAACATTTGCAGATAATCAACCTCATTCTAAAATATCTACAGAATCAGAGGTTGTTAGAGATGAAATCAGCAAACTTTACCAACAAGGTTATCGCCATTTTCTATACATAGCAAAAGCTCCTCATACCAGAAGTTTGGGTATAACTAAATTAGACTCAGACCCAGATTCATTATTTTTCATGTCTCAGGATGTAGTTCAGTATCTTAAAGCAGGTAAGCCAGATATCAAGCTGTATCCAATATTTATGGATAACTATCCTGCTATCAACTTGGTTGAAGGTAAAGCTGATTCCTTTTATATTCCTGATATTGAAGAATTAGAGAAGTTATCTTTGGATAAAAGCCAACAAACCAGAGTTTTTCTCAACCTGTTTACAGGACGTTCTGTAGATAAAAAACGTACTATATTTAATAATGTAGTTTGTTACAGTACTTTATTAAATATTTATGACGTAGGTGATACTAAAGATATTATAGAAGGGTTATTAGATAAAGATTCGCCTTTACAAAAAACTATTTTACAATACATTGCTTTATTTCATTTTTCTCGATACGAAGTAAATATAAACATTGCTCTCAAGCTGAACCCTTACAGTAAGCTAATTGGTGACGAAGGTATTGGTAAAATATCTACTTATACTTACTCGGTGAAGAATGTTAAGTTTAATAATTTAGCCTTTTTGACTGAAATTAGGAGTGCACTTTATGGCAAATGATTTAGGCATTAACTTAGGACGAGTATTTGAAATAAGTTTTAATATAGGAATTTTAACTTACTTTCAGCATTCCAAATTAAAACATTCCTACGGCGATGTTTATCTTCAGCCTTTAAGTAAGTTATCTTTGCATAATATCCAAAAGGCTATAGCTAATAATTTCATAGATAAATCTCATCAAGAAATTATTGGAGACTGGGTAAAATTATTTATTCAAAAAGGATGGACTTCAGGCTACAGCTTTGTGCGAGAATATATAGAAGCATCTGGCTGGCTAATTAAAAGCAAAATAGAAATTATCTATTTTCAGTGTGATTTTCACAATGAAAATGCCTTTGGCATCAAAAATTTAGAGAGATATCCTCATGACTGCTACAAGGAAATTTTAGAAATTCAGGGATTTGAAAATGTCGATATAAGTCGTTATATGGATGGTGGGGAATTTCTGAAAGCAGATACTCTCTTATTGCTGCGGTATATGGGTAAGTATCGAATTTTGGTTGTAGACTTATCCACTTTTACAACTTCAGCTATTCATTCTGTAACTGACTTAAATAACATTCAAAGTCTGGTAGAATCATTAAATACTGAGTTAAATTATGTGCGTTCCAAGTCTAGTTTTTGTGGACTCGGTATCGATACCGGAAATAGTAGCGACAATAACAATAAACTTAACGAGATATATTCTAAAGAATTGACTCGCTTCTTCTGTGCTTTCAAGACTAAAGACAAAGAAGCTGTCAAGGTTATCCAAGCTTGTAGTTATGCTTGGAGTTTTTATAAATTTTTGTTGTCGTCGGGTAAAATATTACCAACTGATGCAGTTAAGTTTAATTGCTTTGGCTATAGTGACAGAATGATTAACGGCATTGCTTTGACTAAAGAAAAAGACAATGCTCAAAATAGCCTGGAAATCTTAAAAAATTGTTATGAAATATATAAAAATAAGAGTGACAAAGATATAAACGATAGCCGCAACACGTTACTTGAAGTCATTAAAAGTAATGCAGCTAGAAATTTTCAGGATGGCAGCAGATTTGTCAAAGATATAGTTGAAATCAAAAAAGATACAATAAATTATATCCAAACTACTGAAGTATTTGAAGCGGGAAAGCATTTTTTTAATACAGCAGGTATTGTACCTGAATCTATTAAGCGATCGCTAGACCTCAAAGCAACAGAATTTAGAGACGCTCATGCAGAGTTGATACAACGAACCCTTGCAGACTCTAGAATACCATTGCTATTTTTGACTGGCAATCCTGGAATTGGTAAAACTACAGGAGTTGCAAACCAAATTATTGACAACTTACATGAGGGTTCACTCCTAATATATGTCAGTCCTAGAATTCAGGTGAACCGAGATATTATTGACAAGTTTACACAAAAAAATAGCTTAAATTTAGTTTCTGATAATTTAATCTGTATTAATACCAATAAAAGAATAGTTGATGAAGCCAATGGAGGTTATGTTGTTGAGTACTATAATAATAACCTGACTGAGGAACATCAAATAGGGCAAGTAAAATTTTTAGATGCTAGAACTTTAAAAGACAAAATATCTCACTCTCCCAGTCGCTTTGCTAGACGCACAGATAACTTGGTACAAGTAGAAAAAGGCCATGAGGTTGGAGTCCTAGCAAGTTTGTGTGAAGCAATTCACACCTGTATCATTAATCCTGACTTACCTAATAATATTATTGCTACAGCCTCAATGCAATCTTTAAAGGAAACTCGGTACGGTAATACTTTAAAACATCTGAACAGAATATTTAGTAGTGCTTATAATTCCTCCAAAAAGCCTCCTGGAGTTATTTCAAAGAAAATGAAAGAAATCGCCAGTCGGATGAAAAATATTTTCATTATGATTGACGAAATTACAGGTTCCCAAGAGGGAGTTGCTTTTTTACATGGCGTTTTAGATTTTGTTGATGAATATGATTTGTTAAACCCTGAATACGGCTTTAATTTGAAAGTGATTACTGCTGACGCATCACTGACAATACAAGACGTAGTTGAAAATCATCTTTCTTTCAATCAAATTCAGGGAGATAAAATATTTGTTAGACAAGTTTCAGATTCCATTGGTCAATCTTTATCGTTTAATGAATTTGAATTTTTGAGTAAGTCTGCAACTCTGATAAATGCAAATTCTTACCCAGCTGACAAGCTAATATTTAATTATCACGTATTTATCCAGTCATTAAGCTCAGACAATATTACAGATGAAACTTTTACTTTAGATACTAAAGTAGCTGAAAAAATTGAAGAAGATATTTTAAAACTGCTAGATGGCAATGATGGACAAATTATAGTTTATATCCAAAATAAAGATACTCTCAAGCAATTAATTAATAAAATTTCTCAGCGAAGATCCAACTTTACTCTGCATCAAGAATATTTAGAAATACATGCTAGTTTATCAGATAAAGAAGAAGCTGAAATTCAGAAATACCAAAATACAGTCAAAGTAGTTTTTATGACTGCTTCGGCATCACGAGGTTTATCTTTCCCCCAAACAAAGCATATTCTTGTACAGATACCTGGCTTTCAAATTGAGCAAAATTTGATGGAAATTATACAAGTAATTTATCGTGGGCGAGGTGGCGAACTAGACCACGGTAGTAAATATTTAAATTTTTACTTGTCTGACAAAGCGATATACTACCCAAAACAAGTAGATGAAAATGGCAAAAGTTTAAGTGCTGCTGAATCAGAAAATCTTGCAAAACTTTCATTACAAGAAGCTTGCCTGAATGTATTAAATATTTTGATTATCCTGAAGGCATCTATTATGACCCGGATTATGGGGTCAGGGGAAATTGGTAGAAAACGATACGTCATTATTCCTATTGGTGGTAAAGCTATTAGCCAAGCAGGGGAGACATTTATTGGTACGTTGGCTACTTTATTACGGCACATTCAGAAAGAGGTCAAAAAACAACCTGGAGATAATATATTAAAAAATATAGAACAAAATTTATACGAATTACTTTCGGTTCAAAAAATTCAAATCAGCCCTCATTCTCAAAATAAATCACTTTCGGAGGTCGGAAACGTATCCTATCTTTCAATAGGATTTAATTTCTTATCAAAAATAGAGACTAGCCTTGATAACTTACTGAGTCTGCCACCAATTGAAAAAACCTATGTTAGGGGTAGTTTACTTATTGTACCTTTATCAGAAAAAGTAATTAAAGAAACTAATTATATTGACTTAGAAAAAATTATCGATAAGGAGCGAAATGAAGAGTTTATTAAACAAGTTCAATTATTAGTAAAATCAGGAAAATATCCACAACAAATTATTAGTTCCGCTTATTCTTTAATAGATTTAACTAAAACGCTTTTTAGTGAATTAGAACGTTCACAAAAATTAACACAAACTTCTCTTTCGCCAGAACGTTATTATGCTTTACCTATACAGACATTTTTATCTTTCCAGGCTTTTGAAGACTATTTTGAAAATGAGAGAAGAATTGATAATGTGTCTTTACGGGATATTTTAGCTCGGTACGTTTCTACGCTTGCTTTAGCATATAATATTTTACCCATTGACTCGAATTATCAAAATATTCCTTATCTGGTTTTCAATAGTGGCGCAATGGATAAACTAGGAAAAAACCTATTTAATGAAAATCAAATATTTCAATCCAAAGAAATGAGTATTTTGAATTTAATTCTTTCTCAAGAAGATTGATTTACAATGAAATGCGATCGCATTTATGATGAGGTATTGTGGGAGCGATCGCTTTAAACTTCGGTTCCCTACTAGCTGCGACAGGTGTCGATACTCCCAGCGTCAGGTTCACACCCAGGATGTTTTGCCAAACAGTATCGAAAATCTAGTCATTTCAGCCCTGAATGAGTTTGAGTCTTCACTAGAGACAGGCGCATTGGTCACTGTTGATCAAACCCAATCCAGAGTTCGTATTTTACCAATTAGACGTGGATAGTTTTAGGGAAATATCGCTAACTCAGTTTCCGGGTCGAAAAAGTGAATTTTCTCTGGAGTTAGCGATAACCATAGTTGCTCACCAGGTTGGACAAATCGGTCTGGTGGGATTCGCACTTGTAGGTAATTGGCTGTAGTGGCAGGTTGAGAACCAGGTTCGGCAATCTTAACAGCGAGAAAGGAATCGTTGCCGAGATTCTCTACCAAATCTACTTGTACTGGTAGATTTTTGGTAGCAGGCATACTCAAGTTTAAGTGTTCTGGACGAATACCTAAAATTAGAGTTTTCCCATCATATTTTTGTAAAGCTTTTGCCCAGACTTCTGGGAGGGTGAAACGCAACTGGGAATGAGTAATCAACTGTGGGGCATGAAATTCTACAGGAATAAAATTCATCGGTGGTGAACCAATGAACTCTGCGACAAAAAGATTGGCAGGGCGGTTGTAAAGTTCTAAAGGAGAAGCAACTTGCTGAATTTTACCCTCAGACATAATTGCAATGCGATCGCCCATTGTCATCGCTTCTGTTTGATCGTGGGTAACGTAAATCGTCGTTGTCCCCAGTTGGCGCTGCAATTTGACAATTTGAGCGCGGGTTTCCGCCCGCAGTTTGGCATCTAAGTTAGAAAGCGGCTCATCCATTAAGAATACTTGGGGGTCACGCGCGATCGCTCGTCCCAATGCAACTCGTTGTCTTTGTCCCCCAGATAGCTGTTTGGGTAAGCGATTCAACAATGTTTCCATTTGTAACAGTTGAGCAACACTACGCACCTGTTGATCCACTGCCCGTTCTTTGTCAGAAATGTAGCGCAGTCCTTTAGGTAACTTTTTTGTCGCCCCCACAAAAAGATTTTCTGCCCACGCCCGAAGATATTGAGATGAGGGAGTACTTTCTCCTCTGCTCCCCTGCTCCTCTGCTCCCCTACGGCGTAACCCAAAGGCGATGTTGTCATATACCGTCATGTGAGGATAGAGGGCGTAATTTTGAAACACCATTGCGATGTCGCGTTCTTTGGGTGGTAGGTCATTGATTAAGCGATCGCCTACCCAGATATTACCGCCAGTCATCGTTTCTAACCCAGCGATTAATCTCAGCAGAGTGCTTTTACCACAACCAGAAGGGCCTACCAGCACCATAAATTCGCCATCTGCGATCGTCAGGTTAATCCGTCGCAAGACATTAACACTTCCCGCACGTTCTTGCACTACATCAGTTTTATCCTCAGACATGAGAGAAGATTGGGTTTGTGAACTTACACCTTCCCCTTTCCGCGCGGAAAAACTTTTATAAACGTTTTCTAAAATAACTTGGGACACAATTAATTATTGTCATTAGGAATTGGGGATTGGGCATGGGGCATTAGACTAATGACCAATGACCAATGACAGTTTAGCGCCAATCATAATACACCTTCTATGTAAATACGAAAAGTTAAAAAAACAGATTGGAGTATAAAAAGCAAACTATCCTGAATTTTAGGGCTGTCAGGAGGTGTTGTGATAACTACCGATGTACCTAAAAATCTTTCCCAAGACCCAAGGGTTAACCCTATCCATGACATTGTAGACCTACAAACCACAGATTGTTGCATTGTGTGTGGGGGGGACAGCAGGAGCAGTTATGGCGCTGTTGTTGGCGCGTCAAGGCATTTCTGTGATGCTGCTGGAAGCACACAAAGACTTCGATCGCGACTTTCGCGGCGATCCGATTCATCCGTCGGTAATGGAAATTATTGCACCTTTGTCCCACCTGCGTTTTTGCGCTTACCCATCTTGCGCGACCTCCCAGGAAGGTTAATCGCCTTGGGTGTTTTTCCAGTTCACGTCAAGACTTAATTTTTGCAAGAATTTTTGATATTTTTTCAATGAGTGGTACAATTATACTACTCAATGCAGAATTCAATGCTCATTTAGTCAAGCGAAGGTGGCGGGCGGCATACACAATGCTGTTCAAAGCGATCGCTTGGCTTTTATGCTAGAAATAACTAAAAACTCAGGCATTATTAAAAAATGCGAACAATTAAACATATCTAGATATTAATTGGCACTACATAGAAAAACCCCCTCTTTCTCAATCAGTACTTTTTGCAGTCAGGAGTAATTTTAATGAACAGCTGCGTTTTGATGGTGGAAATTATTAATGAGCCGCAACTCCGCTATACAGCCGATAATCTGGGAGTTACGGAAATGCTGGTGCAGTTTCCCAATTCCCTAAAACCAGAAGATCCGCCAGCCACGCTGAAAGTTGTCGGCTGGGGGAATTTAGCGACAGAAATTCAGCAAAACTACCACCAAGGCGATCGCGTCATCTTGGTAGGACGTTTAACTATGAATACTGTTGAACGTCAAGAAGGTTTTAAAGAAAAACGTGCTGAATTGACGGTGCAACAGATTCAACCTGTTGGAGGTAGTTTTAATACCGATCCATTGCCTTCAGCAAACATAACCCCATCATTCACTGAAACTGCTTCCCAACAACCATCTTCAGCATCTCGTCCTCCACAAAAAGACGTTCCTAATTACGAGTCACCACGTCCAGCACCTACCCCGGTTACAAATCCTGTTGGCGTGGCTCCCCAAGCGACAAGTTACGAACCCATACCCCAATCCACAAATTATGAGCGAACTACTTATCCAGCAGTGAAAGCGGAAGAACCAGATCCAGATGATATTCCCTTCTAAAGTTGGTAGTTGAGCATGTATTCAAGAAGATAACTAACAATTACGATTAGACAATTTCTACAAATAGCCATCCTTTAGGATGTGCTATTTTTTTGTCTGTGTTGACGCTTTACGTCTTGTCGTAAACATCATTGACTTCAGTGGGAAGTCAAGGATAGAGAACGATATACTTTTTTTGAACAGCATTTCAGTTTATAGTAAATGACTACATCTGACGAATTAGTTGGCATATTTGACCGTATCCGCGATGGGATTCAAGATGATAAAGATATTTTACTATTAGGACAATTGCTGAAAAATAGCAATAATCAGAAAGTCCTACAAGTCGGCAAAAATATTATAAATATTGCTGATGGTAAGGATATTCATATTGGCGATCGCACTTACTATAATACAGATGCCCAAACGATCAAAGCTGTTATTCAAGAAGTATTAACGGAGCTAATTCATGGTATTAATCCAGAAAAAATTCTTCAAGAAAATTATGTTAAAACTAATTTTCTATCTCAAACTGGAAATGAAGATTTACTAGAAAAAAGCAATTTACAAAAACAACAATCTACTCCTTCAATCCTACCAGCTATTACACAATTCGAGTTTGAAGTCATAACTGTAGACATTCAAGGAATAGAAACTAAGCGTTGTCTTAAACAAGCTGAGTATTTTATAGAAAATTTATTAGATGGCATTGTATTGGAAATGGTTTCTATAGCTGGTGGTAAATTTCAAATGGGCGCACCTCAAGGTGAATATCAATCACTTGAAGATGAACGTCCCCAGCATATAGTCACTTTAAATCCCTTTTTTATGGGTAAATATCCCATTACTCAAGCACAGTGGAGAGTTATTGCAAAGCTGCCAAAAATTAAACGCTGTCTTAAACTGGAACCATCTTGTTTTAAGGGAGATAACTTCCCTGTAGAAAGAGTTTCTTGGTATGATGCACAAGAATTTTGTGAGCGACTTTCACGAGAAACAGGAAGAAAATATCACTTACCTAGTGAAGCTAAATGGGAATATGCTTGTCGCGCCCAAACATCAACTCCATTTCATTTTGGCAAAATAATTACACCGAATTTAGCAAACCATTTTGTACAAAGTGAAAATATTAATAGTATTTTTCAGCAGCAGACAACAGAGGTTGGTAGTTTTCTACCCAATGCATTTGGAATCTGTGATATGCACGGGTTAGTCTGGGAGTGGTGCGCTGACTGTGAACACGAAGACTATCAAGGCGCACCATTAGATGGTAGTTCTTGGCTGAATGATGGAAATTCAGAATACCGAATTTTGCGGGGAGGTTCCTGGGATTCTCCGCCTAACTTGTGTCGTTCTGCATCTCGCTTTTCTGAAAATTCGAGTGTGAGTGATAAAGAATTTGGTTTTAGGGTTGTCTGTTCTTAGATGTAAATATAGTTAATTTTAAGTAGGGTGTGTTATTGCTAAAGCCTAACGCACCCTCGACAAAATGGTGTGTTAAGCGCTTGAAACAATATTTTTAATAACGAAATGTATATCGAAAATATATGCTTAACATACCCTACAATAATTCTCAAAATATTATGTAATTAATTGAAAAACTCTCGCTTTTATCTCCTCGATAGACAATGAATCAGAAAGTTGTATGCTTGTCTCTCTGCGGATTTGAACCTTGGAATTTATTGATGCTCTACTACACTGCTTTCTATAAGGATGAGAAAGCCAATTCCAGCTTCCGACAATAGCAAATTTAGTGTCGCAAACCAATATTTTTTCATTAGTTCCCCTACTTTCTATATGTATTTTTTTGCCTAAACAAGTTAAATGCGAACCTGGATATTGAGAAAACAATTTATCCAAATCTTTTTCAATTTGAGCATCATTTCCATCATTCTCTTCACTACCTTTACTACCATAGATTAATCTGACTTTCACTCCTTTTTCCAAAGCTGAAACAATATCATTCACAAACAGTTTTGATTCATTACCCCAGATCCAAGGCGTGACAATTGCCAATTCTTCTTCAGCTTGCTCAAGAGCTTCTCTAAAAACTTTTAAATGCTCACAATCATAAACTAGAGTAGCTCCAGGCTCCTGCGGAGGTATTTCAGCTTCAGTTTTGTAATCTAAAATATCTCCATACTCTCCAATGTGTTCAATAAGCTGACGAGTAAGCTTACCTTTTTCTAATCTGTGAAGATTTCCAACTAAAATAAATAGTTCTTTTGCTCTGGATACTGCAACATTAAGTAGGTTTGGGCGCTTATTAAGCCAGTTAACATTATCTTGTCTTTCGCACACTTTTGTAGATAAAATAATTACCTTTTTCTCAGAACCTTGAAAAGTGTGAATTGTCCCAACAGATTTTTTGTCTAATCCAGAGAATTTTTGAGTTAGCTCCTCTCTTAAAGCCCTAGCATGAACATTGAAAGGAGAAATAACACCGATATCTTGTAATGAATAACCTTGCTTTTGCAAGTGATGGATTACATCTATTACAGCCGAAATTTCTTCATCATTAACATTATTTCTAATATTTCCTTCAACATGGTAAGCAACTAAGTGTGAGTTTAATAAAGAAGTAACTGATTCTGTTTTTACTTCTAATCCATAGTTAGCAATAGTATTGCAATATTCAATAATGCTAGGTTGACAACGGTAATGCTCAATCAAACAAATCCCTTGACCTTTATCATTGTCTTCTCCAGTTGCTCCAGCAGCACGATGATAGCTAGTAGCGCTATGTTCTTCCTCTGGGCTGTAACGATGGTAATCAATTTCAGTTAATCCCCTGCCAATAAACGCTGTTTGGCAATAATCATCGCGTCTTTGGTTACTGAGAGTGATTACAGGCTCTATTTGTAGAGGATCACCTACAATAATAGCTTTGCGCGATCGCACCAATAAGGGAAATGTTTGATGCAGAGGAATCATTCCCGCTTCATCTACAATTGTGCGGTCAACACATTCCTTAACCCAAGGGAGTATATTTCTGATGGAAAGCAATGTGCCAGTAATGACAGGAAAAAATAAACTCACATTTTTAAGATGCTCATTTAGATTTTCTGCCATTTTATTTTTATCTTTCCAATTTCCAGAAAGAACATTTGAATATAATTCCAAAGAAGGTTTTACACGATCTTTATAGCATAGTGCTTGTTGAGTAAGCAATTTCTGCGATAACTTAAATAGCTCCTGCTGCTGCTTATGAAACTTTTTATTAAAGTAATCATAAAAATCTTCTAGTTGAGTAGTCAATTTATTTCTTAAAAAAACTAACTCTTGATTTGCCTCATCTCTTTTTTGCTCTGTAGTTACAATATCTCCAGAAATGTTTTGTAATCTTCCTGCTACAGTCTTTAACTCATCCGCTTTTACTAGTCGTTCATTAACTAACCATGATTGTTGAATTAAATCATTGCGAGTTTCAATAACTTTGATAGGAAATATAGTGTTAACAGTGTTTAAAATTGCTGGTTGACAGATTTCAGCCGTTTTTGTCAAAATCTGTCTTTCTGTTCTGCCAGAAAACCAAAGTAATATCTTCTTCCACCAAGATATTTTTCCTTCCGGTAGTCGCATTTTAGCATTATTTAGTATGACCTCAAGTTGTCTATAAGCTTCTACTGGAAGTTTGTCATAGTCGGATAATTGTGCTGCTCGTCTCTGAAAGCTCGTTCTGGCATCTAATATTTCTTCTAAATACTGTTGAAATGTTTGTATTTTTTCTAAAATTTCAGTAAGTCTTTTTTCATCTAAGATTCTTTGGCGACGTTTTTCTAAAAAATTAGATTCTTCAGCCTTTAACTCATTTTTAATTTGTTTTATTTGCTTTTTTAGAGTATCAAAACAGCTTCTGTCAAAATTATTCTTTTGTAAATAGTCTAGTGCTTGCTGTAAATGTTCTAAAGCGCCACCAGTAGATTGGATATTAACTTTACTTCCTCCTTTAAGATAGAGAAAATCATGTTCTAAAGATTCATCTTTTAACCAATCATCTAACTTGTCAATGACATTTTCAACAGCTTTGTTATTAGTACTACTAATAACAGTTAAGTTATTAATGTCTTGGTCGGTTTCAATCAGACCGAGTGCGCGTTGGACTACCTGTTGAGCAATGAGATGAAGGATAAGAGTGGTTTTCCCAGAACCTGGTGGCCCTTGGACAGCCGTCATCGGTTCGGTTTGGGCGTGTTTGAGTGCTGTTGATTGCGATTTAGTTGGTGCGTGGGTTGGGAAAGCACCCATATAAGTAACTTCGTGTTTTGGGATTTGAGGCAAACCGAACAAATATTCATAAGCTGGATGTCTTAGTTTTAACCAATTTTTGGAACCTGATTTAATTTCTTTCAAGTCTTGCTTGAGATTCCTAGAATATATTGCTCCTGTAAACGCAAACAAGTATGGCTGTCGTTGAATTTGGTAGCGACGAGGTATCGTAACGTGTTGCATCCACTCCTCATATATCTGAAATTCTTGCCCAAATGTGGTTTCAAGAAATCGTCGTAGTCCATCTTGGGTAATCAACTGTTCACGTTGTTCATCATCCAATCCAAGAAAGGTGGCTAGGTTATCTCCTGCTTCCATTAGTTTTAACTCATCAAGACTCCACCCAGTTTCTCGGTACTCTCCTTTGAGGATAGATGTTACATCCAAACTAAACAGAGGACAGAAAAAAGATTTTCCCTTGTCTACATCAATAAATTGGGGGAAAGACAATGCCCACACCGTTTCCTGTTGACCTTGTTGCACTTTGGAAACTTTTTGTTGCAGTTCTAAAAAAATGGTTGACTCAATCAATACATGGTCGTTCGCTAGCTTGACACCACGCTGTTTTACCGTATCCTGATTAGCTGCTTCAATCCTAGCGTTGCTGTAATCATCCAAAGCAATGTAATCGAACCACGCATTGATAATTGCATCTACTTTGCTAGCTGCGTTCAAAATTACCTCCAGATTGCCTTACTGATTTAAGTTTTCTATGTATTATTAATTAACTGGGATACTAATAAAAATTACGCCAAATATATATTTTACGCAGCAGTTATTTGTTGTACACATCACCAATATGCAGATCATGAGCTTCATTAATATTCGTGATAAACTTTCCATACTGGTTTATCGTCTCGGCAATTTTATTAATCTTTTGTGTAGCTTGGGGTTTTACTTCATCCCATCCCTTATCAGGTAAACCTTTACCACCCCAAAGTTTGGCAATTACAAAATCTCCTGCATCCATATCAAAATGCGGAATTTGTTCTGCATTGAACAGCTTACGCGCACTTTCAGGCACAGTTTTACCTAAATAATTCATTAAATTAGAAACCCGAACTTCTGTATCACCGGGCTGATTTCCAGCACCTTGCAAAGCTTCGAGAAAGTGATAAGTATAGATGCTGCTTGATTCATCTTTTACCCAAGATTGTTGCTCACCTTCAGAAGAAGTAAAAACTACTCTACCTTTGCCTTGTTTCAAATCATCAATCAAACTTTTAGATGGAGCAACGCGAATAAAATCTTCAAATTCTTCTTCTAGTTCTAAATCAGCCTCTTTAGAAGTTGCCATTCCTGCTGCATGACAACTATCAATCACAACTAATAAACGTTCTGCTTTTATTTGCCTTAATGCATTAGTGAAAGTTTCGGCTGCAAGTGCAGAACTAGAAAGTTTATTTGGTCTAACATCATGTTGTAGTAAATAATAATGTTGTGTATTTTTATCTATCCAGCCATGTCCTGAATAATAAACAAATACCGTTGCATTTGGGTCTGTGGCTGATTTTTCTTTTAACCAATTCAATCCATCTAGAATAGCTGCTTTATTTGCTTCTTGATTATTTAGCACCCGAATATGATCTTTATCATCTTGATAGGCACATAGTTGCGGGTCAATTAAAGCAGCATAAATTGCTTGAGTATCTTTTACTGTTACTGGCAGTGAAAGCTTACTATATTTAGACTCCCCTACACCAATTAATAGTGCATAACCGTGAGTAAATTTATCGCTCACTTTCATTTAACTCCATGTATACAAGTAATACTTAAGTGATTTTACAGAGGATATCTGCTATTTATCTAAATGTAACAAAGTATTAACTAAATCACTGGCATTTACAACATAAACACCGCCAACCTCATTGCTAGGAATATCGACATTACCTTTTGTAAAACAAAGCAGTGCAGTTACCCACCGTGCAGTTTTTAAGTGTTTTACTTCTGTTGCTTGGCCTTTAACTTTGCCTATCAAATCACCTTCGTCAAAATCAAAGGTATTTCTGCCGTAGCGTTTACGCAGACGACCACTTTCATAAACTTTAGTGCCGCTATGAGATTTAACATCGATTACATACCAGTTATTTTGAGGAGAATGCAGCACCACATCTGCATCTCCCCATCTCTTAATTCGGAGGTTGTATTCTAATTGCCATCCTCGATGTTCCAAAGGGCGCAATAATATAGCTACTTCAGTTTCGGCTTTAGCACCGCGTTGAGCATCACCCGCTCTTTTCATCAAGTATTGCCCATTACGATACAGCTTGTATGAGCCTACCAATGCCCCCAGCGAGAGCAACATCCCCACAAAAGAAGTTCTGAAGATGCTGAATAACAGTACCGCCCCCATTAGAACAACCACTGCAAAAGCATAACTCAGCATTGCAGACTGGCGACGCTCCTTAAGCAATTTACGGATTTGCTCTCCTGGCTGTTTTGTTCGTGGTGGCAATTTTATGTAGTTAATGCTGTTATTTAAAGACTGGAACTCTGAAAAAAGAGGATACCATAAGCCAATGACGATTTGGAAAAATTACAACCCGTTCTACATCGCAAATGTGTGTATATTGTGGAAGTATGTGATGTCAGTTGTGGGTGAAAAACTGCCAAGGAGCGTAAAAACCAAATTTACCGACATAACACATCAAAACTATTGTTAAAATCGAATAATTTTAAGTTAATATTTCTACCCAACTCCTATGAGAGAAACTGTCCTAGAGGTTTGCAATTTACAAGTTGAATTTCCCGGTGATGGCAACACAGTCAGAGCTTTGGATGGTATTTCCTTTGGGCTGCATCGGGGTGAAACTCTAGGAATAGTAGGAGAATCGGGGAGTGGTAAATCAGTGACAGCCCTAGCTGTAATGGGTTTGTTGCAAACTCCCGGTATAGTTACTGGCGGTGAAATCTGGTTTCGTCCGCAGGAGAATGGCAGCCCCATCGATTTGGTAAAATTGCCTCCTGAGCAAATGCAGTTACACCGGGGTGGCGACATTGCGATGATTTTTCAAGAGCCGATGAGTTCGCTTAATCCGGTTTATAACATCGGGTTTCAGCTAACAGAAGCGATTATGCGACATCAAAATGTGTCAGCAGCCCAATCACGACAAGTTGCGATCGCAGGTCTACAAGAGGTAAAACTTCTACCTAGTGATGAGGAGATCCAGCAGCAGTATACCGAAACTTCACCGAAACCAGAGCCATCAAAGTTGGCACGGTTGGTTAAAGAACACAAAGAAGCCATGCTGGAACGCTACCCTCATGAACTTTCTGGGGGACAGTTGCAACGGGTGATGATTGCAATGGCAATTTCTTGCAACCCTTTAATCTTAATTGCCGATGAACCAACCACAGCTTTAGATGTGACGGTGCAAGCGACTATTTTGGATTTGTTGCGAGAATTGCAGCAAAGCCGTGATATGGCAATGATTTTTATCACCCACGATTTGGGGTTAATTTCAGAAATTGCTGACGAAGTAGCGGTGATGTATAAAGGCAAAGTTGTCGAATCTGGTACTGCTGAACAAATTTTTAGCACTCCGCAGCATCCATATACTAAAGGTTTGATAGCTTGTCGCCCTAAACTTGACCGCCGTCCCCAAAAACTACTCACTGTTTCTGACTACATGAGTGCAGAAGAAACAGCAACGGGAGAAGTAGTAATTCAGGCGAAAGAACCCGCACAACCCATAGATGTCACCACCGAAGAGATTGCTACAAGATTGGCAAACTTCAACGAGAAGGAACCCCTGCTGCAAATCCGTAATCTGAAAGTTGGTTTTCCAGTGCGCGGGGTGTTTGGTGGGACAAAACGCTACAATATGGCGGTTAATGGCGTTTCTTTTGATGTCAAACCAGGGGAAACACTAGGTTTGGTGGGAGAATCTGGTTGTGGTAAAACTACTCTTGGTAGAACCTTGCTGCGCTTAATTGAACCAATGAGTGGTCAGATTATTTTTGAGAAACAAGATATTACTAGCCTCAAAGGAGAACCGTTGCAAAAACTGCGGCGGGAAATGCAAATAGTCTTTCAAAATCCTTTTAGTTCACTCGATCCCCGGATGAAGGTTGGGGACGCGGTGATGGAACCGTTGTTAATTCACTCTGTTGGTAAGAGCAAGCAACAACGAAAGCAGCGAGTAATCGAACTTTTAGAACGGGTGGGGTTGAGTGCAGATGCGATTAACCGCTATCCGCATCAGTTTTCTGGCGGTCAACGCCAACGGATTTGCATAGCCCGTTCTTTGGCGTTAAATCCTAAATTTATCATCTGTGATGAATCAGTTTCAGCGCTGGATGTTTCAGTACAGGCGCAGGTATTAAATCTTCTTAAAGAGTTACAGTCAGACTTTCAGCTTACTTATATTTTTATTTCTCACGATTTAAGTGTAGTGAAATTTATGAGCGATCGCATTTTAGTTATGAATCGCGGTCAAATTGTTGAAGAAGGGACAGCCGAAAGCATCTACCTGGAACCCAAAGAGGAATACACGCAAAAATTAATTGCTGCGATTCCTACCGGTAGTGCTGAACGGGTACGAAGTCGTCATCTACGAGCTTTGTAGTTAAAATTGTAGTGGCAATTCATGAATTGCCACTACATGAACACGGGCCGAGCATTTTCTTTTCAACAGATATTTGTGCAAACAAAGTTAATTACATCTGCAAGTCCTGACTGAGTTTTCAAATTAGTAAAAATAAAAGGTTTATCACCGCGCATTTTTTTAGCATCCCGTTCCATCACACTTAAATCTGCACCAACATAAGGTGCTAAATCAGTTTTGTTAATCACTAATAAATCAGACTTGGTAATACCGGGGCCACCTTTGCGGGGAATTTTATCACCAGCAGCAACATCGATGACATAAATTGTTAAATCTACCAATTCTGGACTAAAAGTAGCAGCCAAATTATCGCCACCACTTTCCAAAAAGACTAAATCCAAATCGATAAAACGTTCCTCTAACTGTTCAATTGCCGCCAAATTCATCGAAGCATCTTCGCGGATAGCAGTATGAGGACAACCACCAGTCTCTACACCTAAAATGCGATCGCTTGCCAACGCCTGAGAACGCACTAAAAATTGAGCATCCTCCTGAGTATAAATATCATTCGTCACCACCGCAATCTGATACTGCTCGCGCAATCCCTTACACAAAGCATCCACCAAAGCCGTCTTCCCCGAACCCACCGGGCCAGCAACTCCTACTCGAAATGCATTCATTGTCATTTATCCTTTGTCCTTGGTACATGGTTATTAGTTGTAAGTTCTATAAGGAATCATATTTGATTTAAAGATTTATCTTCAAATGAGCAATTTTCAAAATAGAGAGATAAGTATAATTATTTGCCCTGGAATTCATGAGCCAGAATTAACTGAAAGCTTTACAGTCGGATTATTAGATATGGTTGCTGATGGTGCGATCGCCTACGACTCCGCAAATATACTGGTTTATCCGGGTAAAGATGTTTTAGTTTTATCAGCTTTGCACATTTTGCAGTTCTTGCGCGTTAGCGTAGCTCACCGCAGGTATCGCTTGACCGACAAATCACCAATTATATTTATTAGCTTTAGTGCTGGCGTAGTCGGGGCAATAGGAGCAGCACATTTGTGGCAACTCTTGGGTGGTTCTGTCAAAGCATTTATTGCTATAGATGGATGGGGAGTACCACTACAAGGTAATTTTCCTATTCATCGGATGAGTCATGATTATTTTACTCATTGGAGTTCTAGTTTGCTGGGTAGTGGGCAGAATAACTTTTATGCACAACCAGCAGTCGATCATTTGTCTATGTGGAAATGTCTGACAAAAAGCCGCTCTGCATCTACCCTCAAAACTGTACAAGGCTGGTGGGTAGATTCATTAATTGAAATTTATCCACCCAAAGGTTATCTGACAGCAGCTGAGTTTTTGCTTATGCTGTTAAAGCGCTATGAAGCAAATTAGTCCGGACAATAGAATTAGGAGTTAGGAGTTAGGAGTTAGGAGTGTGGAAGGGAAGAGGTTACAGGTGACAGCGTACAGGGGACAGTCAATAAAAGCTATACCCAATGCCCCATGCCCAATGCCCAATGCCCAATGCCCAATGCCCCATCTACCCAAAGAAAGTATCTAAATGTTTCCAACTGAACCGGCTGCTGTTAATAACGGGTTTGGCGCACTGCTAAAAAACCGTAGTTTTATGCTTCTGTGGATTGGGCAACTAGTGTCCCAGTTAGCAGATAAAGTCTTCTTTTTAATGTTGGTCGATTTGGTAGTAGACAAAAACAGTATCTACCTTCCTCCTTTGGGAGTAGGAAAAGAATCGATGTACCCGATTTTAATGGTGGCGTTTACTATACCAGCAGTTTTATTTGGTTCAGCCGGAGGTGTATTTGTCGATCGCTTACCAAAAAAGCTAATTATGGTAGGCTCTGATATTTTACGCGGATTATTAGTCATCGGACTTGCCTTTTTACCCAGGAATTTCCATATACTTTTTCTCATTACCTTTGCAGTTTCCACCATTACCCAATTTTTTGCCCCAGCCGAACAAGCTGCAATTCCTTTACTGGTGCGGCGAGAGGGTTTAATAGCAGCCAATGCGCTGTTTACTAGCACAATGATGGGTGCTTTAATAGTCGGTTTTTTGTTAGGAGATCCTCTGCTGAGTTTGGCTGAAACTGGTATAGCTAAAGAGTATGGCCCAGAGTTAGTAGTGGCGTTGTTATACCTGTTCTCGGCTGTAATTATGCTCCCGATTCACTTTCGGGAGAAAAAATCACCGAACGAAGCTTTGGGCGATCGCATCGATCTTTGGGCTGACTTTAAAGAAGGCTTACGCTACCTGAAGAAAAACCGTTTGGTATTAAATGCCATGTTGCAAACTACAGTTTTATACTGCGTCTTTGCAGCTTTAATGGTACTTGCCCTTCCCTTAGCAGAAAAGTTTGGTTTACAAGGCAAACAATCTGGACGCTTTATCGCCGCAGTCGGAATCGGTATAGTCATTGGTGCGGCCATTTTGGGTCATTTGGGCGATAAAACACATCACAAACCTTTACCTTTGATGGGCTTTTTAGGTATGGCGCTGATTTTAGCTTTGGTTCCCTTTAGCAATAGTCAAGTACTAGCAATCGGATTTTGTATCTTATTGGGTGTGAGTGGTTCCCTAATTGGTGTACCAATGCAAACTCTAATTCAACAACAGACTCCACCAATTATGCATGGTAAGGTCTTTGGCTTTCAAAATCATGCAGTTAACATCGCCCTTTCTGCACCACTGGCGATTACAGGCTGGTTAAATCAAGAGTTTGGCTTACGAATTGTCCTGATCGCAATGAGTTTCGTGGTTGCAGTTGTCGGTGTTTGGACTTGGAGAAATACCCGCAATGTCTTGCAAGACGTAATTTAATTAATGTAGGCTAATAATCTATATTTATATTTAATATAAAAATTAATCAGATTTTGATTGAAGTTTTCAATTAAAATGAAATCTCAACTACAGAAATTCAGCATTAACTTTAGCTATAGTCTGAGGTTTGACCGTGCGATCGCTTTCCCAAATTAGTTTCCCACAAACTGAGAATCACAAACAGTCTCGTGCTTCTAGCCCGCCAGTCTTGCCCAAACGTGCATCTGGCGGTTTTGCCCTAATTGACAGCCTTCATCGCCACGGCGTTGATTACATTTTTGGTTATCCTGGTGGGGCAATTCTCCCAATTTACGACGACCTGTATAAGGTAGAAGCAACTGGTGTTATTAAGCACATTCTAGTGAGACACGAACAAGGCGCAGCCCACGCCGCAGACGGTTACGCCCGTGCTACTGGGAAGGTAGGAGTATGCTTTGGTACTTCTGGCCCAGGAGCAACTAACTTGGTGACGGGAATCGCTACCGCTTACATGGATTCAATCCCGATGATTGTGGTTACAGGGCAGGTAGCGCGTCCGTCCATTGGGACAGATGCCTTTCAGGAAACCGATATTTACGGGATTACACTACCCATTGTCAAGCACTCTTATGTAGTGCGTGACCCCAAAGATATGGCGCGAATTGTCGCCGAAGCGTTCCACATCGCTAGTACTGGGCGGCCTGGGCCAGTTTTGATTGATGTCCCCAAGGATGTTGCTTTAGAAGAATTTGACTATATACCTGTAAAACCAGGTTCAGTAAAATTACGCGGTTATCGTCCCACGGTGAAGGGAAATCCTCGACAAATCAACGCCGCCATTCAATTGATTACTGAAAGTCGCCGGCCGCTATTGTATGTCGGTGGTGGCGCGATCGCATCTGGTGCCCATGAAGAAATCAAAGAACTAGCTGAATTATTCAACATCCCTGTCACTACAACCTTAATGGGGATCGGTGCATTTGACGAACATCATCCCTTAGCTTTGGGAATGTTGGGGATGCACGGCACTGCTTACGCTAACTTCGCCGTTAGTGATTGTGACTTGTTAATTTGCGTCGGCGCTAGATTTGACGATCGCGTTACAGGCAAGTTAGACGAATTTGCCTCCCGCGCTAAAGTAATTCATATAGACATCGATCCGGCAGAAGTCGGCAAAAACCGCGTTCCTGAAGTGCCCATCGTCGGCGATGTGCGGAACGTATTAGTAGACTTGTTGCGTCGCTGCCAAGAAACAGGCGTTGCAGCGACACCTAATCAAAACCAAGAGTGGTTAAATTTAGTAAACCGTTGGCGCGAAGAATATCCTCTAATAGTGCCGCACCATCCCGACAGCATTTCGCCCCAAGAAGTAATTGTAGAAGTCAGTAGCCAAGCACCCCATGCTTTCTACACTACAGATGTCGGACAACATCAAATGTGGGCAGCACAATTCCTCAAGAACGGCCCAAGGCGCTGGATTTCTAGCGCTGGTCTAGGGACGATGGGTTTTGGCTTACCTGCGGCAATGGGCGCTAAAGTAGCGTTTCCTGATGAGGAAGTGATTTGTATCAGTGGCGATGCCAGTTTCCAAATGTGTTTGCAGGAATTAGGAACCCTTGCACAGTATGAGATAAATGTCAAGACAATAATTATCAATAACGGCTGGCAAGGAATGGTGCGCCAGTGGCAGCAAGCCTTCTACGGTGAGCGTTATTCATGCTCAAATATGGAGGTAGGGATGCCAGACGTAGAGTTATTGGCAAAAGCTTACGGCATAAAAGGCATGATAATCAGCGATCGCAGTGAATTGAAAAATGCGATCGCCGAAATGCTGGCACACAAAGGGCCAGCTATCTTAAATATCCACGTCACCAGAGACGAAAACTGCTATCCAATGGTAGTCCCTGGCAAGAGCAACGCTCAAATGGTTGGCTTACAGAAACAAGTGCCAAAAGCCGCATCAGAACCAGTGTATTGTAGCAACTGCAACGCCAAAAATGCACCTACCCACAACTTCTGTGCTGAGTGTGGGACAAAGTTGTAACACTTTTTGAGAATTAAACTGTTTTTATACGCAGAGGGATATCTCTCTGCGTATTTTTCATGAAGAAATATTCATATCAATGTATTTTTCTGCATTCTTTTGGGAATCCTAAATTTTAGGAAGCATCAGAAACCACAAGGTATTGCTTCCTGAAATATCACGTAATTTTACAGGATAATTATGTCTCAACGCAAATTGCCCAAAGGACGTAGTGTTAGTTCAGTTGCTCTAGAACCAGAAGTTGCGATCGCAATCCTTGGACTCTTTTCCGCAGCTGCTGATGGTGAAGGTATTTCTTCAACAGAAGAATATGCTTTAAGTGAATTTCTCAGTCGGGTTGGCTTATTTGAAGATTATTCTGACGAAGACTTTGAAGAATTGACCGAAAAAGTCGTCAACTTGATTGAAGAAGAAGATTCAGAAGATTTAATCGCCCAGTCCATCGAATCCTTGCCCAATAGAGGTTATCGGGAAGCTGCATATATCGCAGCTATCTTAGTGGTGGGGATTGACGAAGAAGTACCTGAAAGTGAGCAAGATTATATCTCTGAGCTTCAGGAAGCCTTAAAGATTTCAGACGAGCGAGCACAAGAACTTATAGACGGAGTGTTCGGGGAAGAAGAAGAGGAAGAGGAAGAGGAAGATGAAGAGGAATAAGATTTCCTCTGATCGAACTGACGTTAAAAAGATGCCACACAAAGGTATTATCATCAAGTAGTTTTACTAACTATGTGATGACTAGAAAAATTTCTCTTGGCTTAATGCTGCTGTTTCTGGGTACTCAAATTGGTGTTACCCAGCCAGCAGCTAAAGCACAAACCCCATTTGCACCAACAACTACCACAAAATCAATTTGCTCTACCCAATTGGGAACAGCTATAGATGCTGTAATCAATCGTCCTTTATTTAGTCGGGTGCGCTGGGGAATTTTGGTACAACCTCTGTCAACGGGATCAACTCTTTATAGTCGGGATGCTCAGAAATATTTTATTCCCGCATCTAACCTCAAGTTGCTGACAACAGCAGCTGCATTGCAGCAATTGGGTGCTAATTTTCGGATTCGCACCTCTATTTATCAGAACGGCAATGGTATTTTAAGTGTTGTCGGTAGGGGAGATCCCAGTTTTAGTGATACTCAACTGCAAACATTAGCACAGCAGCTAAAACAGAAGGGTATTACTCAAATTCAGCGATTGATAGCTGATGATAGTTATATTCAAGGTGATATTGTTAACCCCACCTGGCAATGGGAAGATGTGCAGTCAGACTATGGCGCACCAGTCAGTAGCTTTATTCTAAATCAAAATATTTTTAGTTTAAAACTTGTACCGCAGGCTGTAGGTAAATCTTTACAAGTGGTGTGGATCGATCCTGGCGAGGCAAAACAGTGGCGGATAATTAATCAGTCAGTAACGGTTGCCCAAAATCAACCAATCTACGTCAACGTTACCCGCGAATTATCAGGAACAGCATTACGAATTCAAGGACAACTGACAACGAATTCTGAACCTTCTTTAATAGATTTGCCTGTAGTTGACCCTAATTATTACTTCTTACGGCGCTTCCGTGCAGCTTTGGCAACAGAAAAAATTGCTTTGGGGCAAACATTAGTCGTAACTGGTGGTGTTCATCAAGAAGAAATAGCTTTTGTAGAGTCGCCACCTTTATCTGAATTATTAATGGAAACTCTTCAGAATAGTAATAATCTTTATGCTGAGGCACTACTGAGAGCATTAGCTGGGGAAAAACCCAGAGTTAAAACTAAGACTAGCACTGATGTCGGTTTAGAAGTTGTCAAAGCAAATTTAACTCGATTGGGAGTTGATCCAACAAATTATATTTTAGTCGATGGTTCGGGTTTATCACGTCGGGACTTAGTGACACCAGAAGCTTTTGTACAAACTTTGCGAGGAATGGCAAGAACACCGGCAGCATATATATATCGGGCATCTTTACCTATGGCCGGTAAAAGTGGAACTTTGAAAAACCGCTTTCAAAACACATCTGCTGAGGGGATTGTCCAAGCAAAAACGGGTACGTTAACGGGTGTTGTTTCTCTATCTGGATATATGAATGCCCCTAAATATGAGCCGTTAGTTTTTAGTATTATTGTGAATCAATCAGAGCAGCCTGCAACTGTTGTGCGCCAAGCTATTGATGAGATTGTTGTGTTATTAACGCAATTGCAGCGTTGTTAAGAAATGTTTGGAGATACAAAATATTGTGTCTCTACATTTGCTTATTTATAATGTTCGCTAGTTTAGCGCAGTTGCAGTCTGCTTTATAACAACAATTATATTACTACTACTTAACAAAAAATCTTTCGCATAAATACCAGAGTTTTTGAGATTACGTATTTTTCCTGATTACACTGCTTTTAAATGTGACTACGATAGAGCGCATAACAAATATGATATGTCTTCAATTATGTGATGTGTTATTACTCAACTTGAAGTAGATAAACTCATTAGTTAACCATGACAGATAACCGAGATTACACAATTACTAAAAATTGGTAGCTTTATTTGGTATTACTTGCTTTAATGCATCATGATTGTTGATATCAACCTGATTGCACCAAAAGTAGTAAAAATGAACAAAGTTCAAAAGCTAGAAAAACTCTCAATGAGCGCTGATACAAACAGCTAGAAAATCAAATACCTGAAAATATTAGCAATCTGAATATATTTAAGATAATCACATGGGAATCAACCTACAAAAAGGGCAACATATCTCACTTTCTAAAGAAGCTCCTGGGCTAACAAAGCTGATGTGTGGACTAGGCTGGGATATAGCCAAACGTTCTGCTGGTTTCTTTGGGGCTTTCAGTAATACTCAAGACTGTGACTTGGATGCCTCAGTAATCTGTTTAGATCAAAAGGGCAAAATAACAGATATAGCTAACGTTGTTTACTTTAGAAACTTATCCCATAAATCAGGAGCTATTACCCATTTGGGTGATAATATTACAGGTGCAGGAACAGGTGATGACGAGCAGATTATTGTAGATTTAACTCAACTACCAAAAGAGATTGTAAAACTAGTTTTTACGGTTAATATTTACGACTGCATAGCTCGTAAACAAGAATTTGCACAGGTACAAAATGCCTTTGTGCGACTCGTAAATACATCTAACAATCAAGAAGTTGCCAAGTATAATTTATCCGGTTCTGAATACAAAGGAATGACTGGGATGATTATGGCTGAAATTTACAATCACAATAACGAGTGGAAAATGGCAGCTATTGGTAACGGCATTAATGTTAATGGTTTACAAGGACTTATGAAAGTCTATGCCTAACTACTTATTGAGTTACTCGACTCAATAACACTCTGCATAAAATTCGTTTTGTAAAAATAGGGAGTCATTATGTCAATTAACTTAAGTAAAGGCGAAAGAATTAATCTTTCAAAAGAAGCACCAAGCATGAAAAATGCTGGAATTGGTTTAGGATGGGATGTCAACGTTACAGATACAGGTACAGTTTTTGACCTTGATGCTTCTATATTTATGTTAGGTGCTAATGGGAAAATTCCTAATGAAAAATACTTTGTATTCTATAACAACTCACAATCACCAGATGGTTCTGTAAAACATGAAGGAGATAGCAGAACAGGAGAGGGTATAGGAGATGATGAAACAATTCAAATTGATTTGAGCAAAGTTGACGCTTCAATTCAAGAAATAGTTTTTGTCGCCACCATCCATGAAGCAGAGCAAAGAAAGCAAAACTTTGGACAAGTCAGAAACTCATTTATTAGAATTTATGACAACGCCACAGAAAAACAAATTGCTAAGTATGAATTAGATGAAGAGGCTTCCACAGAAACTGCAATTGAATTTGGTAAGCTTTATCGAAAAGATGGGGAATGGAGATTCCAAGCTGTCGGGGCTGGTTATAAATCAGGGCTTCAAAGTTTTGTAGATCGATATGCTGCTTAGTAGCAATCTCAAAAGGTAATAAAAAGGAGGTAACAGTAATGAATACCTCCTTTTTTTTATAAATTAATCAACAAAAATAAATTTACAGGATGTATATAAAATGGAAATTGAATTAAGCAAAGGTGGCAGATTTAATCTTTCTAAAGAAGCTCCTAATTTAAATAAAGTAGCTATTGGCTTGGGTTGGCAAATAAATCAAGCCGGACAAAGTTATGATATTGATGCTTCCGTATTTATGTTAGACGCAAATGGTAAAATACCAGATGAAAAATATTTTATTTTCTATAATAATTTGCAATCAATCGATGGTTCCTTAAAACACTCTGGAGATAATAGAACTGGAGAAGGGAATGGAGATGATGAGACAATTTATGTTGATTTGGCAAAAGTCAATCCAGCTATTCAGGAGATAGTTTTTGTTGTAACTATTCATGAAGGACAAGAAAAAACCCAAAACTTTAGCCAAATAAAAAATGCGTTTATCAAGATTTACAATTACGAAAGTAAAAATTATCTGGCTCGGTATAACTTAAGAGAGGCTTTTTCTCAAGAGACATCTTTAGAATTTGGACGTTTGTATAAAAAGGAAAATGAATGGAGGTTTCAAGCAGTAGGAGAAGGCTATAGTTCCGGGCTGCAAAGTTTTGTAGATAAATATATTAGAGAAACTAAACAGGAAGAAAAGAAAGAATATCCTAAATTAACCATTCCTGAAGATAGCCATAAAAACCAGAACAATATGACTATTCAACTTAAAAAAAGTGGTGATTCACACAATATCGACCTCAATAAGTCGAGCGATTCTACGCAACTGATTATTCATGTCAACCTTAACTGGAATCGGCAGAAAAGCAATATTGGTGGATTATTTAAAAACATACTTGGTGGTAACAAAGCATCAGACCTTGACTTAGGGTGTATGTATGAGATGGTTGATGGTCAAAAAGGAGTTATTCAACCTTTGGGAAACAGCTTTGGCTCGAAAAATTCTTCACCATATATTTTTCTTGATAAAGATGACCGTACTGGAGCAGCGGCTAATGGCGAAAATATTTACATTTTTAGACCCGATTTGATTAAACGGGTCATGTTCTTTGCCTTGATATACCAGGGGACACGCGACTTTAAATCAGTGCAGGGGCGTATATTTTTCAAAATAAGCAACGGCGAAGAAGTATTCCTGGAACTCAATAACCCAGATAATAATCGACGTTTCTGTGCTGCCGCGATGATTAAAACCATCAAATCACAGGTTATCATCACCAAGGAAGAAAAATACTTTTTAGGGCATGAAGAAGCTAGTAAAAACTATAGATTTGGTATTAATTGGACTGCTGGATCTAAATAAATATCTCTTTCCGATCGCCTGAATTGAACCAAACCAAATCGCAAGCTCAAAGTCCCTATTTGGCAACGTATAGACTTGAGTAGACCTCCCAAAGTCCGTTGTCAGGGATGTCAATCAATAGATCGCTGAAACCTTGCACTCCCAGAACTTCAAGCTGTAGGAGTGTCAATAATTCTAAGTCCCATAATGACTAAATCCCGTTCAACGTTATCAATTTTGGCAACTTTAGGTAAATGTCCCCAAGGTTGAAAACCGAATGTTTCAAAAAGGTTTAAACTGGGCTGATTGTGGGCAAAAATGAAACATAATAGGGTATTTAAACCTAAACCAGGGCTTTCGCTAATTGCTTGTGCTAATAGTTGTCGTGCCAAACCACAGCGATGAAATTGAGGGGCTATATAAATACTAATTTCGGCAGTCGTATTATAGGCAGGCCGCCCATAAAAGGATTGGAAACTAAGCCATCCAGCAATTACTTCCTCTACTTCGATTACCCAAAGTGGACGTTGTGAAGGCGATCGCGCCTGAAACCAAGGAAGGCGACTCTCCACAGATATTGGCTCTAAATCAGCAGTTGCTATGCGGCTAGGAATTGCAGCATTATAAATTGCCACAATTGCAGGTAAGTCAGTTTCAGTCGCATGGCGAATAGTCATTGCTATCGGTTCGGAGAAAATTTTGAGAAAATATTCAAAAATAATACAGCCTTACGGAAGCCGTAACACACCCTTGTATCTTATGAGAAGTGGTAGCGCCGCTTGGATAGTTAGTACTAAAACACAGAAATCTTAAACCTGATAGCTTAACGTTGACGACTAATGTTACATCTAGTATCGTTGAGCGGGAAAAACCAACGTGAAAGCACAGGTATTTAGAGGCGTTAATCAACTGTCTTACGAAGATATCCCAGTTCCAACCCTAGAACCAGATGAAGTACTGGTACAGGTGCGGGTTGTGGGGTTGTGTCAGTCAGATATTAAGAAAATTCGTTATCCACTATACGAACCACCGCGCATTTTTGGACATGAAACTGCCGGCACGATCGCAGCGTTAGGTAATAATGTCAAAGGTTGGCAAGTTGGACAACGGGTAGCGGTGATGCACCACATCCCTTGTATGCGTTGCGCCTACTGTCTAAATGATAATTTCTCTATGTGCGATGTCTACAAAAACATCTCCACTACCGCAGGCTTTAACGCCAGTGGCGGCGGTTTTGCTGATTATGTCAAGGTTCCAGGACATATTGTGGAAAACGGTGGGTTGATTCCCATCCCCGATCGCATCAGTTTTGAAGAAGCGAGTTTTGTCGAACCGACTAACTGCTGCTTGAAAGCTGTGAAAAAAGCCCAAATTACTCCAGGACAAACTGTATTAGTTACTGGTGCAGGGCCGATTGGGTTAATGTTTATCATGTTGGTAAAGTATTTTGGAGCAAAAGCGATCGCTACCGATTTACTACCCTCTAGAGTTGATAAAGCCTTAAGTGTCGGTGCAGAAGCGGCTTTTGATGCCCGTGATGCGGATTTACCAGCAAAAATTCATGCCTTAACTGGTGGACTAGGTGTTGATGTCACCCTACTAGCTGTTCCTAGTGAGAAAGCTTTTTTTCAAGCACTTGATTGTACCCGCAAAGGCGGTAAAATCTTATTTTTCGCCGAATTCCCTGATGAGGTGGAAATTCCCATCAACCCCAATATTCTCTACCGTCGAGAAATTGACTTGATCGGTAGTTATAGCTCATCTTATCGGCTTCAGAATTTATCAGCCGATATTGTATTTAATCAGCGAATTGATGTGCAAGCGTTGATTAGCGATCGCTATCCATTAAAAGATTTATCAGCAGCTGTTGAGCAAGCGATCGCACCCACACCGGATACTTACAAAATCCTAATTTATCCGTAAAATAACTTAGACATGGGGGTACAGGGAAATTATTCTCCATGTCCTCATGTCTTGTTTCCTCATCTTTCCATTAGCCCAAACAAAATGCTTATTACCATACTTTTCGTCGCTCTACTAGCTTTCTACGTCGCTTGGAATTTGGGAGCAAACGATGTTGCTAATGCGATGGGAACCTCTGTAGGTTCCAAAGCTGTTACTCTCAAACAGGCATTAATTATTGCTGGTGTATTAGAGTTTACGGGTGCTGTATTGTTTGGGCATGAGGTAACGGAAACTCTCGCAACGAAAATTGCCAATCCCGCTTTATTCGCAGCTACACCCCAAATATTTGTTATTGGGATGGTAACGGTGCTAATTTCTTGTGGCGTGTGGTTGCAAATTGCCACATCACGAGGTTTACCAGTTTCATCTTCTCATGCCGTTGTTGGTGCGATCGCTGGATTTAGTTGGGTAGCTTTGGGAGTAGGTGCAATTGATTGGGCATCAATTGGCTTAATTAGCATTGGCTGGGTTTTAACGCCGTTAATTAGTGGTGCGATCGCTGCTTTATTTTATAGTCTAATCAAGCACTGGATTTTGGATCAACCCAATCAATTAGTGCAGTTACAAGAATGGATTCCCTGGTTGAGTACTGCGCTGCTAGGTGTATTCGGCGTAATTGTATTACCATCGCTAACTGAACCGCTAACCAACTTGCTCAATGACAAAGTTGGTTTTACGATCCCTCCTTACGACATCCCACTGTTAATGGGTGCAGTAGCAGCAGTTGGACTCACAATCATTAGTTGGCGACAATTAGAAGAGACGGGAGACAAGGAGGATAAGGGAGAACTACTTCTCACTCTCCAGTCCCCAGTCCCCAATCCCCAATCCCCATTACCCCTTATCCCCAGAGAGGGCCCCACCTTCCCCAATCCCGTAGAAAGATTATTCGGACGATTCCAACTGCTAAGTGCTTGCTTTGTCGCCTTTGCTCACGGTTCCAATGATTTAGGAAATGCGATCGCTCCTTTAGCTGCGATCGTCTACATCAATCGCACTGGTAGCGTACCTATGGATGGTATAACTATCCCCCTTTGGATTTTAATCCTTGGTGGTGCTGGTATTGTTGGTGGTTTAGCTGTCTGGGGTAAAAAAGTCATCGCCACTATTGGCGAAAACATTATTGCCTTGCAACCTAGTAGTGGATTTTGTGCCGAACTTGCTACTGCTACTACCATCCTCATCGCCTCGCGGCTAGGTTTACCTGTCTCCACTTCCCACGCTCTCGTCGGCGGTGTAGTTGGTATTGGACTAGTGCAAAATATCAAGTCGATAAAGTTTCAAACACTAAAAAGCATTGCCGCCGCATGGCTAATTACAATCCCTATGAGTGCTTTACTTAGCGCTGCCATCTTTAGCATCGCCCAAATTTTATTCCGCTAAGAATTATTAATATTTTTCTAAGTTTTGTTTACTAAATCTACTCAAAGTACAACCTAGACTGCAACAATGCCAAAAAAGCATGTTTTTGCAGAACTGCTGCTCATTCTATTAGAATGTTGTGCAGGGGATAGCGTAACTTTGAATTTCCACAGAAAGATACTTTAATCTCCATTTAGAGATATAAACTGTCACACAAGTTACATTCCACAGAAATTTACAGCTAATTTCGCAAGTCAGATAACTTTCCGCCTAAGCCACGCATCTGCATGGTAACAAAACAATAAATTATTTATTTGGAGTGAGATTTATAAAGTAAAAATCTCATTGGCAAATAATTAATGTAAATTAAACCGAGCAAAAACAAAAAAGGTGTCATTTCAAGCTACTTACAGCCATAGCGACGACAATCCAAAATCGTTCGATTGAGGGAAGTTGTTTGCGTAGCGTTCCGCAGGAAAGTCCAAAATCGAATGGCTAGATACTTAATCAATGCTGAAAAAAACACAGAGGATTAAGTAGTAGGGCAATTTGATGCTTTGCTAAGTTGTGTTCAGTATGACAGAATTACGTTGAAATGCGGAAGTGCTGTTAAAATTTTTAATTTATCTGACAAAATACAGGAAATTAGGATGAGCGCCAATAAAGCGTACCGGAAGCAGCTTTATCGTCAAGGTGTTAGAGGTTAGAAGCTAATGGGGCGATTCGAGAAGCAACCAGAAAACCAAAACCCAAGAGTCAGAGGCGAGCTATCTAGAGCAGCAGAAAATGCTCTTTGGGCTGTAGTTGAAGACTTAGAAAATCTTCAGCAGAATGTCCTTAGAGCATTGCAGGAAGATGTAAAGCGCCTTCAGTCAGAAAAAAATCGGTTATCTGATGAGATTCAAAGCTTGGTAGAGGAAAAAGAGCATTTACAACAAGTGCGCCAAATCACTGAGCAGCAAGTCTTAATTCGTCAACTGGCAGAAGTTCTGGCAAAGCACATATCTTCACAACTGCAATCCTCTTTGGCAACTTTAGCTAACCAAAGCATAGAGGGTAAGTCTTACGAACAAGCTGCGCTAAAGTCCGCTGAAGTGAGCAGCAACGTAGTAAATGTAGTAGGTGAAATCAATGAAAAAGTCGAACACATGTTTGACAGCCTGGATGACACCGTTACTGTTACTTTTAACTCGCTACAACAGGAGCTAAAAAACTATCAAAGTAATCTTTCCCAACAGTTGTCACGCATGTATAGCCAGCAGCAGCAAGGGGAAACGATTTTGACGGAGTTTGTTAACCGCCTGCATGGAGAACTAGAAAAAACTATAGAAGAAACTTCACGCAAACCAGCAGCAGGTACGCCTACTGTTTTACAGTTTACTGAGCCAGAAAAAAACAATTCTTCTGAGACATCTCTGCCAACCTTTAGCGAAGTAGTAAGAAATTCCTCTGAGCCAATTTCCGCGATCCCGAATCAATTTTTAGAAGAAAGAGAAACTAGATTAGAGCCTCCCGTTGTTAGAGAAAACACCGCGAACCCAATTTCTCTTTCCATCAAAGACTTGTTGGAAAGAGAAATAACATCAGAGCCTCCCATTGTTAGAGAAAGCGCTGCGAACCCGATTTCTGTCCCTAGCAAAGACTTGTCGGAAAGAGAAACAACATCAGAGTCTCCCGTTGTTAGAGAAAATGCTGCGAACCAGATTTCTGTCCCTATCAAAGACTTATCGGAAAGAGAAACGACATCAGAGCCTACTGCTGCCGTAGTTCCACCACCACAGGAAAACGCTACTGAACCCATTTCTGTCCTCAATAAGGATTCGTCAGAAACCGAAACTACGTCAGAGCCTCCTATTGGATCTGTGCCACAACCGAGAGTAATACAACCTCAACCTTTACGACGGAGAAACGCTGCTGAACCAACTTCTGTTATCCGCAGGGTTTCGCAGAGCAAACCCGAATCACCACCTTCTACTGCGCTAGAGCCGCAGCCGGAAGCAAAACCCCCAGAATCGCGATCGCCTAATTCCTCCGGCTTTTCGCAGTTGCAAATCGGTTTCTTGTTGATTGTCTTATCGGCAGTGGTATCGTCGCTTTACAACATAGCCATTAAGATAATTTTCCATGAAGGTTCCCAGATTTTTGGAGTAGTAGATGTAGAACGCTTGCTACCGCCGACTTTGGGCAATACTCTGTTAATTTTGACGCTCCGGTTTATGGTAGTAGTACCACTGATGGTACTGCTATCTCCCATGTTGCATCCAACACTATGGCAAGATTTAGAAAACTTGGCTGCTTCAGTGCGAGGAAATCCCACAGCTGCTAATACAGCTACCAAGCGGATTTTGCTGTTGTCAGTTGTGAGTGGGTGCTTTTTGTTTTTGTCTCAGGTGCTAATCTACATTGCGATCGCTCAAGTCACAACTGGAATGGCGATCGCACTGTTCTTTATCTATCCAATGGTTAGTGGGTTATTGTCGTGGTTTCTATTCCACGATCGCCCCACCACATTCCGCTTCGCTGCGATCGCCGCCATTTGCTGTGGCGAATTGTTGGTTTTAGGAGGTTCTCCCAGCACCAGTATAGGTAATAGTTCAATGGGAAGCAGCACCGCCATTCTTTCGGGCGTAGCTTTTGCTGCCTACATAATTCTGACACGGGTATGTGCTAGCAAACTGCATCCTGTGACTTTTACCTTAATTAACTTCGCTACCATGTTGGTGTTGAGCTTTATTTGCTTAATGCTACCTTTACCAAGCAATTGGAACTTGATAGTTTTTGACCAATCTAAGATGCTAGAACTGGTTTTGAGCGCATTTATCTTGGGTGTACTGACTCTTGCCGGCTATCTACTAAACAATGTTGGTATCAGTAAATTAGGTGCTTCGCGATCGGCGATTATCGGTGGTAGCATCCCAGTTTTAACCGTGATTTTCGCTGGGTTAATCATTCAAGAAAATTTAGATATTGTGCAAATTTTGGGAGTGTTGTTAGTAACCTTTGGCGCGGCTGCTTTCAGCCTGGAAACCATGCGAAATCAGGCTAAATCCTCCAGTAACACGAATTAAATGGCAAGTTCAATCAGTTTAGGTGTGTGGGTGCTAGTTTACGTTCTATCGCTCTCAGCATCAATCCTGACGCTAATATACCTGCTTGGAACTTCTCTACATCAAAGATCCCCGACTTATAAAAGAAATCGGGGATCTTTAGTTTTCAAGGATAATTTAGGGCTGTTGTATAAGTGCAGATAAATATAGCGATCGCTCATTTAGGTGCAATACACTTTAACCTCTCTCCGACTCGGCTTAGGATTGAGAACCGCTATAGTTGATGACTTGTAATATATTTTTGGGGATTTAGCCTGATACAGATAGGGAAAACACGTATATATAACCAGTATGAGTAGTGCTGACTCAAGCAATTGAGTCCGAGTACTTGCTCAAAAAGGAAATTTGCAAGGAGTTAAGACCATTGCAGCACATTTTGGAACTAAGAGATAAAGAAGTAGTAGAAGAGTTTAGAGTAACCCGTTTTTTAAGGTATGTGAATATATGGAGCGATCGCTCATGAAACACCTTGTATTTTTATTCTACGAAAACCCCTGCGGGTAACGCAAAATTCCAAAACCCTCATTTTTATGTTCTTGAGGTTGGCGAAATGGTATCTTTATTAATGCCTTTGTATACTAGTCAACTTAGTCTGCGTAGGCGTAGCCCACCGTAGGTATCGCCCAGATCCTTAGAGAAAGACGCTTATTTCGTAGCCTGCGGCAAATTCTCATCCTTTTTCAGCAACAAACTATCTATGCAATTCTAGTCTCTCAAGTATATAAAACAGCAATGTAAAAATATACTTTAAAGTAGCCAATGAATTAGTTAAATCATGAAAATTTAAAATTTTTTCATGAAAGAAATATAATTTCATTGCAAAACAACCTCTAAATAATCATCAGACGGAATGCGATATGTTTTATTATATATACCTAGTCACTAATTTCTAGTTTATTAACACAAGCGAAAAAGCATGATAGCTATGCGGTTCAGTCTGAACTAATCGCAGCTTTCTGTGTCAAATTATCAACATAAAAGATAAATCAGACTTAGGTTTAAGAGTCAAAATAGAAATATCATCAAACCTTGATTTAGTCATAATATAAAATATTTAAATTTCAATTATTTATAAACTTTAAAATACATATTTTTATTCCAAAACCAAAAAATGATGGTATGATAAAAGACGATATTTGAAAGAAGAATAGGTATTTTGAAATTGGAATTAATTGCTCTACTTGATGTCTACTATCTTCCCTCAAGCCAACGGCTGAGACTGCCGAGACATCACAGGAGGTTATGAACAAAATGATAGTTCCCAACGAGCCGTTTGGCTCAACCTCTGAATGTTGCTACACCTAGTAAGCGGTTTCTTTTGAGATTACTCCCAAGGATCTCCAGCCACCTGTGTACTACAAATAATTCACCAAAGCTGAATAAAAACCATCTTTTTTGAGTAACAAATACCCCAGATGAACCGCGCAAACTAGTTTTTACTCCGAGTCGGTATAGTGCCATAATTAGGTGTAAGCAGCTTGACGTTCTTGCTCTTGAAAGATGAGAATAGTACCAGAGAAGTTAGAAACTTTGTAGATTATTTGCAACACAGTTAACTTTTGGGAAGTAAACCGCCATCAAACTGGACTTGATAATATCTGTAATTTTCCAGGCAGATGCAGAGACAGTTATAGTAACAACAACTGAATCTGCTTGTGTACTAGAAAATATGCGAGAATGGTAGTTTGGGCTACCACCAGTTTTATGGTTATCGCATACTAATATAGTCTGAAGTGAAAAAATCGCTTTCAGCCAGGTGTATACTACCTATTCTCACTCGATTAAAAACTTTGTAAACGTGCTATTCAATTGTCTGTAATATGAGTAACGACATAGATCTGATCAAACGTCTTGACCCCAGTGCGATGGATCAGATCATGCTTTATCTGGCTTTTAGTGCCATGCGGACGAGTGGGCACAGGCATGGGGCATTTTTAGACGCAGCCGCAACAGCAGCAAAGTGTGCAATTTATATGACCTATCTAGAGCAGGGGCAAAACCTGCGAATGACAGGGCATCTGCACCACCTAGAGCCAAAACGCGTAAAAATTATTGTAGAAGAAGTCAGACAGGCGTTAACAGAAGGCAAACTGTTAAAAATGTTGGGTTCTCAAGAACCTCGATATTTGATTCAATTGCCTTACGTCTGGCTAGAAAAGTATCCTTGGCAACCAGGGCGATCGCGCGTACCAGGTACGAGTCTGACAAGTGAAGAGAAAAGACAAATTGAGCAGAAACTGCCAAGTAACTTACCAGATGCCCAGTTAGTTAGCTCTTTTGAGTTTCTGGATTTGATCGAGTTTTTGCATAGGCGATCGCAAGAAGACTTGCCAACCGAACACCAAATGCCTTTGAGTGAAGCTTTGGGCGAGCATATCAAGCGCCGTTTACTCTACTCAGGCACGGTAACACGCATAGATTCTCCTTGGGGAATGCCCTTCTATGCACTTACCCGTCCTTTTTATGCTCCAGCAGACGATCAAGAACGCACTTACATCATGGTAGAAGATACCGCTCGGTACTTCCGCATGATGAAAAATTGGGCAGAACGGCGACGAAATGCCATGCGTTTACTGGAAGAACTTGATATCCTGCCAGAAAAAATGGAGCAAGCTATGGAAGAATTGGATGAAGTTATCCGGGCTTGGGCAGATAAATATCATCAAGACGGTGGTATTGCAGTGGTTTTACAGACGGCTTTTGGTGAAAGAGAAGACTAGTAGCGCTACGCACAACTCAAAAAGCTTACTTTATAAGCTTTTCACCTCTTTTGTCCCTTGCTTGAAAGTAGAGGGATGGTCGGTCTATTTACATTGTAATACTGTATTAGTAGTACAAAAGTCACAAAACTACTTGTGACTTTTGTCTTGCAAGTTTCTAGTTTGCATACTTTGCAAGCAGAAGGCAATTATAGCGGATTTTATATAGATATTTTATTTAAGTCATAGTAGTCTATCGCATTAAATATGATATGTGAATTAGTATTTTAAATTTCTTTTATTACCTCTTAACTTGGCGCTCTTTGTGCGCTTTGCGGTTCGTTCTCTTAACCCTCAAAACTAATGACATAGACCACTAGTTTTGAGGATTAATTCCTTATATAGGACTAGTATTTGATTTTTGAAATATGCGTAGGGTGCGTTACGCTGACGCTAACGCACCAAAAGGAGTCAGGTGCGTTACGGCTTACTTATATTTTTTCAAAAATCAAATATGATTCCTATACCTTACGAACTTGCTTATCCATAAATTAAAACTTGAAAGACTAATAGGGTGGGCGTTTTGATGCCCACCCTATTAATTAACCTGTATTCTCAATCCATTACAAAGCACTGAAATTTAATTAGTGCCGGGTTGTGTTGGAACAATCGGTTGCGTTGGAATAGTCGGTTGTGTTGGAAATGGTATGGTGTCAGTACTTGGACTCGATCCCGCAGGAATTATGATCGGCGGTGCAGACGAAGATGAAGCGCCAATAATACTATCACCAGCACTGATACAAGTATCTAACGCCTGAGCAGGGGGGAAATCGATTTGACTACGCAAGCCAACCACACACTGCCCAAAACGCACGGGTAACAAACTACGTCCACAGTAATCTAAAACTGCCGGATCAGCTTCTTCCTTAGTACTTAAGCTCACGCCAACTACACAGGTAGCTAACTCTTCAGGTCGCCGGGCCTTGCCACAAGAATAAAGTGCATCTGTCGCGGCAATTTGGGTTTCCTTCTTGATTTTAACCACACAAGCAGCCAAATCCCTTGGACGCAGTGCTGCTGCACAACCTTGTGATGCCCCTTGTGCTGTTACACCTACGCTCAAAAGGCGACCTGCACAGACACTATAATCATTGCTGTAGGAAGCAGCGATCGCTGGATTAGGTAATATCGTTGTCAACCATCCAGCTATAGCCAAAACTGGTACTATTAAACTTCTGGAGGTGGAACTGGCTTGTTTGTTCTTACCTCTATTAACCGCTTTATTGCTCATTAACATTGCCATTCTCCAAACACCCAAGGTTATGCTAACTCAAATATTTTAAAAATCCTCTGTAATTCAAGAATTTCAGCGTCAGCAAGGTATAGACATAATTAATTATGCCGGAAATTGTGTTAATATAACTGTTTGAAAGATAAGTAAGCAACGCAAAAAGTATTTCAGAGTAAGAATACTGCGTAAACCAATCTGATGATTGAGTAGCCTACGAAACTAAATAAACACAAAAAACTTATGGGCAGGAGTACGGCGTGACAGGTCGGAATTCAGGCTTGGAGGCTAGTTTGTCGGGTTTACCGATTAAAAGCAACTGGCGCAAAAATCGATGCGTCTACCTTGGTGAGATACGTCTTACCTCGGTAAGCAGCTTCAAAAAACCAAGAATCCCCTGATTAAAAATTAGGGGAGTGTCAAAATGGAATGTTTCGGTAAAGTTTAAACAGGATTAGATTAAGGAAACTCATGTCCCGATATAGAGGGCCCCGCCTCAGAATTGTCCGTCGCTTAGGCGACCTACCAGGATTAACTCGTAAAAGCGCTAGACGCGCTTACCCACCTGGTATGCATGGTCAGAACCGTAAAAAACGTTCTGAGTATGCCATCCGTTTAGAAGAAAAGCAAAAGCTCCGCTTCAACTACGGTTTGACTGAAAAACAATTGCTCCGCTATGTGCGTAAAGCCAGACGTGTTACTGGTTCTACCGGACAAGTGTTGCTGCAATTGCTAGAAATGCGTTTAGATAATACCGTTTTCCGCTTGGGTATAGCCCCAACTATCCCAGCAGCACGTCAACTGGTAAATCACGGTCACGTAACTGTTAACGGTCGTGTAGTGAATATTGCCAGCTACCAATGCCGTCCTGGTGAAGTAATTGCAGTCAGGGATCGCGCACAATCACGGAAGTTGGTGGAAGCTAACTTGCAATATCCCGGTTTGGCCAACCTCCCCAGTCATTTGGAGTTTGACAAAGCTAAGTTGGTTGGTAAAGTCAACAGTGTTATTGAGCGCGAATGGGTGGCACTACAAGTTAATGAACTACTTGTGGTGGAATACTACTCACGACAAGCCTAATAGTCATTTGTTCTTAAGTCATTTGTCCTTAGTTATTTGCAAGGGACAAATGACCAATGACTAACCACCAATTTGTGACATAGTGCGAGTATATGTACCGATAATGCCAGAATCACGCCCTTTAAAGTTAATTTCTGGCTTGATTTGGAGTAAATGCCTCACCTGCTCTTGTAATTGAGCCGTGCTAGTACCAGAACGCAAAGCAGTTTTTAAATCTATTTGGCCAGTTTCATTCAATAAACAAGGACGCAGCCAGCCATCAGCACTCAGGCGCATCCGGTTACAACGATCGCAAAAACATTCCGACATTTGACTGATAAATCCTAGTGTCCCCTTCGCACCAGGAATTTGAAAGACATCAGCCGGGCCAGCACCACGAACTTGTGATTCTGTCAAGCCCCAGCGATCGCGGATTTGTTGCCGTAAATCGGCTGAAGATATCCAACCGCGATCGCCAAATAAATCTACATTACCAATGGGCATAAATTCAATAAATCGAACATGCCACTGTTTATCAATTGTTAGGGCGGCTAAATCTAGAACTTCGTGGTCATTAACGCCAGGAATCACCACCACATTCAGCTTCAGGGGGTCGAATCCCACCTGATGGGCTGCTTGAATGCCCTGCCAAACTTGTTGCCAACGAGAACGTCCTTGATTACCTATAATTTGGTCAAAAATGTCAGGATCGAGAGAGTCCAGACTAATATTAATTCTTCGCAGACCAGCATTGTAGAGGTTTTGTGCCATCGGAGCCAGCAAAAAACCGTTGGTGGTCATTGAAATATCTTGAGTTTGGGGAAAAGATGTGATCGCGCTGACCAAATTTACCACCCTCGGACGCAATAAGGGTTCACCCCCAGTCAAACGAAATCGGGTAAAGCCGACTGGAATAAATACCTCTTGAATTAAGGTAAGCAGTTCCTCATCAGTTAATAGCTGTTGCTTGAGAATATAGTCCAGTTCTACTCCCTCTGGCATACAGTATTGACAACGAAAATTGCAGCGATCGATTAAGCTAATTCGGAGGTAATCTACCTGGTTCATCGTTTTATTTTTATTGTCTCTGATTAATTAAAGACTTTACAAAGGTGGTTTACCCCTTCCTACTATCTTTGTTGTAACTCAAAATACCGTACTCCCCCTTAAGTATGAGACCACAGATTGTGGCATAATAAGCCGATCGCATCCACTAGTTAGTCATCAATCGTGCAAGACACCGACTCCATCAACGACCTTGCTGCTGCTTTACTACAGCCAGCAGATATCAGCTTTGAACTGCCCGATCCAGAAGATGAACAGATTCTAGAGTCAGATTTTCAACAGCAGCTAGAAATAGCTTGGCAGGTATGCGATCGCTTTGATTTGCAAACTGAAATCTGGCGGGGGCGAATTTTACGGGCGATCCGCGACAGAGAAAAAGTAGGTGGTGACGGACGCGGTACTGGCTTTTTGCGATGGCTAAAAGAGCGGGAAATCAGCAAAAGTCAAGCTTATGCCTGGATTCAACTGGCGAATAGTGCTGATACTCTCATCGAAGACGGTAAACTCGATCCAGCTTCTGTAAACAACTTCAGTAAACGGGCTTTTGTTGAAACCTCCAAAGCATCGCCAGAAGTGCAACAAATGGTGAGCGAAGCGGCCCAAAAAGGCGATCGCATCACCAGACGCGAAGTGCGTCAACTCAGCGATGAATGGACAGCCATGTCCTCAGATTTATTACCTGAATCAGTCAGAGAAAAAGCAGCAGATAACACTCTTCCACCGCGCTACATTGCCCCATTGGTGAAGGAAATGGAAAAACTGCCAGAATCGCACCAAAAGTTTATCCAGAAGGAAATTGCTGCTAATCCTGATGTGGATACTCTGAAACAGGTAACTAGCGAGGCGCGTAACTTAGCAAAATATCTCAAAGGGGCGGCTCAAGTTCAGGCGCTGACACAGGAAAATGTTGATATTGAAACAGCCTTAGAAGAAGCGCAAAGAGTCGGCTGTTTGAGCATTGCTGCTGATTTGGTAAATCAAGCATCGCAGATTGAACAAACGATCGCTAAACTCTACATGACTTGGAAACGGATCGGGAATTTAGCAGATCGATTATATGTAGATACTGGCGCAAGTACACCCAACTTGCGATCGCTCCTCACTTGCTTGGAACCTCTAGGTGGTGAAATCATGGAATTGCAACTTAGTGGTACGACTGAACACACTGTACGTCTGCAAATTCAGGAGACGAGTTAGAGCATAGAGACGCGATTAATAGCTTCTCTACAGGAGTTAGGAGTATTATTACTCCAACTTCCCCTCACTGGCGTTGAAGACTGTCTTAGCTACTTCAAAGCTGATGCGGTGCTTATTGGGATTTAGACTAGCTTTTTGGTTATCCCACTCAAATTCTAAAATTATGACCTTATATAAGGCTACTGGCAATGAAATCAAAAGTTCGGGACAGTAATTGCGATCGCAATTACTGCAAGGTTACGGGAATTGAAGGTTAATTCAGAGACTGTTTAACTTATCTCAAATTCTAATGAGCAGCGCAAGATGTAGCTGTAAGCGAGGAGTTATGAGGCGATGCAGTGGGTACTTGAGCAACTAAAACCACATTACCATTGGCATCTGTAACCCATCCTTGGGCTTCTACAATTTGAGTAGGTTCGTTCACAGAATCAACCTTCTGTGACTTTTCTTCTGTGTTTCGCTGCGCCTGAAGAACCGCTTTTTTCTGAATACCGCCAACACGATTCTTACTCTCTGGCTGTAGTGCTATCCAATCTGCCAGCACCGCATCATCAGCTATCAATGGCTGGGTGGGATCGGCTACTAGTCCTCCACGCCCAGTGCTAATAAATGAACTACTGGCTATTTTTCCACCAGAACTACAACCAGCAGCAATTTGCTGGGAAGCATCAACTAGATTTTCAGGCAATTCCACTAATCCTTTGCTGGGGTCAGCATCTGGTGAGTTGATTTGGACTGTGCCATTTAATGAAGGGTTTTGCTGAGAAAACGCTGTAATGTCACTTGTTCGCAGGTTCTTTGGGTTGATTTCACCTGTTGGGTCAAGTCTCTCTACGTCTGCACGGGTGCGGGGCACAAAACCAAAGATATTTCTAGTGGTGATTGCAATCTTACCACCAGAGCCAGAGAAGGCATTGGCGGTGATATCGTTATTTCCGAAGAGAGTGGCGATAAGGAAGCCATTAGGTACTTTGATGGTGATGTTGCCGCCATCTCCATCACCCCCTGCATTAGTGGATATTTGACTATTGCGGAGCATCAGTAATAAATCTCGCACCTGTAGCGAAATATTTCCGCCTTTACCTGATTCACTATTAGATGTGAGTATTCCTTTATTGTCTAAAAATATAGACCGAGCATTTACATTTAGTTCGCCTGCTGCTCCTAAATTGCTTACATTCCCCTGATAGATTACACCCTGTGAAAGTTCTGGAAGTTCGCTACTCACAGTTATTGTAGCCCCATCCCGGATAATTAATGTATTTGTATTTATTGTCACTTTCCCTGCATCCCCAGGGCCGTTAGTCAAAGCAAACAAGCCGCTGGGTGTAGTACCATTAGGTGAAATTCCAGTTATTTCTACAGATTTGGAGGCGTTTACAGTCAAATTTCCTCCTTTTCCTGTAGCTGGGAAATATTTGTTAGGATCTGATGATGATAACGTTCCTGAAGACTCTGTTGTTACTCTTGCGCCACCCTGGATACGTAACTTCCCAGTGTTGATCGTTATATCGTCAGCATTTCCAACATCGGAAGTTGCGCTAAACAATCCACTGAAGAAAAAATTACTCCCAAAGGAGAAACCACCGATCAAGTCTACAGAATCTGAGGCGTTTACGGTTAATTTTCCTCCTGAACCCAAGCCTTGTAGTCCATTCCCTACTTTCGCTCCATTTCCGACTTGCGATCCATTTCGCACTTGTGCTCCATTCCTGACAATCAACTTCCCTGTTGTAATCGTTAAGTCTCCAGCGTCTCCCGCACCAAAAGTCACAGCCGTCAACGGTGTACCAGGGCCAATTAATTCCACGGACTCTGAGCTAGTGAGCGTTAAATTTCCTCCCGATTGGGAACCCAAGGTATTAGCTAAAATCTGTGAAAAACCATTTAACAGAATGCGCCTACCCTGTACTTGGATATCGCCACTACCTTCACCACTAACATCTACCTGAGATGGCTTTCTAGATCCGTTAGCAGTTCGCTGTATTAGTTGAATGTTCTGAAAATTTTGAACACCTTCATAACCTAAAACCCAACCTTGGTTTTTTGGCTTGAGACCGACTAGACTATTGCCAGCAACGCTTCCTAGCTCAATTCGTCCCCCTTTTGCCGTTAAATTTCCACCCGCCAAAGTTATATCACCGCCTACAAGTGCCAATGTTTTACCTGGCTGCACTTGTAGACCAACGGGAGCTTTTAAGCGATTGGTTGCTTGATTTGGACTAGCTTGGGATTCATTGCGGATGAAACCCCCATTTGCTCCGAATTGTAAACCAGTGGGAACACTTACTGTTAGCAGAGGTATGGTTCTGGGATCTGTGGCACTAAATTTAGTACCATTAGCAAAATTCAGACTACTCGCGGTACTTGCTACAAATGAACCATTGATGTTTAAGGAAGCATTGGGCCCGAAAATAATCCCGTTAGGATTAATCAAAAACAGATTAGCTTGATTATTAGCTTTAAGGATTCCATCAATATTTGAAATAGATTTACCTGTTACGCGGGTAATAATGTTCTCAATATTTGCGGCGTTATTGAAATAAGCTGCGCTTCCAGTGCGAACAGAAAACTGTTCAAAGCTGTGGAAAAGGTTCGTACCGCGAGTTGCTCCACCATCGATCTGGTCGGTAGGGATGCTATCGATCGATTTGGGTGTAACAACTGAATTTTCAGATCCCAAGGTGCGATCCGGTGTAATTTGAGACAAAGCACATCTTCCAGAAAAAGTAATTGCTCCAGTAAATGCTAAAACACTTACTAGCTTTAATTTCCAGTACCAACCGCTTCGGCTCTGATACATCATAGAATTTGCACCTTAATCAATTTACACCGGATATGAAATAAGAAAAAACGTGGGGCAAGCTAAGAAAAGTTACCAGCTTTGCAATTCAGATTTCCCCGATCGCTAGTATAGAGTTGATAAGAGGTTTATCTCATCCGATGGGCAAGTTGTAATTGCAAAGCTTCTATGCCTAAATCTTTATCAATAAGTAGAGATTAATAGGATATTGGTAAAATTGTTGAGATTTTGATGTTTTTATTGACACAATGCGTTGCCCCCGCTTGATGCCTTAGCAGTCTGACCAGCAACCATCAGGATTGTTGTCATACGGGCAAGGCTTACGCAATACCATGCACAATTTATGCAATTTTAGGTCTGGAAATGCTTGCAGAAAGCTCTTGGTTTGCTCATGTACACCAACGTCATTAGATTGAAGGTGGTTTAGGTCGAGTGTACACTCAAGTTTAAGAACATCTTGTGCTGGTATACCGTATTTTTCGAGTACATTTCTCAAGTTAGAGTTACTCACTATATTTTGCATTTCCTGCTTAATTTCGTTTTTTAACTCCTGTAATGTGCGATCGTCTAAGACTGTTGACTGTACTATTGGAGATTCCATAAATTTTGCTCTTCTTGCAGACTGGTAAATGTATAAACTTATCTTGTGATGTACTAAATTAACGTGAGTTTGATTAGTACAATTTGGCAACGAACGAATCAAGGATACAGAGTCTAGAGTGGCGCGAAAGCATTAAATTTCTAAAGCTCTTGCAAACTCCGATAATTATGACTTCAGCTTGGTTAGTTATAATTACGCATTGCGTAACAAAGCTTCATATATTTTTGCCGGATTTCCTTAAAGCATTCATGAATCTGGCTACTGACCTGAGGAAGAAGCGATACTTTCTCTACGAGATGCTACGCAAACGCCGGGTTACGCCAATGTACCCACAGATGAGTCGAGTACAAGAGGCGGAGCGATCGCTTGTCTGAAGGTTATTACAAAGAAGCGATGGCAAAAAACTACCCCTCTCCGCCACCGGAAAGGGGTTAATCACTGATGAAACTCAGGATTCTTTAATAAGCGTCTTGCAACTCGTAGAAATCAGGCGAGATATAATCCTTCCGCAAAGGCCAACCCACCCAATCTTCCGGCATCAAAATCCGCTTGAGATTTGGGTGTCCTTCGTAGATAATGCCGTACATATCGTAAGATTCGCGCTCTTGCCAATCTGCGGTTTTCCAAATCCAATACACAGAAGGCACTACGGGGTTTTCTCGTGGTAAGAACACCTTAACTCGGACTTCTTCGGGGCGATCGCTATTATCACCCACTTTAGTCAAGTGATACACACTTACCAATTCCTGTCCTGGCCCAAGGTCAACACCACCTTGAAACTGGAGATAATTAAACCCATAAGCATAAAGGGCTGTAGCGGTAGGAAGCAAGAAATCTGCCGCCACCTTAATTATCTCTACACCATTTTTATCTGGTGCTAAAAACTCATGGTCAAAACCATTTTCCGTCAACCACTGGGAAATTTTACCCGCTTGTACCAATGACTCTTCTTTCGCTGCTGGTACTGGTTTAGATTCTTCTTCAGCCACGAATTTGTTCCTCCTTTTGCGCCTTTTCTGTCAGTAGTGCAGGTGGTATTGGCATACCGATCGCTTCCGCCAATTCCTTCGGTGGTGCATAGCGAGTTTCTGACTGTAAATACTTACCAGTTAAGATTTCCTCTACTGGCTTCAAATTATGAGTCGTGCTGTAGTAGCGGTGGGTTTGCTTAATTTTATCCCGCTCTTGCATCGATTCATTGGAGATTTTCTTCCGCAGCTTAATAATTGCGTCGATAATTGCTTCGGGACGAGGAGGACAACCAGGCAAATACACATCCACAGGAATCAGTTTATCGACTCCGCGCACTGCTGTAGGGGAATCAACGCTGAACATCCCGCCAGTAATTGTGCAAGCTCCCATCGCAATTACATATTTCGGCTCTGGCATTTGTTCATAAAGACGCACCAGTTGGGGAGCCATCTTCATCGTAATAGTCCCTGCCGTAATAATCAAATCGGCTTGGCGGGGGCTAGAACGGGGAATTAGCCCAAAACGGTCAAAGTCAAATCGGGAGCCAATTAAAGCTGCAAACTCAATAAAGCAGCAAGCAGTACCAAACAGCAACGGCCACAGACTCGAAAGCCGCGCCCAGTCATAGAGGTCATCAACCGTCGTCAAAATGACGTTTTCTGAAAGGTCTTGAGTGATTGTAGTCCGCTCAATAGGGTTGATGATTCGCTCTTTGTCCTGAGTTGTTAAATTAGAATTCACGACCATTCCAAAGCTCCTTTACGCCATGCGTAAACTAAAGCGACTACAAGAATTGCAATAAAGACTAGCGCTTCAATAAATGCTAATAGCCCCAAACGGTGGAAAGCTACCGCCCAAGGATACAAGAAAACAGTCTCCACATCAAAGACGACGAAGACTAGAGCAAACATGTAGTAGCGGATGTTGAACTGAATCCAGGCTCCCCCGATGGGTTCCATACCAGATTCATAGGTGGTGCGACGTTCTGGACTGTAACCGCTGGGTCGTAGGAGCTTGGAAGCTGAGAGCGCTAAGGCAGGTACTAGGCTACAGATAATGAAGAAGCCTAGAAGGTACTCGTAACCGCTGAGGACAAACACAATGAGTATCTACCGCTTATGGAGTATTTTAAGTAGTGACTGGGGATTGGGGACTGGCAATTTGGGATTGGGGACTGGGGACTGGGAAATTCTTCTGAATTGATAATCCCTCATCTCTAATACGAAATTATTGATTTTTAATTCCCAATCCTCAATGCCTAGTCCCCAATCCCTTCAATTACGTTACTTTCTTTTACATTATATCTGTTTGGTTTTTCTGAAATCTGGGAAACAGATACACTTCAAGTATTTAATTAGCTTTTGATAGTGATAGAAAAGCCAAACAATTATGTCATAATTTTTAACGTATATTTAAGAATTCTCCTCTGCGAGGCCCTAGCCATGAGCGAACCAGCTGTTGAAACTCCGGTATTAGACCGCTACGAGTGTCGCGCCTGCGGTTATGTTTACGAACCCGAAAAGGGAGATGACAAAGGTGATATTCCTTCTGGGATAATCTTTGCAGACCTACCTGTGAGTTGGCGTTGCCCAGTTTGTAGTGCTAAAAAAACCGCTTTTGCCAACATCGGCCCGGCGGGTACTGCATCCGGGTTCAAAGAAAATCTCGGTTACGGTTTGGGTGTCAATAACCTAACGCCAACCCAAAAGAATATCCTAATTTTTGGCGCATTGGCTCTTGGCTTCTTGTTTTTTATCAGTCTCTACGGCTTACAGTGACAGCCGTTATAGCGGTTCTCAGTTGAGTGAGGTATAAGAACCCCACCCCCAACCCCCTCCCCGCAAGCGATGAGGGGACTATGATGTACCTCATGTGATTAGGAAACGCTATAAGCAATTAAAAATTCCAAATGAAAAACCCAGGATTGCCTAGCATCCTGACTGACGACTTCTACAAAAATTTAGAAACAAATAAGAAATACTGATGCATTCAATTGTAAAAAGCTGGCAACGAATAGCTGCCTTATTCATAGTAGTCGTCATGTGCATAGGTTGTAGCAAAATCCCCTCTGTTAGCTACAATCCCTGGAAAATCATTTCTGTGCCAACAGACTCGAATCTATTGGATATTGCTTTTACTAATAACCCTGAGCATGGCTACTTAGTAGGTAGCAATGCCACCTTATTAGAAACCAATGACGGTGGTAATACGTGGAAACCAATAATTCTGCAACTGGATGAGCAAAAGTATCGCTTTGACTCAGTAAGCTTTACAGGTAAAGAAGGCTGGATTGCCGGAGAACCAGGACTGTTACTGCATACTACCGATGAAGGTGCTTCTTGGTCGCGTATTCCCCTGAGTGAAAAGCTACCAGGTAGCCCGATCGCAATTAAGGCACTAGCAGACAATACGGCTGAAATGGCTACTGATGTGGGAGCCATATATAAAACCACAGACGGCGGTAAAAACTGGAAAGCCCAGGTGGAATCAGCAGTCGGCGTGGTGCGTAACATAGAACGTTCTGCTGATGGTAAATATATTGCGGTTTCGGCTAAGGGTAGTTTCTATTCGACTTGGGAACCGGGACAAGATGCTTGGGTTCCCCATAACCGCAATAGTTCTCGGCGGGTAGAAAACATGGGCTTTGCTGACAATGGGCAATTGTGGTTGCTAGCTAGAGGAGGTCAAATTCAGTTTAGCGACCCAACTAAACCTGAAGAATGGCAAAAGGCAAAATATCCAGAGTTATCCACCAGTTGGGGTTTACTGGATTTGGCATATCGTACACCTGATGAAATTTGGATCGGTGGCGGTAGCGGTAATTTGCTACGGAGTGGTGACGGTGGCCAAACTTGGGAAAAAGACCGTGAGGTAGAAGAAGTTGCTGCTAACTTGTACAAGATTGTGTTCTTAGAGCCAGAACGGGGATTTATAATTGGCGATCGCGGTGTTTTGCTCAAATATCTACCAAACCCTGAAGCAGCTTAATGGGGATTGGGGACTGGGGACTGGGGACTGGTGAATTGGGAAGAGTTTTCTCAATACCCAATACCCAATTCCCGCTACCTTATTTCTGAGAAGAACTTTGCAACTTGTAACTCTTTCTTAACTTTGTAGGATAATAAACTCAATAACACTCTATGTATAAGGTAGGGATCTAAATGTCAGGTACCACTGGAGAACGTCCGTTTTCGGACATCATTACTAGCATTCGTTACTGGGTAATTCACAGCATCACCATCCCAGCATTGTTTCTTGCGGGTTGGCTATTTGTTAGCACCGGGCTGGCTTATGATGCTTTTGGTACACCTCGTCCCAATGAGTATTTCACACCAACACGGCAAGAAGTGCCCATTGTGAAGAACCGTTTTGAAGCTAAAAAACAAGTTGAACAATTTATTGGAAAGTAGTTTGAAATCATGACTAGCGGCAATAACATCAATCAACCAGTTACCTATCCAATTTTTACCGTTAGATGGCTGGCAGTACATACATTAGGTGTACCAACTGTATTCTTTTTAGGCGCGATCGCCGCAATGCAATTTATTCAACGTTAGGAGCAACTATGGCAGAAAGATCGCCCAATCCCAATAATCAGCCGGTTGAACTAAACCGGACTTCGCTATACCTGGGACTACTACTAGTTTTCGTTCTGGGGATTCTGTTTTCTAGTTACTTCTTTAACTAACTGGAACCACTGTTGTTAATTTCTGTTTATTGAACCTGTGTTGATTTGTTGTTAAGGGAGGAGAGAAGCTGTGTCTGGAAGTGGGAGAATTCCCCTGTGGGTCGTCGCTACGATCGCAGGTTTAGGTATAATTACAGTCTTGGGCATTTTCTTTTATGGTGCCTATGCCGGACTCGGTTCTTCGATTTAACATTAGTTAGTTTGAACCGAATAGTATAAGTTAGAATTTTTCTAGCATTTGTTGAGAAATCAACGTTAAAAAAAACCGCCTGTCTCTATGAGATAGGCGGTATTAATTTTTACCATTAGTTATTAGTCCTACCCTGCGGGAAGCCGCTAATGCGTCTATGGATATCATGTGCGCTAAATTACCCATAAGAAAAGAACCCCACCCCGCCAAAGCTATGCTTTGTCTCCCCTCCCCGCAAGCGGGGAGGGAATTAAGGGGTGGGGTTCTTCGGGTCTAATAAGCAATCAAGCGGACATGATATGACTCATAACTCATGACTAAATTAGCTGATATCGTCGCTTTCAATGTATAAAAACAGAAATGCGAAGGTTATAGCTGGCAAAACCCAACCAATGATGGGAACCAAGATAGAAGGCAAAAAGGAAGCTGCCATAGTAAAAGTTCCTGCTAAATAACACTACAATTCAAAATGAGCTTACTGCAAATCCTGCCAGATTTTTGAAATTATTTCATATTTTTAACACAGCCAACTTTGGGAGAGCAGGGGGTAGGGGGAGCAGGGGGAGAAGAATTAATAACCAAATGCCCAATCCCCAATCCCTAATGCCCCATTCCCTAAATTACATACCCAATAGTTCATCTAGCTGCAAGTTTGGCAAGTCTGGAGGAATCACAGTCCGTACTATTGTGACTTTGTGACTTTCTTGTAGGGTTGTCAAATCAAGTGCGATCGCTTCTATGCGAATTTCCAAACAGCCAAAGGGAATCTTTAATTGGGTCATCACTTCCAACCCTCCTGATGCATTAGGTAGTAAATTTGTCAATAAATGTGGCCCATCTAGTAACCAGCGAGTTTGATAGTCCTCAACCCATAATTTCACAACCACTTGCGGAGGTACTTCAGGCAGTACTACGCGCACTATGATAAATTTATCGGCTATTAGTTCACCTTCTGGTACATGTAGTTGCGGAATTGGCAAAGGCTCAATGGCTACCGCACTTATGGGTAGAGAAGGGGATAAACCTAACAGTGGTTGCGTCTCTTCTTTCAAAGAGTAATTATTTGTTGCATCGGCTTCCAGTTCACTATCTGTATCATCTACAACGATTTCTTGCGCCAACCAAGCTGACGCTATATTTACTTTTATCGGAGGAGGGGGAGGTGGTAGTTGTCTTACCAGAGCCGTTGAAAGTGTTGGTTCAGATACTTTTTCTACTACAGTATCTTTTGCTACCTCTAGATCGGTTTCCTTTGCTGTGTCTGCGTCTTCCTCCAAATTCCCAAGCTCAAAAACCGACTCTTGGCTTTCTTCCAACGTTCCTGTGTCATCATTGAGGCTTAATGGCAAGTTGACATCTACATTGGGAGTTCCAGCACTCAGCAAAAGCTGAGTCTGCTGAACTGGAACATAGCGATCATATTCTTTAGGTTCTGGTTCATTGATGGATTCAGGCAAAGAGTATCCTTGGCTCTGCATCCACTTCCTGAGTAGGGGAGATGAGTAAAGGTTACCTGTTGTAATAAGTTGTGCATTTGACTGGGTTTCTACCTCAGCAACAGGTTCTTCCTCGAATTGTTCATTTAACTGGGTTTCTACCTCAGCAATAAGTTCTTCCTCGAATTGTACATTTGGCTCGGTTTCTACCTCAGCAATAGGTTCTTCCTCGAATTGTGCATCATCTAGTACTAATTCCGGTATATTTTCATCTTCAGCTACAATTGCGTCCAACGGCAAAAAGTCTTCAGCCGCTTGAACTTCCAATGCATCTGAAGGGAGATTATTTTTTACTTCTTCTTCTGCATCACCCGGCAAAGCTTTTACCCGTCTCAAATATGGAAAAGTAGTATCGAGTTTTGGCATTCGACGTTGCTTGATGACCAACTGCTCCAAATTGATGGCAGCTATATTAGTATCTTTTTCTAGAAGCTCCTCTTCTTTAGTGGGTTCTGCAACAACATCTGTGGGAGGATTGGCATTAATTTGAATCGGAGGCAGTTTCGGCAATTGAGGCGAAGTACCTGAATTCTTTAAATTAGATGTCCGCAGGGTGGTTTCTCGCAGAACTTGCAGGTTAATTTGCGGTGGTAGGGGTGTATTTGGAGATGGATTGAGTATCTGAAACTGGTCTGTTTTTGGAATCTTGACCAGATTGAATAGTTTTAAATCGATCTTCACAGTGTTCTCCGGCTCGGTGAAAGCATCAGGTGAGTCTGATGGTATGGAGCCATTTAAGGATGTACTAGGTCTTGCTGCAGCTGTGATTGCCAGTAATTCTGTTACATCTGCTGTAATAGTGAAGGACTGGCTGGCTAACCGGATGATTTCACCAACATCGGCGAATAGACCATACAGACTGATATCTGCCAAAATTAATTTCGATTCAAAGTCAGCAGGAATATCAATTGAGGTATTGATGGTGAAGGGCAATTCCTGGTCTGGTAAGGGTTGCCGTACCTTGGTAAAGATTTTCGACTCAAGGGGCGATCGCAGTTCAATTCTTAGTTCAAGCGCCTGTAAGCTTTTTGGGGATGATGTTTCAGCCCAATCTAGATTTTTCTTTTCTTTAAGTTCTATGTTTCCATTGATTGTAAGAGCTTGTCCCCAAGCAGCAATGTAAGTATCTCGGTCTAAAGTTAACAATAATGGTGGTTCTGTTACTGGAGAATCTTCTTCTATTTCATCTTTCAGAAACGATTCAGAAGTGGGTAAAGCTAAATCTATTAAATTTTGTAAAATTTGCTCTGCCGTCTCACCTTTAAGCCATACAGGACTCACAGGCTCATCGATAACTATATTTTCATCTTCTTCCGTTTTATCTGGAACAGCTGTCGTAACTGCCAATTCTGTAGAAACTGCGATCGCATCATCTAGCGTAATCACAGGTTCTACTGGGGCAATATCCAAGTTTCCTTCATCTGGAACAACTGTCGTAACTGCCAACTCTGTAGAAACTGCGATCGCATTATCTAGCGTAATCACAGGTTCTACTGGGGCAATATCCAAGTCCCCTTCATCTGGAACAACTGTCGTAACTGCCAACTCTGTAGAAACTGCGATCGCATCATCTAGCGTAATCACAGGTTCTACTGGGGCAATATCCAAGTTTCCTTCATCTGGAACAACTGTCGTAACTGCCAACTCTGTAGAAACTGCGATCGCATTATCTAGCGTAATCACAGGTTCTACTGGGGCAATATCCAAGTCCCCTTCATCTGGAACAACTGTCGTAACTGCCAACTCTGTAGAAACTGCGATCGCATTATCTAAAACAATTACGGGTTCTGCTGGGGCAGTGGATTTTAAGCTTTTAAAAATAGTATCCTGGCGATCGGGTGAATTTGATTCAACATTCTCCCCTTGCTCCACTTCTTCTTCCTGGGATAATACTCGAAGCTCAACGCTGTATTGCCAAGATTTACCAAGTAGATCCGACATCAAATCGCCATTACAGCGCAACTCCCAAAATCCCGCATCAAAGTTGGTAAAAGGAATTACCGCCATTAAGCCTTCTGAATTAGTGCGACGCGATCGCTTGAAAATTCGCCGCGTTGGTTGAACTTCCTGGGTTGAAGAGTGAGTTACCCGCACTTCCACCTCTGTATTAGGAAGGCTAGAACGAGCTAAAACTCTATACTGCCCTTCCGAAATTGCCAAATTTGGCGATTCTAGGATATGCCACGAGCGATCGCCTTGCTTCTGTATCAGAAATTGCCAGTGTTCCATTGTGAGTGATGCCCAGACCGACGAGCTGCTGAGTAATATTGTGTATTAACTTGCTTGCAAGTTTACCCCAGTATTTTGCAAATGCACCCCTTAAATGGCTATCTATTTTACTCAGCTTTACTTACTTGACTTCTAACCCCTTAACTAATCGCATCAAGAGACTTTCAATGGATTGCCGTGTTGCTTGTGGGTAAAGCTTTTGTTGCTTCCTAAATATTAACTTTGACAGTATCCATTGCTAAATTAACGTAGATGCAATAGATCCCATTAGCTGTCTCTGCTCAACTTAGCGCGAATATTTTTGTATTATTTTTTACTACAATGTCCAATTTACAATAGACACAACATACAATAAAAAATTAAGATTCACTTGACAAGTGTTACTGAATTGTGAATTCCCACATTTTTGCTAAAAGGTAGGATGTGGTTCTTAAGTGTCCTGTGCGATCGCTAATTACAAACTTAACCGCGCAGCACGCACACAACCTTACAAAAGCGGTTCAAGGACGTATCCTCACCTAAGTGAAATGTGGGTGACAATAAGAATTTACAGGAGGGATTCGATGCTAGTCATTTTAATGGACGAGCAAATCCTTGCCCCTGAGCAAGTTTGCCAGTCTTGTTTACTCGCTGACAGGAGCGGTCAACCCCGTTGGCGTGGAGGTGAACTACGCTGTGGTCAAGCCATTGGCAAACTTACTCAACAGCAGCCAGACCAGTATGAGTGCATGATGGGCTTTCGCATCGCCCATATAGAATAGTTTAATTTACCAGCAAGACCAAGCAACTGCGTTATCCTAAGCTCAAGTAACTATAGAAGTTTAACCATAGGAGAACGCATAATGTCTTGGCGCGGGTCTATAACGGTTTCAGATCGGATTTTTGCTTGCTTGCCTTATTTGCTGCCTCTAATTGAGGTTTTTGTATTTGGTAGATATTTGTTCTCAGATTTCCCACCACTACAACTACTGTTTCTGCCACTTATACCATTGTTGAAAATTTACTATGGTGTGCGTTATGCAGGAATGATTATTTTCTTTGCTTTATTTTTGCTGGTAGTCAGAAACGAAAAAATTAGTCACTTTATTCGTTTTAACACCATGCAAGCAATCCTTTTGGACATCATTATCTTTTTGTTTAACATCCTCACCGATGTTGTGGGATTAATTCCGGTTGGTGGTTTCGCAATTCAAACCCTATCCACAACGATTTTTATCGGCATAGTTGGAGCAGTTGCATATTCCGTCATCCAGTCTGTAAGTGGGCGTTATGCGGAAATCCCGGCGATTTCCGATGCAGTGTATATGCAAGTACGCTAGTTGTTAACGGGTCGCTACGGTGTTTTCCAGGCGACCAATACCTTCAATTTCGACGCGGACGCGATCGCCTGGATGTAATGGACTTACACCCTCCGGTGTACCTGTAAGGATCAAATCACCGGGTAGTAGCGTCATAACCTGGCTAATGTAGGAAACTATCACATCGGGGGAAAAAACCATCTGATCGATACAGGCAGATTGGACTGGGTTAGGGTCATCATTCACAAAAGTCTGCAATCTCGCTCCTGGATTTAACTCCCGCACAATCCAAGGGCCCAAGGGACAGAAAGTATCAAAACCTTTGGCTCGCGTCCATTGAGCATCCAGTTTTTGTAAATCCCGCGCTGTTACGTCATTGGCGATGGTGTAGCCCCAAATTTTGGTTTGGGCTACCTCTGGTGTACATTCAAAAGCATAATCGCCAATTATTAAAGCTAACTCTCCTTCGTAGTCAACTCTTTGTGACTGGCGAGGATACCTAATTTCCTTCTCAGATGGAATAATAGTCGTGGGTGGTTTGAGAAAGATTAGTGGCTCAGAAGGGACTGGAGTTCCCATTTCCGCAGCATGGTCTGCATAATTCTTACCCACCGCCACAATTTTTGAAGGAGCGCAAGGAGCCAGAATTTGGTAATTTTCTGGTGTCAAAGTTAGATCGGTGGGTTGTCCTTGTAACCAGGGCGGAGCATCTAACACCTGCACATTCAGGGATAGTTGTAGTATCCCATAGTAAATCTGTCCTTCTTGATTTTGAATTCGCACATAGCGCTGCGCCATAACCTTGATGAATATCCTTTTATCTGCAATTAGAAACAGTGAGTTGGTAGCAATTCTCAGTTTTTTAGCAAATCGATTTAGCCTTGAGCCTGAAAGCCCCTATTTATAGATGACTTTAGAGAAAGATAACCCGTTGCTGGTCAGCAAGAAGTTTCTTTTGGAATCAGCTAAAGAAATCTGAGGGTCGCCTCACGACCTAGTTTTCATTAGGGACATCCAAAAAATCCCAACTTTGGCGATTTGGCTAATGAAACAAAATTGAAAACTGGTAAGATTATAGTTCCTTGTTGCTTCCGATGTTGATTAATACTGGTATTTAAAATTTAAATTCAGGTATAAATTAAAATCAGCAACCTTTTTTGTCCATAAGGAAACTGGAAAATATGACTACAAATTACGAAACAATGTACATCCTGCGTCCTGACCTGGGAGACGAACAGGCAGAGCAAGCAATTGCTAAATATCAGAATTTGCTTCGCGATCAAGGCGCTGAGGAAATCCAAATTCAAAATCGTGGTAAGCGTCGTCTAGCTTATGAAATCAAAAAACACCGCGATGGCGTTTATATCCAGTTAAACTATAGTGCGCCTGCAACTGCGATCGCTCCTTTTGAACGCGCCATGCGTTTGAGTGAAGAAGTGATTCGCTATTTGACAGTTAAGCAGGATATCGCAGAGGAAAAACCTCCTAAAGAGGAAAAGGAAAAGCCCACTAAAGTAGCTGCAACCGTCTAAGACTTAGGAGCAGGGGGGACAAGGGGGAATTATTTAAGAAGTTTCTTCCCCAATTCCCATTCAGTAAAATTTTGTCTTTTTCTTTTTCCGTGACTTATTTGGGAATGCTAAATTAACAAATACTTGCCAAAGGTAGTACTCCCGCAGTTATACCTAAGAGTGGACAAGATTCTGAATGGGAGCTGTAAGCTACTGTGAGCCAATCTGATACACCCAATATTCAAGTTCTCTCGACGGAAGTATCGCAGCTACGCCAAGAGTTGCAACTTCGCGATCAATTAGTACAACAACTATCTCAAGAACTCTTCCGCCTGGTAAAGGGTAACACTAGTTTTATGCCCCAGCAGCCGGAATTTGAGCAAGATCTGACCCAGTTACACGCTTTACAAGAACAACTCCAAGCTGTGGAGCAGCAAGTAGCGTTCTACCAAGAGCAAATTACAACTCGTGACTCCGAAATTTATCAATTGCGACAGTCAGTTCAAGAACTTACAGATCGCACTCGGATGTTGGAGCAAGTAGTACAAGAGTTACCTCAAATTTATCGGCGGAAGTTTGAAGAGCGGATGACACCAGTCAGAGAAAAGGTAGCAACGCTACAACGGGAAAATCGCCAATTGCAAGCAGAACTGCAAAGTGTGAGTTACCGTTTAGCACTCAAAACTCGCAATGCTAGTCACAGTGGAATTGATTTGCCAAATTTTCCCCGTCCAGCATCCGAACAAACTAATATTTCAACTCCCCAGAATGCCTAAAGTTACCATTATGGTGGAATCAAAGAGGTAAGAAATTTTCATAGCAGAGCATCTTGGAGATATCCAAGTAGTACATACATCAGGGTAAAAATGACTATAGAGTTAGAAATAATGCAAAGGCTAAGATTCTAACCTTTCTTACCTCCTGCTTCCTTGCGCTAGTTGCGTTCTATATAGAGAGAGTATTTAGTTCAGAGCAATAAAGCTAGTGATAAATGCAATTCTTTGCATTTTCTTTGGCTGATTTTGGTAATTTCCTGCTAGATATATCTTATGGTAGATGTGGTGTTCAGAATAAGCAGATTCATTTATCTGTCATTGAGACCACTCGATCAAAGCCGTAAGCTTTCCTCAGTATTTCCGATCTAGACAATATAAAAAATCAGCCTGCTAGAACCAGACTGTTACTTTTCGCAATGTTTTGGCAATGTGAGGATGTTTAGGGAAATGTGAAAATATGCAAATATTGATTGACTCTACCATCCTTCTATAGGTAGATTTATTATCTAATCTGCTAGCACCAGACTATTATTTTTGGCAGTAAAAATGTCTTCGTAAGTGGGAAAAATTTCAAAAACTGAATCTAGTTGGGTAAGTTCCAAAATTAGCCGTACAGGAGCTTGTACGTTGCATAAAACTAAACGGCAACCGCTCTGACGTGCAGCTTTCAATCCTTTTACCAAAGGAACTAACCCAGAACTGTCCATGAAATTAACTTCTGCTAGATCGATGACCCAGAGTTGATGAGCTTGAGGCACTACTCCAGCCATCTGTTCGCTCAAAGCCTTGCCGCCTTCTAAATCTATGCTTCCTTGGGATTTAAACAAAATAACTTGAAGTTCTTGTGTGAGAATCATAAATTGAACAGGGTAATTAGAACACTTGACTAAAAATCGAAAAATGACATAAATACTTCTTCTCTTTCAATGGCGAAATGGCTGTTTACCCTGATATTTAGGGGATTGCAGCCGTGCAATTGAGAGGGATTATTTCAGTATTCATGTCGTATAATTTGTGATAACTTTCATAAATATAGGCATAACGACCTCATAATTTCGGTATCAACCGTATCTTTTACGAAATTTTTATAATTTAACTAGAAAAATATAAAGTTTTTGTAATTTAATTTTATTTATTTTTAAATAAAATCAAATTGTGGTATTAAATGCTAATATTTATACATATAACTAATATTCAAAAATTAATAGTTTCCATAGAGTTTGAACTATGGATTACTCAGAATTAAAATGACGACCTAATTAGTAAATATAGCGGTTTAATTGACACCCCGCTCAAAAACAAGCAAAGATATAGTAAAAGTAAAAATTTGTAAAGACGGTGGTGCGGAATGTCTTTAGAACTGATTTCACTAGAAAATATCCAGGAAGTGGCCCATAGTTACGGGTATTGGGCAATTTTTTTGGGAATTTTGCTAGAAAATTTAGGCATTCCCCTTCCTGGTGAAACCGTGACCTTAGTGGGCGGGTTTTTAGCTGGCAGCGATGAACTAAATTTCTGGCTGGTTCTGGGTGATGCAATTATGGGTGCTGTAATTGGTGGCACTTGTGGCTATTGGATTGGTAGACTTAGTGGTTGGCCTTTTCTGGTAAAAGTTGGTAGCATATTTCGGATTTCTGAAGTGCGGCTGCTGGCTATTAAAGATCAATTTAGTCAAAATGCTGCTAAAGCTGTATTTTTCGGACGTTTCTTGGCGTTATTGCGAGTTTTTGCTGCACCACTAGCTGGTATAGCTGAAATGCCTTTTGGAAAATTCTTTTTATACAACTTTTTAGGAGCAGCTGCTTGGGCTAGTGTGATGGTGACATTAGCTTTCTTTGCTGGGAAAATTATTTCTCTAGAACAATTGGTTGCTTGGGTGGGTCAATTTGCGATCGCAGCCTTACTAATTATCACTGCCTTAATTGTTGTACCCCTGTGGTTGGAGTCTCGCCAAGTTAAAGAAGCGAGTAGTGAAGAGTAAAAAGTCAGGGATGAGGAGCGAGGAGCAAAGTAAAAAGTTATTTTTTTACTTTTATATTTTGTATTTTTAACTCCTAACTCCTAACTTTTAACTCCTAAATTACTCCTAAATTTTAATTTGCCGCGACCAAATGCGAGTTGGTAGTCCCCAAACGTAAATAAAGCCTTCAGCAGCTTTGTGATCAAATTTGTCTTCGGCTCCGTAGGTTGCCAAATCGGGAGTATAGAGGGAATTATCACTCGAACGCCCAACTATCGTAGAGTTACCCTTGAATAACTTCACTCGCACAGTTCCAGAGACTCGCTCTTGTGTCTTTTGAATAAAGGCATCCAGTGCAACTTTGAGTGGACTGTACCAAAGACCGTTGTAAACGATTTGGCTATAAGTTTCTTCAATACCACGCTTGTAATGGGTGACATCTGCTGTCAAGGTCAAGCTTTCTAAATCCCGATGTGCCTGAATTAGCACCAGCATCGCGGGTGATTCGTAGATTTCCCGCGATTTGATTCCCACCAGACGGTTTTCAATCATATCAATCCGTCCAATGCCGTGATTTCCTACAAGCTGATTGAGTTGTTCAATTAGCTCAACTGGCTTCTTAGCTATGCCGTTGATGGTTGTGGGAATACCACCTTGGAAACCAATTTCGATGTACTCTGGCTCATTGGGAGTATCAGCGATCGCTTTGGTCATCTCATAAATTTCTTCTGGTGGCTCAAATGAAGGATCTTCGAGTAAACCAGCTTCAATACTACGACCGAGTAAATTTTTGTCAATGCTGTAAGGAGAAGATTTTTTGACTGGTGAGGGGATACCAAACTTCTCACCATAAGCGATCGTTTCCTCGCGGCTCATGCCCCATTCTCTTGCTGGTGCGAGGATCTTCAGGTTGGGGTTCAGGGCAGTTACAGAGACATCAAAGCGAACCTGATCGTTACCTTTGCCGGTACAACCGTGAGCGATCGCATCAGCACCATATTTTTCAGCCGTTTCTACTAATATTTTAGCAATCAGTGGACGGGCAAGAGCAGTTCCTAGAGGATAACGATTTTCATAAAGGGCGTTGGCTTGAATCGCTCCAAAAGCGTAATCTTTAACGAAGCTGTCTTTGACATCCGCCACGAGTGATTCACTTGCACCCGATTTCAGAGCTTTTTCTCGAATTGGCTCTAATTCATCTCCCTGACCTAAATCTGCTGCTAGGGTAATCACTTCTTCCACGCCCCACTCCTTTTTAAGGTAAGGGATGCAGACGGAAGTATCCACTCCACCAGAATATGCTAGGACAACCTTTTTGGCGCGACCCATTAATTTCTCCACTTAGGACAACAAAGAATGAGTCATTATTATATCTGAACTAATCCAGGTATATTTTATTCATGCAACTGAATAATAAAATTCCCAACACCTTAGGGAAGCCGGGAATCTGAGCCTTACAATTTTCATAAATTAAATAAAATTGCGATCGTTTCTAGACAAAACTTTTTTGTATCGGCTCAATAAGTAGGGGCAGGCGAGAAAAATAAGGTACGCGAGGGACACACAATATAATCAAATATGACACATGACGCAAAAGCTGGATTTGAGGAAGAAATCGGGAGAAGAGATACTGTAAACCGTCGAGCCAAAAGGGATTGCAGACGAATCAATGCGTCGAACAGTAGAAATATTACTGAACCTCATAGAGCAATTACAAGCAGAAAATCAATAGTTCAAAGATGATTTCAACAGCCTGAAAGGAGAACTTGGTCAGCCAGACATCAAAGCCAACAAAAAAGGGTTGACCAACAATCACTCATCAGAAAAAGAGCGAAAAAACATCCGATGAGGAGGAAGTAGTTATAGAACGAGTGCGACAACGGATATTAGAGCTATTTCGTAATTTTTCCTGATTACAGCACTTTGCGTGACTAACTAGTACAGTAGCAGCAGTGAGAAAAATAGTTTTGGAGTTGCTTGCTTGAGCATAAGAGGACTCCTAGTGACA
>NZ_JBALBW010000031.1:0-121305 GCF_036919895.1 Nostoc sp.
GTCCCCAATCCCCCAACATCCAACATCCAAGGATTCATCTTCGATTTAGATGGTGTGCTAACAGATACAGCAGAACTTCATTATCTAGCTTGGAAGAAGTTAGCAGATGAAGAGGGAATACCATTTAATCGGCAAGACAACGAAGCGCTGCGGGGTGTATCTCGTCGTGCTTCCCTCATGCTGATTCTTGGGGATAGACCATATACAGAAGCTCAAATCCTAGAGATGATGGAGCGCAAAAATCAATACTATGTGGAATTGATTCAAAATATGACATCCAAGGATTTGTTACCAGGTGCGATCGCTCTTTTGGATGAACTGCGACAAGCTGGGATTAAAATCGGCATTGGTTCAGCTAGTAAAAATGCCCAGACAGTAATTGAGCGATTGGGCATTGCTGATAAAGTAGATGCGATCGCGGACGGTTACAGCGTACAGCAACCCAAACCAGCACCCGAACTATTTTTGTACGCAGCCAAACAGCTAGGAATCGAACCAACGCAATCTGTAGTTGTAGAAGATGCCACAGCAGGCGTTGAGGCGGCTCTAGCTGCTGGAATGTGGGCAGTAGGACTCGGCCCCGTTGAACGAGTTGGAGCCGCTCATGTTGTATTACCCAGCCTAGCAGGTATCAAATGGGCAGATTTAAGAACCAAATTTAGTGACATTGCCAGACAAAAACATTCAGGGACTTCCAAATAACTGTTGAACAGCAAAAGCTAAGATCGTCCAAGTAGAGAATCTCAAATAAAACCCAAGCTTAGAGATCCAAATTAGGAGTAAGAGCGTGAATTTGGACGATTTAGCCTTACAGATTCAGCTTATGCGTCAGCGCGTCGCCCTTTTGCAACGCCAGAGTGAACAGCAAAAAGCACAGGAAGATATTGAACTCGTCACAGATGTTTTCAACGAATTCTACCTAGCTTTGGAAAAAATGCAAATAGCTAATGAAGACTTACAGCAACAGAATGAAGAATTATCCAGCGCTCAACAGTCATTAATAGCACAAGGTCAACGCTACCAGGAACTATTTGAGGAAGTACCAGATGCCTATTTAGTAACCGATCCAAAAGGAGTAATTCAAGAGGCTAACTCTGCTGCAAATACTCTGTTGAACACCTCAAAGAATTTCCTGTTAAACAAACCTCTTGCAAATTTTGTGCTTGAGAAAGAACTGATTGCTTTTCATTTAAAACTGAATCACCTGCGCGATCGCGCCGCAATTCCAAACTGGAAAATGCAAGAGTGGGAAGTAAACCTGCGACCGCGTGACAAAACATCCATTATTAGTGTTGCAGTAAAGGTAGCTGCTATCCGTAATCAACAAGGTAACTTAGTCGGTCTGCGGTGGCTATTGCGGGATATTAGCGAAAGCAAGCGCACCCAAGCCAAGCTGGAATGGGCAGAAGAGGCGATGCGACAAGCGCTTGCCAAAGAAAGAGAGTTTAGTGAACTTAAATCCCGCTTGCTCACTACCACCTCCCATGAGTTTCGCAACCCTTTGGCTACCATCCACTCTTCTGCCGAACTACTAGAACATTATCGCCATCTCTGGAGCGACGAGCGACAACAGATTCACCTGCGTCGCATTCAAACATCTGTTATGCATATAACCGAGTTGCTGAATGATGTATCAGTGTTGAATCAAGATGAAACAGGCAAGTTAGAGTTTAATCCCACACCTCTAAATTTGCTGGAATTTTGCCGCGATTTATTAGAAGAGTTAAAACAGAGCGATCGCTCCCAACATGCGATCGTTTTTAGCAGTGAGTGCCAATGCACCCCAGCTAACTTAGACGCAAAACTACTACGGCAAATCTTAAGTAATTTATTGTCGAATTGTCTAAAATACTCTCCCATTGGTAGCACAGTTAAGTTTTCTGTCACCACTGCCAACGATCGAGCTATATTCCAAACTCAAGATTCTGGTGTTGGCATTCCTGCTTCTGATATTGAACACATCTTTGAACCCTTCTATCGTGCCAGTAATACAGACAATATCCCAGGAATGGGACTAGGGATGTCCATCGTCAAGCAGGCTGTAGATTTACATAGCGGCGAGATTATTGTCGAAAGTGCGATCGGTACAGGAACTACCTTTACAGTCATTCTGCCATTTTCGACAAATTTGTATGTGTAACAGTTTGCACTAATTAATACTGCTTTTATCTCTGATTGGTTTGCTATTGATTTTTGTTGCTTTCTAATGGATTGAAACCAAGACAGAGTAATCCTTTGAGTCAATTCAACCTTCAAAAGACTGTACAATAACCACTTTTATTTATGAAATTAAAAATAAAATATAATTGCTTCTATGCTTGAAGGTCTTTAAACTAGAGTTAGCCGGTCAATAATAAGTTGATTGTAAAGTTTTTCTTAACAATAGCTTAGGAAAAGCAACTCAAGGACTTTGTATATTTAAGTGTGAGTTTAAAATGTTACGCCTGTGGTAATCTCTAACAAATCAGAATACGCACTTCTAGCCCTGTTAGAGTTAGCAGCCTGCTACCCTAACGGTGAAGCCCTACAAATTCGAGAAATAGCGGTCTTACAAGACATACCAAACCGCTATTTAGAACAACTCCTGGCAACATTAAGGCGTGGAGGCTTAATTAACAGTATACGCGGAGCCAAAGGTGGCTATGTTCTAGCCCGAGACCCTGGAAAGATTACAGTGTTGGATGCTTTTAGCTGTATGGAAGGGTCAGATATTGTTGTATCCGATGGTGAGCCGACTCCCAACACGGTAGAAGGTGAGCTAATTCAGGAAGTCTGGCAGGAAGCACGTCAGGCTGCTAACTCCGTTTTGGAAAAATATACACTCCAAGAGCTTTGTGAACGAAGATCGATCCGAAAGCAGAAAGAACTCATGTATTACATTTAGTGCATTCATAAAATTAGGACTTACGTATTGACAGAAAAGCCAAAATGGCCAAGGCTGGAACGACCCATTTACGTCAACGCACAAAAGAATTCGTTTGTACAGTGCGTAAGTCCTAAATTATTCTTATTTAATAGATAAATGGCTAGATTGAATTTCTAAGTTGCCAAATTCACAAATAGTTAAACATCTACGCAGTCATCAAAATATTGGATTTGCCGAAGTACTCTATATTCCCACATCTACACTGTGAACTTTGGACAGCAATTTGGGAAAGATAAGTTTGTAACGATTGATGAACTTTGAAATTATAGAGACGGGTATTCATAATGTTACCAGAAATATTACTTCGGCAGTCAAGACATGAGACTATGCCCATTATTGGTGGTACAACAAAAGCTGATGAACCGAACTTGCAATTAGAATCAACTTTGCAGGAATTACCCTCTTGGCAAGTTCACATCGAAGTAGAGCGTCCCGGCAATGATTTAGCTATCCTCTTTAAGCAAGAGCCTTTATTACCAGGAATTATCCTCAATAATAATCAACAATATGTAGGGATGATTTCTCGGCGGAAATTTTTTGAGCAGATGAGCTATCCCTACAGTTTGGCACTATTTTCCATAAAACCGATTAGAATTCTTCACAAGTTTTTCCAGACAGAGATATTAGTCTTTTCTGAAGATACGCTCATTGTCAATGCTACTCAGGCAACTTTACAACAACCACCCAAAATCACCTATGAGCCGATTTTAGTTAAAACTACGTCTGGAAAATATAAGGTGGTTGATTTTCATCAATTACTCTTAGCCTACTCCCAAATTCATGTATTAACACTCGTTCATCTACAGCAGGTAGAAGAACAATCTAGAATTGCCAAAGCAGGCTTTTGCGATCTTCAGCAAAACTATACGCGATTAATTCAAAATGAAAAGATGGCTGCATTAGGACAACTCGTTGCTGGTATTGCCCACGAAATCAACAACCCTGTCAACTTTATTGCTGGGAACCTTGTCCACGCCATCGAATATAGTCAAAATATACTCAATCTCATTAAATTATACCAACAATGTTATCCTGAACCAGAAACGGAAATTAAAACTGCGATCGCACAAATTGAACTAGATTTTTTAACTACCGATCTCCCCCGTCTTCTCACTTCTATGGAGGTTGGGACTAAGCGAATCGAGCAAATTATTCTTTCCTTACGAAACTTTTCTCGTCTGGATGAATCTAAGAAAAAATTAGTTGATATCCATGAAGGTATTGATAGCACCCTAGTAATTTTACAAAGTCGTCTCCAAAACCACCAAACCGGTAAAAGCATCAACATAATTAAAGAATATGGCGAACTTCCCCAAGTAGAATGCTACGCCGGGTTACTTAATCAGGTATTTATGAATATTTTGGCAAATGCTATTGATGCTCTCGAAGAATCATTATTAATAGATAAAGGAGAAATTTGCATTCGGACTCAATTAAGCAATGACAATCAAGTAATTATTCGTATTTCCGATAATGGCCCTGGGATTCCAGAGAGTTTGCAAAAGCGATTATTCGATCCTTTTTTCACAACTAAACCCGTTGGGAAAGGAACTGGATTAGGTCTATCTATCAGCTATCAAATTGTTGTGGAAAAACACGGTGGTCAGTTGGAGTGCATATCGGTTTTTGGCCAAGGAACTGAGTTCGCGATCGCAATCCCAGTTCACCTAAATTCGGAATTTATTTAGAAAAAGGAGCGGGAAAAAATTAGTCCGAAAAACAATCAGCAGTTTTCCTTCACTTACAGATTGCATTCTAACTATAAGTTCCTGCTTTTTCAGTTGTTATCGTAACAGGCTCTGACACAATATCATCTATCTTATTAAACTCTCCAGCCCGCCAACTATCTGTTGTCCCCTTGATAAAACTGGCAATCGGGATTGCAATTAGCAAACCCAGCAATCCTCCTAATTTTGCCCCTAACAGCAAAGAAATTACCACCCACACAGGATTTAAACCAGTCAAGTTGCCAAGAATTCGAGGTGCAACAAAATTAGAATTAACTTGGTCGATTGCAACAGCTACACCTAAGACTTCAACTCCTAACCAAAAGTTTTGCAACGCCACCAAAAGACTGACTATGGCAATACCTACTCCTGTACCAAAGGGGAAGAGAGAAAACAAACCAATACCGAGGCCAAAAAGCAAAGCCAGGGGAACTCGCAGCGCCACAAATGCCAGTGTAATTGTCACACCTAACACGGCTCCCAATGTTGCTTGACCGATAAAGTAATTCTGAAAATCTTCTCGCAGTAATTCCCGCAATCTTAACCCAATGTTATGGGGAAACCACTGAAATATTCCGTCCCAAAGACGCTCGCCGTTTAATATTAGATAGACAGTCAGCACTACCGCCAGTAACACGTTGAGAACAATACCAATAGTATCGACGGCAAAACCAAGGATTCTACCAGTAAAAGACTGAAGTTGGTTAGATAATCGATCGAGAACTTGGGTGAATAAACCACTTAAATTAATGGGAAGTTGTTGTTGACTTAACGCCCAATCCTGGAAAGCTTGCAGTTGCTGAGTCCCAGAATCAATCCAACTGGGCAAAATATTGGCTAGCTCGTTGAGTTGCTGAATAATCAGAGGAACCAAGGTGATGCCTAAAGCAACTAAAATCACTAGAGTTAGAAGCAACACTCCTGCGATCGCTAAATTACGTTTTACCCCTTGTTCTTGCAGAAACTGGATCGGATAGTTCAAGACAAAAGCCAGTAGGATGGCGGCGGCAATAATGCTGACTAAGGGTTGAAAATACTGTACAACCTGGATCAATAGCCAACCGTTGAGAATAGCAATAGGAAATGCCAATCCGATAGTTAACCATCGCGGTAGTTTGTTTGCTGATTGCATTATGTGATTACTCCACAAGAGTTATAACTTTATTTTGGCTTCTAGGATTGGGGAGCAGGGGAGCAGGGGGGCAGGGGAGCAGGGGAGCAGGGGAGCAGGGGGCAGGGGAAGCAGGGGGCAGGGAGATAAAGAATAACTAAATTAATAACCAAATGCCCAATCCCCAATCCCCAATCCCCATTAAGAATTTATCCCCATAAAATCCAACATAATTCTCCGATGCATATTTCCCAAAGGTCGGACTTCGCCAGCGTTTTGCGAATAACAGTTACCTTGGTGGATATCTTCTGGGGTCAATAATCCCATATCCCAGCCTTCATTCAAAACCAGTTGATTTAATTCCACCAAGAGTGGTGCATGAAAGACATGACGGACAACTCTTTCATCGGGATAACAGCCAAATTCAACAAAGGGTGGTAGGTTGTAGCCGATTTCTTCTAAAATTTCTCGCTTCACTGCTATATCTGGCGTTTCACCAGGTTCGATATGACCGCCAAATAGCGCCCAATAACCAGGGTAGAGAATACCGGGGATGTTGTCGCGTAGTTGCATGAGAAACTTGTTTTTTTGATAGAGAATTGCGATCGCTACATGCACCGGTTGATTGTTCATATATTAATTTTTAATTGCTGATTATTCTTCTTCTAGATAAACTTCCCCCAATTCTTTACCACCTAAAGGGATACTTCGGTAGCGAACTTTACCCTTAATTACCACTTGCGCTCCCTTACCCAGATTCTTTTGATTGGTGACAACCCAAATTTTGCCAGTGGAGTCATTAATTTGATAAGCCCATTGCTTCATTAAAGGAGCTTGCTTTTCCACCTGACCTTGAATGTAAACTGTAGCCTGATTGTCTTGTTCTGGTTTAATTTCTCGAATTGGGGTGACATTGGTACCAATTTTAAAATTAGTCCCATTTAACCCAGGTGAGGTTAAACTACCACAACTAGAAAGTCCCACCACCAATAAAAAAATCAACCCCAGGCGGTAGGGAACAATACTGTGTCCGCACAAGAACGAAAGGGACAAATTTTTTGTTTGTTGCATGAAAGCCATCGATTGAGCAAATTTTTGCTTCACTGCTTGGTTTGTCGCCAGTTTCATCAGGTCAGTTCCCATCTATAATATTCTCTGCGGTTTCAGAAACACACTCTCAACTGAGCAAAAAATGTTCTGAATTTCATCCTGCAATTCTTTATTCTTCAGATAAAGCTGTCAATCTGAGAAAATAAGCATTATGGTTTTACTCTGAGAGAAACGCTACGACATCAAACAGATACACACTAATAACTAAAAGTCAATAGCCAATATTTCTACTCCAGACTTCGGACAAAAGGCGAATTATAGATTAGTTAGGAATTTTTATGGAAACAAAAACTGCCAAACTTCTTGATGGTAAAGCAATAGCAGCAAAAATTCAGCAAGAACTTTCTGTTGCTATTACAGAATTACAACCAAAAATTGGACGACCCCCAGGTTTAGCAGTGTTGATGGTTGGCGATAACCCAGCGTCAGCCGCTTATGTCCGCAATAAAGAAAAAGCCTGTGCTAAGGTTGGCATCGCCTCTTTTGGTAAGCATTTTCCGGCCCAAACAACCCTTGAAGAGTTAGAAGAGGTCATAGCTGCACTAAACCAAGATGAACGGGTGGATGGCATTTTGGTGCAGCTACCCTTACCTAACCACTTGGATGCTGTGACTCTGCTACATCAAATCGATCCGGATAAAGATGCTGATGGATTACACCCAGTTAATTTGGGGCGATTAGTCCGGGGAGAAACTGGTTTACGCAGCTGTACTCCGGCTGGTGTAATGCGGCTTTTAGAAGCTTATGAGATTCCCTTGCAGGGAAAACAGGCAGTAGTCGTGGGACGCAGTATTTTGGTGGGTAAACCTATGGCATTGATGTTATTAGAAGCTGATGCCACAGTCACGATCGCTCACTCGCGATCGCATGACCTGAAAGCCATCACCCAAAATGCTGATATTCTAATTGCAGCAGTCGGTCGTCCTGGATTGATCGCTGCTGATATGGTAAAACCAGGTGCTGTTGTGGTAGATGTGGGAATGAATCGCGTCACTGATGCTAGTGGCAAAAGTCGCTTAATTGGCGATGTCCACTTTGAATCAACAGCTGCTATAGCAGGATTTATCACTCCCGTCCCTGGCGGTGTTGGCCCTATGACTGTAGCCATATTGTTGCAAAATACATTTAATAGCTATTCCAGAGCGGCAAGAAAAAAAAGAGAGTGAGGAGTTAAAAGTTAAGAGTTATTAATCCTAACTCCTAACTCATAACTGCCAACTCTCAATTCCTAACTCCTAATTCTTCATTTATTTCAGCGCCACAGCACCTTAAAATTGTGACGTATGAGACGAAAATCCCAAAATGTCAGGAATTAAAGAATGGTAGCAACTGATAACGTTCAAAAGATACCACCAGAGGAAGCCACGTTTAACTTAGCAGTCTATCTAAAAGAGCGACAAAAGCTTTGCGATAATGCTTTAGATCGGGCTATCCCCATCATTTATCCAGAAAAGATTTATGAGTCGATGCGCTATTCATTATTAGCTGGAGGCAAGCGTGTACGTCCTATTCTTTGTCTTGCTACCTGTGAAATGATCGGTGGAACTATTGAAATGGCAATGCCAACAGCTTGTGCAGTGGAAATGATCCACACAATGTCGTTGATTCATGACGATCTCCCGGCGATGGATAATGACGATTATCGGCGGGGAAAGCTGACCAATCATAAAGTCTATGGCGAAGATGTGGCGATCTTAGCTGGGGACGGCTTGTTGGCACTCGCTTTTGAGTTTGTTGCCCTTGAAACCCCCCAAAGCGTTAAGAGAGAGCTAGTCTTGCAGGTAGTTGTCCGTCTTGGTAGGGCGCTGGGGGCAGCTGGTTTGGTTGGCGGTCAAGTTGTCGATTTAGAGTCGGAAGGTAAATCCGATATTTCCCTAGAAACGCTAAATTTTATTCATAAACACAAAACGGCCGCCCTTTTGGAAGCTTCTGTAGTTTGTGGTGGGATCGTCGCTGGGGCATCACCTGAAGATGTGCAGCGATTGACCCGTTATGCTCAAAATATTGGGCTAGCATTCCAAATCATAGATGATATTTTGGATATCACTTCTACCCAAGAGCAATTAGGTAAAACAGCTGGTAAAGACCAAAAAGCCCAGAAAGTGACCTATCCCAGCCTTTGGGGACTTGAAGAATCGCGCTCAAAAGCCCAAGAGCTAGTTGAAGCAGCTTGTGTGGAATTAGAACCATTTGGGGAGAAAGCCAAGCAACTCAAAGCGATCGCTCATTTTATTACCAGCCGCAATAATTAGCAACGCTTTGTGGCATGATAAATTCTTATACCGCAAGGGTTTCATTCATTGGGAGTGGGTGGTTTATTTACACGATGCTGTACTACTACCGCCCAGCAGAATTCAAAATTCAAAATTCAAAAAGCTTATTCGATCGGCTTTTAGGCGATTTTGAATAATTGGTCTGTTTTCGCCATGATGTACTAGGTTAATTTTGGACTTTGGGTTGAATCTAAATGTTTCCTCAACCAACAACTGCTGCTAATATTTACTAACCTAACCAAAATACCATGCAGGACATAGGCAACATTTTAGACAACCGGGTGCTGCTGGTTGCTCTGGTAGCTTGTTTAATTGCTCAAGCATTAAAGCTCGTAGTCGAGATCGTCAAACATCGCAAACTCAATGTACGTGTTTTGGTGACAACCGGAGGTATGCCCAGTGCCCATTCAGCTTTAGTTACAGCTCTAGCAGCTGGTGTGGGGCAAACATTGGGTTGGGCATCTCCTGATTTTGCCGTTGCGATAGTTTTTGCCATCATCGTTATGTATGATGCAGCCGGTGTTCGTCAAGCAGCTGGTAAGCAAGCTCGCATCCTCAATCAAATGATTGATGAATTATTTCATGAAAAACCAGACTTTAGCCAAGACCGTCTGAAAGAATTACTCGGACATACACCAGTTCAGGTAATAGCTGGGTCGGCTTTGGGTATAACTATCTATTGGTTAGCTAGGTATGCTTATTAAGCTAGGCCAATGAATCTTTGTTTGAGCGACTGTTTTTAATTGGTAACTGGTAATTTGTCAACTGACAAATTACCAACTCGGTAGATCGCATCAGTCTTTCAGAAAAGTTAATATCACTACAAGCGCACAGTTGAGCGCAGCAGAATCACCTTACGACTATCTACTATGCTGGCAACAAAACCGCCATTGTTCAGCTTCTGTAATGTGTTGTATGCTTCACTTTGGTTGGTTGTATATACTGCTAGCAAATAAGGGCGTTGTCCATAAGAAACAAAACCTACGTTACCTCCTACTGCTTGCTGTACGCTATTTACTAGTTCAGGACGGTTGTAATAATCTACCAACACTGCATAACCCTCTCCTAATGCTTGAGGATTATAAACTGTCTGCTGAGGTGGCTGTGGCTGTTGCTGTGCCTGTTGCTGTGGCTGCACATCTGCTGTTGTCGGTCGAGTGGTGATGATGGCAGACAAGCCAACAATATTACTTACATACCTTGCCCATCGATTGGCATCATCAATTTTTTTAAAACCCCCGATTCGCGTCACAGTTTCGTTGAGATATTTGCAGGTAATGGTCTTCAGTTCTGGCGGTAAAGCACTACGCAACTGCTTTTGATTGTTTGCTGTGGGACTGACTACTAATAAAAGATACTCACCCGAAGTCGGTGGTTGACAAATAGGAATGGCTTGTTGAGCAAAAACAGAACTCATGCCACCAATCAACCCTGCGATAGCTAATCCTAAAACACTTGGTAAAATCTGAAATCTATGCACAAAAGTTAGATTATGTAAATCAAGGTGTCCTAGAAGATTTTATAAGAAAAAAGCTGAAAACCTAGCTACTTCAGTATGGGAATGCAAGGAGTGTTACAAAATATATTTTGTAACTCAAAAATAAAATTAGGGATTGGGGACTGGAGGAGAAGAATCTATTGATGATTAACCAATGCCCCATGCCCAATGCCCAATTATCTAAGATACGGTAGCCAACGATGCCAAAGCATCTGGTATTGTCTCAGAAGGAGCCTGGAATTCTCCAGTGATGACGTACTCTAAACGCAGTTTTAACCAAGTAATAAATTGGGGATTTGTAGAAATAATTGCTACTGCTGGTTGGGGACACTTTGCTTTTAGCTGTGCAAATTCGGGTGCTTCCAAGAAAGCTGGTTGTTCAACCAACCAAAAATCTAGTTGTTTTTCTTGTTCGTGGTAGTGACGAGTCCGTTCTTTGATAACTTCCTGTATGGGTTCTTCTTGGAGAAGAAAGCGTTGACTTGCCAAAACGTAATAGTATGTTTGCATTTTCATCCTTTGGTTGCTGTGTGAATCATGTAAGGGCACAGTACTACATTCTGTACCCTTACGAACTAACTCTTGTGAGATTTCTTGAACCAAGAACTGAACGGACAAGCACTTGTCGGTTTTTGGGCATTTGTCTGTTTGCCACCAGATGTTAGCTTTTCCAAGAACAGATTATTGTCGAAGTAGTGTTCTAAGGAAATAACCTTTAAGTCATCGGTAACTTTTGCAATGCTCATGCCGATAATTTCTATTGTCTCTCCAGTCGGTGCATGGCCTTTGTATTCTCCGTTAAAATGTCCCCAATGCCGCCATTTGAATGTGACATTTGGTGGCCCTGAGAAAACTTCCAGCACCTCCCAAGGAAATCCTTGAGGAAATGTTGTATGGAAGACTTTTGCAGATGATTCAAAGCTTTCTTCTGAAGCTTTGTAATGCTCTGAATCAGGCATAAATAAATTGTAAGTACCTTGGGCTGATACATCTGCTGCTGTATACTCTACCCCCCCGTTGGTACTCACGCGAAACTGTTCATTGACAATAGATAACCACTGTTGCGGGTTAGCTTTGAAAGATACCTCCATCTCGAAGGTTCGCACCAAGTTCTGCACGATCGCTTCTAGTGTACCTTCAAGGTGATTGTGGATACTTTCTTGGGCGAGATTCTCTTTGGAACGAGAATAATCAGGCGGTGTCTGATAGCGCCACTCGACATCAGTGCTTTCTGCTATCACTTTATCTCTATCCTGTACCCAAAGTGGCAAGTTGTTAGATTGTGTTGCGCTCATAGAAGTTTTTGCTGAAGATTTGATCCCAATTTCTAGATTTCGCAGTGACAACCCTCTTTCTAAGATACGGGAATGGGGACTGGGGACTAGGAAATTGCAAAGAAGAACTAATAACCTAATGCCCAATGCCCAATGCCCAATGCCCAATGTCCAATTCCCTATGCCCCATTCCCTCTTATAGCTTGCTTCATCTCGCGGACTGCCCTTTCTATACCTACTAATGCTGCCCGGCTGATGATGGTATGACCAATGTTCAGTTCTTCCATGCCTGGAAGCGCCGCTACGGGATAGACGTTCCAGTAGGTTAGCCCATGACCAGCGTTAACTCGCAATCCAGCTTGAATCGCTTGTTCACAACCTTTAGCTAATATGGCTAATTCTCGATGGCGATTTGTTTCATCTTTAGCTTCAGCATATTGTCCGGTGTGCAATTCGATAAACTGTGCCTGTACCTTGACAGATGCTTCAATTTGTGCTGGCTCGGCATCGATAAATAAACTAACTGGAATGCTAGCGCTTTGCAATTTATCGACTATTTCACCTATTCTAGCAATTTGCAGGGTAATATCTAGTCCGCCTTCTGTTGTGACTTCTTCGCGCTTTTCGGGGACTAAGGTAACGTAATCTGGTTTGATATCGAGAGCGATCGCTAGCATTTCATCTGTAGCGGCCATTTCTAAATTAAGATGCGATCGCACTGTTTGCCGCAATATCCGCACATCCCTGTCTTGGATATGCCGCCGATCTTCGCGCAGATGCACCGTAATTCCATCAGCACCGGCTAATTCTGCCAGCACCGCCGCCGCTACGGGGTCTGGTTCCACCGTCCGCCGCGCTTGCCGGATGGTGGCAATGTGGTCAATGTTAACGCCAAGTGTAGGCACCCCAAATTTCTCCCAAATCCACAGTCCTCAGAACTTGATTTTACCGGAAATTGGGGGAGTTTTGCTTGATAAGGTCAAAACAAATTGAAGACAAGCCCCAATTATTTTTAACTGGTAGGGCGGACAACGCGAATCAAATTACCTTTAAAACATCATGTCCCATTATTCTTAACAGTTCACTAACTTTTCGTAGGAACATCTCATCAGCATATAAAGTACTTCCAAATAAAAAATATCCCAAAACAGACACAAAATCCCTCTCATTTCTCCTCTCTCTGTGTTCTCTGCGCCTCTGTGGTTCGTTTATTTAAATAATTTATTTCTTAGAAGTCCCTAAACGCGCCATGATTTAAGCAACTTCATTAGCACGAATCGCAGCTTCAATTTCTTCAGGATAAGCATCTCCATGTATCCAAGCATTAACTAAATCAGCCGCGCCAATATGAGGATAATCTTGCAAAATTTGGACTTCAGTAATTCCTAGGCGACGTGCTTCAACTAATAGCCAAGTTGCAATACTAGTTCCAGCTATATAAGCTTTTCCACCACAAATACCGGGTGTTGTAGTGATACCTTCTGCCCCGATGTTGATGGTTTGAGTTAGGCTTTGGATAATTGCCGCTTTTTCTGTTGGAAGTAGTGCCAGGATTTGATTTTCTAGTTCTTGGAGAGTCATCGGGTATCTTAGCTCAATTTGTATTGTAGTTATTTAACAAAGTTTAGGGGTTAAATCTCCGTTACAAAACCTAATTGCGTTAGCAAAAGCTGATTTTTGGGCAAACTACTTTAACTAAATAGCTGATTTAACAAGAGTTGATGAAGTATGACTAGAGCAGTTGAGCCGATGGACAAGCTTTTGAATTATCGAATTAGCGAACAACTTTATGCAGGTTCTAGAACCTTAGTTTACCGTGCAATTCGAGAAACCGATCTAACTCCAGTCGTAATTAAACTGCTCCAGCAGGAGTATCCCAACTTCAACGAACTGCTGCTATTTCGCAATCAGTACACGATCGCTAAAAATATTGACCTACCTGGCATTGTTCGTCCCTACAGCCTGGAACCTTACCGCAACAGCTATGCTTTGGTGATGGAGGATTTTGGCGGTATTTCCCTCAGAGATTGGATGAACGGAAAAACGGGGGATAAGCAATATAGTTTGACAGAGTTTTTGGAAATTGCGATCGCTCTGAGCGATATTCTTGACGGACTCTATCGCCATCGGGTTATCCACAAAGATATTAAACCTGCCAACATCCTAATTAACCCGGAAACTCAGCAAGTCAAATTGATTGATTTTAGCATTGCCTCTCTTTTACCTAAAGAAACCCAAGAAGTTCACAGTCCTAATGTCTTAGAAGGGACTCTCGCCTACCTTTCCCCGGAACAAACCGGGCGGATGAATCGCGGAATTGACTATCGCAGTGATTACTATTCTCTCGGCGTTACCTTCTATGAATTGCTGGCTGGACACTTACCCTTTGAGTCTAACGATCCGATGGAGTTGGTTCACTGTCATATTGCCAAGCTTCCAGAAGAATTAGGAGGCAGGGGGGAAGAAGAAATTCCCCAAGTTCTTTGTGACATTGTGATGAAATTGATGGCGAAAAATGCTGAAGATCGCTATCAGAGTGCATTAGGGCTGAAATTTGATTTAGAAAAATGTTTGTCTCAGTTGCAAGATACTGGAGAGATTAAATCCTTTGAATTAGGGGAGCGGGATATTTGCGATCGCTTCATCATCCCAGAAAAGCTTTACGGTCGCCAAGACGAAGTTGAAAGTTTATTGGATGTCTTTGAGAGAGTCAGTCAGGGAAGCACTGAAATTATGTTAGTAGCAGGCTTTTCTGGCATTGGCAAAACTGCTGTAGTGAACGAAGTCCACAAGCCAATTGTGCGACAACGGGGTTATTTCATTAAAGGTAAATTTGACCAATTCGGGCGCAACATTCCTTTCTCTGCTTTTGTGCAAGCTTTTCGAGGCTTAATCGGGCAACTGCTGAGTGAAGCTGACACTCAATTCGAGCAGTGGAAGTCCAAAATTCTCTCTGCTTTGGGTGAGAACGGACAAGTGATGATTGAGGTGATTCCAGAACTGGAAAGTATGATTGGTAAACAGCTACCTGCGCCGGAACTATCTGGGAGTGCGGCACAAAATCGCTTCAATTCGCTGTTTTTGAAATTCACTCAAGTCTTCGCTGCACTAGAACATCCATTAGCAATTTTTATTGACGATCTGCAATGGGCAGATTCTGCTTCTTTAAAGTTAATCCACTTGTTAATGAGCGAAGCTGACATTGGCTATCTACTATTAATTGGTGCTTATCGAGATAATGAAGTCAACCCAGTACATCCCCTAATGCTGACTTTGGAGGAGATTGGGAAGTTGGGCGCTACAGTCAATACGATTACCTTAACCCCCCTCACTCAAACATCAGTTAATCATTTGATTGCAGATACATTGAGTTGCTCCCTAGCCTTAGCCACACCGTTAACAGAGTTGGTATTGAGCAAAACTAAAGGTAATCCTTTCTTCAGCACCCAGTTTCTGAAAGCGTTACATCAAGACCAACTAATTACATTTAATTTTGACGGTGGTTATTGGGAATGTGATATTGCTCAAGTGCGATCGCTCGCTCTTACCGATGATGTAGTAAAATTTATGGCAATTCAGCTTGAAAAGTTGTCACCAGAAACTCAAAAAGTTTTGAAATTAGCGGCTTGTATCGGACATCAATTTGATTTAGCTACGTTAGCGATCGTCCATGAAAAATCCCAGATGGAAACAGCCGCAGATTTTTGGAAAGCTGTCCAAGATGGTTTGATTATTCCTACTAATGAAGTCTATAAGTTTTATCAGGATTCGTCATTAGTCGTTAGTGATTTGCAAAGGACGAATGACAAAGGACAAATGACAATTTACAAATTTCTCCACGATCGCATTCAGCAAGCTGCCTATTCACTAATTCCTGACAATCAAAAGCAAGTTACTCACCTGCACATTGGACGTTTGCTGCAACAAACGACGACTGCAAATGAACGAGATGAGAAAATTTTTGCGATCGTCAACCAACTCAATCAAGGGGTCGCTTTAATTTGCGATGAACAAGAGCAACAGGAACTCGCGCAGTTAAACTTGGCAGCTGGACATAAAGCCAAGGGTGCAACAGCTTATGCAGCAGCTTTAAACTATTTCAACACAGGTATTGCCATACTAACGAGTAATTGCTGGCACAACCAATACAATCTCGCCCTCATCTTGTATGAAGGAGCAACAGAATCAGCTTACCTCTGCACCGATTTTGAACAGATGGAACAGTTAGCTGAGATAGTGCTGAATCATGCCCAATCCTGGCTGGATCGGGTAAATATCTACAGTATTAAAATTCAGGCTTGCATGGCACAACATCAGCAGCTAGAAGCCTTGCAATTAGCACGAAAAATCCTAAAGCATCTGGGGGTGCATTTGCCGGAACAACCCACCCCAGCAGATATCGAACAGGCACTGAAGCACACCCAAACCTTGCTCAGTGGCAGGTCAATCGAATCTTTGTTGGAATTACCCCAGATGGCCGCACCGGATAAAAAAGCGGCAATGGTGATTTTATCCAGCATTATTTCTGCTGCCTATCAAGCTGCTCCTGAGCTTTTGCCCCTGGTGATCTTTGCCGAATTCGATTTATCAGTAGAATACGGCAATGCTCCAGAATCGACTCATGGCTATGTAATGTGTGGGTTGACCTTGGTTGCCATATTGGGAGATATTGACGCAGGCTATCGGTTTGGACAACTGGGGATGAATCTTATGCAACGCATCTATGCCCCCAAGCTAACTGCTAAAACCATTTTTGCCTTTAACTGCTTCCTTAGACATTGGCAAGAACCTGCAAAATATACCTTGGAAGGATATTTGCAAGCCTACGCCAGTGGGCTAGAAAGCGGTGATATCGAGTATGTCGCTCTCAGCCTGATGTGCTATTGCTACACAGCTTACTGGAGTGGTCAGGAACTATCTGCCTTAAGACAAACGATAGAAGTGCATCGTAAGGTCATTCAGCAATTGCGTCAGAATACCTGTCTGCACACACAAAGTATTTATCATCAGATTCTAGTCAATTTGTTGGAGGTTGTGCCGGAACCTGAGCGGTTACTTGGCGAATACTGCCATGAGGATGAAATAATTCCGCTTTACCTCAAAACGAATCAAGGAGCAGGACTATATCAGGTTTATTTCAATAAACTTTTTCTTTCCTATCTTTTCCAAGACTATGAACAAGCGTTAGAAAACGCCAAACTTGCAGAACCGTATTTGGGTGCAGTCACAGGATTAGTGATGCTTCCTCTGTTTTACTTCTACGATGCACTAGTTCGATTAGCGGTTTACCCAACTGCCAGTAAGACAGACAAAATCAGCATTATAGAACGGGTGAGGGGTCATCAAGAAAAACTCAGCACTTGGGCGGCTCATGCACCAAGTAATCAGGCTCACCGCCATGCTTTAGTGATCGCAGAAAAATGTCGAGTTTTGGGGGCAAAAGCCGAGGCAATTGAGTATTACGATTGCGCCATTGCTAAAGCCAAAGAAAACGAATACCTCAACGAAGAAGCTCTTGCTAATGAACTCACAGCCAAGTTTTATTTAGAATGGGGCAAAGAACGCATTGCCCAAGAGTATTTGATTAATGCTTACTATAGTTACACTTGCTGGGGTGCTAAAACCAAAGTTGATGATTTAGAACAACGTTATCCAAGGCTTCTAGCGCCTATTTTACAACAGAGGCGATTGCTACTCACGCCCGATGAAACGTTCGCAAATATTGACAGCATTGCTACCTTTCACCCAAGCATTAATCAATCAGTAACATCTAGCAGCAATACGTCAGTAATGCTAGATTTGGCAACAGTTTTAAAAGCATCTCAGACTCTATCGAGTGAAATTGAACTGGATAAATTACTTACAAAGCTGCTGCAAGTGGTGATTGAAAATGCTGGAGCCGATAAGTGTGCGTTACTACTGCTCAAAGAAGGTAGATTGGTAGTTGAGGCGACTGCTCAAATTGGGCAACAATCAACGGTGTTACAGTCCATTTTTGTGGAAGATAGTGCAGACGTTCCCCATAGCCTAATTTACGCCGTTAAACGCACCCTGCAACCTACTGTCATCCTTGATACAACATTCCATCCAATGCTGATCGCCGATCCCTACATCATTAGTCAGCAACCCAAAAGCTTGCTGTGTACGCCGATTCTGCATCAAGGTAAATTGTTAGGAATTTTGTATTTAGAAAACAATCTGGTTGCTGGGGCGTTTAGTAGCGATCGCATCGAAATTCTCAATTTGTTATGCACTCAAGCTGCAATTTCTCTGGAAAATGCCCGACTTTATCAGCAAGCACAAAATACTCTAGAAAACTTAGGAAAGACGGAACAATTTTTGCGGTTAATTATCGACAATATCCCTCAGTCTGTTTTCTGGAAAGACCGCAATAGTGTTTATTTAGGCTGTAACCATAGCTTTGCTCAAGCTTCAGGTGTAGAATTCCCAGAAAATGTTATTGGTAAAACAGACTACGATCTATCTTGGACTCGTGAGGAATCAGATTGGTATGTAGAGTGCGATCGCCAGATCGTGGAGTCTGGACAAGCTGAACTCAACATTATCGAAACATTGCAGCAAGCAGACGGAAAACAAATCTGGTCGAATACAAATAAAATTCCTCTAAAAGACAGAGAAGGAAACGTTTTTGGCATCCTTGGCACATGTGAAGACATCACTGTACCTCAACAAGCACAACAATTGCTGCAACAGCAAAAGCAACAATTAGAACAAGCTTTGCAAGAACTCCAAACGATGCAATTGCAATTGGTGCAAGGTGAAAAAATGTCTGCTCTTGGTAATTTGGTGGCAGGTGTTGCCCATGAAATTAACAATCCTATCGGCTTTATTGCTGGTAACTTAGAACCAGCTAAAGATTATGTCAAAGACTTGTTTGCACTAATTAATCTTTATCAAGAGAAGTTTCCTAATCCTGGCTCAGATATTCAAGATGAAATTGATGCCATCGACCTGAATTATTTACGCGAAGATTTACCTAAACTGCTAGACTCAATGAAATTGGGTGTTAGCCGTATCCGCAGCATTAGTACCAGTTTGCGAACCTTCTCCAGAGCAGATAAAGATTATAAAGTTCCCTTTGATATTCACGAAGGTATTGACAGCACTATTTTGATTCTCAGACACCGTTTAAAAGCTAATGAAAACCGTCCAGCAATTGATGTAGTGAAGAATTATGGCAAACTACCCCTAGTGGAATGCTTTGCTGGACAACTTAATCAGGTGTTTATGAACTTGTTAGCAAATGCCATTGATGCACTTGAACAATACAATACAGAACGGACTTTGGAAGCCATTCTAGCTAACCCCAATTGCATCACCATTCAAACCCTTGTAGCAAACTCAGGTCAGCACATTTTGATTAAGATTGCTGATAACGGTGTGGGAATGTCACCGCAGGTTAAGGAACGAGTATTCGATCATTTGTTCACCACCAAGCCTGTAGGAAAAGGCACTGGATTGGGATTAGCGATCGCTCGGCAAATTGTAGTAGAAGGACATGGCGGTTTACTCTCCTGCACCTCAGAAGTTGGACAAGGTACAGAGTTTGTCATTCAAATCTCTAGTCAAAAACAATAGTAAGTACTGTTAGCGATAGCGGGGCGTTTAGCCTGTTCTGAGTATTTTCTACTTTACTCAGCATTTTTACTTTTTACTTTTTAAATTTTAACTTGGAGTAAAGCAACGAAAATGTTTAAGTTACGCAAACGTTGGTTGAAATGGCGATCGCGTAATTTCGTATTATTATCAATTTTGGTAATTCTGTCCCTTAGTATTAGCGTCACCGCTATCATTAGTTACAACATTGTGAAAGGACTGTTGCTCGATAGTCTTAAGCAGCAAGCGCTGTTAAAAACAGAACAAGGTCAAAATGATATTGATAACTGGTTAGCCATTCGGAAGACGGAAATTAAAACTCTGGCAAATTCTGCTGTAGTGCGATCGCTAGATTGGTCTGTGATGGAACCTTACTTGCAATCTGAGGTGAAGCGGATGCAAACATTTTTGCTCATGGCGCTGATCGCACCAGATGGTGCATTAATTAATACTCAAGAAGGTCGGACAAGCGTCAAAGATCGAGAATTTTTTCAGCGCAGTATGGTAGGTAAAACAGTAGCCGCCGATCCCATTATTGGACGCACATCCACAAAGTTGCAGATTCAGATTAGTTCGCCGATTACTGCCAAAATAGGCACAAAACCAGCAGGTGTGTTGATGGGAGGAATTGAGATTAATCGGGTAGTTGAGGTGATTAGCGATTTACATCAAGGTAAGGGTAGCTATGCCTTCGCCCTCAATTCTCAAGGAGTTCCCATCGCTCATCCCGACATCCGACTGATTGGCACGCCGGAAAAAGCCGCCGAGAGTTTCCTCAAATCACCCAATCACAGGTTAGCTGAAATTACTCAGAAGATGGTAGCTAAACGCACAAATATTGAATTTGCTCAACTGGATGGAAAATGGAATTATATTGCTTATACTCCCCTGAAAGAAGCAAATTGGTCGGTAGCTTTAGTTGTGCCTCAAGAAAATATTGAATCGCCATTGCAGGCGTTGAACCTTTTGGCTACGGTTTTGGGAGGATTGCTCGTAGTTGGGTTAATCGGTGCATGGCGACAGGTGCAACTATATGAACAAATTCGCGATCGCGCCTTGATTTCTAGCCAGCAGGCGCAGGAACTCAGCAAAACCTTGAAAGAATTGCAAAATACCCAAGCTCAACTCATCCACACCGAAAAAATGTCTAGTCTGGGCCAACTGGTGGCTGGAGTGGCACACGAAATCAATAATCCTGCTAATTTTATCCATGCCAACCTCAATCATGCCAGTGAATACTGCAAAGATATCCTTGATTTGCTCAAGCTTTATGAAGAAACCTACCCAAATCCTACGCCAGAAATTAGCGATCGCGTCCAAGAGCTTGATATTGAATTTCTCGCAGAAGATTTACCCAAACTAATGGCATCGATGCAAGTGGGAACCAAGCGCATTCGTCAAATCGTGCTGTCGCTGCGGAATTTTTCGCGCCTTGATGAAGCAGATATGAAATTTGTAGACATTAATGAAGGATTAGACAACACTCTGATGATTCTGAATCATCGCCTGACAGCCACGCCTAATCAACCAGAAATTCAGATCGTTAAGAAGTACGGTGATTTACCTCTAGTAGAATGCTACGCAGGGCAACTCAATCAGGTGTTTATGAATGTTCTAGCCAATGCGATCGATGCTATAGAAGAGTCATTAGTAAATAATCAAAGACAAATTTGTATTCGGACTGAACTCAGTAATGATAAGCAAGTGATGATTCAGATTTATGACAATGGAATTGGTATGTCAGAAGAGGTTAAGCAACGAGTATTTGACTATATGTTTACTACGAAACCTGTGGGCAAAGGCATCGGATTAGGAATGGCGATCGCTTATCAAATTGTCGTAGACAAACATGCAGGAAGTATTGAAGTTGATTCTACTCCAGGACATGGCACAGAGTTTACTATCCGTATTCCTTTACAGCATTTACGGCTGCGATGAGGTACAGTAGCAGCAACTAGCAAACCAGTTTCTTAAATGTTGAGGATTTATTAAGTCGAGTGCAACTGAGATTAGTTTATCAACCATTTCTGTTGTAGTTGGAGCGAAACTGCGTAAAAAAGATTTAACTTGTGACCACCATAATTCGATTTGATTAAAATCAGGAGAGGATGAGGATAAACAAATAACTTTCGCGCCTACGCCTTTAGGTGTTCCCGCAGGGTAAGACTAAACGCGTAGGTGCGAAACAAAATTCATCCCATCAATCAGCAACGCCGAAATCGCTAACGCTAAACAGATTGTATTCTCATTGCTCTAAATAGACAGAGTTTTGGGCTTCTTTTCAATTGCGATAAACTTATTTATGTAGGCTTTGAGATCGTCCAAGGATAATTCTGTAGAGATCAGTCCGATGTAGTTATCTGGTCTTAGTAGAACTTTGAAAGGCTGATTAGTGCCGAAGATTTCCACGACACGTGGGTAAAGCGGAACAACGTTGAAATCGATAAAATCGCCATATTCGTTTGCGAGTTCCGCTTGCAAATCTTCATAGCCGTGTTCCCCATTGGACAACACAAGTAAGTGGAATTTCGGAGCGATGAGGCGATCGTAAACGTTAGTGCCGTCCACCAGAAAATAGGGCATTCGGTCTCCGGCTTTGACCTCAAAGGATCGTTGACCCAGCCTCTCGCCATGAGAAGCACTTTGATGCAGACTTAAAGAACTGTTGCGGTAGTTTATCCCGATTTCAGAAACTAGCTGAAAGATAAACTCTTTTGCTCCGCTAAATCGCGTTACAACACTGGCAAGGCTTGGCAAAATATTGTCACGGAAAAACTGTAGATACCACTGGTCGCCCGCCGCGACATCAAAAAACTGGTCAGTCGTCTGCAAGAGCCGTTTTGCATTGGCCAGACGTTCCTCGTTGTAAGTTTCCAGAAGCGAATCTTTGGCATGACCTCTCAAAACAAACGCAATCTTCCATGCCAGGTTATAAGCATCTTGGATACCCGTATTCATCCCCTGACCTCCCGCAGGTGTGTGAATGTGCGCGGCATCGCCAGCCAGAAAACATCTGCCTTTTGAGAACTTCTCGGCGCGACGAGTATGCACTTTATAACTCGAAAACCAGCGCACGTTTGTAATCTCTAATGGTCGCTGCACCAATTGCTTGACCTTGTTTTCGACTTCATCGTAGGTTACTTCGCGATCGCCTTTCTCATCATATTCGGGCAGGTTGCCGATTAACCTCCAGTGCTTCTCGCCTTGCATGGGAACGATTAGCACGAAGGAGTTCTCTGACAGAGTGGCGTAAAACGTTGCCTTATCTGCTGAGAACTCCATATCCACATCCGCGACGTAAAATAGGCGTGGGTAAGTCGAACCTTCAAAATGAAGGTCGAGGAAATGGCGCGTTGGGCTGCTTGCACCGTCACACCCCACCAGATAGGGAGCTTCAATGGTTTGTGTTTCGCCTTTGGCGTTTTTTAGAACTGCTTTCACGCCGTTTGCATCTTGCGTTAGGCTTTCCATTTCGGTCTGCCATTGAACTTCTTTGCCGTTGTGTTGAAGATGCTCGTAAAGCAGACGCTCGTTTTTATTTTGTTCAAAAACTAGCATAAAAGGAAAAGGGCTAAGTTGCCCGCCGAAATAGGAAAAATCAAGATGGGTGCTGATTTTGCCGTCGTGCATGAGGTTGCCTTTCTGCACGATCTCGCTGTTTGCAACAGCTTGTTGTGCTAGACCCACTTGGTCGTAAATCTCCAGGGTACGGGCGTGAACAACCAGAGCCTTTGACAAATCTGTGGTAGTTTCTTTTTTGTCAAAGATCACAAAGTTGATGCCGTAACGGATTAATTGTACCGCGAGTGAAAGCCCGGTTGGCCCTGCTCCGACGATGATAACGTCCGTTTTGATTGTTGTCTCCATGTATTTAACCTCGCAGTGAAAGTCAGTCTTAGCTAAGATTTAGTCGGTTAGGGTGAAAGCTAATGCCGTCTAGCAGTTGGGCAACTATTTCCGCCCACGGGCGAGTCGGCAGCCGCGCCAAGTGGGTGGTCAAAACCGTTCCAAGTAGCATTCTGGCGGTCAAGGTAGCATCGTGAGGATGCAGTTCCCCGACCTGAACGCGTCTTTCCAGATAAGCTCCTAACGCCGTGATCCCTTCTTCCACGATGGCGTGCAGACAGTCCGCAACTTCGGGGTTACTCTGGCTTTCACGCACCATGAGGCGAAACAACGCCTCTTTGCGATCGAGCATAGCCGAAAAGTTCTCTGCCACCTCTTGCAGAACGCGTGCCGCCGCCTCGCCATGCTCGACCAAAAGTAACGCACGTAGCTCTGGCAAAAAACTGTGCCGTTCCCAAACTGCCCTCATCACCTCACTCTTACTTGGAAAGTAGTGATATAGCAGTCCCACTGCTACACCCGCCCTTGCTGCAATCTGCTTGATGCTCGTTGCATCGTAACCTTGCTCGGAAAACAGCGCTAATGCTGTATCTACCAAGTGTTCACGTCGCACGATAGCTTGTTGCTGTCGTGAACTTTTTCCTTGCATATTTAATTGATTGAACATTCATTCAATGAAAACCTAACATAATCTTTTGGGAAGATCAAGGGCGGTATAAAATGAAAGGCTGAAAAATTTAAATTTACATCATTCCAAAATCAGTAATATTGCGTGTCCACCAGAGTCTCTAATTAGACAACTTTGCTTGTAGGGAAATGAGCGATGATCGCACACTAGTGAAAGAATTAGCGTCTCCCCAAGTGAAGCAAGTGGCGTGGATTTAGGGGGATCTAGAACGTTTTAATACCTACAATAGGACTTTTCAAACATCCTCTCAGAGGCGATATACTTTAATAAAGTTGATTTGTAGATTTAATCTGCTGGATGTAATAGCTAATACATCAACTCTCTGAGGTTATATGCTTTTAAAACTGCAACAAATTATTGTTAAACCTGGTCAACAAATGTTACTCCAAGATATTAGTTGGCAGCAGTTAGAAAATATTTTAGATGAAATGGGAGAAAGGCGTGCCGCCCGGATTTCTTATAGTAATGGGTGGTTAGAAATTATAGTTCCCCTACCAGAACACGAAAAAGATAAAGAATATATTGGTGAGTTAGTAAGAATTTTATTAGACAAACTCCAAATTGATTTTGAGCCTTTTGGTTCTACGACACTTAAAAATGAGCGAATGCGGCAAGCAGTAGAACCAGATACCAGTTTTTATATTCAAAATCAAGCTGCTGTCATTGGGAAAAATCGCATTGATTTAAATATAGATCCACCACCAGATTTAGCAATCGAAGTTGATATTACTTCTCGGACTCGATTTGAGAATTATGAAATATTGGGAGTTCCTGAACTTTGGCGACATACACAACAAGGTTTAGAAATTTCTGTGCTAAGAGAAGGGAAATATCTAAAATCTGAATTGAGTCCTAATTTTCTTGGTATCCCAATTATTGAATTAGTGAATGAATATGTTCAGCAGTGTTTAACAATTGGCAGAAGTCAAGCTATGCGTAATTTTCGAGATTGGGTGAAGAATAATTTATAATTGCTGGATTGCAAAATTAACTGCGGTTATCGATCTGAGCGCGTTGCAAACTTCCAGAAAAGTCAACATAAACACTTTTCCATTCTGTGAAAACATCCAAAGCAGTAGTTCCAGCTTCGCGGTGTCCATTACCTGTTTGTTTTACACCACCAAAGGGTAAGTGTACTTCTGCACCAATAGTAGGGCCGTTAATATAGGTGATACCTGCTTCGATGTCGCGCATGGCAGTAAAAGCCCGGTTGATATCGCGGGTGTAAACTGAAGAAGAAAGACCATAATTGCTATTGTTGAGAATTGCGATCGCATCCTCAAAAGAATTAACCTCAATTAATACCACTACTGGCCCAAATATCTCTTCACGGGCGACGCGCATATCAGCAGTTACATCATCCAAAATAGTTGGTTGAAAAAAGTAACCATTTTTCAATTCGCCTTCACTAGCAATTTCTCCACCAATTAAAACCTTTGCTCCTTCCTCACGGGCGATATCCAAATACTTGCTCACCTGTTGGAGTTGCTTTTCATTGACAATCGGGCCAATATCTGTGTTTGGGTCAGTGCCAGCACCCAAGCGTAACTTACTAGTACGCTCAGAAAGCATGGTGGTAAATTTTTCTTTGATATCACGATGCAAAATCAGGCGACTAGTGGCCGTACACCGTTGACCTGTTGTTCCAAATGCTCCCCACACTGCGCCATCTAAGGCCAATTCCAAATCTGCATCTTCCATCACTATTTGGGCATTTTTACCACCCATTTCCAAACAGACGCGTTTATGAGTGCGTCCGCAAGTAGCGCCAACAAAAGCACCGGTTTCTGAAGAACCAGTAAAGGATACCAAATCTACATTGGGATGTTCAACTAAAGCTTTCCCCGCCTCTTCTCCTACACCATGCACCAAGTTAATTACTCCTGGTGGTAAACCTGCTTGTTGGAAAATTTCAATCAATTTAGTTGCACAAGCGGAGGTATCTTCAGCAGGTTTGAGGATGACTGTATTACCACACACCAAAGCTGGCATAGCTTTCCAGCAAGGAATTGCCACAGGGAAATTCCAGGGAGTAATTAAGGCACAAACTCCAATGGGCATTCGCACAGTCATGGCGAATTTATTGGACATTTCCGACGGTGTGGTTTGCCCAAATAGTCGCCGTCCTTCGCCAGCAGTGTAAAAGGCACAGTCGATACCTTCTTGCACATCTCCCCTAGCTTCTGTCAGAGGTTTACCCATCTCTCGACTGATTAACTGGGCAAGTTCTTCTTTATGTTGGAGTAATATTTCCCCGACACGAAAGATGTATTCTGCCCTCGCTGGGGCCGGGACTGTACGCCAACTCCGGTAGGCTTTACGGGCGGCGGCTACTGCTGTATCTACATCATTAACTTGCGATCGCGGGAATGTGGCAACGACTTCGGTTTTATCCGCAGGGTTGCGACTTTCTAAAGTTGCTTCCCCTACAGCACTCAACCATTGACCATCGATGTAATTGCGGCAAGATAGCGGAGTTGTCATCTTAAAAATCCCCGGCTGATAATCTACTGCAACTTGTATATTAAGTTTGCTTGCTTTCTAGACTAGCCTTTAGTCTTAAAAATTGGTGTGAGAACCAAATATCGATATAAAAATTAAGGCACTAACGCCAAGACACCCACAGGAGAACCAGAACCACCACGCAACCGAAGAATCCCGATCGCTAGAGTAGTACCTTTTGGTGGTAACTGATCCAAATTGGTAAGATTTTCCAAAACAATCCGCGGTTTTTCTAATACCAGGCGATTAGTGGCAAAACTGTTATCCTGTCCGGGATCTACACCATGAGTATCAATTCCTAATCCAGCAATTTGGCGATCGTTCAGTAAAAATTGAGTCGCATCGCTACCAAACCCTGGAAAATGGGCAATACCCTGAGCATCATGATTTAGGAATGCACTTTTATCAAACCACTTTTTTTGCCAACCTGTATTCAATATAACTACGCACCCTTTAGGAATCTCACCATATTCTTCTTCCCAAGCCACAACATCAGCGATCGTCAGGGCATAATCAGAATTCACTGCTGTGGCTTGGCGAATATCTATGACCACCGCAGGTACTACCAGAGATTGGGCAGGGTATTGGTCAATTCCCATACTATAGCTATGAAAGCTATTAGGGGCGTTGATATGGGTAGCACTATGTTCCCCCAAGGCGAAACGGCGGAGGTAATAGCCATCATTATTCAGTTCAGCCACAGTTTCAAATTCTACTGTGGGATCTCCAGACCACTGAGGAATATCTATGTCAATTACGTGACTTAGATGGATAACACGTGTGTAAGTGATACTATTTTGACCTTGGGGTTGTATCATCCCAGCCTTCTACTTTACTTGTATTCAGGGATTTTATTCCAATTGAACTGTAATATTTCTACTCTTGATTCCCCATACTAGTACAAATAATCCCCCCAATTCCTCTAAATTTTAGGTTGTTGGGGGGTTCAAATGTTGCAGCAAAAAGTGAATTTATCTTAGTTAACAACCAATAGGTTAACTTTTTGATTAAGAAAAGATTAAAGTTGGATTTATGTTGAAGCTTGCTCATGTAGTGGAATCATGACGACAAACTCCGCACCTTCTCCTGGTGCTGAAATACACTGAATTTGTCCGCCATGTTTTTGGACAACAATTTGGTAGCTAATTGACAACCCCATACCCGTACCTTTCCCCACAGATTTTGTAGTAAAGAAGGGATCAAATAAGCGTTTGCGTACTTCTTCAGTCATACCTAAACCATTGTCGGCAAAGCTAATGATTACACGGTCTTCTTGGATGAAGGTACGAATGCGAATTTGGGGAGAAGTCATCTGTTTAGAGTTGTTTAGTAATGACAAATGACTAATGACAAATGACTCTTCTAAAACATCGATCGCATTTGCCAACAAATTCATAAACACCTGATTCATGTGTCCAGCATGACAGACTACTGGTGGTAGGTTGCCATAGTCTCGGATTACTTGGATTTCAGGACATCGTGGTTTGGATTTCAGGCGATTTTGCAACAACAGTAAGGTGCTATCAATACCTTCATGAATATCTACTGCTTTCGTACCGTCTTCATCAAGGCGAGAAAAATTGCGTAAAGATAGAACTATCTGCCGGATGCGTTCGGCTCCCATGTTCATAGAATCCAGAATTTTGGGCAAATCTTGCTTGAGAAAGTCTAAATCAATGATGTCAATTTGTTCGTGAATCTTTGGTGTTGGTGGGCAGTAACTCTGTTGATAAAGTTCTACCAAGTGCAACAAATCTTTAGTATATTCACGGGCGTGGCTAATATTGCCATAGATAAAATTGACGGGATTATTGATTTCGTGGGCAATACCTGCAACCAATTGTCCTAAACTGGACATTTTTTCAGTTTGAATCAGTTGGGCTTGGGTTTGTTGAAGTTCTAGTAATGCTGCCTCTAGCTGCTGGGCTTTGTCTTGGGCGGTTTGGGCAGTGGTGCGACTTTGGGCGTAAAGTTTAGCTTGGTCAATGGCGATCGCTATTTGAACTGTAACTGCTTGTAATAATTCTACTTCGTTGTCCAGCCAAGGCCGGAAGCCACTACAAGAACCACAGCTAAATGCACCTATTTCGCCAGATTGGGTGTGTACGGGTAACGACATAAAGGCAGTGAAACCAAAATCCTGCAAAAATAGCTGTGCAGTGCCATCGCCCACAGTCTCAACATTATTAATGCGGATGATTTCTCTATTTAAAGTTTTGGCGGCGATGAGTTCGATTTCTGCATTTGTTGCTTCTGGATAGTTAAGCAGACAGGGTAAAAGGGAACTTTTCGCCTCGTATACTCTCTCCCAGTAGGGAACCTCAGCCTCTTGTCGATACCAAAAGAAGGCGCAGCGATCGATCTGGAATAAGTTACGGATCTCCTGCACTGCGGTTTCCACAATGTAATTGAGATCCAAGGAAGCTCGAATCTGGTTAGAAAGACGATTGAGTAATGCTTCCCGTTGGGCGCTTTCTCTAAGTGCAACTTCTGCTTGTTTGCGATCGGTGATGTCATGGCAAATGCCAACGAAGTTTAGAATATTACCATTAACATCTCTAATAGCAGATGAGTTACTTGTATGCCATCGCCAAGTGCCATCTGTGTGTTTTATCCGGTATTCAATTGCGTCTTGCTTTTCGGTTGTTGTCGCAATTTTTTGGAAATAATCTACACAGATATGTACATCATCAGGATGTATAAAGGGAACAAAGGATTTGCCTTCAACATCTGCAACTTCATGCCCAAAAATTTGAGTCCAGTTAGGAGAAACGTAGGAAAATATTCCCTCAACGGTCAGGGCAAAAATAACGTTATTGGCATTTTCAATAATGGTGCGAAACTTGGCATCGCTTTCTATTCGTGCTGCTTGGACTTTGTCGCTGGTGTTGCGGATAAGAACTATGATTTGCTGGTCTGGTAATGGTAATAACCTAGCTTCAAAATTATTGTTCCGTTGCAGAAGCGGTAAGCTATATTCAAAACTGACTGAAGATTCAGTTGCAAGGACTTGAGTTATTGCTTGCTGGAAGCGATCGCCTACATCCGTTGGTAGGCATTCTCGCAAACTATTGCTCTGTTCAACTCCTTGGTGAATATCAAGATTTGGCATTTTTCCTGGTCGATAATCCAGGATAGTTCCATCAGCATCAACACGAAAATATAAATCAGGAAGTGCTTGTAAAATCGCTGTAAATTCTGATGTTTTTTGGCGCAACTGTGCTTCAACAATTTGGCGTTTTGCAGTTTCGTTTGCTAGTCGCCTTAATGCTTTTGTTAATTCTCTCGCTTGCTTTTTTTCTATGAATTGACCATCTTGCTTAAATATTGTTTCATCTTGTTGTATCTTTTGTTCTTCAAGCTTGATTTGAATGTAGCTTTGCACCCTTTTAGTAAACACTTTTGCCTGCCTGCTCTGCCTAAATTATTTAAGTAAAATGTCTCAGACTAGATTTGTTAAAAAATGTGTATAATATTTTATCTCAACCTGTTAACGATCTTAATACTTTATTTATTTTTATATATACATTAATTCCTCTTTTTGTGTAAATAAATTATGAAAATTCTGAAGTTTTGATTAAGACCAATTTCACCATTTTTACTAAAATTAAAAATTTACACGCATCAGGTAACTTAATAACTGATTTTTCATATAAATCATCGGTCAATTTATGCTAATTATGTAATTTCATGGTTGAAAAATCTAATTCAGCTTCGTGAAGAAAATATATATTATTTGCAAAAATTCTCGGTAAACACCTCTGAAAATCAGTAGAGACGTAGCACTGCTACGTCTCTATAAAAAGTGTGAAGATTATCTCTTCATATAAAATTCACACTTTTCAATATTTTCATATCAAATCAATATTTATTTTGACCAGCAAAGCCAGATTTTTGAAATTGTCCTGGTAAGTTATGGGAGATGGGGAGATGAGGGAGTAGGAACAGGAAATCAAAAGGTAAGAGGCACTCATTAAAAACAAAAGAATCTTTTGACTTTTTAATGATCAATGCCCATTCTGTTGTACATATTCCTGGCGATCGCATTTTATATGTTATAAAGCTCACAGAAATTAATGTTAGGCGGGAACTACTTTATGGAACCAGATAAACTGGGCCGTTTTAAGGAGTACGGCGAATTCATCCTCCGAAAGATAGATTCTGTGCCCCAGCACCCTTCAAAACAAGAAGATTGGGTTCCAGCTAGTCTTGATGACTGTCTCCTGCATTTGCGGTCAGCTGCCCAGAAAACTGTAGACCTTGCAACTTCACCTGTCAAAATTGGGGTGATGGGGGAATTCAGTAGTGGAAAAACTTTACTTTTAGGCAGTCTAATTGGATATGCAGATGCTTTACCAGTCAGTGAAAATCCCACTACAGGTAATGTTACCGCAATACATATCATTCCGCAAGATGACTTTGCAACTACTCAATTAAGTAATTTTACTGTAGAGTATCTTTCTCACGAAGGGGTACATGAGTGTCTACGCTTCATGCTAGGAGAAGCCCATAAACGCACGACAGCAGCAGGGCTTCCTCCGATACCAGTATCGAAACTTAATTCTGGCAAAGATATTATTGGTTGGTGCGAGGAAGCTTGGAATAGTAGTAACAATTTAGAGTTACGTTATTTACTCCGAGAGTTGGTATTATTCTTGCGGGCTTATCAAGCTTATGGGGAAGTGATGTGTGGTGGACACTACCAGATTGATGCTATCACCGCCCGTGAGGGGCTACAACTGGTTGAACAGCCAATGGCAATCCAAAGTTTGAAATTTGAGGATTTACCGCCAGCGCATATCCGATTACCAAGTCCACCCCAGAGGCTACCAACAAAGTTATTGCAGAATAGCTTTCCACTCATCCGCCGCGTAGATATTGATGTGAAAATCTCACGGGAAATTTGGGATTTTAATGGTGCAGCTAAATTTATTCTCATCGACTTTCCCGGATTGGGGGCTGCTAATTCGGGGGCTAGGGATACCTTTTTGTCACTGCGGGAATTAGCAGAAGTACAAACAATTTTGGTATTGCTAAATGGTAAATCTCCCGGTAGCGATCGCGCCAACAAAATTTTCACCATGATGCAGCAGCAGCGACCGGGACAAGACCTGAAAGATTTAATTCTCGTCGGTGTGGGTCGCTTCGATCAACTCCCCCTAGATAGTGAAGGTGGCGAAAGAGAACTCGATCAACTGATTGAAGATAGTTCACATTTAAAAGAGGAAACCGTTTTCCAAAAACTCAAAGTTCTGCAAACTACCATTGACGGTGCAGAAGCCTTTACAACCCAAAAAGACCGGATCGTTTTACTGTCGCCATTGTTGGGACTAGCTGAATTAGCAAAACGTTCTAGTACAGTCAAAGCCGGCTCGCCAGATTTTTTGGCTAACTTGGACTATCCTGATTATTTAGACCGGTCTAAACGGCTACAAGATAAATGGGAGTTATTAAGTGAACAGCTGTTAGACACCGATCCCCGCAGTAATTTAGGCAAACAGCTAGGTTATTTTGGTCAAGATGGCGGACTTAGTAAGTTGCGGGAAGTGATTCAAACTCACGTAGCAACTCACGGTTTGAAGCAACTGTATGAAGATACTCGCAGAGCTTCTGATGTAGTGAGTCAGCAACAAGATCACTTGAAAGACATCATAGACGAAATTCACGAGCAAGGTATCCCCACAGGAGACAGCCCCGCCTTTCTTGAGTTGCGCTATGTGGTCGAAAGCTTGGATAAAATCTATAGGAATTTTCAAAAAGATTTAGGGACAGAACCACTTAAAGATCGGCGCGGTGTTGTCGTCAGTGATGTAGTTAAAGACGAACTCACTTTTAGAATCCTGAATTGGAACCAGTGGACTTTACTCTTCAACAAAGCCAGCAATGGAGCGATCGCTCTGGCGGAATCTAAAGGTGCAGCCGGGAAATTATTCGATCGGGGAAACCGTGTAAATACTTCCCTTCCAACTAAAAGCGATGATTTTTATCCAGTATTTGAAAAAACCGTTAAGGAAGTAGAAGATTTTGCCCGCGATCGCATCCATCAAGCAGTGGTAGATTTGTTAAACCAATTGTCAAATTATGTAGCCCCAGAACGCGAACAATTACAGGCATTTTTCCATCCAGAAATGGAACAAGAAATTGAAGAGAAATTTGGTTTTGAAGATGCCGATCTCTTTTACAAATTATTACTCGGATGCGATCCTAACGAATGGAAGGAAGCAATTATTTCGGAAATCACTAGTAAAGATAAAACTGTTGCACCCGAAACCATATTTCCCCTAGCGCGTCAAGACGAGAAACACAACGTTGGTCAAATCTTTGATTGGGCCCCAGAAAAAAGTCAGGGTTTATCTAGGTCGAGCAATCACCAACTTTTAGTACTGCGACTGCGAGATGAAATCACTGCTAGCGCTAGTCTCCATCTTGTACAGTATGTTAGTGAAGTTAATCAGCAAATTAATTCGGAATTAGAAGGAATTTTGGATCAAATTATTCCTAGTTTACAAAACCTTTCAAAAAAAGAAACTTTGCTGAGATATTTAGCGGCTGGAGACTTACCATCTGAAATAGCAATTCCTACTTGGTTGCAGATTCTTTCTGAAATCGCTGCTGTTTCTTACTTAGATGTTTGAGGTAAGCTAACTCAGAATGACTGATTGCGATCGGGTATGGATATGAGGATGTGTTTGTGAGAAGAGATGCGATTTTTTTCAAATGGTGCAAGAGGCGAAGCGTTTAATTGAGCGGGTGCAAAAAGAACAGATAACTGTTTTAGCGAAGAAAGAGATAATAGATGTAATCACAACGATTGCTGTTTATAAATTTGCAAACTTAAGTCGTGAAGAGGTAGAGGCAATGTTAGGAGTTAGGTTAGAAGAAACTAGGGTTTATCGAGAAGCTAAACAAGAAGGACGAGAAGAACTAAAGCTCGAACTTATATCTCGGTTCTTCGCTCGTGGTATGTCGATAGAAAAGGTTGTCCAGTTACTTGATTTAACCATCGAACAAGTAAGACTTGCAAGTAAGTAACTGCTGCAATTTTCATAGCGTAGCCCGACGTAGACATCGCGCTAGATAAAAAAGCCAGTGCTAAAGAGAATCAGTGGTAGAAGACCAACGATTAAAAGTTTTTACCACAAGTATTCTCTAAATTTGTCGTTTTATGATAAAAAACCATAGTTTTTAGCCAGCTATAAACAAACAACAGAAAGTGATAGTATAATGAACCCTTTCCAACTGAATAAATATAGCGATCAAGAACCAAGCGAGAAACAACAAAAAAGATTTCCGGGATGGTTTGCTTTAGATTTTGGTACATCAAACTCCACAGTTACACTCTTCGATCCGATTGAAGTACCGATCGCAGAAATTCTCCCAAAGGAACAAGAAATGCGGTTGCGCGATCGCTTATCACAATGGTTGAGTTCTCCCGCTTCAGTAGCTTTACCAGATGTCAGCGATGATGATTGGGCAAAATTCATCACCGAAATTAGCAAAAACCTGGAGATAGAACCAACAAAGTTGAGTGAAGTATTTGAAAGTGACAATAAGGAGCGCTTTTTAGAAGCAATTCGCCAAATTGAGCTTTCTTTGGGAAACAGCGAAAGATTTCGCCGGGCTGTCAGCAAAAAACTTTACCAAATCTATCATGAGGTGTTTCGCGTCCCTACCCTAGAGTCGCAAAATCTGATCCCAGTCGTGCTGGATATCGATCGCCGCGATACGGAAATTCCTAGCGAATTGGAAATTTCGCAGTTAGGGGACTTAAAACTGCGGATGGGTAGGGAAGCTAGAGATAATCGCAAAAAAGCGATCGCTCAAGGTACAAGCAGTTCTTTAAAGGAAATTATCAGCAGATTTCACCATTCGCCCAAGCGCTATTTTGGTCAGGAGCGATCGTTTTCAATTATTGTAGATGGTGAAGAAGAAATAATTACTGCAAATCAACTGATCCAATCTGCTTGGGCGCATTTAATCGAGTTAACTGAAGATTACCGCCAACGCGCCCAACGCCGATTTTCAGAAGGGACTTTTTTAACAGCAGTTGTCACCTACCCCACTGTCGCCCCACCAGTTGTTCGCAAAGAAGTTAAGGAATTTGTTGAGCAATTGGGGATCGATGATGTCCAAACTGCTTATGATGAAGCCGTTTCTGTAGCGATATTCTTTTTGTGGCGAGAATTTGGCGGTAATCTTAATATTGGCATTGAGTCATTTAAAACTCGTTGCCGTCAAGTTGGAAATAAATGGTCACAAAATGTCCTCGTTTTAGATATCGGCGGCGGAACCACAGATTTAGCTTTAATTGAACTCACCTTAGAAGATAAAACCCCAGCTTTTGCCGATTATGAAGACCGGGGTTTAGGAGGACGTTACTATAAACTTACCCCCAAACTATTAGGTTCATCTGGTCATTTACAGTTAGGTGGCGAGTTAATTACGTTGCGGATTTTTAGATTATTAAAAGTTGCGATCGCAGACTTTTTATTGACAGCAGTAACAACAGGTGATATCGAAAGCGAAAAACTAGAAGATTTAATTAGCTCTGAATTAAACGAGCGCTTCTTAGAACAAGGCAAATTCAAAACTGGTAGTCTTTTAAAATGTCTAGATAAAGAGAATCCAGAAGGCGATATTGCTTACAAAGATGCCCTAGATACTGCCGAGAAAGTATTACCTACTCGTTGGCAACAAGCACCACAACGGCTGCAATCATTTTATATCCTTTGGGATTATGCAGAAGCTGCTAAACTTAAACTTGGGCAAAAAGCACCAGCAGATAATTCTCTATTAACCTTCACGCTTTCTGAACAACAAATTTCCGAACTGCTCAATCAAAGCTCCGTTAAATTTCAAATCAAAGATCCAAATAGCATCTGCATCACCTTAGATAATCGGCAGTTTGAACGAGCCGCCGTTTCAGGAATTAAAGAAGCGATCGGTATTGCTAAAGGATTGATGGAAAGTCGCTTGCGTTCCGATGATCTCACCAAAGATTCTTGGAATTCTCAAAAAGTTGATTGGTTAATTCTATCTGGAAAAACTTGTAATTTAGACATAGTGCAGCGCCAAATCTACCAAGAATTTAGTAAATCTCCATATTTTGTGTGGAATCCAGAGCGAATTACCTTTGTGTTGGAATTTACCAAATTAGCAACCTCAGCAGGTGCTTGCTATGCCGAAAAATTGCGAAGATTAAGATTCGATCCAGAAGAGTCTAAAAGCTTGCTGCGTAAGGGAGCCAACCAGCTAGAAATTGATGTCAAAAACCTATTTTATTATTTACCCTGCAACTTCAAACGCAAAACCCAAAGTAACGATTTACTAACTATATTCAAAGCTGGACAAGAACTCTATCAACTCGCACCTTGGGAAACTGTCGCCAAGGTTCGTACTGCATGGCAAGGAATCCAATTAACTAACATTATTTACCGTCAAGACTACGAAGATGGAGATTTACGACTATGGGGTAGCTTTGACGGCAAAAACCTCATGAATAAACTGGGAATGCAAGAAGCAGAGTTTCTGAAAAAAATTAAAGTCCAGTTTGAAATTGACCAAACCCTTGAATTTAATGTGTTGCTTTGTCAGGGAAATCCCCATTATTTAATTGATATTCCTGGCATTGATTTGGAATCGGTTGTTTCCGAAATATCGCCGCTATTTGCTGATGGTAAATTGAATTGGAATATTGCTGTAGAACGTTTCAATAGGGATTTAAATGATGGCGATATTGCCGTCAATGTTCTTGAGTCCGCAACTGTCGATCAACCAGATGCATATCATCTTGTATTTGAAGTAGGAAATGATGGTAGTAAATTGTTTCAAAAATTTCACTATCTACGCGATGGTGTGACAGAACCAGGAATTGGGTTAATTAGTAATCCCTTACCTCCATTTCCGCAAACTGGCCAGCACACGTTCTATATTTATCAAACAGATGCGGAAAGCAACAGCAAAAAATGGATAAGAATTGGCGCACTCAGCAAACCAGATGTGACAACAGATTATCCTTGCCAATATCGGGTAACTCTAGACGATCGAGGTGTTCTGCGGATGCACGCTGGTGAAGTGCCTTATTGGACATCTACTAGTCAAGAATGCCTAAAAGAAGAAGGATGCATTTATATTGCTGAATTAGAATTGCAGCCCAATGAAGTTGATAAAGAACGCGATCCATTTTGCGGGATACATTAGTGGCTTTAAAATAATACAAATATCCCAGAACTGACGCAAAAATCCACTCTATTTCTCCTCTCTCTGGGTTCTCTGCGTCTCTGTGGTTCGTATTTCTTTGAAACCCCTAACTGGAGTAATGATAGCCTCATATAAATGCATTAAATCTTTATGCTCCCCTCCGTTGAAAAATTAATGTTTTTAAACTCATAGGAACCAGAGTTTTCCCAAATTTAATTCGCTACAAAAATATTTGGAGGTGATATTCATGCAGCACTTGCGTCAATTATTAGAGATAGAAAACTCAGAGTTAGCCCAGTTACTGCGGTTTAGTTTGTATGGACTAGAGGCTACTTTAAATCAGGCTCGTACAGAATTTCCACTAGATCCAGGATCAAAAATATGCGATGAAGTGCTGCAAGAACTTCATAATCTGTTGCAACCTTCACCCCTACAGCCAGATATTGGTTGGGAAGATCCACCAGATGATTTAAAACTAAATCACCTCCGAGAAGCTTTTGATTCTGACTCAGAACTTAATTATTATCTGGGTAATTCCCAACTGCAAAGCACAACGGATTCTGATTTGTGGAATGAGATTCAACGCAAGCTGCTGCGAGTACCAGAAGATTTGGCTGCAACTTGGCGATCGCGCACTTTAGATTTAGCTCAAGAAGTTGGTGCGATCGCAGATAATTCTAACCTCTATCAACTTCCCTTTATCCGCGATGAAAGTATCTACCCCGGACTTAGTGGTACTGTTCAAACCCAGGGCTTGGCTTTGTATCAACAAGCACTTTCAAACCCTAGAAATCCTCAAATAAATGTATCCGATTTACCAGCAGCATTTCTATTTTTATATATGAATTTTATCGAAATAGACCCAGATTTACATCATGCTTTAAAGAGCGTTTTTAGCTTCGATGTCATTTCCTTACACTCCAAACCAGAACAGCGCGATCAATATATCGATGCTTTAAGCGATCGCTTCCAACGCACCCAAAAAGCTGAAAAAAACACCGATCCCCTGTCAATTCTCCGTGCTTGGATTGACATGGATGAAGCCATACATTCCTTAGTATTTGTACCACCAGCTGAACGCTATTCTTGGTGGGGAAAGCTACAACATGAATCACGACGCATTCTGAAGAAAGTCGCTGATGAAGCTATTAATGCAGGTAATGAAGTGCGAATTCGCCAATTATCGGGACTTTATGCAGATATCTGTGCTTCATCCAAGGATGACTTACAACTAGACTGTGGTGGTATTCCTGGCGAAGTATTAACTTGTCTTCGGGTATATGCGCGAATTAATCAGGAAGAATCCCCAGGTCGTGTAATATTTCGCTCATCACGGTAAGGGAATTTTAAGACAAAGCAAAGGCAGACGATTTTATCAATCGCTGCCTTGCCCGATCATCTAATGAAGGTGTAAAAACGTTGAAATCTAAAGGATGCCCCAGAAGTGTAAAATCCCTTGACCAGAAAACACTTCAAGCGCAACAGCAGATAGAAAACCAATCATTGCAAAACGACCGTTCCAGTTTTCGCTCTGAGGAGTAAAGCCCCAGCGCAAAGCATTAGGATCTTCTGGAACCGAACCCGTAGTCTTCTTAACGTCTGCCATAAATAATACTCCGAGCTTTTATGTTGTAACAGTTATAACTGCCTGTAAAGTAATGTAACAGATTTTTAAGAGAATGCAACATAAACTCGATATAAAATTTATCAGCAAATATTACGGGCACGTAATTTTATATTGGACGGTTTGCGATCGCTTACGAGGGCAAGCTACGCCCCAACAGCCAACTACTTCAGAAAATCGTAGCTATTCAGGAGGAAATTAACTCTTGCTTGGTCATTTCTATGCTTTAATAACCAATGCTGAACTAAACTATGGCAAAGATAAATATTAAGAAAAATTTGGATATATGGCAGAAGTTCTTCATTTTACAGGATTTATCAAAGGAGTGACCTATAAAACTTACTTAGATGATAATTTAAGTAGGATTAGTTTAGATGTATTTGATATCAATAAAGAAAGGGGTTATGGATTAATCAAGTCACCTACAACTGAAATTGCTTATTCAAAATGGGTATCACCTAAGAGAACCAGAAGTTATCCATTTGCCAGAATTTATAATACATATAATTCCTCCAAAGTTATAACTATTATCCCGGTGATTAAAGATGAGGGCAAAGATGGTGATATAGATAAAATCCAATACTCTACAATTTCTTGGATGAATTTACTTAATATCTATATAGTACTTGCTTATTACGAAACGGCAAAAAAAAGTACTAAAAAGGGTCAAATTAATAAGAATAAGTTGAGTAATCAGAATTTTTCTAATGATTTTGTTAAATTTCAAATCAGTGAGATATTAGCATATCGCCAAAGCGCACTTCATTGGAATAAGAATCTATTTGAAGAAAGATTTACACAAACTTTTGAAAAAGCTCTAGATTCTTATGATTCTATTTTTCATCAAACTGGAGTAATAATTCACTCACGAGAAGGATCAGATAAATATTTACATAAAATCAGAGAAGAGTTTGAGGAATTTAAGAATATTTCTCTTAAAGGTTCTCAGAGTGCTAGTAAGAGAGAGGCGCTGACTTCTCATAAGCTAGAATATTTAGTGGATGGATTAAAAGCAACTTTTAGTATTGAAAACTATCTTGGCGGAATTTACTATTTGACTCCTGATGAGATAATATTCGAGAACAACATATATATTATACAAGAGTCAAAAAATACTTCAACAGCATCTTTGCCAAAGCTCCCTGATATTCAAGATGGTTTATTCAAGCTAATTTTATTTTCTAATTTAGATTCTTTAATATTGAATGATCAGGAAGTATTCTTTGTTACAAAGCTCAAGCTTACAGGTAACAATGTTATCGGTTCTATTGTCTTTCCAGATGCATCACTAGAAGAACTAGAATATTTTCTAGAAGTTAATATTAAGATTTTTAATACCAATCAAAAACTAATTATCAAAAAATTGGCTTTAGAAGCTCAAAATAATCAGAGACTTAAAATAGAAGTATCCAGTAATTTTTCAACATTATAATTCTTGGTTATGATTAAAAGTCCTTTACGATATCCTGGTGGAAAGTCAAAAGCAATAAATCAGATAGCTGAATACTTACCAGAGAGCTTTTCAGAATTTCGAGAGCCTTTTGTAGGTGGTGGTTCTGTATTTATTTATCTAAGACAAAAGTTTCCTCATATTAAGATTTGGATTAATGATTTAAACCGCGAGCTTTTCTTATTCTGGAAGTTGGCCCAGTCTGATATAGTTCAGTTAGTTAAAGAAATTCGGCATATTAAAGTTAAATATACAGATGGGAAATTACTCTTTACAGAATTAACTAGTGTGGATGTTAATAATTTATCTGATTTAGAAAGAGCCGTTCGATTTTTCGTACTCAATAGAATTACTTTTTCAGGAACTGTAGAATCAGGTGGTTTTTCTCAAGAAGCTTTTCATAAAAGATTTACTGATTCTTCAATAGAACGACTCGAAAAGTTAGAAAATATCTTATCAAAAAACGTCCAAATTACTAATTTTGATTACAGCCACCTATTAAACTCTGAAGGTGAAGACGTATTTTTATTTTTAGATCCACCATATTTTAGTGCTACAAAATCAAAGCTATATGGTAAAGATGGTGACTTGCACACTTCTTTTGAACATCAGAGATTTGCTGAACTTTTGCAACAATGTCATCATCGCTGGCTAATTACCTATGACGACTCATCGCAAATTAGAGAAAATTTTCAATGGGCTAATATCTCGGCATGGGAATTGCAGTATGGCATGAATAACTATAAGCAAAGTGGTGCAGCGAAAGGAAAAGAGCTATTCATTACTAACTACGAAGTTAAACTTGATTTGGATAAAAAAGCAAAAAATCAAAAGCTTCTTAATCCAGCTTTGCAGTTGAGCCTTGATATTTCAAGCTAATTTTAATAGCGGCCAATTTTCCGGTAGGATAGCTCCCATACCCTTCAACCTAGCTACACCCTACCAAACTAGAAACCTTAGCTATGACAACTTTTCCAATCTCTGCTCAAGAAGCCTCTGCTAGCTGGTATATGCTACTGCAACAATTAATAGATGGCCAATCCTTATCCCGTACTCAAGCTGCTGAATTGATGCAAGGTTGGCTTAGTGAAGCGATTCCCCCAGAGTTATCAGGGGCTATTTTAACAGCGCTCAACTTTAGAGGCATTTCTGCCGACGAGTTGACTGGTATGGCTGAAGTACTACAATCTCAATCAAGATTGGGGACTGGGGATTGGGGACTAGGGACTGGGCAAAAATCCAGCCAATCTCTAATACCTGTAATAGATACCTGTGGCACGGGTGGAGATGGTTCATCAACCTTTAATATTTCTACAGCCGTTGCTTTTGTTGCTGCTGCATCTGGTATACCTGTTGCCAAACATGGCAATCGTTCCGCGTCAAGTCTGACGGGGAGCGCAGATGTATTGGAAGCCTTGGGTGTAAACTTAAGCGCATCGGGTGACAAGGTGCAAGCCGCATTACAAGAGGTGGGGATCACTTTTTTGTTTGCACCTGGTTGGCATCCAGCACTTAAAGCGGTTGCCCAATTGCGGCGGACTCTCAGGGTAAGAACGGTGTTTAATTTGCTGGGCCCGTTAGTAAATCCTTTGCGTCCAACTGGGCAAGTTGTGGGGCTATTTACTCCTAAACTTTTGGCGACTGTTGCCCAAGCATTAAACAATTTGGGCAAGGAAAAGGCGATCGTTTTACATGGACGAGAAAAACTCGATGAGGCTGGATTAGGAGATGAAACTGACTTAGCAGTTTTATCAGATGGAGAAGTGCAGGTAACTACCATTAATCCCCTAGATTTGGATCTAACACCTGCTCCCATAGGTATGCTTCGGGGTGGCGATGTCCAAGAAAATGCGGTGATTCTCAAGGCGGTACTCCAAGGTAAGGGAACTCAGGCGCAACAAGATGCAGTAGCATTAAATGCTTCGTTGGCGCTGCAAGTAGCAGGTACGATCGCACTCTTAGATCACGCTCAAGGGATTAAAATCGCTAAGGATATCCTACAAAGTGGGGCTGCTTGGACGAAGTTGGAGCAGTTAGTTGAGTTTCTGGGGGATTGATTTGCGATCGCACTTGCGGCCGAAATTCTACTACATTCCGTTTAATGGTGACATCGTAGTTACCAAAAAAATCATGTCCTAGAAGTCCAGTTTCTAGTTCCGCACCTGCGATCGCCACTGGGATTTTATTTACTATTACCCCACCAATTGCCATCGAATTAACATAGCCCACAGGAAATTCTACAGCCCTAGAACTAGCAGTATTTGCTTTAGCTCTGCCTACAGTCACGATTCCCAAGGTATTTGCCATCTCTTGGGTAATCACAGTCCCACTAGCTCCTGTATCTATAATCATTTCAAATTGTCGCTGACCATTGAAGGTAACTTCGACAATTGGCGTTCCACCAAGTCGCCTTTTAATCGGCGCTGTAAATACTTGCTGATCTGGAATCACCACTGCTGATGAGGGCAAACCTGGCTCTGCTGGTAACGGTTCTGTTTCTTGCGGAGGCAAGGTATACTTTGGTGTGATTCTTGTTTGGGGAACCACAACTACTATCCTCTTCGGTTCGGCAACCCGCACAGGGCGAGGATTAGCTTGTTGTTGAGCATATTTAATTTGGTGGCGATATTCAGCGATTTTGGTCTGAGCGATCGCAAATTCCGGGCTTTGTCGCCGGACTCTTTCCATCAGCGCGATCGCATCCTGATATTGATTAGCTACCAAAATCCAATCACCTGGAGATTGAGCAGATCGGCTGATACTCCAAGCACCAACTGCTTTGTCTAATCCTTGTTCAAAAAGACTTGGTTCGCTTTCAGACGGCTCTAGCGGGTGTACTTCTGGAGTAACTGCTGGTGTTGGTGGTTTGACGGCAGGTTCTACTGATGCCAAATCCCCAATTGGCGCGGGTTGCTCATTGCCACCAGTCACAGTGTTCCGTTTGTCTTCACTACAGGCAACACACAAAACCGCTAGAGCGCTTGATACAAAAATTAGGGTTGCACGGGATAAAAAAGACTGAAGCATAATTAATTTTAACCGCCCTAGCTTTGCCAAATCCACTCCCGCCACTTTAAATTCCCAATTTAATTTTAATTAACTATCTAAAAAAATCCCAATTGCCCAACTCATGGGATAATTAACAATCGCAGTATTGGGGACTGGAGACTAGGGACTGGGGACTAGGTGGGGAAGAGTTTTCCCAATTCCCAACCCCCAATCCCCAATTCCCAATCCCCAATCCCCAATCCCCAATTTACTATGCCCCTGACTGACGCAATACCTGCTTTACTTGTCTTGGCAGATGGAACCACTTATCGCGGTTGGTCTTTCGGTGCTACGGGAACCGCGATCGGAGAAGTGGTGTTTAACACTGGCATGACCGGCTACCAAGAAGTCCTCACTGACCCTAGTTATTGCGGTCAGATTGTTATTTTTACCTATCCAGAATTAGGTAACACTGGTATCAATCCTGAAGATGAAGAATCAGAAGGCCCCCAAGTGCGGGGTGCGATCGCTCGAAATATTTGTCAACGACCAAGTAACTGGCGATCGACGCAATCCTTACCAGACTACCTCAAACAAAACCAAGTACCAGGGATATACGGCATCGATACCCGCGCCCTCACCCGCAAAATTCGGATGTTTGGAGCCATGAATGGTGGTATTTCTACAACCATTCTCGATGAGGCGGAATTGCTAGAGCAGGTACTAGCGGCTCCCAACATGGCAGGATTAAATCTGGTTCGGGAAGTCACCACCTCAACAGCTTATAAATGGTCTGATCCCACAATTCCAGCTTGGGAATTCAACTCTGAGGCTGCCGAAAATCCAGAGGAAGCCTTTACTGTTGTTGCCCTCGATTTTGGCGTAAAACGCAATATTTTGCGACGCTTAGTAAGTTACGGCTGTCGGGTAATTGTTGTACCTGCTGATACGTCACCAGAAGAAATCCTCAATTACAATCCAGATGGTGTGTTTCTTTCCAACGGGCCGGGCGATCCAGCTGCCGTCACTGGAGGAATTGCAACTGCTAAAGCGCTTTTGTTAAGTCAAAAGCCTATCTTTGGTATTTGCATGGGGCATCAAATCTTAGGTCATGCATTAGGGGCAGAAACCTATAAACTTAAATTTGGTCATCGTGGTTTAAATCAGCCTGCTGGATTACAACAACGGGTAGAAATTACCAGCCAAAACCATAGTTTTGCGATCGATCCAGATTCTTTACCTACGGCAGTTGTAGAAATCAGCCACCTAAACTTAAACGATCGCACCATTGCCGGAGTCCGTCACAAATCTCTACCTGTATTCTCCGTACAGTATCACCCAGAAGCTAGTCCTGGCCCCCACGATGCTGATTACTTGTTTGAGCAATTTGTTCAAGCGATGCGAACAGCCCGTCAAGCCACAACAGCCGACGTGAAGTAAAAATGGGAAATGGGTGGGAAGGAAGCAAGGGGGAAAATAAGAATAAAAATTATCTCTTTCCCCTCTTCTCCCTGTTCCCCGCCCCTCTGCCTGTTGTGCCGAATGCCCCAAAAGATTGTAGACAACTCGCTCAAAAACCATTTATACTTGAGCGTTCACTTTAACTCATGAGGAGGGAATTATTGCTGAGCCACTGAATCTAACCGTTAGCCTGAGGGGCACTCGTGAAGTCCGGGATAACTGCCAGCTATTCCGCCTCACAGGTTTGTTAGATGCCTTTTCTGAACCAACATTTCGTAAAGTACTTGGCAGCAAGATTGAAGAGGGCCCTAAGCATATTATTTTGGATCTCTCACAAATCGACTTTATTGATAGCTCTGGCTTGGGTGCTTTGGTACAACTAGCCAAGCAAGCTCAAACTGCTGAGGGCACTTTGCAAATTGTCACGAATGCCCGTGTAACTCAAACGGTCAAGCTTGTTCGCCTAGAGAAGTTTCTCTCCCTGCAAAAATCAGTTGAAGAAGCTCTAGAAAACGTCAAGTAGTCTTGATTGCTTGAACCAAATCGATTTAGCTATCCAGATTCAACATCGGGTAGTTTAATTTTTAAAACTTCTGGCAGAAAACCTCTCTCCTGGTGGGAGAGGCAAAAAGCCAGTTGAGCTATTATGTTTAAAGTTGAGCAATAACTAAAGATATAGACACCCAGTTCTTGGGTAAATGATTATTGGGCAGAATATCGGATAAACAATCAAGTCTGAAAAATTGTACAAAATACAAAGTCAGCAGATTTGTGTATAGGTAAACTTGACTTGATACTGTATAGTTAGAAATTGTCGCTTACTAAGTAAGGATGACAATGGGATTTAAGAACAGGGTGTATTTGATGTCAAAATTTTACCCTATCTTAGACACAGACCACAATAACTAGGCAAAATTTGGTTTATAGGCATTGACATCAGGGTGATTTAAGATGCCAACTCCCAGTCAAAATGATGAAATTAAAAAGCAATTTTGATAGTATCAATTATGCTAAGTATACTATCATGGCACACTTCAGAAAAATCAGTCTTTGCGAAGAGTGCCTGCCAAATCTAGCCCGTCAAGGAATGATTTATTTGTGAAGTCACAGGAGGAAGAGCTATTAGATGGACAAGATGAAACTCCCAACCAGAGTTTATCTTGGACTGAAGCACTCTTGGCAACCACAGGGCCGTTCCAACAGATTTCCCTCTCACAAGTGCAACAAATTTCTCCTACTGCTTTAGCATATTTGGGGGATGCAATTTATGAGTTGTATGTTAGAATGTTCTATCTGCTGCCATTGCAGCGGTCAGGAATTTACCATCGGCTGGTAGTGGAGCAGGTAAGAGCAGAAACACAAGCGCTACATTTGCGATCGCTAACTCCTCATCTGAGGGACACCGAATTAGATATTGTCCGACGGGGTAGAAACGCCGCGACAGGCCGCCCTAAGCGACTCAATCCCGAAATTTATCAACAGGCAACTAGTCTAGAAACCTTAATAGGCTATTTATATCTCACCGATTACCAGCGTCTAACCGAACTGTTGCAAATGCTTCATGTAGAAAAAGAGTGAAAACTCAATTTCACAACAATAGGTACAGCAGTAGATTAGGTTCCAGAAATTTAGGTAATCGGTATGTTCAACCATAAGCTATATCCATAAATCAAATGCAGAATCAACCGAGAAAAATCATCAACACTTCTACTAGCGAACCCAATCGCGATCGTGGGAAACCCATAAAAATTAAGGGTAAGCGTGTTGTTAGTAATCCCACTCGTAATCCCCGGAAAATAGATAGCAACCCCATTTCTGTTGCTAATCCCACTCGCAATCCCCGGAAAGTAGATAGCAACCCTATCTCTGTTGCTCCCATTCGCAATCCCCGGAAAGTAGATAGCAACACCATTTCTGGCAACTCCCGACAACGAAATAGCAACTTCTCCCAGTCGCCTGTATCTACACAACCGATAGAAGAAGATAACGATCTCATCTACGGTCGTCATCCAGTCCTGAGTGCGTTGCAAAAACAGCGCAACCTCAACCGCATCTGGATTATTACCCGGCTGCGCTACGATCCCAGCTTCCACCATTTTCTCCTGCAAGCTAAGGAAAATGGCACAGTTATTGATGAGGTTGAACCCAAGCGCTTAGACTATCTCACCAATGGGGCTAATCATCAAGGTGTGGCAGCACAAACTGCTCCTTACGCCTACATCGAATTGCCCGATCTCATTGAACAGTCTAAATCTGTAACCGATCCCGTAATAGTAGTAGCTGACGGAATTACAGATCCCCACAACTTGGGAGCAATTATTCGCACCGCCGAAGCAATAGGCGCTCAAGGATTGGTGATTCCTCAAAGAAGAGCATCTGGGATCACTTCCACTGTCATGAAAGTTTCAGCAGGCGCTTTAGAAAACTTTGCTGTATCTAGAGTTGTCAACCTCAGCCGCGCCTTAGAAGAATTAAAAGAAGCTGGCTTTTGGATTTACGGCACTGCTACAAGTGGAAGCGAACCCGTGCATACTGTGAATTTCAAAGGGCCAATCGTTTTGGTAATCGGTTCAGAAGGCGAAGGTCTGGGTATGCTGACTCAACGTTCCTGTGATTTTTTGGTATCGATTCCTCTGCAAGGTAAGACTCCTAGCCTGAATGCATCTGTAGCAGCAGGGATGGCGCTTTATGAAGTTTATCGCCAGCGATCGCTAAATACGCATTATTTAGATAAGTTACAAAAGATTTCTTTGAAAAAATAACAGTAACAGAGTATAAAGAAATGTAAAAGATAATAAAGCACCATATCGTTTAACACCCTGTAGACGTTTATAAATTGGCTAAAACCATGAAGACCATTTGGCATAACCTCAAGGAAGTGTTGATCAACACATTCGACTACCTCGGCTTGGCCTGGTGGGTAGAGATTGTAACACAAAATCCCCGGTGTACTTATTACTTCGGCCCATTTCTGAGTTCTTCTGATGCAAAATTGTCAAGCATTGGATACATAGAAGATTTGGAAGTCGAAGGAGCTACGGGAATTACTATTCGTGTAAAACGTTGCAAACCTAATACCTTAACCATTGCTGAAGACCTGGGGGAAAGATTTGACCGCAAAGTACAGCCTGCCTTTGGCGGTCAGATTTAATTAAGTTAGGCGAAAATCAAGATAATTCGTAATGACGCTCTCTACGAGACGCTAACGTAATTCGTAATTAAAATCGGGTTGGAGTAAAAGACATCTATTGGTCGTCCCGTTATGGTTGGAATCTAAAGCTCCATCCATAACGTAATTACTAATTGTTAATAATTCAAGGGTTTTTAACTTTTAACCAGATAATTCGTAATTCCAACTCGAAATTACGAATTACGAATTACCTGCGGATTTTTTTCCAGCCAACTATCGATGTCATTCAGCACCTGCTGGGGGACTTCCCACGGGAAAAGATGAGCGGTGTTTGGATAACACTGCCACTGAGAATTTGGGAGATGTTGAGCAGTTTGTAAGCTGGAATCAGATGTGATGTGGCGGTCTCGATCGCCAGCAAGTACTAAACTAGGACATTGGATTTGTGGCAGTTCTGGAAGCCGATTGTATCCCGATTGAATTGCACTGTAGAGAGCGCGAGTAGCAGCAGGAGAGGTTTGCAAATAAGCTGGTACTGCTTCCTTGGCGATATAGTGGTAAGTCGTGGGTGTATGTTGTTGGATTAGGTAGCGGAAAAGCGATCGCTTGCCAAAAGTTTCAATATTCCATTGCCAACTCGGTTTTATATAGTTTAATAAGCCAGCAACGCCAGTATATAAATTATCTTGCCAAGTTATTGTCGGATGACTACCACGGGGTTTTGCGGCTGTCGCCACTAAAATCAGCCCAGTAACGCGCTCTGGTAAACGCAATGCCAGTTCCATTGCCAGAATGCCCCCAAGTGACCATCCCAATACTAGACATTTTCCAATATTTAAGCGGTCTAGCAGCGCTTCTAAATCAGTTAAATGGTCATTCATATTAAAATTGCCATTCCAGCGACTTTTGCCGTATCCACGTAAATCGGGGGCAATAGTTTGATAGCGTTTTGATAAATGATTGGTAAAGACAGAAAGACTACGACCAGTACCAGGATGACCGTGTAAGCCCAGAATGGGAAATCCTTGACCTTGGATGTAAACATTGAGACGTGCAGCAGTAGTAGAATGGCGATCGCTCATGATTTGCCGTTCTCCTGTTTAGCGAAGACAGCGATAACTCTTATTCCTTTGTGTCCTTCTCTGACGAGACGCTGCGCGAATGCGTCCTTTGCGGTTCGTTTTATCATGATTTAGCGTAAGTCCTAACACTAACGATATTAAGAAATAGGTTCAAAAACCATTAGAGGGATCAACACTTCATCTTGTAATTGTCCAATACCTAAAAAGCGAGTTTCTTCATCATAAACTCGTACTATTTCAGGAACATCGAAAGTTAGAGAAATTCTTTGACCTTGACACCACTTTTGAGCAGATGTTACTGGTAAGGTAACAGATGATAAATGTTGTAAAGCTGCATCTGGACAAACGGGTTGAAATGTTCCGGCTTGTAGTTGTGCTTCTAAATCAGTCAATGTGAGACTATCGGTTAAATTGAAACCACTACTTTCGGTACGGATTAAAGCCGCAAGAGTGCCACCAGTTTCTAAGTTTGCACCTAAGTCACGAGCGATCGCTCTAATATATGTACCACTACCACAAGCGATCGCCACATCCAATTCAGGAAAATCTCCTTCTCTCCAATCCAAAATATCTATCCGAAAAACTTCCACTGTTCGCACTGGAACTTCCACTGTTTTCCCTTGGCGTGCTAAATCGTAGAGGCGTTTCCCATCCACTTGAATTGCACTGTAAATAGGTGGTATTTGCTCAATTTTGCCTTCAAATTGTGTTAATGCAGTTTTTATATCTGCCAAACTCAATCCCGCACAAGGTTGAGAAGTGATGATTTCCCCTTGCAAATCATCGGTTGTAGTACGCACACCCAGCCGAATAGTGGCAATGTACGCTTTGTTCTCTGGCAGATATTGCAATAATCTTGTGGCTTTACCAAAGGCGATTGGTAAAACCCCTGTAGCCGCTGGATCTAAGGTTCCCGCATGTCCTACACGTTTGAGGCGCAACAATTTTCGCACCCGCGCTACGCAGTCGTGGGAAGTCCAGCCAAATGGTTTGTTTAAGTTGAGAAAACCTTCAGATAACACAAAATTAATACTTACAGCTTCTAAACTCTATTAAATACTCATTTAATGCTCAAAGCATTAGTATTTAGCAATCAAGGCTTAATTAAACATTATTTTATCCACATTAACCAGGCTAAAGATATTTATTAAGCACTCTACTGAATAATACATAAAAAATGCAGATAACGCCGAGTATATTCAGCAAATATCACGATGTAACTCATAAGTGACAAAACATAAAATTGTAACAAGAAAGAAATATTATAGAAAACTTAATAAAAGTTTTTCATCAAACAAATCATCAATAAACTTTCATGAACATAAATAAAATGAAAAAAACAATCTTTACTACTATATTACTTTTTTGCTCTATGTTGATTGTGAGTTGTGGTGAATCGACCAAGAGTGTTTCTCAAGAGAATAAGGTTAATCAAGCAAATACCTCAACAACTACCCAAGTTAACTCTCAATCTACTTCTACAACCCGGCTAGATAATACCAAAAATATCAACAAAGTTAGTAACTCAACATCAAATAAAAACACATCCATGAAAAACAATAAATCTCATGAAATTGATAATAACAACCCAATATTTGGGACGATTAAAGATATGCAAAATGGAGACTTGAAATGCTATGTTAATGTTGTAGATGAAAAGGGTAAGTTATATGAAGGTGTCGGGGCAGTATTTGAGGTTTGCGAACCAGATAAATACGTCAATAAAAAAGTAAAGATGTCTTATGAGTTAGAGAATGTCAATGATTGTCAAAGTTCTGAACCTTGTGGTAAAACAATCAAAGAATGGCTGATTACTAAGATAGAAATTAAAGAGTAATAATCACAAGATTTGTTTTTTAAGTTGTAAGCAATATAGATAAACGCTATATACTGCAACAAATCAAGTTGATGATGGGGAAAGTTGACTCATTGGGCATATCTTCGGTAAGCTGACTGTAACTTTAGTACCTTCCCCCACTTCACTGGACAAGGTAATATCCCCACCATGTAACTCGACACAACCTTTAGCGATCGCTAACCCTAAGCCTGTACCAGGAATTGTGTCAACGTTACTTGCACGACTGAACGATTGAAACAAATTTTCTTGATCTCTAATCGGGATACCAATTCCCCGATCTCTGATGTAAAAGATCGCCTCTGATTCTTTACCGATGAGGTGGAACTCTACAGTCCCTCCATCTGGAGAGTACTTAATTGCATTAGACATTAAGTTAATAAAAATTTGCTGCAAAAGTCCGCGATCGCCCCAAAAGCCTTGGGTATGACCAGTAATTTGAAAAATCAATTCGTGGCGATCGCCTGTTATTTCTCGCTCTTGTTCGATCAGATCGGCAAAAAACTGCACCAAATCGAGGGGAATTGGCTTAAATTTGGGTTTTTCTAGTTCAAATTGGTTAACTAGCATCATATCATCCACCAATTTGGACATATATCTTGCTTTCTGTTCAATAATTCCCAAGAACCTCTCTTGTTTAGACTCATCCAATTGTTGACTATGTTTTGCCAAAGTTGATGCAGCCGCCAGAATTGAAGTTAGCGGCGTTCGATATTCATGGGAAACCGTTGCAATGATTTGAGATTTAAATGTATTTAGTTGCTTTTCTTTGGTAAGGGCTGCTTGAGTTTGGGCTAGCAACTCAGCTTGTTGGATAGCGATCGCTAATTGTACCGAAACTTCATTGAGCATTTGGGCATCATCAGTTTGCCAATATCGTTCTCCAGAATTCTGGTGAGCAATCAACAAACCCCAAAGCTTAGGGGTTGGGTTCCCATTGTTACTCAAATTAATGGGAACCACCAAATTTGCCTGAGTATTAAATTGCTCTTTCAGGCTGACACAATTACACAAGCCAAGCTCATAGATATAAGGGATTGGGGATTGGGGATTGGAGATTGGGGATCGGGTGTGGGGAAGGGTGGAAAGAAGAGGAATTTTCCCCCTGCTCCCTGTCCCTGCTCCCTGCTCCTCTGCCCCAACGCGATCGCCCAATGCTACGGTGCGGAATGACTCAACTGATGAGGCGACTATTTTACCGTCGGTATCTGGGGCGAATTGATATACTATCACGCGATCGCACTTCAGAAGTTGCTGTACTTCTGCTACAGCTGTATTCAAAATTTGCTCTAGATTAAGAGACTGGCGAATTCTGAGAGCAGTTGTCGCAATTAAGCGCTGTCGTTCCTGAGTTTTGTGGAGTTGGGCTTGCAAGCACGATTGCTTGATGGCGTTGCGGACTGCTAATTGCAGTACATCCTGTGTCACATTGTGCTTAACCAAATAATCCAGCGCCCCCCGTTTCATTACTTGCACAGCGATTTCTTCATCACCCCGCCCTGTCAGCATAATTACAGGGACAGAAGTTTTAAATATCTCCTGCTGCATCCGATCGAAGAGTTCTAACCCACTCATATCAGGTAGGCAAAAATCCAGCAGAATGACATCGCAACGGATTTTTTGGCACAAAGCAAGTCCTTCCTCTGCACAATCTGCCTCAAAAATCTGGTAAGACTGGTGCGGATCTTTCAACAGATATCGGCGATAAATTTTCCGATCTGCTGCACAATCATCAATGATGAGTAGCGTCCTTATGTCCAACATGTATAAGTATGAGGATTGGGAATGTTGATTCCTTTTATCCAGATTGTGTTTTTATTGCATAATTCTAAAAATAATATAAAATAAGTGTAAATAAAATCTAAATTCTTTAGTAATCCTAAAGAAATGCCAGAATAATAAGAAAATGGAGAAAAGGAATCTAGCAGAGACAAGCAGACACAGTAAATCAAAGAGGAAAATGCCTCTGTGTCCTCTGAACCGCCTCTTTTATTATCCTTTTTTCTCTACTGTCTCATCAACAGACAATAAACAAATTAATCCAACACCGGTGGCATATTGGCTTCAAGCCAGTAGTCCACAAATGCCTGAATCGTCTTTTTGAGTTCCAGAGCATCCATCGGCTTGACCAGATATCCATTTGCGCCCTTTTGATAGCACAATTCAATATCCTTGGGGTTAGATGATGTGGTAAAAACAACAATGGGAATTTCCTTGAAACTCTTGTCTTGCTTGAGCCGATCCAAGATGTCACGGCCATCAATACCTGGCAAATTCAGATCGAGCAAGATCACAGAGGGTCGTAATGCTACTTTAGAGTTGGGTAAGTTTTCGCCTTTGCTATAGGCATTGCCCCCCAGTTGATAGAGAAACTCTAAAACCTCATCCCCATTAGTACAACGATGTATGGGGTTCTGGACGGACATTCGCCGCATCAGACGTTGTAGCATCCGAAAATCTTCATTGCTGTCCTCAACAACAAGCAGAGGTTCATCAAGTTTTTTTGTCATTCGTGGTCTTAAAAGAACTTAACAAAAATATATATTTGGTTATTATCTTAAACTATTCCAGCGTGAAATAGAAAATAGAGCCAACACCTACGGTAGATTTAACCCAAATTTGACCGTTATGAAGTTCAACAATCTTCTTAACAATAGCTAATCCTGCACCTGCTCCTCCACCGTATTTTTCCTGGGAATGCAGCCGCTTGAATAATCTAAAGATTGTTTCTAGATGATGTTGTGGAATGCCAATACCGTTATCTCGGATATAAAAGATTGGGGAAGGTGGGATCTCCTCTGGGGATAAGGGGTAATGGGGATTGGGCATGGGAGAGAATGAAAAATTACCTCCTTCCCCTCTGCTCGCTGTTCGCTGCTCCCCTGCTTCCTTGTCGAGGTAGCCAATCTCAACCCATTGCTCTGCTTTATCGTTGTATTTGAAGGCATTGCCAAGCAGATTACTGAAGACTTCATTGACGAGAACCCGATCGCACTGAATTGTTGGTAAAGGCCGGGGAATGCGAATATCTATAAGCGCAGAGTCTTGGCGACTCGCACGAAAGACATCAATTACTTGGTTGAGCAATTCGTTGAGATGGGTTGTTTGCTCTCGAAGATGTGCTTGTCCTAACTGCGAGAGTCGCAGCAAAGCATTAATCAGAGTTTCCATACGTACAGATAAGGACACTACTGTTTGCAAGCACTCAATTCCATCATCATCCAAGACTTGGGCATAGTCTTCTAGCAGCACCGTTGAGAAGTTATAAATGCCCCGCAAAGGCTCTTTGAGATCGTGAGAAGCAGCGTAGGCAAAGGATGCTAGTTCTTGATTGCTGCGCTCTAACTCCAGGTTAATTTTCGCTAATTCATCCGCCTTCGAGAGGACAATACCCACGATCGCATTACTCAGAGCGATCGCACTTTCAACTTCGCAAGCTTTCCAAGGTAGAGAAGTTAATCTAACCGTTTCTTGCCATTGTTCAAAGGATTTTCGTGGAGATAGGGTATAGCTACCATCTACCTGGGCTTGAATAGATTCCTGTGGATTTCCTGCCCAATTTACCGTTTGCAGAACTTCAGGGCGAAACCAAAGAATGTAATAACGGCGGACTTTAGAAATCCGCAGCAGCAACAAACCACTAGCAGTATCTTTAAATATGAGCGCTTCCGGGTAAAGCTTCGGCAGAGAATCGGTAGAAAACAGGTTGTCACTAACTTGAGTATCTGCCCATTTAATTAACGCCCGTACCTCATCAATATTTGGTGTTGCTCCCACAAGGTTAATTTCATCATCCAGACAAACCGCCCCTCCAGAAGCACTGACAAAATCCAACAAGCGGATTTCCGGTTTTATTAAAGCATCAATAAAATTATCTGCTTGGGAAATGGACTCTAAAAACTCCGACTGTAGCGATTTGAGCTTTACCTTATAGTCCCATTCCGAATTACTAATTTTGTGCGCTAACTCTGAAGACACGATTTGTCCCAAAAATTCGCACATCTTGCGGACTTCATAAGAAATATGCTTTGGTGTTTGATGATGACAGGATATTAATCCCCAAAGCTTTTTATCTTGAATCAGCGAAATTACTAAAAGACCCTTCACTCCCATATTTTGATGATATTCAGCACAACACCAATCAAAACTCCGTAGCACAGAGTAGCTTAAATCAAGAGGCTGATGTGTTGTCGGATTTTGCCTTGGAATTAGCTGGACAGGTTCGGCCGTCAAATCGGGAAGAAATCGGAGAAAGCAGCGCGTGTATAACTCCCTAGCCTGCGCTGGAATATCTGTAGCAGGATAATGGAGTCCTAAATAAGGTGATAAATCTTCCCGTTTAACTTCTCCAACAACAGAACCCGCTCCCGACTCATCAAATTGATAGACCATCACCCGATCGAAACCAATGATTTTTTGGACTTCTTCAGCCACTAGGTGCAAAAATTCTATCAGGTTTGATGTGCTTTGCATTTTTGCGATCGCTTCACCTGCCAAAGCATGGAAACCTAAGAAACTCACCTCAGATTTTGAGTCTGTCGGTTCTAACTCCAAAATCACAGCTTCTTCTGTACGATGAGCGATCGCATCCAAATCTCGTTCTTGATGTAAAGTATTTATTGATACTTTGAAAGCAGTCGCACTGCCAATTTTTTTTACCAAGCATTGCTTTACAGTTTCTACTTGTTGAGCTTCGAATAAATAGCTCAATGGTTTACCAAGCAAATCTTCTGGCTCTTTACCTAAGTATGCTTTGGTATTGTTGCTAACTTGCAGTATCTCTAGCTGAGTACTGAGTGCTAATAGTACACCATGAGGTTGAATAGAGCCAGGTATATGAATAGGTTGGCGATCGTGGTTAGTCAGAGCAGTAGCTTGGTTAGTAGTATTTTTAGGCTGGCTCATAAATCAACTTATGTAAAGCTGAATTTTACAATAGCGCAATTAAATGTCACATTTCTTTAAAGTATATGCTGATAAGGATGAATGCGATCGCATTTTATCTGTGCCAGTTACAGTTTTACAGTAAGTAAGCAGAAGTAATTAGAAGATCCTGTAGGGTGTGTTACGCAAATAAATTTTACAGACGTAATTAATTACGCCTGTATAAATCAAATAAAAATCATCACATGCAGCAATGCAACACCAATATCCAACATCCAAAATCCGAAGCTGACTATGGTGTTGGGAACTTTTTTTTTGTGGATTTGCCTCCTTTTATATCCAGTAATTGTTCTAATTCAGTTGTATTCAATGATTTTACGAGACTTAAACCAAGAGACTTACTAGAAATACTTTGAGTGTAGGCGGCGTTAAGATATGGGGTGTATTGTGGCCTTCCTGCAATGTAGGTTTGGAAGAAAGGTAAACTCAAAACATTCATGTAACGACGCGCTTGGGAAGCATCGCCAATCATATCAGTAGGTAATGCTACTTGTTGATTTGCAGGATTACCATTACCAATGGTGGAAAAGTGAGTACCACCTACAAGCATGACGAGATACTTTTGTGAATTTGCAAACCAGGAGAAAGGTAGAATTTGCTCAGACAAAGCTGGTGCAACTGTATCATCACTACTGCTGACAATCATCACTGGAGTTTTGATTTGACTTAAACCAGCTTTGCCGAAAATAGAACTAGTAATGGGATTAACTGCGATCGCAGCTTTCACTCTCTCATCCCGCAGGTTATAATCCTTGCCAGACTTGCTGATGTTCAATTCTAAAGCGCGACACTGGAGCAGTAAAGACATATTCCAGGTTTTTTGGAGTGCTGCTGGTTGACAGTCTTGTTTTAGCTGCTCAAAGTTGATTTTCGCACCTGCTAGGGCTAAGGCTGTGTAGCCTCCCAAAGATTGACCAAATACTCCGACTTGTTGCAGATTTAAGCGACCTTTAAACCGTGAATCAGATTGATTATCTTTTTCCAATTGATTCAGTATATATGTGATATCTAAAGGTCGGTCTTTAAATTCACCTGGTTCTGCTATTTCATTAGCGTGTCCCTTTAGCAGAGAACGCAATTCTTTAGTGTCGCTACCAGGATGATTGGGAACGACAACGGCAAATCCATAAGAAGATAGGTGCGTGGCTAAATATTGAAAGTTGCTGCTATCTAAACCCAAGCCGTGAGAAATCACAATTACGGGTGCATTATTTTGGACATTGGGAATGTAAACATCAGTTAATAAAAGCCGATTGCGCGTTGAATCAAAAAACTTTAGAGTGTATTTTTGCGACTTAAACTTTCCCGGAACCTTTAAATCGGGCAATTGCGAGAAATTTGGTTGTGAAATGGTAGCAGCTTCTATTTTAGACTCTTGAGAGACTGCTGCGATCGCTCGATGAGTTTGGTTAACAAGTTTCTCCAATTCCGTAGCAATTTCCAAAGTCTCGGCGACATCAAGGCGAATACTGCTGCTGGGATATTTACGCAACACATTCAAAAATGTCAAGCCTCCTGATTCAGCAGAGGCTAAAATTAGCGCTGAACGCAAAGTACCAAGTTCTGGTTGAGAAGATTTGTTTATAAAAACTTGCGCCAACCGATGCAGCAAAAATTCTCCTTGCGGTGTGTAGAGAAGTTGCGAAAGCACTACCGGACTTACTTTCACCCGATTAAGTAAAATCCGCCGCAATTCTGGAAGCTGTTGTAGAGGAAGATATTGCTGATAGGCTGCCAAATCTTTGTTAATTACACCTGTTTTGGCATAGTTTTCTAAAGTCTTGACTGAAATGGAAATCTCCAATGCTGAATAAGATGCATAAATCCGCTCTGCTGCCAAGACAGAATTACTAATTCCAAGCGTTGGCAGCAGTGTTGAAAGAACCAGCAATAGGGAATTTTTTCTGAGGCTGCTGGCCCAATTACCAAACAAACTATTCATCGCTCAACTATTTCGGTGGTCTGGTTTTATCAGGTGTTGGCTTTGGTAGTTATTCGGACACCCTGCTTAGTTTACTTAAAGTTTTTAGCCTCAATTTTATCAAAACAGAATTTAGGAGTCAGTCGTTATAATTCAGGATGAATTGTGGATGAATTATGAATGTAGAAAGCTTTCTCTGACTCCTGAATTCTGATTTCCAAATTCTTTCTCAAGAATTTTTATCTTGGCCGTAAAGTCGAAAATCAGATACTACAGAGTCACACAGATGGGTAAAATATCCATCTAATTAAGAGGCTGACCCCGTAGTTTGCCTTCACTATCAAATCATAACAAATAAAAAATCCTCTGCCTCAGTATTTATGTTGTAGCTTTGAGTTTTGCCCGAATTAATTAGAGAAAAAACGCCATAAAAATCCTGAAAATCCTTACTATTAATCAGCTTTTACCCAGTGCGATCGCAACTGAACCTGTGACTACTAAACCCGCTCCGAATATTGCTATAAAACTGAATTGTTCTGCTGGTATCCAATCAGGTGCAATAACTGATACAACTGCAACTAAGATTAATGTCACAATGGGAGCTAAAGCTATTACTGCACTTACTCGTGATGCTTCCCAATGTTCTAACGATTCAGCGAAAGCACCGTAAGCGATTAAAGTATTCAAAGCACAAAAAGCCAACATTCCTAAATGGAAACGATCGAGTATAAAAAGTGATTTTACTCTGGCTAGAGGAGTGAATAATAAAGCACAACCACCGTAAATTATCAGCATGATGCTGGCGGAAGATAAAGATTGTAATAATTGCTTTTGCGCTAAAGCATAAATCGCCCATGACGTTGCTCCTAGCGCAATCAAAATACTACCTAGTATATATGTGCCATGCGCTGTAATTAAATTTGTTAGTTGTTCTCGAAAAAATAAAACATAACCGCAAATCATTACACTAACACCAATCCATTGATACAGGCGGTAACGTTCTTTAAAAATCACTAACCCTCCGAAACCTAATAAAAGGGTAGATAATTGAATCAGAACTTCAGCGTTAGCAGGTGATGTTAGCGCTAAACCTTGTGTAAACAAGAAGTAATTAATCCCTAAAAATAGTGTAGCGATCGCTAATAATTTCCAAGAAGCAGAACGCAGTTGTTCTAACTTTGGTAATTTACCGCGTATTCCTAAATACACAGCCAGTAGTACAAATGATACGAAAAAGCGAAACCAAATGATGCTATACACATCAAGTACTTGGAGAGTTACCGCCAGAGCGATCGGCAAAATTCCCCACAATAATACTGTTAATAGCGATAAAGCTAACCCTAAGCGCCAGCGACCAGAACTTTGATGTAGCGACATTCAAATATCCTACCCAAAGTAGGGCTGATGATAATTTAAAACATATCCAATTTGCATAATCTAAATGTTATCAATTTTTATTGATAATCTATCTTAATAACCTTGTAAAAGCAAATTAAATATATAACAGCTTCTCGACCCGACTCAATTTATTTTTAGTCCTAAACTATGGCGTTTTTTGTTCATAGAAAATTCGTAAATTGCGTAATTCCTTTACATGAACATTACATTTTAGACTTTCAGATAAATGTATGATTTGTTTCAGTGTTATTTTATTACCAAAAATTATGGGATTTATACCCATGTTAAGCTTAGTAGTCTTTATTACAGGCTTATTCATTTACTTGCTACTGACCTCAAAAGGTCGGTTTTTGCTCAAATTTGTGGTGACAAAAATAAAGCGCCAAGAGTGGAGATTCGGATATAGCAAGCTTAACTACCTGAGATCGAGATTTTCAAAGACTATAACAATTGCTGCTGTTATTATGGCAGCAGTAATAGCTGGAAATACTGTATCAGCCCAGGTTACGCCGCCGCCTCTAGCCTCGCTCAAAAGCGTATCGGTTCCACAGCCTGACAATCTTGGAGACTTCGTAAAAAACAAACCAGCTGCCATACAGTTAGGAAAGGCTCTTTTCTGGGATATGCAAGTAGGTAGCGACGGAAAGACCTCCTGTGCTACTTGTCACTTCCATGCTGGAGCCGACAGTAGATCCAAAAATCAGATTAATCCTGGGCTGTTGCAGATTAACGCTAATGGTACGGCGAATCCCGATACGATTTTTGATGTCGGTGGACTGGCAAACTACCAGCTAAAACCGGAAGATTTTCCCTTCCACAAACTGTCAGACCCGAATGATGCGAAGACTGTTGTCTCTGACCGGAACGATGTCAGTTCTTCTCAAGGGGTCTTCAATACTAAGTTTGTTGATGTCACACCTGGTAATGCCCAAGACCAAGTAACAAACGAACCAGATCCGGTGTTTAACGTGGGAGGTGTTAATGTGCGCCGCGTCGAGCCGCGTAACACAGCAACCGTGATTAATGCAGCATTCAACTTCCGCAACTTCTGGGACGGAAGGGCACAAAACATCTTTAATGGGGTGAATCCCTTTGGTTTAAGAGATCCTAACGCTGCGATCGCCAAAGCAGCAACCCCAAATCAACTAGAATTTGTCAATATCAGCCTGAATAATTCGTCTTTGGCATCCCAAGCGGTCGGCCCGCCACTCAGTTCTTTTGAGTCGTCTGCTAATGGCAGGACTTTTCAAGAAATTGGTGATAAGTTCGGGTCAATTGACAAAAGATCCCTCAGCGTTGGTAAGGGTAAAAAGCTACCCCGAAAACTTGCTAAAAAGTTATTTCCCCTGAGACCGCTAGGTAAGCAAATAGTGCATCCGCAAGACAGCGTTTTAGGTCAAGATAGTAGATGGCCCAAACTTGGACTTAAAGATAAAACCTATGAGCAGATGATTCAAGATGCCTTCAAGCCAGAGTGGTGGAAGTCTAATCGACTCATTCAAGTTGATGCTCAAGGTCAAAGGACTTTTGTCAAAAAGCCCGATCGCTCCTTGGAGACTAATGAGTATACATTGACTGAGTACAATTTCTCGCTATTCTTTGGGCTAGCAATTCAGTTATACGAGTCTACACTCATTGCTAATGATACGCCCTTCGATCGCTTTTTAGAAGGAAATACTACTGCCCTAACTCCTCAGCAGCAACGAGGTAAACAAATATTTGAGGGCAAAGGTCTGTGTATTGGTTGTCACGTTGGCTCGGAATTAACAGCTGCTTCAGTTAGCAGTGTGAAAAAAGACGGACAAATCAAACGTGCGCCGTTCCCTCCAAACAGCCCTGAAGACAATGGCTTCTTCAACATTGGTGTTAGACCTGTTACCGATGACCCAGGTTTGGGTGGTAATGACGGCTTGTTTGGTAACGGCCAAGGTAATCCGCTTTCAGAGGTACGATTGGCTCAGTTGGGGAAATTTCAAGTTCTCCTCGGCGAAAATCCTCCCATCCTCACTCCACCGTTGAGTTCTAGTGAAACTGTGTTTGCAGATGGAGCCTTCAAAGCACCTGGACTTCGCAATGTCGAACTCACTGCTCCCTACTTCCACAATGGAGGTCAGGCGACGTTAGAGCAAGTGGTTGATTTTTACAATCGCGGTGGTGACTTTGGAGTTCTTCCCCCCCTAAATCTCTCACCAGATGAAAAGCAGCAATTGGTAGCTTTTTTAAAGGGATTGACTGATGACCGAGTTCGGTATGAGAAAGCGCCTTTTGACCATCCGCAACTGTTCGTCCCCAATGGACATCCAGGTGGCCCTACATCTGTTATCAACGATGGTACTGGCCAAGCCACAGATGATCTACTGGAAATAACTGCTGTTGGTAAAAATGGCGGTAGTGGTACTCCAAATTTCTTGAATTGATATTAGGACTAGTATTTGATTTTTGAAATACACGTAGGGTTTGTTAAGCGTAACGCACCAACAGCTTAGGATGGTGCGTTACGCTATCGCTAACACACCCTACAAGACTACCGAGATTTTTTCAGAAATCAAATGGGTTCTATATCATGTCCAGTTAATTTTTGATTTGTTAATCCCCATTCCTATAGCGGTTCTCAGTTAAGTGAGGTACAAGAACCCCACCCCCAACCCCCTCCCCGCAAGCGATGAGGGGACTATGATGTAACTCATGTGATTAGGAAACGCTATAATTCTTTAAAAAAAGTCAGCCATCCAAGGTGAAGCACCTGCAAATATTTGCGTGGCTGCTAAGATAGCCGTTTCTGTACCACTCAGTTTTCCGGCTTGTTGCAAATGGTAGGGGGTGAATAAACCTGTATACAATGGTGCCAATTCCCGAATATCTAGCTGCAACTCACCCTTTCCACCTTTGGTAACTTCACCGCGTCCGTTGGCAACCGAAAGAATGAATTTACCATTATTTCCAGTTAGCAAATTATCTTGAATTTCTAAGTGCAATTGGGTCTGGATTCCTGGTGGATAACCCCGCAATTCTAGCGCCTTGACTACATCTACTACCCGCAGCATCCAGCGGAACTGACGGTATATCTTGGTAGTTTGCTCTGGTAGTAGCAATGTCAGGGAATCAATTGCAGAACTCTTCCATCGCACGTGTTGAATTTGGGAGCGATGATTTGCTAGAAAAGACCAGAAAGTTTGGGCAGCAGCAACTGTACTCAGTACCCAATCTTTCACCCAGAGGATTTCCCCATCTTCTGTTCGCTCTTGAGTGAAGATGATGTAACCTTGGGGTCGATCTTTAGTACCAATAAAATAGGCGTAGACTGTTTCCTGTTTATCTGGTTGGATTATTCGCTCCCAGATTGCTGAATGTCGGTCTAAGTAGCCATGCGTTTGTCTCGCCTGTTGCTGATATAGCTCGTGAAAGTCTTCATGATTGATGCTCACTACTGGTTGCAGAGGTAGAGGTTGCTCCCGCACCTGGATATTCCTGGTTGCAACTTCCCAAATACACCAGCTACCCCCCTGCTCATAACCTACTTTTCGGTACAAAGTTTGAACGGCGGGATAAAGAGCGGAGATTGCTATACCTCTATCATAAAGTTCTTTGAGGGTGTGCTGCATGAGAGCGATCGCAGCTCCCGAACCGCGATATTCTGGAGCAATGCCCACTGCGGCAATTCCTGTCATGGGTACACGTTGACCACCCCACCACTGACCCATATCGAGAGTTGCTAATCCACCAGCTAATTGTTCCAATCCCCGAATAATGCGGAAGTTTTCTACGCCAATCAGATTGATGTAAACTTCTTCGCCACCAAGGGCGCTGATGAAACATTGCTCAAGGATATACGCCAACGGCTGGATATCCTGTGGATGGGCGAGAGTACTGTATTCAAATTGAGCCGTCATCTCTTATACCATTAGTATTATAAAACCAGAATCATACTACAAAGGATGTTTTTTGAGTGTTTTACCAACTTAATACACAACAAAAAGATTAATGCGGTTTGTATTTGCAGATATGGGATACTTAGTAAAGTTACTTAATCTTCATATTAATTTACATAATAAAGCTGTACAACTTTCACAAGCTTTGCATACCTAAAGTTTTACCTTCACTATTTACAATATCCAAGCAAAAAGCCTCGATGTTGACCTTTTGAGGCTGGCTGACATTCAAATTTCGATTATAATTCCAAATAATTATTTCTAACTCAATAAAATACTAATGAAAGTTGTATTCCATTTATTCCTTTTTTTGCTGCCAATTCTGAGTAGCTTTTGGATTGCCCAAACTTCTAACTCTTTATCTTCTTATCAGCCTCTTCAGTCTATAGATGGGGCGGCTTTATATAAAAAAGAATTAACTAATGGGAATGAAGCTTATTTACAAGTTATCAATGTGGGCAAAATGCACATAGACCAAATTATCGGGGAGGTAGATAATATGGGTTTAAATGAGGGTAAATATTATAAAGGGGAAGGTAAATATTACAGCCCTTTTTTCAAACAAAAGTTATTTTCTGAAGTTACAGATGAATATAAGAAACTTTACGGAAACAACGTTTTTTCGATGATTAATTGTTCTTTCTTTGAACAATACCAATCTAGTAGTCAATTATCCTTTCCAATTAAACTAAATGGTGTAGTCATTACTGGTGGTACTAGTCCTTATGGCCCCATCAAAGAACCAAAAGATAAATACTATAGTAATATTCGCCTTAAAACCTTAGTCTGGGATAATAAACAAGCATACATTACCGATTACAATCGCGTTAGCGGTTCGCCTCTCAACCAAAATGAGGTAAAAAATGCGATCGTTACTTACCAATACAGCGATCATCCCGCAAAAGTATTAGCCCAAAACCAAGTAAATAAGTATCAAGTCATCGGTACTTTAGACAAAGATGGTGTTAAAGGTAACGAGTTGTTGTTGATTATGACGGTGAAGCAAGCAACTCTGGATGAGGCAGCCGATTTATTACGTAAATTAGGAGTTAAAGGCGACATCATTACTGTTGACGGTGGCAGATCGACTTATTTGTTCAATTCCCAGAACGGAAATATTATTGTTCCTAAACTGTCTAATGTGCAAGAAAATCCTACTTTCCGAAACCTCCCTCATTATCTGGGATTCCGTAAGAAAAGTAAAAATCAGGTTGCGCCAAAAATCTCGATCTCTCAGCCAGCAGCTAAAGTACTTCCCAAGAAGGATCAGCCTTATTTAATATTGTGGCGGGATAATCTTAATGGTGATGTCTCGATTAAGCTGTACGATGGAGACAAACTTATCCAAAACATTTCTTCCCGTACTGCTAGTGATGGTGTTTATGAGTGGATACCACGTATTTCTTTAAAAGAGGGCTATTCTATTCGTATTTCTAGCTGGAACAACCGGAATATTTTCGGGAAGTTGCAATTTTAATTAAGATAAATGCTGTTTTTAGCGGTGCGGAATGGGAAATTGCAATGGATAACTGGCTAAACGCAAACCTTTCAACAAGTTTGGCGGTATGGCAGCGATCGCAATTGTTATAGTTTCTCACAGCAAACAACTAGCTTTAGGTGTGCGGGAACTCGCCGCGCAAATGGTTCAAGGCCAAGTTTCTATCGCTGTTGCAGCCGGAATTGATGATCCTGAAAATCCATTGGGTACAGATCCGATTCAGGTTTATGAAGCGATCGCTTCTGTTTTCTCTGATGATGGTGTTTTGGTATTAATGGATTTGGGTAGTGCTTTGCTAAGTGCAGAAATGGCTATCGAGTTTTTGCCAGAAGCACAGCAGCAAAAAGTATATTTGTGTGAAGCACCTCTAGTAGAAGGTGCGATCGCTGCTGTTGTTGCGGCGGCGGCTGGGAGAGATATTCACCAAGTTATGGCGGAAGCACGCGGCGCACTCCTCGCTAAAGCAACTCAATTGGGTGTAAATCCGTTGTCTGTTGTTACTGACAACATCGAAGCAAGAAATCCCGAATTTCCAACCAAAGAAATCCGGTTGATTGTCAGCAATCGCTTAGGATTACACGCCCGTCCAGCAGCCCAATTTGTGGGAACCGCAGCCCGGTTTCAATCTCAAATTCTAGTGCAGAATTTAACCAGGAATACTGGGCTAGTTCGGGGTGACAGTATTAACCAAGTGACAACTTTAGGAGTGCGTCAAGGACACGAACTAGTAATTACTGCCACCGGTTTTGATGCAGATGAAGCGCTGGCAGCATTACAGGCATTATTCGCAAATAATTTTGGTGAAGATAATGTTGCTTTGAATTCTCCGCCAGCATTTCACCATGAAGTTACCCCAGCAACTCACGGCGAACTTTCAGGAATTGCTGCTTCTGCGGGAGTTGCGATCGCACCTGTTGTTCATTATCAGCCCACTCACATCACCATTACGGAATATCACGTAGACGATCCTGAATCAGAGTGGCAACGAGTACAAACAGCAATTCACACCGCCAAACAGGAAATTCAAGCAGTTTTTTCACAAGCATCTCTGCAAATTGGTGACACTGAAGCCGCTATATTTGATGCCCAATTACTATTTTTAGAAGATCCAGTATTATTGGAAGCGGCTCATCAGCGTATATCAGATCACCATATAAATGCTGAGGCAGCTTGGCAAGCCGTAGTAGATGAAGTGGCGACTTCTTACCGAACACTTGAAGATTCTTATCTACAAGAGCGAGTTGACGATGTTGTAGATGTCGGGCAAAGGGTGCTGCGATTATTAGCTGGAAATCTCCCTGCTAACTTGCATTTTGATGAACCAGCGATTTTAGTAGCGACTGATTTAACCCCCTCAGATACCGCTAGATTAGATCCGACAAAGGTATTGGGTATTTGTACAACTTCTGGTAGCGCTACTTCTCACAGTGCAATTATCGCCCGAACATTAGGTATTCCCGCAGTTTTGGGAGTAGATGCCCAAGTGTTGCATTTGGCAGATGGTACACTGATGGCACTTGATGGGGAAAGTGGCAAAGCTTGGGTAGAACCAGAATCACATATCCTGGATTTGTTGGCAGCAAAACAGTCAGCTTGGCAAACTGCTCAACAGGAAGCACGAGCTACAGCACATCAGCCAGCAATTACTCATGATGGTCGGCAAGTTAAAGTTTTCGCCAATATTGGTAGTATAAATGATGTGCAAGTTGCTGTGACTAGCGGTGCAGAAGGGGTAGGACTACTTCGCACAGAGTTTCTTTATTTAGATCGGACAAGCGCCCCCACAGAAGAAGAACAACTTGAAGTTTATCAGGCGATCGCCCAAGTTTTAGATAATCGTCCCCTAATTATTCGTACCTTAGATGTGGGTGGTGATAAGCCCCTTCCTTATCTGAGAGTTGGGTTTCCAGAAGCTAATCCTTTCTTAGGTTGGCGGGGAATTCGTTTCTGTTTAGATCGTGTGGATTTGTTCAAAACTCAGTTACGGGCAATTTTGAGAGCTAGTGTAGGATACCAAATTAAGATCATGTTGCCAATGATTGCCACTTTAGGCGAGGTACGTGCAGCTAAGGTAATTTTGGGTGAAGTGCAGACTGAATTAAATCAAGCTGGTATTTCCTTTGATGCTGCGATAAAAGTGGGAATTATGGTGGAGGTTCCGTCAGCAGTTGCGATCGCAGATCAGTTAGCGGCTGAAGTAGACTTCTTTAGTATAGGGACTAACGACTTGAGTCAATATGTTATGGCTAGCGATCGCACTAATCCCCGCGTGGCAAACTTAGCTGATGCGTTACATCCAGCTGTGTTGCGAATGGTGCAGCAAACTATCCAAGCTGCTCATGCGGCGGGAATTTCGGTAGGATTATGTGGAGAATTGGCAGCAGATACTTTAGCAACACCAATTTTATTAGGTTTAGGGCTGGATGAGTTGAGCGTGAATCCTCAAAGTATACCTGGAGTCAAACAGGCGATCGCTCGGTTGAGTATAGTTGAGAGTGAAGCGATCGTGGCATCAGCATTACAACAAGATTCCGCAGTTCATGTCAGAGAACTAATCTCAACTTCAGTTACTCCCCCTGCTAGTTAAAATCTGATTCCCAGTTGCCCGTTAAAGCCACGAATAGAATTGTAACCAGCACCAACAAAAACATGATCAGTAGCACCTACCTGAACGCCACCTGAAACTGCAACACCTTTATCCTCAGAATAAAGTCCAACTCCTACATAAGGTGAAATGACAGGTAAACTGATAAACTTCAAAACATCTACTCCCGTAGCACCATCAGGGCCAACTCCTAGCTCAACCCCGAAATTCAAAGCCCTAGCGCCTACAGCATAGGTTACATCACCATCTTTTCCACCGACTGAAACCCAAGGTTGTGGTATGAGTTGAGCCGATGCTGGACTTGGGGAAAATAAAGTCAACAAACCGATAGATGTAATTAATGTTTTAGTAAAAATAGCTATTTTCACGTTGTTTTCCTACACTAACCGTTCCATGTTAATTGTTTTATCAAAACAAACCCTAGTGTTAACTAGGGTTTGTCTATGATGACTAATTGTGACGGATTGAACCTCTTATGAGTGCCCGATGAGTTCAAGGATTATTTTTGTAATGTAATATTAATTACAGTAGTACGCAGCCGTAATTGTTAATTGTCAGGTATATTTGCTGTTTACTTTATCAAAAATACCTAATTACTTTCTTAAAATACTTAATTACTTTCTCAAAATACTGAAATGCTTTCACAAAAGCTCATTTGACTTATTCAAAAGCTTGTTTGACTTACTAATTTTAGTGTTTTCCGCAAGCAAAAGCTGATTTGACTTACTCAAAAGTTAGTTTGACTTACTCATTTTGGTGTTTTCCGCAAGCAAAAGCTGATTTGACTTACTCAAAAGCTTGTTTGACTTATTCATTTTGGTGTTTTCCGCAAGCAAAAGCTGGTTTGCCTTACTCAAAAGCTTGTTTGACTTACTCACTTTAGTGTTTTCCACAAACAAAAGCTGATTTGACTTATTCAAAAGTAGATACATCTCGCAGCAAACTAGGAATTTCCCCTTGAGAGAAAGGAAACTCCAGCAAAGTTTCTCTAAGACCTAAATACCCAGATTCAGCAAAAGACAAAAGCATTCGTGAAAGTGCTAGCCACACCTCCGGCTCGTATTCCCAATCACGATAACGCGAAGCTTTACCAGCAATTGAACGTAACGCCCAAAAATAAGAGTTTCTCACCACAGAACCACCTTTCTTAAACTCTGGCAAATCTTCGTGATGGATAAAAAGTATTTGATTTTCAATTTTGGCTCTCATCGAAATTTTAGATTTTAGATTTTAGATTTTAGATTAAAAGTAAATTTTAAGTAGTGGGTTACGGCTTTAGCCTAACGCACCATATTGTATAGCCGTGCGTTAAGCAACCTAATTATGTTTTTATAGCAATATTGTGATAAAGTGAGTTGGATTACAAGGGTCAAAGACTTTGCCCGAAACAAGAATTATTTTTTATCAAGATCAAGATGGCACGGTTCCGGTTCTGGAATGGCTTAAGACCCTTTTAAAGCAAGATCGTAAAGGCTATGCCAATTGTGTTGCTAGAATTCAACAACTCGCAAGTACAGGTTACGAATTGCGACGACCTGCGGCAGATTACCTGCGCGACGGAATTTATGAATTACGGGCAAAGCACGTTCGAGTGCAGTATCGCATTTTGTATTTCTTTTCTGGACAGAATGTAGCGATTTTGGCTCATGCGATCGCAAAAGATGAGGATCGAGTTCCTGATATGGAGATTGAGCGGGCGATTCAGCGAAAGGCTCAATTTGAAACTAATCCAGCAGTTCATACCTACATGGAGGAAACAGAAAATGGCGAAGACGAATGATGCACTGAAGATTCTTCAACAAATAACCTCTGAAGATTCTGAAATGGAGGAAATGATCAAAGAATCTTCGTTAAATGCAGAACTTGCACAATTGATTTATCGTGCCCGGACACAAGCAGGATTGACTCAACAGCAACTTGCTAATCGCATTGGGACAAAGCAATCGGTGATTGCACGCGTTGAAGATGCTGAGTATGAAGGACACTCGCTTTCAATGCTGCAAAAAATTGCGCGTGCGCTCAATCAACGATTGGAGGTTCATCTGATTCCGATCGCCTCTAACGAAAATCATACTTAGCAGCGTATTGTGTAAAGCGTATGGATACTATTTATCCCAATAATGTAGAGATTTTGCAATAACAAAATCTCTACATTTAACACCTAAAAATTGGCACTTAAACCCACACGAAAAGTAAATCCAGGGCTATAAATGCGATTAACTCGCTCATATTGCTCGCCGAGTAGATTTTCTAAGTAAAATGTCAATCCTAAATTGCTAGTTAAAGGTACACGTCCGCTCAAATCTAAATTTACGAAAGACGGCGCAAAATCTGTAGCCTTGTCAGTAGAGTTAGCAAAGATGGATCTACGAGCGCCACTATTGTAGGTAACATACAAGTTAGCCTGCCATCCTGCTTTTTCATAACCTAAGCCAGTTTGAAGTATAGAGTATGGAATCAAGCCTAACTGTAAACCGCTCTCTGAGCCTGTTTTTATTTGAGCATCTGTATAAGTGTAGTTAAGGAAAGTTGACCAGCCAGATGCAATTCTGAATTGCAATGCAACCTCTAAACCATTGGTATCTACTAATCCAATGTTTTCCCATCTGCCGGCGGTGACTCCCAAGCGATCGCCTATACTACTACCAAAGTAAGTAAACTGTCCAATCAGATTTTGAGAAAAATTAACATCTACTCCAGCACTCCAAGTAGAACCAGTTTCTGGTCTTAAATCAGGGTTTGGTTCCCAACCATGAACTGTATCATAAACATACAACTGATCTAACCCAGGATTGCGTTGTGCCCCTGCCCAACTTCCACGGACTGCTACTACTGGTGTGACGGCATAACGTAATCCAACACTAGGGTTGAGATAATTTCCAAACTGGCTGTCAAAGGTTTGTCTTAACCCTAAATCTATCAGAAAGTTATCGCTAATATTCCAAGTATCGACAGCAAATAAAGCTGTATTGAATAAACTCCTATCTTCAGTTTCGTTTTTGGCAATACTACTAGGATTTGTACTCAAAACATCACCGATTAAATCGGTGTTTTTCAAATCTAATCCCCAGCGTAATTTATTATTGGAAGTAATTTTCCACTCATGATCTACTCTGGCTGTAAGTTGTTGCGTATCTAAAGTTCCTGTGCGGTAAAATGCTCCTGTAGGGCCATAAGTGCTGAAATAATCTTGGTTATAACCAATTGAGGTTGTCAGATTAGAGCTTTCGCCATTACCTAATCGAGTTTTCCAGGATAAGCCAACATTTAAACCATCGTGGTCTAATCTATCTCTTTGGAGAGGGAAACCGAAATAAATTAAGCCACGACGACTGCTGAGTGCAGTAACATCTAAATTCAATGAATTTTTCTTATCTAAATCTAGCCCAATGCTACCAAAGTAGGTACTTGTAGCTGTATCTGCATTCGATAAAAACCCCTGTGCATCCCGATTTGCTGCACCTACAGGAACGCGGTAACGGTTATCTGTAAAGAATCTTTCAAAGCTAAAATTGTATTTGACATTATTGGATGAACCACCATAAGTTACTTGTTGGTTATTTAAACTCAATGAGCCAAATTCTGCACTAGCATTGAATTTAGGTTTACCATAACCTTCCTTGGTGATGATATTCACAACTCCCCCAAAAGCTGAGGAACCAAATAAAGCGGAAGCTGTCCCGCTATATAATTCCACTCGTTCAATTGCTTCTACAGGAATGCTATTTAAATCAGTTCCACCATGATAAGTATTGACATTATTGTTAATTGGTCTACCATTAATCAAAAATACAGATTGATTAATTGAAGCTCCCCGGTAGTATGTACCTGTGTGAGTATCTGCACCATGACCTACATCATTGATGGCAAAACCAGGCATTCTTTTTAAGATATCGGCTAAACTGGTAGCGCCCTGCTTTTGAATTTCTTCTTTATCAATTACGTAAGTTGGTGTAGATTGAGGTAGGTTGTCTGGTTCTGCGATCGTTTCTATGTAAATATCTGCATTATCGCTCGGAGTTTGCTCTATTTCTGGATTAACTTCGCTCGGTGCAGATTGTTGAGTTAATAATTCAGCATTAGTAGCAGGTAGCCCGATTTCACTCAAACTCGGAATATCTGAAATGACTTCGGTTGATTTATCAGTATTTCTCTCCTTAATTTCACTCTCAGCAGCAAAGCTAGGAAACGCTATCAGTAAACTTGGTAAAGCAACTGTCAGCAACAAAAAATCCTTTTTCACGTTCTCTTTCACACCAAGTAAAAACAGTCACCACGTAATATTTTTGCTGTAAGAGTAAAATCGTGTCAAAAGACATGCCGTCATATTTCCACAGTTTGATAATTTGTTAGTTAATTCACTGACTATGCTTTAAACTCCATAGCTACCGAATTTAAATGGAACTTACGCATTGACAGAAAATACTAAATATGAGTTGCTTGAAAACTACATCTGTTGTAGAGGCAATTCATGAATTGCTCCTACTAGTCTGTCAAGCTAGTAATGAAAAGTTTGTAGTATAGCGTTTCCTAATCAGATGAGGTACATCATAGTCCCCTCATCGCTTGCGGGGAGGGGGTTGGGGGTGGAGTTCTTGTACCTCACTTAACTGAGAACCGCTATAAGCACTTTAGTGCTTAGAAAATAAGGACTGAAGTCCTTACTACGAACTTTATTACCCATCAATTTGAACTTGACAGACTACTACAACAGCCACCTAAATCGCCGTCTAATAAACAAAGATTTTAAGGGAACATCCCAATTTTCCAAGTTTACCAAGATGATAGATAGATTCTCATTGCCAGTGAAGCGATCGCAAGGCAATGACAGGTTATAATTTTAAAGCCTTACTCCCTCTGTTCGCTTTACTGAAGCAGAGAGCAGTTTTCTTCCTGCTTGTTGGCGTCTACCTCAATTTTTAAGACTTAAGGAATAGATATTTATACGACTACTGATAGAGTAAATAATATTATTTCTCAGTTAGGCTTGAATGTTGGTGCTTTTAAATGAATAATTAGTAACTCTAAACTTTAACTAATTATTCAAAATAATCGACCTTGATTAATCACCAAAAACCTAATTATTTAAAATTGGCTTATGTATGTACCAGTATGGCCAGGAAATGTATATCCTTTAGGTTCAACTTGGGATGGTAAAGGGACAAACTTCGCTTTATTTTCGGAAAATGCAACTGGGGTAGAGCTTTGTTTATTTGATAACGATGACGAAGAGATTCGCGTACCTTTAACAGAAAAAAATAATTTTGTTTGGCATGGTTACTTACCAGGAGTGGGGCCAGGCCAAAAGTATGGGTTTAGAGTGCATGGCATGTGGGCACCAGAAGCAGGTCATCGATTTAATCCGAATAAACTATTAATTGACCCCTACGCTAAAGCAATTGATGGTGAGTTTAGTAACGATCCATCTGTCTTTGCCTATTCTATAGATGCTGAGGAAAAAGACTTAGTCTTTTCTGAACTAGATGATGCCAAAATAATGCCCAAGTGTATTGTAATTGATGAATCTTTTGATTGGGCAGGCGATAAACCGCTTGGTACACCTTGGCATACAACTATTATTTATGAAACCCACGTCAAAGGTTTTACAAAATTACATCCAGTTATTCCAGAAGAGTTGCGTGGCACTTATGCAGGGTTGGCACATCCAGCGGCAATTCAACATTTACTGCAATTAGGAATTACAGCAGTTGAATTGTTGCCAGTACATCACTTTTTATCTCATCCAGGACATTTAGAAGATAAAGGATTAAGGAATTACTGGGGCTACGATTCCATCAACTATTTTGCCCCCTATTCTAGTTACAGTGCTAGTGGGGCTGCGGGTCAACAAGTCACCGAATTCAAGCAAATGGTCAAGGCACTCCATTTGGCAGGAATTGAAGTGATTTTAGATGTAGTCTATAACCACACTGGCGAAGGAAATCATTTCGGGCCAACTCTATCTTTGCGAGGTATTGATAATTCTGTATATTACCGTTTGGTAAAAGACGATCCTCGCTACTACATGGATTTTACAGGCTGTGGTAACTCTCTGAATGTGCGTCATGCCCAAGTTCTGAAGTTAATTATGGATAGCCTGCGCTATTGGGTAATAGAAATGCATGTAGACGGCTTCCGTTTTGATTTGGCTTCGGCACTAGCACGGGAATTATATGAGGTAGATAACCTATCAGCTTTCTTTGACATTATTCATCAAGACCCAATCTTGGCAGATGTGAAATTAATTGCTGAACCTTGGGACTTAGGAGAAGGCGGCTATCAAGTTGGGAACTTTCCACTGCGTTGGTCTGAGTGGAATGGTAGATATAGGGATACAGTAAGAGATTTTTGGCGTGGTGTAGATGATAGTTTAGGACAATTTGCTTACTGTTTTACAGGTAGCCCTGACCTGTATCAAACAAATGGACGCAACCCAAATGCAAGTATTAATTTCATAACCGCTCATGATGGTTTCACCTTAAATGATTTAGTCAGCTACAACGAAAAGCATAACCATGCAAACGGGGAAGAGAATAGAGATGGTGAAAGCCATAATAGATCCTGGAATTGTGGTGTAGAAGGCGAAACTGACGACCCAGAAGTACTGCGTTTGCGCGAACGGCAACGACGAAACTTTTTAGCAACTCTAATGCTATCTCAAGGTGTACCAATGCTATTAGAGGGAGATGAAATTGGCTGTAGTCAAAAGGGAAATAATAATGTCTACTGCCAAGACAATGAGATTTCCTGGCGGCATTGGGATTTGCACAAAGCGAACTCGGATTTACTAGACTTTACACGTGAACTAATTGCTTTTCGCCATCAACATCCAGTATTCCGGCGACGTAAATGGTTTCAAGGTCGCTCCATCCACGGTTTAGGCATTAATGATATTGCTTGGTTTAATGCTGATGGTAGTAAAATGACTGAGAAACAGTGGCTAATTAGTTATGCCAAAGTAATGGAGATTTTTTTGAATGGGCAGGGAATTTTAACTCCAGGAGATCGTGGTGAGCGGATTATTGATGAAAGTTTTCTGATATTTTTTAACGCTCACTACGAGTTACTTAAGTTTGCTTTACCCAATGACTTTAAAGATAATGTATGGGAGATCGTAATTGACACTAATGAACCTCGATTTTTAGATAGAGGAAAATTAGTTTCAGGTTCTCAAAGTCTACCAGTTACAGATCGTTCTCTGATGCTGTTACGCCTTATCAGTTAGCAGTACAAGATATTAAATTTTTAGCTGCATCTCTAGAGGTGCAGCTAATTTTATTAATCCTACATTTTCCAGGAAATAAAATATCCAAATATAGCTTTTCCTAATCAAACGATGTACATCATAGCCCCCTCTCGTTGGCGCAGCCTCTCGTAGAGAAGAGCGGGGAGGGGGTTGGGGGTGGGGTTCTTGTATCTCAACGCTATAAACGAACCGCAGAGGCGCAGAGAACACAGAGAGAAGAAAAATAGAGAATATTTTTGTGTTAGTTTTTGAATATTTTTTTATTTGGAAGTCCCTAAACCAATAAATTAAATACGATCGCAGTTTAAAAACCGATTTTTACTTTTAACTCTAATTAAAAAACGTAGACCTTCATTTACGGCTTCAGAATTGGGAAACATTTCTGCAACATCAGGTTCTAAAAAAATGTCAACTTTTCAAGATTATTGTGATTGTTTTCACCATTTATCACATTAGATAGAGTCTGTTAAATGATTTGATTGAGTTTTATTTTGCTTGTAACAATTATAATTACGTTAGCATTGATAAAACTGGACACTTCGCAAACACAATAGAATGATTCAAACCTTACGTAAACTAGTTACATTCGATGAATTCGTTGCTAAATATCCTGACAACACAGGAAAACATTATGAGTTGCATGATGGAGCAATAGTCGAAATGCCCCAACCAACAGGCTACCATGAACAGATTATTGTATTTTTAGTTCAGAAATTTCTTCTAGAATATAGTCGTATCAGCCTAAACTATGGCATCCCGAAAACTGTACTAGTAAAACCGCTTGAAAGTGAATCGGCTTACTCACCAGATGTATTGATATTAAATCTTCCTAATTTAGTAAATGAACCTCTATGGAAAAAAGAATCTACTGTAAGCCAAGCGGAATCAATACCCTTAGTAGTTGAGGTAGTGAGTAGCAATTGGCGTGATGATTATTTAAAAAAAGCTGCTGACTATGAGGCTATAGGCATACCCGAATACTGGATTGTAGACTACGCTGCTTTAGGCGGTAGGCGATTTATTGGCAACCCCAAACAACCAACTGTCTCAGTTTATACTTTAATTGATGGAGAATATCAAGTCAGCCAGTTTCAAGGTAGCGATGCCTGCGGCGGTAAACTACGCATTATCTCACCTACTTTCCCCGAATTAAATTTAACCGCCGAACAAATTTTTCAAGCTGGTGGATACCCTGTATAGCTTTTACAGCTTTATAAAAGAGCGATTTCAGTTACAGAAGAAATTTCTTGTCGCAAATTCTTCAGCAAATCTAGAGTTTTTTTGTAAGCAACTCTTTCGCCTTGATTTTCAAAGTACTCAGATGCTTTTTGTAAATCAGACATTGCATCTAAATGATATCCTAAGCGATAACGAGCTATTCCCCGGTTAACGTAAGCCTGAGCATTGCTGGGATTGAGTGTGATGACTTGAGAAAAATCACGCACTGCACCAAAGTCATCTCTATTTCGTCCGCAAGCGCAACCCCGGTTAAAATAAGCTCGATAATCGTTAGCGTTAAGACGAATTGCTAGATTAAAGTCGAGCATAGCTGCTTGGGTATCTTGCAAGATAAAATGCGCCAAACCTCGGTCATTGTAGATATCTGCAAGTAGTAAGCTAGTGATTTGGGGAATTTGAGTTAGGGCTAAATTAAAGTCAAGAATTGCCTCCGAGTCTTTCCCATCCCCAGCACGGGCTAATCCTCGGTTGTAGTAAGCTCGGAAATCGGATGGTTTAAGTGCGATCGCTCGATTATGATCGACAATGGCAGCAAGATAATCTCCTTGTCTGTAGTGTGCCAAACCCCGGTTCAGATAAGCCTCAGAGTCATCAGGCGCAAAGTTTATTGCTTGGGTACAATCTGCGATCGCTTGATGGTAATCTTGTAATTGGAGATAAGCAAGACAGCGATCGCTATAAGCTACAGCAAAATCTTTCTCAAGTTCAATTGTCTGGTTAAAATTCTCTATTGCTTCCTGGTAATTACCTCGCCGCATCTTATCTACACCCAACTGCAAGAAATCACTCGCTTTAATTTGGGTAATTAAAACGGGTGCTGAATGTGCGGATAAAGTCAAAAAAGTGAGAGAGAAAGCAATAATTACACTGATAAATAATCGCCAGAAATTACCCATAGTACCAACTTAGGATAGGTAGTATTGTTTGATGTTCTTGGAACAGTCTTTTTATTAAGACTCTTAATCCAAAATTGGTATAAGCATCCTATTTGAAAATTTCGGCAACTCTAAAATTTGCGGGACAAAAGTCCCGCAAATTGTTAATTTTTGAAGTTAGATGTTAGTCTACTTCCAGTCCTTATCTGCTTGTGAAAGCACATAAGCCGCTACATCTTCAATCTGGCTATCTTTTAAACGTTTGCCGAAGGCAGGCATAGCACTTTTACCTTTTGTAACCTGGGCAATAATCGCCTCTGCTGAGTACATATCATACTTTTCCAAAGCGTCTTTCTTCAGGCTTTTGGCAGCATTAACCAGATTCTTACCTCCCGCGTGACAAGAGGCACAATTGGCACTAAATACTTTCGCTCCACCAACAGCATCCCCTGCCAAAGCTGGACTGCTGAAGGCAAAGGTGAAGATTGCTATGCCTAACAGCATGACTGTAATCAATTTTTTCATTTCGTGTTCTCTCTGCAATAACGGCTTATTGGGTTCAATATCCTCCATAATTGTCAGTTGAGCCGCTCCTATAGTCAAACGACAAGCTGTCAAACTTCGCTTTAAAATTTTTGAATTTTTTGGTTTTTAGATACAGAGTCATATCTAGCAATAAACTGATTTTCATTTACGCTGATCATGAAAATGCAAATTTATATAAATATTTAATATTTTATAACCGAGAAGTGATGGGCATTTAAGGATGAAATATTCAAAATATTCATCTTTTATACTTCATCCTTTGTTTTTTATTTAACAGTTCCTAACTGAGTAAGTGCATCTTCTGTAACACGGCAAATTCGCCAATCATCTAATATAGATGCTCCCATACTGCGGTAGAATGCTTTAGCTGGTTCGTTCCAATCCAACACACTCCATTCTAATCTTCCACAGTCTCGTTCTATAGTTATCTGGGCTAATTTAGTAATGAGAGCCTTACCAATACCTTGTCTACGATATTCTGGTAAAACAAATAAGTCTTCCAGATAAATTCCTGGCTTGGTCAAAAATGTTGAATAATTATGAAAAAATAGGGCAAAACCAACAGCTTGACCGGCAGATTCTGCTAAAATTGCTTCTATATATCTGTGCGAGCCAAATAAATGCTCTTTCAGTGCCAGAGCATTGCCAGTGACAGCGTGAGATAATTTTTCATACTCAGCAAGCCCCTGAATTAATTGAAATAGTCTGCTGTAATCAGTTGGTTCAGCAAAACGCAAAATCAAATTGCTACACGAAGTCATTAGTCTATAGTCCATAGTTCATAGTCCATAGTCTATAGGCAACTGGGCAATTTTTTTTGAGTAATGACTAAATAAAAGCCGAAAAAAGGTACAGAATGCCCGGTTTTTGTAGATGTTGATAGATGAAGCTCAAGGAATATACAGATACACGTTCGCCTTCATTCGTTAGGAATGTGGATTTAATAAAGAGCAAGTTTTGTAGGGTGTGTTATGAACATTTATCCTAACGCAGCTAAAATTGATGATGGTGCGTTACGCTACGCGATAACACATCCTACGAAATTGAAAGCTTTGCACTTTATTCGATCCATATTCGTTAGTTAAGCTAATTAGGTCAGGTATTACATCTCTATCTTTGTAAATGTAACTAAATCAACCAACCTTTTAAGCGTTTAGCTATATGGGGACGGCGCAACTTCCGCATGGCTTTGCTTTGAATTTGACGCACTCGCTCACGAGAAAGATTGAACATATTGCCAACTTCTTCTAAAGTGCAGGGTTCGCTGGTTGTCAAACCATAGCGCAGAGAAATCACATCTTTCTCCCGTGGAGTTAACACGTCACCCAATACTTCCCAAATCTCCTGACGCATCATGTTTTCATTCATTTTTGCTTCTGGAGACAGATTATCTTCATCTTCTAGCAAATCCATCAATTCCGTGTCTTCTTCTTTACCGACACGGTGGTTGAGAGACAGTGCTTGACGGCGTAGCTGTTGTAGCTGGCGTAGTTGTTGAACACTAATTTCCAAAGTTTCTGCCATTTCACCTTCGGTAGGATTACGACAGAGTTTTTGTTTGAGTTCTCGTTGAGCTTTTTTCAGCTTGTTAAGCTTTTCAACAATATGAATAGGTAGCCGAATTGTCCGCGCATCGTTAGCTATCGCCCTAGTAATCGCTTGTCTAATCCACCAATAGGCGTAAGTAGAAAACTTGTATCCCTTGTCTGGATCGAACTTTTCTGTAGCGCGATTTAAACCCATTGCTCCTTCCTGAATTAAATCCAGAAAAGGCACTCCCCGATTTAGATATCGCTTGGCAATAGATACTACTAATCTCAAGTTAGAGCGAATCATTTTGCGTTTCGCTACTCTACCTTGATACAAGCGACTTTCGAGTTGTTTTTCCGTCATTTCTAGCTCGGAAGCTACTTCTAGTTTACTAGGTTCGTATCCCAGTTTTAAGTTTAAAGCAGCTTGTAATTCCCTAATTTCTTCTAGAAATCTAACTCGCCGCGCTAACTCCACCTCTTCATCAGCTTTTAGAAGTGGATAACGCGCCATTTCTTTAAAAAATGCGCCAACAGCATCATCATGCTCGGTTTTATTGTATCCCGAAGGACGGGCCGCAGCCATATTATCCCCGTCGCGTTCATCTGATTCCAGATTTTCTACTACAATTGGAGTCTCTTCATCTGCTACTGCATCTAAACTATCGAGTGATGGTTCTTCAATATCAGCAACATTCTCCAGTATTTCCATTTTTCCCAATTCAACAATATTCATAGTTTCCTTTAGGGATTGTTGTTTTGTTTGGTACATAATTTAGTTTCAGCTACTCCTTTGAGGCTTGGTAGTTTTCCCTAATGGACGAATGCACCTGTTTATATGGCGAATAGAAGCTTCTGCTAATTTCTATTCAGGAATAAAAATATGTATCTACCTACAACCTACGGGTTACAGTTAGATACAACCTATAACGAAACTAACCTTAGCACCCAACAAAACTTTCTTCTCCGGCTTCCAACAGATTATATTCTTCATTTTTTTCTTAATTATCAAATATGTCAAACCCCCTCAAACTTTCTCAACTTAAACAAACATAAAATTTTCAGCTAACTATCCAAATTTCTTAAACTTTTATATATTTTTCTAAATAAATATTTTTATGTTTATGTATTGGAAGTCACTAGATAAACTCAAAACCTGGTGATGGGGTTATGAATTACCAATTTCAAGTAACCCAGATGATACAAATTACAATAATGGCAGCTTAATTTGGGACGTTCTTACTTGTATAAAAGCATCTCATATACAGAAAGGGTTGAATATCTATCGATAGGCGGAAAAAGGCTACTCCCTATTTAGTAGATAGAGCAACTGTTGCAGCAAGTGCCGACATGCTTTTATTTGTATAGTGGGTACCAAATATTTATTGCATGTATAGTTGATACGAATTTGTCTAGTAGATTACATAAGAGGAAACTTATCAAGTATTATGAATGATAACAGTATTGAGAAATACTATTTAAATTTAAGAAAGCAAAAAATTAGAGTTTATTTAGCTAGGTTAATTTTGACCAGCTATGTGAGGAAAACATCTAACTATAAAGTCAGCAACTATGTATATTAATGACATAAATTTATCTCCTTTAGTGGTGGCTGAACCTAGTGAATCGTACCAGTTAGGTACAACTCTTAATAGGTGGGTTGAAGTATTGGTAGACTGTCCAGGAAGTACAGGATTATTTACTTATCGATTGCCAGCCCAGTTAGAAATAAAACCAGGGGATATTTTGAGCGTGCCATTTGGCGCACAACAATTAGGAGCGATCGCAATTCGGTTACTGGCACAACCAAATATCGATTTAGCACCAGAAAAAATCCGGGAGGTAGAAGATATAGTCAGCGTTGGATTTTTCCCAAGTGCTTATTGGGAATTACTCAATCGAGTTGCTGCATATTACTATACGCCCCTGATTCAAGTAATCCGGGTTGCTCTACCACCAGGGTTGCTGGGGCGATCGCAACGTCGCCTCCGTCTGGTTAGAGAAGGGGGAACAGCAAGGAGTAGTTATCTACTGGCATCTCCTAATCCTTCAGCTTTTTTAACTCCAACCGCGCGGCAAGTTTGGGAACTTTTGCAAGGGCAGCCGGCGGGGGATTATAGTTTCGCTTACCTTCAACAAAAAGTCAAATCTGCCTATCGGGGAATTCGGGAGTTGCTAAGATTCGGTTTAGTAGAAAGCTACTTAGAACCGCCACGGCTGACTCGACCAAAGCTGCAAAAAGCTGTCACGCTCACAGGTACAATCGATAGCGACTTAACGACTCGCCAGCGAGAGATTTTAGAAGTGCTGCGGCGGCATGGTGGAGAGTTGTGGCAAAATGAATTACTGCAAGTTTGCAATGCTAGTTCTTCAATTCTCAAAACGTTGACACAAAAGGGTTACATCGTTATTGAAGAACGGGAAGTATTGCGAACCGAACAGGGGCCAGCATTAGCAGGTGATGGGGCTAAATCTTTAACTACCGCCCAAGCCAGCGCCTTAGCGACAATCCAGACATTAGATGGATTTGCTGAAGTTTTATTGCATGGGGTGACAGGTTCAGGAAAAACCGAAGTATATTTGCAAGCGATCGCACCTCTCATCAATCAAGGCAAATCCGCCCTCGTTTTAGTTCCAGAAATTGGACTTACACCCCAGCTAACCGATCGTTTTCGCGCCCGTTTTGGCAATAAAGTCAGCGTTTATCACAGCGCCCTCTCCGACGGCGAACGTTACGACACTTGGCGGCTTATGCTCACAGGAGAACCTCAAGTTGTCATTGGTACGCGCAGCGCCGTTTTCGCCCCTTTGCCCAACTTGGGTTTAATTATTTTAGACGAAGAACACGACAGCAGCTTTAAGCAAGACTCACCCATACCCACCTACCACGCCCGCACCGTCGCCCAATGGCGGGCAGAATTAGAAAATTGCCCTTTGATTTTGGGTTCCGCTACGCCTTCATTGGAGAGTTGGGTAAGCGCCGGAACCTCACCCCCTAGCCCCCTCTCCGCAAGCAGAGAGGGGGGACAAGAAAGAAATCTTAATTCATCACTCCTAAATCAGAAGTTAGGAGGCAGAAGTTATTACTTAAGTTTGCCCGAACGTGTCAACTCACGCCCTTTACCGCCTGTGGAAATAGTCGATATGCGGCAAGAGTTGCAGCAGGGAAATCGTTCTATATTTAGTAGATCGTTGCAAGAAGCTTTGCAACAGTTGCAAGAGAGAAAACAACAGGGAATTTTATTTATCCATCGCCGGGGACACAGTACTTTTGTCTCTTGCCGCAGTTGTGGATATGTGTTGGAATGTCCATATTGTGATGTTTCGTTGGCGTATCATCACACCGAAGAAAAAGCGCCGGAATTATTGCGGTGTCATTATTGTAATTATGCGCGATCGCATCCCAAATTCTGCCCTGATTGTAGTTCCCCTTACCTAAAATTCTTTGGTAGCGGTACTCAGCGAGTAACACAAGAATTAGCGCGACAGTTTCCAGAGTTACGCTTGATTCGTTTTGATAGCGATACCACCCGTAACAAAGGCTCACACCGGACTCTACTCACCCAATTTGCTAACGGCGAAGCAGATTTATTAGTGGGTACGCAAATGCTCACCAAAGGTTTGGATTTACCACAGGTGACACTTGTCGGCGTTGTCGCCGCCGACGGATTGCTAAATTTATCAGATTATCGCGCCAGTGAACGGGCATTTCAAACCTTGACTCAAGTCGCTGGGCGGGCTGGTAGAGGCGACGATCCGGGGAGGGTGATTGTACAAACTTATACTACAGAGCATCAGGTAATTGCAGCAGTGCGATCGCACGATTATCACACTTTCTCCCAAGCTGAGTTAGAACAACGCCAAGCCCTCAATTATCCCCCTTATGGGCGGTTAATTTTGTTGCGCTTAAGTAGTATCGATCCCATTCAAGTGCAAAATACCGCGCAAATCATCGCCACAGCCTTGAGTACAGAAGAAGAATTTGAGATATTAGGCCCAGCACCAGCAAGTATTTTACGAGTAGCTAATCGTTATCGCTGGCAGATATTGATTAAATTTGCCCCCGATGCGTTGCCACAATTGCCAGATTGGGAAGAAGTGCGATCGCTTTGTCCGCCCTCTGTTAGCCTAACTATTGATGTAGACCCATTAAATATTATGTGAATTAAAAGAAAGAATCCCGGTCATCATTGATGATAGTACCGACTCCTTGGTTATTAGCAAACCTAGCATTTGCCGCACCATAGAGATTGACAAAAAATGTTTCGTTGCTTTCAACTTTGTTATCACCTGTGACACCAATACTAATAGTTTTGCTGGTTTCTCCAGGATTGAAAACGACCGTCCCTAAAGCAGAATTGTAATCAGAGTCAGAAGTTTTGGCAGTACCGTCACTCGTGCTGTAATTTACGACTATTGGTTGATAGAATTCATTGGAGAGAGTGACGACAAATTTAGCATTAGTTATCATCCCTGTGGTGCCTTCGTTGAGTGAGACATCTCCAATGCTAATGGCGGGAGGTTCGTCATCATTTATGATAGTAGCCACTCCCAAGATATCAGTAATTGTGGCATTTGTAGCACTAAAGAGATTGACAGAAAATGTCTCATTTGCTTCAACTTTGTTATCACCGATGACACCAATACCAAGAGTTTTGCTGGTTTCGCCAGGAGCAAAAATAATCGTCCCGGAAGCGGAGTTGTAATCAGAGTCAGAAACTTTAGCAGTGCCATCACTCGTGTTGTAATTTACAGTAACCTGCTGTAAACTGGGTGCGGAGAGAGTGACGGTAAATTTAGCATTATTTGTTGTACCTGCGTTACCTTCAAGAAGGGAGATATCCGAGATGCTGATAGTTGATTGGTTGTCATCATCAATGATAGTACCAACTCCTAAACTATCAGTAAATGTGGCATTTATTGCACCCGAAAGATTAACATAAAATCTCTCATTAGCTTCAGTTTTGTTATCACCAATGACACCAACACCAAGAGTTTTACTGGTTTCGCCAGGAGCAAAAATAATCGTCCCGGAAGCAGAGTTGTAATCAGAGTCAGCAACTTGAGCAGTATCATCACTCGTGTTGTAATTTACAGTAACTTGCTCAGAACTGGCATTAGAGAGACTAATCGTAAAGTTAGCATTAGTTGTTGTCCCTGTGTTACCTTCAGTAACAGAGACATCCGAGATACTGATAGTTGGTTGGCTGTCATCATTAATTATGGTAGCCACTCCTAAACTGTCAGGAATTGTGGCATTTGTAGCATCCAAAAGATTGACAGCAAATGTCTCATTGGTTTCAAATTTGTTATCGCCGATAACACCAATGCTAAGGGTTTTGCTAGTTTCCCCCGGATTAAAAGTAATCGTCCCTAAAGCAGAGTTGTAATCAGAGTCAGCAGCTTGAGCAGTACCATCACTCGTGTTGTAATTTACAGTAACCTGCTGAGAACTTACATTTGAGAGACTGATAGTAAAGTTAGCATTAGTTGTTGTTCCTGTATTGCCTTCAATAACAGAGACATCCGAAATGCTGATAGTTGGTTGGTTGTCATCATTGATGATAGTACCAACTCCTAAATTATCTGCGATCGCGGCATTTATCGCACTCAAAAGATTGACAGAAAATGTCTCGTTGGTTTCAAATTTGTTATCGCCGATGACACCAATAATAAGGGTTTTAGTGGTTTCACCAGGATTGAAAGTAATCGTTCCCAGTGCAGAATTGTAATCAGAGTCAGCAACATTAGCAGTACCATCACTCGTGTTGTAGTTTACACTAATCGGCTGATAACTGGGATTAGAGAGAGTGATAGTGAAGGTAGCGTTAGTTGTTGTACCTGTGTTGCCTTCAATAATTGAGACATCCGAGATGCTGATAGTTGGTTGGTTGTCATCATTGATAATAGTACCAACTCCTAAATCATCTGCGATCGCGGCATTTATCGCACTCAAAAGATTGACAGAAAATGTCTCGTTGGTTTCAAATTTGTTATCGCCGATGACACCAATACTAAGGGTTTTAGTGGTTTCACCAGGATTGAAAGTAATCGTTCCCAGTGCAGAATTGTAATCAGAGTCAGCAACATTAGCAGTACCATCACTCGTGTTGTAGTTTACACTAATCGGCTGATAACTGGGATTAGAGAGAGTGATAGTGAAGGTAGCGTTAGTTGTTGTACCTGTGTTGCCTTCAATAATTGAGACATCCGAGATGCTGATAGTTGGTTGGTTGTCATCATTGATAATAGTACCAACTCCTAAATCATCTGCGATCGCGGCATTTATCGCACTCAAAAGATTGACAGAAAATGTCTCGTTGGTTTCAAATTTGTTATCGCCGATGACACCAATACTAAGGGTTTTAGTGGTTTCACCAGGATTGAAAGTAATCGTTCCCAGTGCAGAATTGTAATCAGAGTCAGCAGCGTTAGCAGTACCATCACTCGTGTTGTAGTTTACACTAATCGGCTGATAACTGGGATTCGAGAGAGTGATAGTGAATGTAGCATTAGTTGTTGTACCTGTATTGCCTTCAGTAACAGAGACATCCGAGATGCTGATAGTTGGTTGGCTGTCATCGTTGATGATATTTACTGTAGCTGAACTGTTAGTAATTGTGGAATTTGCTGGTGCAGCTGTGAGGTTGGGGTTACTTAGGTTAAGAGTAATATCTTCATTGAGTTCAAATGTGTTGTCACCCAAAACATCGGCTGTAATTGTCTTTGTCTTTTCCCCAACAGCGAAGCTTAAAGTCCCAGATGCAGCAGTTCCTCCACCTGTCACTTGAATATTGTTATAGTCACTACCAAAAGTTGCCGCACCGATAAAAGCATAATCTACAGTGCTAGCCACGCCAATACCACCACTGCGAGTAACCGTGAAGGTAACAGCTTGAGTACCGCTATTACCTTCAGTTAAATTTGAAGTGGCGCTGGAAATTGCATATTGAATCGAATCATTAGCAGCAATACTCAGAGTAGTTTCAGTTATTGTCCCCAAATCAGCCCCTATTAGCGTGCCGAAGTTGAGTACAACTGTTTCTGTATTCTCAGGTAAGTCGTCTGGGTTAATAGTAAAAGTAATTAGCTTTGTTAAATTTGAGCCTGTCGCCCCAGCAGCAAAGGAAATAGTCGTAGGAGAAAAAGTGTAATCGCTGCCATTAGTAGCCGTACTACTATTTTTGACAATAATAGGAACTGTGACCGCCGTTTCTGGAGAGGCATCTAAGGTAACAGAAATAGTTACTGTAGTGGCGGTACTATCTTCCGTTGTATTGTATGTAGCAGCGCCAAAGCTGACTTTTGGAAGTAAGGATTCAAATGCCCCAATGTCAATTCTACCGCCTTCAATCCGGTTAAAACCTGTGCCGCGTTGGTCGGTAGTTAAGCCACCATTGTAAGCCGGATCGCCAGCATTCCTGGCAGGACTGGAAGAGTTTAGGGCGAGAGTTTGTGTAGAACCGCCGTAATCCCCCAAAGGTTTGAGTCCGGGGTTGGGGTTAATAATATCTGTACCCGTGCCCAGAGTCCCGGATGATTTACCAGCAAGACTGCCAATCAGGTTGTAAGCATTACCATTGAAGTTGATACCAGAGATATCTGGCGCTTGATTACCTGTGTCAATATTGCCAGCAATGATGCTATTGCTAATGCTTACCGTGCCACCATACCTAAAAATGCCGCCACCATTACCTGTGCCATTGTTATCACTATCAGCAGTGTTGCCGAAAATAGTGCTATTACTCACTGTGGCGTTGTTGGTGTAGATGCCACCACCATTCGATTTAGATATATTGCTAGAAATAGTGCTATTGCTGATGCTAAGACTAGTACTGCTGTAAATGCCGCCGCCGTTGTTGTTCGCGGTGTTGCCAAAAATAGTACTATTGCTGAGTGTGACACTACTGCTGTAGATGCCGCCGCCGCCGTTGTTCGTAGTGTTGCCAAAAATAGTACTATTGCTGAGTGTGACACTACTGGTGCTGTAGATGCCGCCACCGTTGCTACTTCCTGCATTTCCCCCAGTTATGTTCAACCCATCAATTGAAAGGGAGGCACTAGCATTAAAAACACGGGAAGCATTGTTACCACTGATGGTGAGTTTATTAGCTCCAGTTCCTTGAATTATCACTCCTTCAGTAACATTCAATTCCCCAGAAGTCAGGGTAATAGTGTCGGGGGTAGCATCACCAAATATCCCAGTCTGATCAAAGATAATTGTCTCAATCCCCGGATCGTTATTGGCATTGATAATAGCTTGCCTCAACGAGCCAGCACCGCTGTCATTAGTGTTAGTTACTATATAGGTGCTGTTATCGACTTTGACAGATACATCGTCGATCGCTAAACCGTGATCGTTGCCTCCATCATCTATATCTTCCCAACGCAATATAATCTCTTCACCGTTAGCTATTGGGGTAGCTAGGGTAATTGTTAGAGGTGTGATAACAACTTTATTGGCAACTTGATTGCCATTTAAGGCTCCTGCGGTTGCGGTTGCAGTTGGGCTGGTGAAATCTAGCGATGTGACAGAATTCCATGTTCCTGTTGTCAAATTTGTCAGAGTTGACCCAGTTTGATAACTAAATTTCAGCTGTTGCGGCGATGTATTACCACCATTACGCCATTGCTCGCCCGTATAACCTACTTGCAACTGAGTAATTGTTGAACCTGTGTTGTTTTGGAGGCGCAACCCATAATAAATAGTTCCCGTACTACCAGAAGCGACAGAACCAAGTGCCCGATCTCCGGTTGCACCAAAACTATACAATCCACCTGTGTTATTGGTGCCAGCACCAGTGTTGTAACTTGTTCTTGTGGCATACCACCCGGAAATGGTTGAATCATCAACCCAAGATTTGGTTCCAGAATTAGCTAATGAGTTAAAATCTTGAGAGTATGTGCCAGTAAAACTAGCTGGCAAAATAGACTGGTAAGCTTGCATTACTTCCGGTTTAAATGCCAGAGAAGCCTCAATTTTCCCGGTCTTCACCTCTAAATCCCAGTCGCCACCTAAAGCTGCACTTCCGGTTTTGTCTGTGGAAGCTGCAACATCTGCTCCAGTAATTCGGCTCAGAAGCTGCACAAATTTTGTGCCTTGACCAGTAGCTACATCACAGCCATAAAGTAGAATATCAGCTTTATTAGTTAAAACGGTTGCCCATTTTTGTAACTGATTTGCATAGCTATTAAGGTTGGTGAGGTTAAGGTAAGTTGACCCCAATTGCAAACTCCCCTCACCACCGTGGGAGACAATGTGAACTGATTCAACTGAGTCAGGTTTACACCCTGCTAAGAACTCGCTGATTTGCGTTAAACCGTCTCGATTATGGTCAAGGATAACGACTTCACTACCCAGTGTTATCCCAGCTACTAGGCTTTGGTAATCGAGAACTGCTGTATCTATAAAAACAATATTTCTGCCTGCTTCTAATAACTTTTTGGCGGAATTACTTTGGGCTTCAGAGTGATTATTTTCTGTCATCATAATTATTGTCCTCTAATAAAATTTTTGATCGAATAAAAGACTTGTTAGTTCTAAAGATTTACGTTAATAGCATTTATCACACAACATCAAATAGGAAGCGAATGACTCAACATCCGCTTCCATGCTCAACTGGAATTGGTAACAAAACCTCTTGTTTTTTGGAAGAAAACCGCAATATTTCTAATCGTTATCCGATCAAATACACCCTAGAAAAACTAAGTTATTTTCTATCTATATTTCTTCTAGTACAATAAAATTTATACTGTATAAAAAATACAAGCAACTGTAATTATACTTAAATAGATCGGAGTGACCCCAATACGATTTATTTTTAGGATTTTGCGATCGCTCTTATCTAGAAAAAGCTATACTCTGTAACTCAAAAGCCACTGTATTTACACTTAATTTTTGTCTAGCACCTAGTTCGATGTGAATGAATCTAATTAATCAACAATTCTGGTGCTACCAATCCTTTTTGGATCGCTAAGACTGCGGCTTGAGTGCGATCGCGTACTTCTAGTTTCTGTAAAATAGCATGGACATGAACCCGCACTGTACCAGGGGCAATGTAGAGAATTTCAGCAATTTCTTGATTGCTTTTACCTGCTGCTACGAGTGCCAAAATTTCTTGTTCTCGCTTCGTTAACGGATTTTCTAGGGTTCCCTCAGTTTTTGCAGGCAGCACCACAGTAGAATTACCCTCAAAAGCTGCTCTAATCTCTGTTGTTGCCGTTTGATCCCACCAAGAAGCCCCGGCTGCAACCGATCGCACTGCTAATATCAGAGACTCAGCAGGAATACCTTTCAGGCAGTAACCTTGCGCCCCAGCAGCAATTAACCGTGAAATCAGGGGTTTTTCAGAACGAGACGTTAACACAAGAATTGGTAAATTTGGGTGCTTCTGCTTGATTTGCCGACAAGCTTCAATTCCACCAATGCCCGGTAAACCTATATCCATCAATACCAAATCCAGAGGATAGCGATTTGCTAATTCTAAAGCTTGTTCTCCATCTTCTGCCTCTGCGACAATCTCCAAAGTAGTTTCTTGTTGCAAACGCATCCGCAGACCAAGCCGAAACAATTCATCGTCTTCAACAAGTAAGATTTTTGTCATTTGTTATTGGTCATTTGTCATTGGTCATTTGTCAAGAGCTAAAATTCTCCCCCTGCTCCCTGCTCCCTGCCCCCTGCCCCCTGCCCTCATCTCCCCGGCGGTGGACAAGCTGGGAGTCGAAAACCAAAGATTGCCCCTCTTGGTGAGCGATTCTCTGCCCAAATTGTACCCCCATGAGCAGCGATAATTTGCCTTGTTAAATAAAGCCCTAGTCCAGAGCCTGAGACGTGACGATCGCTATGTCCTTGATAAAACCTCTCAAATAAGTGGGGTAACTCTTCTTCGGTAAAGCCGGAACCAGTATCGAGTATTTTTACTACTTGATCGCTAGAATAACCTTCAAGGACTACTTCCACTTTACCGCCACGCGGGGTATGGTTAATGCCATTACTCAGGAGATTAGTGAAGACTCGCCCTAGTTGCAAAGGATCGCCATCTACCCAGAGAAAGCTCCGAAAATCTGATTCGCCATAGTGCAGAGAAATATAAACCTGACGTGTTCTCGCTAGTTCAGTCAGGGTAGCGATTACCTCCTCTGCCACAGTTGCCAAGTTAACGGGTGATATCTGTAATTTCAGCCCTTCAGCATCATTGCGGTATACATCTAAAAGAGTTTGGACTAATTGCAGTGTACTCCGATGACTACGAGCCATTGTTTGAAGGACTTTTGCTTGCATTGGCGTGATTTCACCAAATTGCTCGTTTTGAAAATATTTCAGTGTTTCAATTGCTCCTAATAGGGGTGTTTTCAAATCATGCGTTAGGGTAGAAACAAAATCTTCACGCATGATCGCTAGTTGTTCTTGGGAGCGTAATTGTGCTTGGGTATAAGCGATCGCTTCTTCATTGCGGTGGTTGCGATCGCTTAACCAACCCGTCACCACCAACGCCAATACTGCAATCAACCTATTTGCCAACGTTGGGGCATTAATTATTTGTCCTCCTGGGACAAACAAATTTAACAATGTTAATCCTGTAGCTGCTAGAGTGATCCCCAATACTGCTCTCCGATTCAATCGAGAATCTGCTACCAAAATCGTCCCTGTGTAAAGGTAGCCAAATACGTACTCAGGTGGTGTCAAATATTCCAGGCCGATTACGAGCGCAAAGGCGATCGCAATTAGCCCATAAGTCTCCCGCCGCTCATTGATAGCTTCTTTTATAGCCACTAATCGACTTAACATTGTTATTTATGATTTACTAAAAATTTTTATCCTACAATCTTTACAACTATTTAATTCAACGATTATGATTTATCTGCAATCTATATCTGCAAATATTCACTTGAGCATTAACTCGGAAATTACGATTGTCCAGATGTAAAAATGGGTGCTGGATACTGAGGATTGGGGACTGGGTAGTTGCCCAGAAGGGTCAGAGTATTTAACACAACCTTCTCAAACCGTAATCCTTTTAGAAAACCCTGTTAAATATTTATATTCTTTGAAAGTAGCAAACTTCGATAATGTATTGTATAAACAAATAATCCTAACTAACAATATAGATGAATTAAGAGTAAAGATTAAATATTCTTAACAAGAACTTTAACCAAAGTCTGGAAAATAGTAATAGCTGAAAATAGTAAATCCAGATTAAAAAATGGCGTTGATATCTCAATATCACCAAATCCATCAAAATCAAATACCTAAACAGCTAATCTATTATTTCTAAAAATTGGCTTGCTAGCACTTAAATTTAATTGAGCGGGAAATATATGGGACAAGGTTTTTTGCAAATTGGCTTAACGCTATGTATTGTCATAGCAATCACTCCGCTACTTGGTAGATACATAGCCCGTGTCTTCTTGGGAGAAAGAACACTGCTTGATTTTTTAATGAACCCCATAGAGCGAAGTATGTTCGTACTAGCAGGTGTCCGCAGAAAAGATGATATGACGGGTTTGCAGTATATCCAGGCTGTATTGTACAGCAATCTGATTATGGGTATTTCAGTGTATTTGCTGATATATTTCCAGAGACACTTGCCCTGGAACCCTAACGGTTTTGGTGCGCCCAGTTGGGATGTATTACTGCACACAACCATTTCCTTTGTAACCAATACCGACCAGCAACACTATGCTGGTGAGACAACCTTAAGCTATTTTAGCCAGGTAGCGGCTTTAGGCTTTTTGATGTTCACCTCCGCAGCCACCGGTCTATCTGTGGGAATTGCCTTTATTCGCGGGTTGACGGGGAGAAAATTGGGAAACTTTTATGTCGATCTCGTCCGTGGAATTACGCGAATATTGCTGCCGATTTCGATTATTGGAGCGATCGCTTTACTTGTCTCAGGTGTACCACAAACATTAGCTAAGACTCTGGATTTGAGAACCTTAGAAGGTGGGACGCAATATCTTGCCAGAGGCCCAGTGGCATCCTTTGAAACGATCAAACTTTTGGGCGAAAACGGCGGTGGCTTTTTTAGCGTAAACTCAGCCCATCCTTTTGAAAATCCCAATGGCGCTTCTAACTTGATAGAAATGATCGCCATGATTTCTATCCCAGCCGCCTTGATTTACACCTACGGGATATTTGCCAACAACATCAAACAAGCTTGGCTACTTTTTTGGATGGTGTTTGTGATTTTTGTTGTTCTGGTGGGAGTGACAGCCGTCGGAGAATTGCAAGGCAATCCCCTGGTTAATAACGCCTTTGGATTAGAACAGCCCAATTTAGAGGGTAAAGAAGTTCGATTTGGCTGGTTACAAACGGCATTTTGGGCAGTTATGACTACTGCTACTATGTCTGGCGCTGTGAATGGGATGCACGATTCTTTGATGCCGCAAGGAATATTCTCGACCCTCTTCAACTTGTTTATCCAGGTTATCTGGGGTGGGCAGGGAACTGGAACAGCTTACTTATTTATTTACTTAATTCTCACAGTTTTCCTCACTGGACTAATGGCGGGACGCACCCCAGAGTTTTTAGGACGCAAAATTGAAAAGCGGGAAATCATCCTCGCCAGCGTGGTGTTGTTGATTCACCCAATTCTAGTTTTGATTCCCAGTGCGATCGCCCTAGCTTATCCCATCTCCCTATCTGGAATTAGCAACCCTGGCTATCACGGTATTTCTCAAGTAGTTTATGAATACGCCTCAGCCGCAGCAAATAATGGCTCCGGCTTAGAAGGGTTGAAGGATAACACTCTGTGGTGGAACTTGAGTAGTTTAGTTAGCTTAATAGGAGGACGCTACATTCCGATAATTGCCATCCTGCTGTTAGCTGAGGGGATGTCTCGCAAACAGCCAGTTCCCGAAACCCCTGGTACCCTAAGAACTGATTCTCTAGTATTTACTAGTATTACAGCTGGAGTAACACTGGTTTTGGGAGTGTTGACTTTCTTTCCCGTTTTAGCTTTAGGCCCCATAGCTGAGGGTTTGAAACTAGCATCTGGCAATTAGAAAATTTATGAGTTATAAGTCTGGAGTCTGGAATTAAGAGAATACCAAAAAATAAATAAATTATCCGGTTTCGGAGGAGAGCCATTGCGTTGCGGTGAATCCAGCGCTGTAGGCAACTGGTGTTAGCGAGTCAGACGCTAACGCTACGCTATCCGTTGTAGCAACTGGCATTGCGTTAGCGATCGCATAACGCCCCCTACAGGTTGGATCTATTTTTTATGGGAAACTCCTAACTCCTAACTCTTGTACAGACGCGATTAATCGCGTCTCTCCTAACTTCTAATACCATTTCTTTATGAGGTTGCGCCAAACCCTTTTAACTTCTTTCTTTGCGTCCTTTGCGTCCTTTGCGGTTCGTTTTTCTTTCTTCTAATCATGGTTTAGCGCATCCTCATACAGAATTGGTATAACTTTTAACTCCTAACTTTATTAATTAATCAAGTGGCAACTAACTTCAAAGCTAGACGGCCAAATCCTCGTTCTGGCGATCGCCGCCAAGGACGTAAGAAGGCGAGAAAAATTACTAAGTGGCTGTACTTAAGAGCAATTAGAGATGCTTTTGTCAAGCTCAATCCTAAGTATGCAATCAAAAATCCCGTGATATTTGTGGTTTGGGTGGGGACAATTATCATCCTATTGCTAACGATTGATCCCAACCTATTTGGCCCGTCCCTGCAAAAGAACCCGCAAATTTTCAACGCCTTGCTGTCGGTGATTTTATTCTTTACAGTTTGGTTTTCCAATTTTGCCGAAGCAGTAGCAGAAGGGCGGGGTAAAGCTCAAGCTGATGCCTTGCGATTAACAAAATCAGAAGCGATCGCTAAAAAACTCGCTCCCGACGGCATAATTAGTGAAGTTTCATCCACCAGCCTGAAACAGGGCGATAACATCTACGTCGTTGCTGGCGATATCATCCCCGCCGATGGTGAGGTAATTATGGGTGTCGCCTCAGTAGATGAATCGGCAATTACTGGAGAATCCGCACCAGTATTAAAAGAATCAGGCTCCGATGTTTCTAGTTCCGTCACTGGTGGGACGAGGATTATCTCCGATGAACTAATTATCCGCGTTACTAGTGACCCAGGCAAAGGCTTTATTGACCGGATGATTGCCTTGGTGGAAGGGGCAGAACGCAGCAAAACACCCAATGAAATTGCCCTGACAGTATTGCTGGCAGTTCTCAGTTTAGTGTTTTTGTTAGTTGTAGTAACTCTGCCGGCACTTGCTTACTATGTCAACAGTCCAGTCAGCGTGCCAATTTTAATTGCTCTATTAGTGGCATTAATTCCTACAACCATTGGCGGCTTACTCAGTACTATTGGCATTGCTGGTATGGATCGAGTTGCCCAATTTAACGTCATTGCCACTTCCGGACGAGCAGTCGAAGCTTGTGGTGATGTTAACACTTTAGTTCTCGATAAGACAGGTACAATTACCCTCGGCAACCGTTTGGCGGAAGAGTTTATCCCTATCGACGGTCATTCAATGTCAGAAATTGCTAATGTTGCCTGGGCGGCTAGTATATTTGACAATACACCAGAAGGTAAATCCATTGTGCGACTGGCAGAGAAATTAGGCGCACGGTTTGATTTCGACTCCAACCAAGCAGAAGGAGTTGATTTTTCCGCCAAAACCCGCATGAGTGGGACTAACTTGCCTGGTGGATATGAGGCCAGGAAGGGAGCAGTCGAAGCCATTAAAGGATTTGTCCGTTCTCGCCACGGACGCGATACACCAGAATTGGATGCTGCCTACGAACGAGTTTCTCGCCTGGGAGGTACACCCCTAGCAGTCAGCCTAGATAACGAAATCTATGGGGTTATTTATCTCAAAGATATAGTTAAACCTGGTATCCGCGATCGCTTTGAGCAACTGCGACGGATGGGAGTGCATACCATCATGCTAACTGGAGACAACCAAATTACAGCTTCTGTCATTGCCAAAGAAGCAGGGGTTGATGACTTCATTGCCGAAGCCACACCAGAAGACAAAATCAGCGTCATTAAAAAGGAACAAGCAGCAGGTAAACTAGTTGCCATGACAGGGGATGGAACTAACGATGCTCCTGCATTAGCCCAAGCTAACGTCGGTGTTGCCATGAATACAGGGACGCAAGCTGCAAAAGAAGCCGCCAACATGGTCGATTTAGACTCCGATCCCACAAAGCTGATCGATATCATTAGCATTGGCAAACAATTGTTGATTACTCGCGGGGCATTAATGACATTTTCTATCGCTAATGATATTGCCAAATACTTTGCAATTATCCCAGTGATATTTGTCGCTGCTAACCTGCAAAGCCTGAATATTATGAATTTAACTAGCCCTAAGTCTGCTGTACTATCAGCGTTGATTTATAATGCTTTGATTATTCCCGCTTTGATTCCCTTGGCATTGAAGGGTGTGCGATTTAGACCCCTGACAGCTAATCAGCTACTCCAACGCAATATCTTAATTTATGGCTTAGGTGGGGTAATTGCGCCATTTATCGCCATTAAGTTGATAGATATACTGATTACACTTGTAGGCTTGGCTTAAGGATAGCAAAAGTACAGATCCTGCGAAATAAGCGCATCTTTACCAAAGTAAAATAATAAACATTTTTACTTTTACCTGTTGAGAGAGGGAACCAAAAGAATATGAATAAACAGGTCGATGCTGGGGAAAAGTTTTTGCCGATAGATGCGATCCAGGCGATATCCTTTGTTTGGTCGCAATGGCGTAAACATTACCCACCACTCGCTATTTTTATCCTGCTGTGCTTGAATGTGGTAATTACCCCAGCCATTTATACTGTTAGCAGCAGCATATTTGAATATCGTTCTGATTGGGTAAAAGAATTAAAATTAAAAATTAAAAATTAAATTTGAGTAGAAATTGGAACCCTTTTTATGGCTATTTTTCGAGAAACTATCAGAGCAATTTTTATAACTCTAATGCTTTGGTTGTTGACTGCAATCATCTATCCTCTGATAATCCTTGTAGTCGGTCAAGTTTTTTTACCCTATCAAGCTAATGGCAGCATTATGCTGAATCTAAATAATGAAGTAATTGGTTCGGCTTTGATTGGGCAGATGTTCACATCTGAGCGATATTTCCATTCTCGTCCCAGTACTGTTAGATATAGCCAAGGGAAAAAAGCCAAGCCAACTGGCATATCTGGAGCCAGCAATCTCGCTGCTAGTAATCCAGAGCTATTAAAGCGGATTCTAGAAGAGGCAAATCAATTGCGAGACGAAAATCTTCAACCGATCGCTGATATGATTTATACTTCTGGTTCTGGTTTAGATCCGCATATTTCCTTCAAAGCAGCACGGCAGCAATTGACGCGGGTTGCTGGTGCGCGGGGAGTCAAAGAAGAAGAGATCCTACGTTTAATTAACAAGTATACTGATGACAGATTTTTATGGATTTTTGGCGAACCGGGAGTCAATGTTCTCCGACTGAATTATGCTCTTGACTTACAGGATATTAATCGTCAGCAAAATTAATAAATTGGGATTGGGAATTGGGCTAAACGCCCCGCTAGCGCTAACAGCACCCATAAGGGGCATGGATAAAGCACCGTTTTCTGATGTCATAGGATTGCCATTATAGATACCAAGAAGGAAATGTCAGATAATAATACTGGTTCGACTGGCAATGCACCTTTAAATTCTGGAATTTACTCGCTTTATCCGGCACGACGGCGGGGTAAGCATAAAATATTTATTGGTATGGCTCCTGGAGTAGGTAAAACCTACCGGATGTTAGAAGAGGGACACGCCCTTAAACACGAAGGAATTCATGTCATCGTTGGGCTTTTAGAAACCCACGGACGCAAGGACACAACGGAGAAAGCAGAGGGACTGGAGATTTTACCGCGTAAGCAATATCCTCGCTGTGAGTTGACGCTAACGGATATGGATACAGACGCTATTTTACAGCGATCGCCACAATTAGTTTTAATTGATGAACTTGCCCATACCAATGTCCCTGGTTCCCCACGCGAAAAACGCTACGAAGATGTAGAAGTGGTTTTGGCAGCCGGGATTGATGTCTACTCCACAATGAATGTACAACATTTGGAAAGTCTCAACGACCTTGTAGCCAGAATTACTGGGGTTGTAGTCCGTGAGCGTGTTCCTGATAGGATTCTGGATGAAGCAGATGAAGTAGTGTTAGTAGATGTCACGCCAGAAACGCTGCAAGAAAGGTTATTAGAAGGGAAAATTTACGCCCCGCAAAAAATCCAACAATCCCTGGAAAATTTTTTCCAACGCCGTAATCTGATTGCTTTGCGGGAGTTGGCTTTACGAGAAGTCGCAGACAATGTAGAAGAAAATGCGATCGCTACTATTCCCAATGGGCAATCTTGTAATATTCACGAGCGGGTTTTGGTGTGTATATCTACTTATCCCAACTCAGTGCAGCTGTTACGCCGGGGTGCAAGGTTGGCTAACTACATGAATGCCCCACTTTATACTTTATTCGTTGCCAATCCAGAGCGCTTCCTCACCAAAGAGGAAAGCTTACACATTTACACTTGTGAGAAACTCTGTAAAGAATTTGAAGGGACTTTTCTTCATGTTACCAACAATAACGTCCCTAATGCGATCGCCGAAGTCGCCGAAAAATATCGGATTACCCAAATTGTAATTGGAGAGAGTCAGCGATCGCGCTGGCTTATGCTCCTCAAAGGATCTTTGACGCAAAAATTGGTACGCTTGCTCAAAAATACCGATTTGCATATCATTGCCAGCGAAAAAATGGTTTCATCCAAATAGGGGATTAAATTTCCTCAAAAACCTCAGAAGTAAAGCTTCCATGCAAACCATAGGGGATATGATGTTTGAGATGTAGCCGTGCGATCGCTCCTTTAGAAAAATCACTAGCATCCAAAATTACTAAATCTGAGCGGTGATGGGTAGCATCATAAACCAAAGCGAATACCCAACCATCATCTTCCTTTTCAGAATCTGGACGTGGGACAAAAATTGGTTCACCGACAAAACCACGGGGTGCAGCACTCCAAAATTGTCTTTCTCCTGACTCTAAATCAATTTTCAGCAAAGCTTGTAAGGGAGCATTACCACTCTCTGCATCAGCCGCACCTATATATAGATATCGATAAGAATTTCCCACATTCGCCGGATGGATGCTGGGAAATTCACAACAGCGACTATCGATTAATTCCCGTCGGACTGTCCCATCTTTTAAATTCAGACAAAATCGCCAAAGTTGTCCAGGTGAAGATGCCTCAAAATCAACTTCTCGAAAATCGCTTTTAGGTTCCACTTCTGGTAAATATTGGTAGCAGATGGAATCAATCAAAACTTCCTCTCCTACCTCAAAAGCATTAACGTGGTGGAAGACGAAACCCGACTGAGTTTCCAGAATTTTTATCTCTTCTTGCCCTTTTTTGGGGAAGCGGGGAATAATTAAAATTTGAGTTGGCTGATTTTGCTGAAATTTGATACATTCTCCCGCCGCTCGTATTCCCAAGGCGAAAGGTATGGGATTAAAGGTGACAGGATTTTGAAAGAAGATGCAGTAATTAGGAGTAATCACAAAATCGTGAATGAAGCAGAAACCAGGAACCTGATGAGCTTGCTGTCTGACAATTTCACCTGCTGGGTTTAACTCAAAAATAGTAATTGTGGTAGATAATCCCGGCTTAATCGAGAAATTTACCAGGCAAGGTTTACCCCCATCTTGCTCACAACTATTTTCTAAACGGGGATGAGCAGCGAAAGCTTCACTTGCTGACAAAGCACCATTAAAATATTCATTACCCAAGGTTTCAAGAGTGTAGGGATCGAGGCGATATGGTTCGGCAGCTTCCCACAGCGCTAGCAATTTTCCACCCCAATAGATAACATTTGTGTTGGCTATATTTTTGAGTTTGAAGTCAAAGATATTAGCTAGCCAACCGCCGGGTTTTTGAGTACCAAAAGTACCGCGATAGAGAATTTTTCCCGCCTTTTGCTCTGCCAAATAGCCACTTGTGCGAACAAAGCGGTTGCGAAAATGGGCCCGATCATTAGTAAAGGTAATTTTGCTAATCATCCCATCCCCATCAAAGGGGTGATGAAGATGTTGCCCATTCACATCCAGCAAACCGGGGCCATTTCTAAACAGCGTACCTTGTAATTCTCTGGGAATTTGTCCTTCTATATCATCAATCCAATAATCAAATTCTTGGGTGAGAGATTGATATCCTCCTTGCCAATCTGCACGAGTGTAGGATTTTTCTGTAACTGGGCTTTCTTGACTTTTCAAATGCATGTATTTTGTTTTTTATTGTTACCTTGTACAAAAATATTTAGTCGCTAAAAAGAATTCCATCGCAACTTTGCTGCAACGCAGAGGCAGCATACTAATTCGACTTTGCATGAGATTTATGACACTATTCCACTATTTTCGACTCTGGTTCTCTCAATACCAACTCAGACATTAAATCTGGTAAAAACTCTTGTTCCCCATCTTTAGACATCTCAGCTTGCTCTTCAGCAGCAGGTAGCCAGTTAATAAATGGTAAGGGTAACAGCGTGCTGAGGTTAGTAATTAGCACCAATAGCCAAAGTGACTCAAAGTTCGTTGCAGTAATCCCCAGCCAATAGGTGATTAATGCCCCCAATGCTTGGGAAACCGTTCCTGCTGAATTAAATATTGACATTAACAAGGCAAACAAGGTTGCTTCCACACCAGAGGGACAAAGCCTTGCTGCTAGAACCATCACTGGCATAAAGGTAATTTTACCCATCACAGTGAGAATAAGACTATCACCCAAACTAAACCAGTGGTCATCTATACCTAAGAGTCTGTTTGTATGAGTCACTAACAACAGCGTCGTCATCCCTAAAAGTGACGAAAGGACGGTACTCCAAGCAAAAATCACGCGAAAAGGGATGCTTTTGAGGAAACGTTGAAAAATCCAAACACCTGCTAAAGAAGCGAAACTTGTCACCAAGTTTACCCGCCCTAAAAATTCTGGTTCAAAGTGTAATTCGTTGGTAGAGAAGTAGAAAAAGGCTGATTCAGCATTTGGGGTAGCTTGCCAAATGAAGACAAACGCCGTTGGTAGCCAAATTGTTTTTTGGGTAATGGCTTGGCGTAGCTGCTTGAGTTGATGTTTGATTGGTAAAGGGTTGGTGTGATTACCATTTTCAACATCTCGATCTTTGCTAATGGGGGACTCAGAAATTAACCAAGCTACTCCTGAGACAATGAGGGGGAATAAAGCGGTAATTCCAAAGACAGTCCGGGTAGTAAAGTATTGGAGCAGCAGACCGCTAAAGTATGCTGTTATTAAACCTCCGATCGCAGAAGCACCCCAACATAGAGATTGTAGTGAACCAGCTTTTGCTTGGGATTCATCTCTGACGCGTTCCACAACCAGCGAGTCAACTATTACGTCACTCATGGCGACGGAGAGAGAACCAAGAGCGATCGCTAATGTAGCTGTCCAGCTAGTATGAACTATTGTGGCCAGACTCATCCAGGAAGCAGTTCCCAATATCCCGGATAAAATCAAGTAGGGACGACGACGATAACCAAATATAGGCAAGCCATCAGAGATAAAACCAAACACCGGCTTAATCATCCAAGGTAGGAAAACAATTCCCAATAACGCCGACACCTGGACTGGACTCAACAGCAGTTCATCTTTGAGGAAAAAGCTCACGGCTAGACGCGATAGCCCTAAAATTCCTTGGACAAAGTAAACGGTGAGAATTGCAATTAATTCCGCATTGGGTTCATTACCCAAGAAGATTTTTTGTGTTAATGAGTCTTTGACCTTGGACAAGCCAGATGATTGAAGCACCATTCGATAAATATTTTTTAAATTTTATCTACTTTCCTATCATATCGATTCTTAAAACCTGGGCTTGAGGATCGGCGCTATCCCAAGTTAAGCCTGTAAGCTGAAGCAGAAGCCAATTCGGGCATTCTCTAAGCGGTGTAAAGTGACTGCTCATAAAATAAATCGCAAAACAATTGGGCGAGTTTACTTAAGTAAACTCGCCCTAACTTGTATTAAATATTGACTTTTCGATGTAACTTCTGAAGTCCTGGCATAGGCAGACTACGCGAAGTGGAACCTGGGAGCAAGGCATAGAGAAAATCAGACAAATCTTACTGAGCTACAATTAGTATCTTTAATAAGATTACTTTAAAGCAGTGCTATTAAAGTGGCGTAGGCGTAGCCCACCGCAGGTATCGCTTGAGAGTGACATTCCTTTAATTATCATCAGAAGTGCAGAAGGCTCTTAATGTGAGCCCCTACACTTATGACAATTGCAAAACTGATTTTTTCTTGACTCGACGAGTCATAACTGAAGTAGCACCCACAAAACCAATTACAAAAACTCCTAATACAGAAGAAGACTCAGGAACTGCTGCTGTAACTACATCACCAGTGATACTCTTGTAGCCAGCAGCAACTGTGTGATTATCTGATTCAAAACCAGTTCCGCCAATATTGGTGAATTGAACTTGATCGAAAGTTCCGCCAACATCGTAGAAGTTGATGAATGCAAAGGGTTCTCCAGAATCCTGATTTTGGAATGCCGAATTAGGATTACCGTAGTAGCTGGCTTTATTTGATAACCCTGCGATATAATTGACCACATCAGCAGTGGTCATAGAAAAAACAGTCTGACCTTGTGAAAGAAATGTAAGTACGTTGCTAGCATCTCCCGCAGACCACCAAAGTCCAAAATAACTTTGTGGGCTTGTTAAACTAAGGGTGGAAACCGTTTGCTTACTACCGTTATTCGTATCTACATCAAAATATTTACCCGATCCACCAGCACCACCATATTGGTTTGCATTGTTGATTAGACCGTTATTATAAGAACCAATAGTTGTTGCTCCATCCTTCCATTGAAAGCCTGTTGCACTGTAACCTGCTGTTTGTCCATCAAAAGTATCTACATGAGCATTAACAAGATTTGAAGAATTTGCAGTTTGTACACCTGCGTTTTCTATTGATATCGCAAAAGATGAAGCCATTGCAGGGCGGCTAAGAGTAGCTAAGGACAAAACAATACCAGAAGCAATCGCGGATTTCATTAAAAGACTTTTCATTTTACAATCCTTTTTGTTTTTTATCTTTCGTGTTCTTAGCCTCATTTTGCGATGTGCTTCTAGATTCCAACATCAGAGGGATTACTAATTTTTAAATTTGATTATACGCAGATCAAAATGTAAGTTCTCGGATCTTATTTAGAGGATAATCACTGATACTATTTTCTGTGATGTCTATCGCTTTATGTAGAGAGTGCGAAGTTATCAGTGCTAAGTTGTAAACAAGCTTTATTTATAAAAAGTGCCATTTTATGATTTGCAGGTAGTTTACATTTTTATGGTTATAGGTCAAGAAGAGATGAGGCATTGTGCTATCCCATCTCTTTAAAACCTGTACTTATCCCTTGGCTGAATAGTTTTTAAAGCTCACGCTCAAGATTATCTTGGTTCTTCTTTAAGGTAATTAAATAACCTGCATTTTGCTGTATGATGAGCTTCACAATTTTTTTACATTAGCTTGCAATAAAATGCTGGGTTAACTCATCAGAGATAAAGAGTTTCTATCTCCTGCCTCCAAACCTGTAGCTTTGTACTTCAAGCAAAATAAAACTGCTGTATAACAATCGTCCACATCAATTTTGACAATACATCAAAATAGTTCTAATACATTCCATCACACTAGAATTACTCTGATTTCAATCAAATGTAATTCTTCTTTCTAATTCAAGGGAATACTACGTTCTTTGACAGGTAGCTGTCGCTTGCCTCTCACCCCTTCCCTAACAATTCGTCTTTCTCCAGTCAACTATGCCACCTTAATTTTTTTTGACATCGGTAGTAGCATGAATTAAACTACCTCTTGCAATCAACAACAAAATCTTGAGCAATGCATCCGACTGAAGAAGTTGCTGTCCCTACTCGCGTTATCGGTTTAATTAGTGGCACATCTGTAGATGGCATAGACGCGGCGTTGGTAGAGATTTCCGGTACAGAATTGGATCTAAAACTTGAGTTGCTAGCTGGGTTCACATATCCTTATCCAGCCGAACTCAGAGAAAGAATATTGGCAGTTGGTGCAGGTGCTGCCATCTCAATAGCAGAATTGGCAGAAATAGATGATGCGATCGCCCAAGTCTTCGCCCAAGCCGCCCAAAAGATTCAAATTGGTCATCAGCCAGCCACTCTCATTGGCTCCCACGGTCAGACGGTTTATCATCGACCACCCAAAGAAGGAGCATGGGAGCAGGGGAGCAGGGGGAGAGAAATGCTCACTTCTCACTCAGAACTTAGCACTCCTTTGGGTTATAGTCTCCAACTAGGGCGGGGCGAATTAATTGCCTATCTTACCGGCATTACAACTGTGAGTAACTTCCGCGTTGCTGATATCGCTATTGGTGGTCATGGTGCGCCTCTCGTGCCCAGAGTAGATGCCTATTTGCTCAGTCATCCTGAAGAAGGGCGTTGTATTCAAAATATTGGTGGCATTGGTAATGTAGCTTATATTCCACCTCAGCATGGCGACTGGCTCTCAAAAATTCGCGCTTGGGATACTGGCCCAGGAAATAGTCTGTTGGATCTGGCGGTGGAGTATTTAAGCGCTGGTGCTAAAACTTACGATGAAAATGGCAATTGGGCAGCAAGTGGTACTCCTTGTCATCCTTTAGTAGAACAATGGCTCAACCAAGAGTATTTTCATCTACCACCGCCAAAATCTACTGGTCGAGAATTATTTGGTGTGACTTACCTGCATCAATGTTTAAAAGATGCCCAAGTATACCAACTCAATGCTGCTGACATACTGGCAACTCTGACCGAACTGACAGCTGCTTCAATTGTTCATAGTTACCGTACTTTTTTGCCGGAAATGCCACAACGTGTACTATTATGTGGCGGTGGTAGTCGCAATCTCTATTTGAAACGTCGATTAGAGTTGTTGTTGGCATCAATCCCAGTATTGACTACAGATGAAGTTGGTTTGAGTGCAGATTTTAAAGAAGCGATCGCCTTTGCAGTTTTAGCCTACTGGCGGCATTTGGGCATTCCCGGCAACTTACCTACTGCTACTGGCGCACCAAAAGAAGTGCTTTTGGGAGAAATTCACCAAAGTCAGTCCTGAGTTGTGAGACAGGAACAATAAAAAATTTCTTTATTCTTCACTCAGTCCGGGCTAAACGCCTCGCTACCGCTAACAGCACTGCTATAACTATAGTCTTGGCGGCACTCGATCGAGACAGGGAATATATAAGTGGCTCATACTTTTTTATTGGAACCAGGACGCTGGGCAATGCAAGGAAATTGGCTGGAACGGAATGGTATGCCAATCAGCGTCAAGGGTATGACCTTGGTAGCTTGGAATCGAGATAACTGGTTCACTATGGCCACTAAGCTGATATTTCCTGGTAGCGATCGCTCGGAAATCTCTCTACAATACAAAGGACGATTGCATGAGGGGGAGCGCCAGTATACTTTTTTACTACAACATAATATTTGGGGACAAGTTGAAGGTGAAGGCTGGATTGGTTTAGATACTATTGTGCAGCGTTACTGGGTACTAGGCGATCGTCAGCGTCGTAGTGGCTTTGAAACCCTACACCGGATTTCAGAAGATAGATATTATCTCAGTAGTGGTATCTTAGCTGGTCATTTTTTAACTAACACAATGGAAGTTAGCTTAGAGCGTCAGTCAACCTAATAACAGTGTAGGCTTACTGTTATTAGGTTGGCAGCCTTTCGATAAAATACAAAAGTTTCCTTTTTTATGAAGTACAAAGCTATGGATTATGAAGCAGTTCTTGCTGGAGGCAGATCGCTTTTACCCGGATTTCTCACCACATCTCTCAAAGCCTGCGCTTGTGCCGGGGAGCAGGGGAGCAGAGGTGAGATATTGTGCAATTTCTTTCCCCTCTGCTCCTCCGCTCCTCTGCCCCTCTGCAACTTCTTCGCTTAAAGCTTGTGAGAAATGCGGGTTTTAGCGTCTCCCCTTGGGAGAAGATAGGAATTATTTATATCTGAATTTTGCGTCATACATTTTGTAGCTCACTCATTTGCAAACTGCTGTAACTTTTAATGCACTGCTTTTCCCAACCTTCAATGTCTCATGCCTGACCTTAAAGAGTCATCGTTTATTCTCACTGACCTCCTGAGTTGTATAGTATAAAGAGAAGTTTTCAAATTATCGTCAGAATTATAGTATTTTTACGTAGCTGTGTAGTCTGGAGTTCAGTTTTATGAATCCTAAAGTCTCTGTCATTATCCCTGCTTACAATACTGAAGAATATATTGCGAAGGCAATAGAGTCAGCCTTAGAGCAAACGCTCAATGATATTGAAGTGATCGTGGTCGATGATGGTTCAAGCGATCAAACTGTAAAAGTCGCTAAAAGTTTTTCTGACCCACGTCTCAAAGTAATAGTTAATCAAGAAAATTTGGGGGTTTCAGCTGCGCGTAATCGTGCCCTCACAGCAGCCCAAGGAGAATGGATTGCTATTCTTGATTCAGATGACTGGTATGAGCCGGAAAGATTAGAAAAGCTTGTGTTGCTGGCAGAGGAAACAAATGCAGACATGATTGCTGACGATCTTTATTTAATCCAAGATGGTGCAACATCTCCTTGGAGTACATTGATTCAAGAAAGTGGAGAACATATAGATAAAATTCTCCAAATCGATCCCGTTTATTTTGTGGAAACTAATGTCTATGGACAAGCCGGGTCGAGTCTTGGTTTAACCAAGCCTATATTCAAACGAGAATTTTTAGTTAAGCACGGCATTATGTACGATGAAACTGTCAGCATAGCTGAAGACTATTGGTTCGATATGAAATGCCTAATCAATGGCGCTCGTTTTTTTATTGTGCCAAAACCTTATTATTTCTACCGTTCACGCTCTATTTCTCTTGTCCGTCAAAGCATATTATCACGTCTGAATCAATACTGTGTAGCGAGTAATTGTTTCATGCAACAAGAAGCTGTGAAAAAAAATCCAGCTTTAATACGTGCTTTGTCTTATAATCTTGCAGTTGTTAAGAAAAATTTAACTTACTTTCAAGTTGTAGTGCCTATCAAGCAAGGAAAATGGTTAACGGCATTAACAGAAATGATGAAAAATCCTTACTTTTTTTCTGATTTCATCTCTCGATTTAACAAGATTATCAAACGTCGAATTGAATACTATGTAATGGGCAATAAATCAGTTTTTGATATTTCTTACAATCTCCAGAGAAAACGAAAAAATTCCAATTAAATAGTATCAACCTTGGATCGCAACAGTATATCTTTACGTAACAGAATGAAACTCAAAGTTAAAAACCAGATCGTGCAATAAGTATTTGTAATTATCTCTACCTACAAAACAAGTTATCAGAACTCTGTAGTGAGTGTGGCACTCCCTTAAGACTAGCCTTTTCAAGATGACTCCAAAAATATCTTTTTTTCCTTGTGTTCTCAGCGTCTGAAGCAGTTTACAAGTAATTATTTAACCACCCCAGACGCTGAGAACATAGAGGTAAGAGTTTAAAAATAGATTAGTTGAGCAACATTATTACCAACCTTGAAAGGGCTACAGCCAGCATTTACCAACCCTCTCCACTTTACTGGTTGCGATCGCATAGCTTTATTATCCGGCTATTTGTCACCATAACAGGGCTACTCCTGTCCCTAATGAAGGTTTTTGGCAGATCCTAGAGTTATCTATCTACTCAAAATTGGGCAAACTAAGACTACACCACAATTAAAGTGCAAAATGGTACAAGCGTCATTATAAATCTACCCTTTCTGTTTGTTCGATCTGGTATGTTGCACCAGCTGTAATAACCGTCTCGCTTGCAAACTGTCAGAGCATGGTTTCAGTCCTCCTTGAGAGGATTGAAAAAAGCTAGTACAGCACCGCGTAAATAGAGCAACGATTTAAAATCGTCAGAAAGCTTACTAATATAATCGGCTTTTTGCCTTTTTAACTCCGATTTATAGTTTGTGGTACTCATCTAGAAAGTCATTTCTGGGCGTAATAATTCAGATATCAGTTTCAATACACTTTTCCTCGCAAACACTTACAACCTGCTTTTGGATTCAAATTCTCTATGTCAGACCCCAACATTGGTCGCTTACTCAGCAAACGCTACCAACTCCAGGAGTTAATTGGTACTGGAGCAATGGGTCGGGTTTATCGTGCTAAAGATACTTTGTTGGGAGGTGTACCTGTTGCGGTTAAATTTCTCGCTCTATCAATCCAAAATGAAAAGATGCGATTGCAAGACCGCTTTGAGCGAGAAGCAAAAACCTGTGCTTTACTAGGGCAAAAGAGTATCCATATTGTCCGAGTCATGGACTATGGCGTAGATGACAATAACACGCCGTTCTACGTCATGGAATACTTACAAGGACAAAGCCTGAACAATATTATTCGCAAGCAACGACTGCCTTTACCAAGATTCCTGAGTATGGCGCGTCAACTCAGCCTGGGGTTACAGTGCGCTCATGATGGCATACCAGTTGATGGCGCAATTTGCCCAATTATCCATCGGGATGTCAAGCCAAGCAATATGCTAGTGATTCAAGATCCCAGTTTCGGAGAATTGGTCAAGGTTCTAGATTTTGGTATTGCTAAGTTATTACAGTCAGATGGTGACCATACAAAATTCTATTTGGGGACATTGGCTTATTCTTCTCCCGAACAGATGGAGGGTAAAGAATTAGACAACCGTGCTGATATTTATAGTTTGGGCGTGATGATGTTTGAGATGCTCACAGGCAAAATGCCACTGGTGGCACCAACTCACTCTTTTGGAGCATGGTATAAAACACATCACTATCAAAAACCCCGTTCTTTTACTGAGGCTGTACCCGGATTAGAATTACCAAAAGAAATTGAAAATTTGGTGATGAGTTGTCTAGCTAAGGGAGCACGCGATCGCCCCCAAAGTATCACCGAAATCCTCAAAATTCTAGCATCTCTAGAAAAGCCTGAGTATGCCCGCAAAATTAAGCAAGATAGCCACGCCCTAATTCCTGCTACGACGACGGCTAGTCCTGAGCTTGAACAGAAGACTAAAGCTGATTTGCGGGTATCGTTGTCAAACGATGAAATCGCTCGTGCCATTTCCTGGCCCCAAAATAAACCAATTGCCGATATTGTGTTTCCTCAGTCCATTCACACCAATGGCGAGGTTTTACCCGCGCTGTGGGTGATGTTACCACAAGAAGAAATTCAAAAGCGCTTACTCTGTACCCGCTATAACCAATTTCTTTTCATCTCTATTCCTCATCCCATGCTGCTATGGATTACTGTTATCTACAACCACAAGTATGGTGCTAAATGGTTGCCCTACTACCTCGATCTCAAAACCAGTCTTGGTCAAGAAATTGCCCGGTTACTACAGCACACAGGTTACTACCGTCTGTTGTTCTTTGCGCGAGAAACACCAAATCGCTGTACCCATATCTTACTTTCCAGCGTTGCTTCTGCCCAGCGTCAACGACTGCAAGAGTGGGTTGCAATAAGCAATAGGTTGATGTCGTCTGCCGACCCGCAAATGAGTAAAAGCTTATTGAAAAACGAGTATGAAAAAATTAAGCCTCAAATTCTGGCAAAACTAGAAAGCATTGATACAGATTCTCCATACGATCTTTCCAGCTAAGAATAATTTTCAATATTACATGTCTTATATGTAACTGAAGGGTGGTAACTCAAAGAATGTAAACTTTTATAAACAAAATATATATAAAGATGTAAGTTCTAGTTATATGTATAAAGAGTGAAATAACGAGGCTGCTAAATCAGGGCTGATTAAAAGTTCTCTCTAAAATATTCTTGTGTACTACATTTCAGGAAATTGTAATTTACGCAGGTGCAACTCTCAAACTAGACGAAAGAGACAATATAGGAGTTTGGCTAGATAGAACAGTAAGTTTATCCTGCAAAGCCAAAGTAAGGTCTAGACTCCAGCAGATTTACCATCGAAAACTTTACTAGTTCTTAGTTGATTTTGTGAATTAAAATTTTGTGCCGCTTTTGTAGAATTGTTTATCGAAGTTGACGCCCCGACATCCCCAGCTCTTTTCCTCCTTGGAACCAAGCAAGAGAAGGAGGTCGCCCACTGCGACAGTAGAACGACTCTATGCCATAGTGGAACCGGAATCTAAGCCCCACTGGTGCTTAAGAAGCTCCTGGTAAGTGGCCTCGCGCACTACCATTTGCTCGTAGAGCTTTACCAAAAAGTCTTTGGCTTGGTCGTGGCTCATATTCTGTACTTGAGTGGCAAATGAGCAGATACTGAATTGCTGTTCCAAGGATAGTTTCATGGGTTGGTTCATAGTTAACTCCGAAAAAACAACGTGTAAAGTTGATATCGCTTGCAGAAGTCCAAATGGGATAATAATTGGACTTGTATTTGTCTAACATTTGTTCCTCTGTATTAAGGAAGATAACAATTGTTTGACAAGATTGCCCACATCCTGAGTGTGGATTTTTTTGATATGATGTCTTGCACCTAATCCTACTGATATACCACCCAAGTCAGCCGAGCCAGATTCCGGAAAATAGGCTCTATCTGGACGAAGGTAGATATAATTACCTCTTTTACTCCTTTCTGCTTTGCATAGGTCTCTTTTGAGGAGATAAGCAGATTTTGCCCCGAATCCAATAGTTTCGCTGTTTGAGAAAAACTAAGATGCTGTCTCCCGCAATATGGAGGAAGCTTTGGAAGCTAGGAATTTTTAGGAGGTTGGGGAATGAATGGTAATAAGCGTGAATTATAGTCGCTATACCTTATTACGTGCAAGATGTCAATTTACCAGTTTTATGCAAATTTAGCCTCATTAGGTCACTTTGGAGGCTAAAAATATTTGTATCAAATTGTAAAAACTAAAAATGCTCACACTGAACAAATTACTGAGTATATCTACCAGATTTGTCATTTGTCTAAGGTTAGTAAGTATCGACTAATGACTATTTATTCGAGTGAGACGATGACAACTGTGATGTTATCGTGCCCTCCATGCTCCTTAGCAGCCTCAATTAGAGAGATGGCGGCTTTATCAAGCCAAGGTGCGTCTTGGAGGCAGCTAGCAATCTTCTGTTCAACGAGTTCTTCTGTGAGACCATCACTACATAACAGCAAGCGATCGCCAAGTTTTACATCTAGTGGTTGCACATCAACCTGATGCAAGTCTTCACGCCCTAAACAGCGCGATAATACATGACGAAAAGGATGGGATCGGGCTTCATCAAAGGTGATGTCACCGATTTTGATTGCTCGTGCTACCCAAGTATGGTCTTCTGTTACCTGTTCTAATTGGGACTCTCGGAAGCGATACAGCCGCGAATCGCCAACATGAGCGCACCAGGGCGATTCTGGGGCGCGAAAAATTACTGCTACAACTGTTGTACCCATGTCGGCGCGTTCGGGATGATTTTGCTGATCCTGCAAAATCGCTTCATTAGCACCCCACAAAGCTTGCTCTAGCAATTCTTGAGAAGATTTAGAAGATTCCCAATTTGCTACCAAATACGCCTGAATTTCTTCGGTGGCTATGCGACTTGCTTCTTCACCTCCCGCATGACCACCCATTCCATCGGCGACAATGAAAAATCGCCCTTCTGGGTCGACATAGTAAGCATCTTGATTATTAGAACGAATAAGTCCCGGATCGCTAAAACCCGTGAAATGAAGTTTCATAAATTTTTTTTGCAATAATTAATGCATACGATCGTAACGGTCAAGGCGTAAAATTAGTCTGATCAGGATCGCTGAAATCCCTAGTGCAATTAACCCAGGCAGGAGTGCCCACCATCCATGATTGCCAACCACTAAGATCGTAGCTGAAAGTGTGAAACCACTAATTAACAGAGCATAGCTCATTGAAAGCTGAATACTGCTTTGCCGCCGCAATAGCCGTTCAGTTTCTATAGACCGAACGCGGAGGCGCATGTCTCCCCGTTCTAGCTTCTCTAACGTATCCTCTAACCTGCGTGGTAGCCCAAAGGCAGTACTACTTACCTGAGCCGCTTGACGACTTAATTCGTTAATAAAGCTATTCCCCTCAGAACCATTCATATCGGTCATAAGCTGCATTGCATAAGGTTTGGCAACTTCCATAAAGTTAAACTCTGGATCTAAACCTTTGCCTACTCCTTCTAGAGTAGAAAAGGCTCGCATCACAAAGGTGAAGGTTGCTGGAAATCTAAATGGCTGATTATAAGCTATTTCATAAAGGTCGTCACTAATTGCTGCCACTGACTGATTTTCAAAGGGCTTATCCATGAAATGATCCAGCATGTACTGGACGGAACGCCGGACTGGGCCGATGTCATCGGTTGGGGCGATCGCACCTAAATCAATCAGAGATTGGACAACGCGATCGCCATCTTTTTGAGCGATACCAAACAGTGTTTGCATCAGTCCTTCGCGCACGTTGGATTTAATCCGCCCCATCATGCCGAAATCGTAGAATATTAGAGCGCCACTTGCACTAATGGCAATATTCCCTGGGTGAGGATCGGCGTGGAAAAAGCCACTATTGAGTAATTGTAGTAAGTAGGCTTGAGCGCCTTGACGAGCAATCAACTTTCGATCCAAACCGGCTGCTTCTAAAGCTTCGTATTGGCTAATTTTAATTCCAGGGAGATATTCTAAAGTTAGTACTCTGGAACTAGCGTAACGCCAGTATACTCTTGGGACATTCACCCAATCGTAGCCGCGAAAGTTCCGGCGAAAAGTATCGGCGTTACGACCTTCGTTAAGATAATCAATTTCTTCCCAAAGAATGCGACAACATTCTTCGTAAATACCTAACCAATCTCTTCCCCGTCCCCATTTGGGATGGTTTTGAAAGTAGCGGGTAATTCCCTTGAGAATTTGTAAATCTATTTCAAATAACTTTTTTAATCCAGGACGTTGCACTTTCACAACAACCGATTCTCCACTATGCAGCACAGCTTTGTGTACTTGCCCCAAGCTAGCAGCAGCTAAAGGAATCGGTTCAAAATTATGGAATAGTTCAGGAATTTTTTTGCCTAATTCTTTCTCAATGGTCGCTTCTACTTGCTCATAGCTAAATGCCGGTACTTTGTCTTGTAATTTGGCTAGTTCTTCTACATATTCACCAGGAAAGATATCAGCACGGGTAGAAAATAGTTGCCCAACTTTGATGAAGGTTGGGCCTAAATCCAGCAGGGTAGTGCGAATCCAAACCGCTTGGGTTTTGCGTCTTGCAGCTTGCTTTACCTCAGTCACGCCACCCGGATAACTCCAAGATTTGTTGTATAGCCAAAGTTTGAACAATAAGGTCAAGACAAAAGACCAAATGTCCACAAAACGCCGTCTGCTAGAGTATTTTTCCCGATTCCAACGGTATGCCTTCTCTGAATAACCTTGTTCCATATCCTTTGTGTACCGTTGGTTTGCAACCGAATCATTTGAAAGAAAAGACACTCTGATTCCTAAACTGTTTTTTCTTAAGTGTCATTTGTCATTTGTCATTTGTCATTTGTCATTTGTCATTTGTCATTTGTAAATAATTTTTGACCAATGACCAATGACTAATAACTAAATTTATGCAGAAGTTCGGCGATAATGTTGCAATTCTGTTCTTAACAGGGCAATTTCTGCTCGTAATTCATCAATATCTGCTTGCAAGTCACCTGAATCAGAAGTGGCTTGTCCACTACCTGTAGTAGCTTGACCAGAATTAGCTGATTCTGCTGACCGATTTGCCCGTTCTAGGACTTCTTCTGTAAACTGGCGCAACTGTTCTCTAGCTTCAGCATCAAATTTGCCTAGATCGCTCAAAGCATCGGTCAAGGCGACCTCTAAACGCTCATTAACTACTTCGGCTACTGCTCTGCCTACGAAAAAAGCTTGTACTAGTGGGTTACTCATAAATTTTTGTTACGTTGATCCGCAAGAGAATTATAACTTGCCTGTATGCTTTACGGCTTCTGCTGTAGAGCGAGAGATTTATGTGGCGCAATGGGCGACTTTCAGCCTTAGTGAATAGAATTCGCAAAGTTTACGGACACGCAAGCGAGAGCTACAGCGACTGGGGCTAATAGATTTCGAGTAATTCTCGATAATATTGCTCTGGTGTACTGGGTAAATAGGTTGTCATTTGCAAGGCTTGCTCTTTCAATTTGAAACTTTGGGTAATATTAATTCGGCTGAGGAAATCTAGATCGTGGGAAATTACCCAAATAGCTCCTTGATAGTCATTGATCCCTACTACCATTTGTTCAACAGTTTCAATATCAAGGTTATTAGTTGGCTCATCAAGGATGAGAATATCGATTTCTGAGATACTGATTATTGCGATCGCTAATCTTGCCAATTCACCTCCACTCAACACAGACGCGCTTTTCTGAACGTCATCATATTTAAAGAGAAAGTGTCCCAACTGTTGACGCAAAAGCTGATAGCAGAGGCTTGGATTGGCAGCTTGCATATTTTCCAGAATTGTGCATTGGCGATTTACCAATTTGTAGGCTTGATCGAGATATACAGCTTTCATCGCTGGTGCAAGCAAAACCTCACCTGACTCCAAAACTGCTGTTTGGTTTTCCATTCCCAAAATAGCCTTTACCAGACTCGATTTACCAGAACCGTTTGCGCCGATAATGGAAATGCGATCGCCAGAGGAGACATGCAGTTGAATATTTTGAATCAACAGACGTTCTGATATCCTCAGATTTGCACCCTGGATATTAATTAGATTTCGGCGCTTTTGATTTTTTTCCTCTAGTTGAATACTTGTGACTTTCGTCGTTTTGACCTTTGTCTCTGCAACCTTTTGATTAGCCTTGGCTACTGCAACCTCATGTTTCTTTTTCGCAGTTCCGGTAGACATCTCAGCTTTGGTTTTAATCAGTCCTGCTGCCATTCTATCAATACTACCATTCAGAAACTTGGCGCGACCGTTGCGGCTAGATTGGGCTGCGCGTTGCTGTTCTTGGATAGCAGTGGCTTGGGTACGTTTGAATTCCTTTCTAGCGACTTCGTGCGATCGCAATGCTACCTCTAACTCGATTTCTTTCTGTTCTCGATACCGAGAAAAATTACCTCCATATACTTTCAAACCATCAGGTGTCAGTTCCCAAGTAACATCTGTCACTTGGTCTAGGAAAAAAGGTTTATGTGAGACAATCACAAACGCGCCAGTGAAATTTTGTAGAAATTGCCTTAAGCTTTCTAAGGCTTGCAAATCTATATGGTTGGTTGGCTCATCCAGCAACAGCAAGTTAGGCTGTTGATATAAACCAATCGCCAGAAATAGTTTTGTAAGTTCTCCACCACTCAAGTTAGTAATTGGTAAAGATAAGTCAAGTATTGTGTGGAATTGTGTTTGTAGAATTTCCTCAATATTCCACCATTCATCTGAGATAGAAATTAAAAATTCAAGTACTGTATCTGCTGTAATTTCTTGTCTGATAGTGCTGATTTGTGGCAAATAGTAGACAACACCATTACGCCAAACAGAACCGATGCTGGGGCTGATTTGACTTGCAAGTATCTTTAAGAGAGTTGATTTTCCTACCCCGTTGCGACCAACCAAAGCAATGCGATCGCCCGCCTCAATACTCACCTGGATTTTTTGAAATAAAGTTCTATCTAAGCTGAGTTCGTAGGCTAAATTCTCAGCTAATAATATTGATTTTTTCTGCATTATTCTCAAACCTCAATTCGCAAACTTCTACCCGCGTGTTCACAACATTTACGGGTTTAGATACAAAAGATTTAGCCGCAGATACTTGTCAAGCGGTTAAATGTAGATACGAATGATGACAATATTCTTAATACATGACTATGTGAAGTAACCCTGTCAAACTACTTGTGTTTATTCTTGGTTGACATTTGTTGCTTTGGTGCAACAGGTGTTTGGTACTACTTCATTTCAGTTATCTCGTTGGAGTTGTGATGAGGTTTGATATTAACTACAGTGTAGCATGAAGGTATTTCGGAAGGGTAGCGATCGCTCGTTCTCGGTGGGAAATAAAGATTTTTAACCGCAGAGGCGCAGAGAACGCAGAGGTAAGATATTCAGGATAGATTTTTTTATGAAATTTGTTTTGAGATGATAAAGCCTGAATTTGACGATTTACCTGTACCCTAAAAATAGACGATTAGCTACGCGCGATCGCCATTTACAAAACTGCTAAAATAAACCCATAACGATTTGATGCCGTATCCATTCTATGACCATAGCTCAAGAATTAGATTCTCAAAAAGGCATCTCCCAAGATGTTATATTTCCCCCTAGCGATCTATATAGTGACGAACCTCCTTTGGAAAGCGAACTGCATCTACGGCAAATAATTCTACTATTGACATGTCTGGAATGGCTGTGGCGAGACAGAAATGATTTCTATGCTGCTGGAAACCTGACTATCTACTACAGTCCACGTCAACGAAAATCAGAACACTTCCGGGGGCCAGACTTTTTTGTAGTGCTGGGAACTGAACGCAAAACCCGTAAAAGTTGGGTAGTCTGGGAAGAAGATGGTAAATATCCAAATGTAATTGTAGAAATTCTGTCTGACTCAACAGCTAATACTGACAAAGATTTAAAGAAAAGAATTTATCAAGATACTTTCCGCACGCTTGATTATTTTTGGTTTGACCCTTACACGCTAGAATTTGCAGGATTTCATTTAGTAGATGGAGGATATCAACCTCTACAAGCAAATGAGCAAGGGCATTTATGGAGTCATCAGCTAGATTTATATCTGGGAGTTTATCAGGGACTATTGCGGTTTTTTACACGAGATGCTCAACTAGTACCAACACCTGAAGAAACGGCAGAACAAGCAGAACAAAAGGCAGAACAAGCAGAACAAAAGGCAGAACGTTTGGCAGCAAAATTGCGGGAGTTAAATATCGATCCAGATACAATTTAGATTAACGCGATCGCTCCACTAATTCATTTTCATTTAGGATAGTGTTGTGCTAAAAACTCCTCAGCTTCAGTCCTATCTTTAATCACTCTATCCAACGTAGCAGCAACTACATCATCTAATATTTGCCGATACTGTGGCCCTGTTTTGTAACCAAGTTTCTTTAAATCATTGCCATTTAAAAGAGGCTGCACATTCGCCCAAACTGTTAAATATTCCCAAATTTGATGTCTAATTTCTCGCGGACTTTGCAAAGCAATTAAAATCAGCATTGCTAAGTCGTACTGTCGCAACAACTGCACTATTTGACTGGGGCGTTGAAAAGTGGGTAAATATTGTACCACTTTACTATAGCTTTGAGTTAAGTTTTTCAACTTAACAATACTATCCTCTTGTAATTGCAAATTTTGTGCTACTTTCACCCGATATTCAGGTGCTAGGTGGGCGATTAATGCTTCTAAACGGATTTGCCAGTGAATGAGGGTTTGTTCAGCATCAAATCCCCGCAAACAACGTTCTAACAAACGTAATTGCCGCAGGAGTGACTCATCTAGTTTGAGGGTAGGATGAATACATTGCAATGCCCCTAAGTTATCGAGTAACTGCAAAGCTGATTTCCAGTAGGTGGCTTCTAGAATGTGTTTTAATTCTGTTTTCAGTCGAGTTTGTAGGGCTGGAGTTTTGGTATTCTCTTGAGCAGTGCGATCGTAAACACCACTGTTGATGGCATAGCGGATAAACTCTTCAGTTTGCGGTTCTATCTGAAACCCGAAGCGCACGGCAAAGCGCACGCCGCGATAAATGCGGGTGGGATCTTCGATAAAGCTGTTGGCGTGTAAAACCCGAATTTGCTTGGCTTGTAAATCTAGTAAACCGCCAAAGAAATCGAGTAATTCACCAGAGCGGGGAGAGGTGAGGCGCAAAGCGATCGCATTAATGGTAAAATCTCGACGATATAAGTCTTGACGAATCGAACTCGCCTCAACTTCTGGATTCGCCGCCGGGTAAGGATAAAACTCTGTCCTAGCGGTGGCAATATCTACCCAAAGAGAATCTAATTCTGGGTCTTTGTGCCACAACAAAGCAGCAGTTTGAAAAGCCCCGTGGATTTCTAAACGTGCCGCAGGATAAAGTTGTTGGAGTGCTTTTGCTAGTTCCACACCAGCGCCAACATCTGCTGATTTGTGAAAGCCATCAACTACTAGGTCAATATCTTTAATCATCAAGCTACCTGCTGCCTCATCTAACAGCAAATCCCGCACCGCACCCCCGACAAGATAAAGATGCCAACCCCGTTTTTCTGCTTCTTGCGATGCGATGGTGAGTAATTGCCATAACTGAGGAGCAAGTTTATTTTGCAATTGCGGGAGATTAATATTACTTTTCCGTTTCTCCTCCTCTCCCCCTTCTCCGCTTTCATCCCTTTCTTGATGTAATTCCCGCAAGACATCAGTACGGGTGACGATACCAACTAACTGCTCATTTTCCAATACTGGTAAGCGCCCGATATCATAAGTCACCATCAGGGACTCAATTTGTGGCAGTGTTGTATCTGGTGTAATCGTTTTCAGATTTCTTGTCATGTAGCCCTTGACTGGCGCATGACTAAATCCATGATGCAAGGCAATATCAATATCCCGGCGCGAAATAATACCTACTAGTTGCCCTTGAGTATCGACTACAGATAAACCAGAGTGTCCATAGCGCAACAAAATGCGCTGTGCTTCGGCAATTGTGGTTTCAGGCAGAATCGTGCGGACAGGAGAGGACATCAAATCTCTCGCAGTGGGGGGATGGGGAATTTGCGCTTTTACCCCATCAAGGAGTTGTTTTAAGATTGCTTGTGAATCAACTCCTCTTAGATTTAGTGATGCGGCTTGCGAATGACCGCCGCCTCCTAAAGGTTGGAATAATAGATTAAGATTTGTTTTGGGAATTTGCGATCGCCCAATTATAGTTAAGCGTGAATCACTTTTACTCAAAAGATACTCATTAGCCAGCAGTATGGCATCAATTTCGGTTAATTCTACGAGTTCTGAAGCCAAACTTGATAATCCTGGGACAAAAGCATCTGTTTTTAAAGTTACCCAAGCTATAGTATATCCACGTAAGCAAATATACTCTAAACTTTCTAACGCCTCAGTTAATAGTTGCTGCAATTGCAAAGACAAACCAGGATCTCGGTAGGTAGAAATTACCGATAAACTCGCACCTTGTTGCATCAACCAAGCCAAAGCTAAGGCATCCCGTGGTGTGGACTGGGCAAAGGTCAAGGAGCCAGTGTCAACGTGAATACCTAAAGCCATGACAGTCGCTTCGGTAGGACTCGGGGAAATTTGCTGTTGTTGTAATTTCTCCACAATTAAAGTTGTGGTAGCTCCGACTGAAGAAATATGCGATCGCGTCGCGGCAATATCTGACTCTTGTCCTAAGTGATGGTCATAAACTATAATTTCCCCAAGATGAGGTAAATCTAACCACTCAGCAGCTTTACCCAAGCGATCGCGCATTTGCGTATCCACCACAGTCAGAGAGCGAATTTTTTCAGGATTCACCGAACGGCGTTCAATTAGCGGATATTCATCCCGATGCAATGCTAAAAAGTCCCGTACAGTAGGGTGAGAACCACCAGTCAGCACAATCTTACTTCCCGGTAGTAGGCGCGTTAACCCTACTGCTGCTCCTAGTGCGTCAAAATCTGCGGTTGTGTGGCAAAGAATTAAATCCATAGTTAAGTATTAAGAGTCATTAGTCATCGGCACTTAGACAAAGGACAAATGACTAAAATGTTGCAATTTCTGCTAGCTTAAAAATAATAAGAAAGTGTCAACGTCGCCCTTTAGGATATTCTATCCTTAGTATTTCGCTGTATTGGGAGAAGCAAAAATGACCATAATATTCCAATTTGCCTTGATAGGTCTAGTCCTATTGTCTTTTATCCTGGTTGTGGGTGTTCCAGTTGCTTATGCAACTCCCCAAAGTTGGGGTGAATCTAAAAAACTGATCTGGGTTGGCTCTGGTGTCTGGATTGGTTTGGTATTTTTAGTTGGTTTGTTAAACTTTTTTGTCGTGTAGGCGACCGCTTCGCTCTGGCGCAGGCACATAATATAAGAACTAGAGGGGCAGAAAAGCCAATGGTCTTTGAGCAAAGGAGAAAAGAAGAAATTTTTTCCGATTTCCTTTTTTCTAACCGTGCTTTCCTGCTCCTCTACATTTAAATAAGAAATGTATATTGGCCAGAACTATAGTTGATTAAGAGGCAGTCATGGCAGTTTTCGAGGGAACTTTTACCCAAACGGAGCCTTTGCGGTTTGCAGTGGTGATTGGTCGATTCAATGACCTTGTTACCGGAAAGCTGCTAGAGGGATGTCAAGATTGCTTGAAACGCCACGGTGTTGATCCTAACCCCCAAGGTAATCAGGTGGATTATGTTTGGGTTCCGGGAAGTTTTGAGGTACCTTTAGTAGCTCGCCAACTAGCACTTTCCCATCGTTATGATGCTGTAATTTGTCTAGGTGCAGTCATTCGCGGGCAAACACCCCATTTTGATTATGTATCCGCCGAAGTTTCTAAAGGCATTGCCGCCGCTAGCTTTCAAACTGGAGTGCCAGTAATTTTTGGCATTTTGACAGTAGACACTATGCAGCAAGCCTTAGAACGAGCCGGCATCAAAGGTAATCATGGTTGGGATTATGCCCTAAATGCCCTAGAAATGGCAAGCCTGATGCGGCAACTGCGTTCTAATCTAGCAGAGCCATATTCTCGTAACAGCCAGTCTTTGCCAGCCTCGTTTCAAAGTGCCACCATCGGCAATTTAACGGCCGAGTCAGAAGAACTTGGCTAAATGAGTGCTGAGTTATGAGTGCTGAGTTATGAGTTAAAAAACTCGGCACTCAAAACTAAATAAAGGGGTTGACAATAAGGGATAAATCTGAGATATTTGTATATGGCAATCGATTGCGGGTGTGGCTCAGTGGTAGAGCGTCACCTTGCCAAGGTGAATGTCGCGCGTTCGAATCGCGTCACCCGCTTCCAACTAAAACCTCTTGATAGTTTTAACTTCAAGAGGTTTAGTGTTTTTAGGGTGCATTCAGTCTTTAGCGATTCGCGCTGTATTCGTGTGAATCGTTCCCAACTTTCATGAATTTCATAGATAGGTTCAGAATACTAAAGGCGGAAGGTTCAGCCGTCTCTGCTGTAGGAGGAGAGATAAGTCCTACTCTTGGGCGAAAGTCTAAGTTTAGGCACTCCCCTGTGATCACAGAAGCCAACACTGAAATTGGTACTCCAATTCAGTGTAGGTAGTTCACATAAGATTGTCAGATCCGGGGAAAGACTACAAATTGAAAACTCCGTACTAATATGAAAATTAGGACACTTAGAGTCTGCTGCATCTACTGTTTGTAATCTTGGCGATTTAAACATTGCCCATTCATGTATATAAAGAGAGTAATCTCTAGTAGCAGAAGCTTCTATTGCATTTACCAAAGGATTATATTGTTGTAGTTCGTGTAAAACACGCTCAAGTTACTAGAACGCTTGTGCAATCTCAAAAACCCGAAAAAATAGATTTCAATGCTGAATACCCCTGTCCCTGTCGTCGTCGGGGTCAGTTAATTCCGATTACGTTGACAGAAGCATTTGGTTGCGATCGCTGTCAGCAAATCTTTGTAGTAGAAGATAATGGTCATGTCCTAGAACAACTTTCTACCACCTATCCCTACAAACGGGCTTGGCGTTGGATGGGAAATAGTTGGCATGTTGTCCATCCCCGCTTGGGAGAAAGCTATCTGCCTATAGCACTTGGCATTATTTTCGTGCTAGTGATTATATGGCTGCCGTTAGCACTGCGATTAGCAAATGGTTCCAGCATTATTGCTTGGGCAATGGTGGCGGTGCTATTAGCTATTCTGCCAGCATTAATGGTCTGGCTTACCTACAGACGTTAACTCAATGACTGTTGAAGTTTTAGATGACCACCCCGAACCAATTACTAGCGCCCAACGAGCCTATCAAGCTTCCCTAAAGTTGGGACTCACAAGGGGAGCAGACCGAAGTCGTGCAGTATTGGCGATGGCACAAGCCCTTGAGCGCTCATTTGACGACATTCTAGAAGCCAATACCTTGGATTTAGAAGCTAGTCGAGAAATGGCAGTGCCAGAGTTGATATTAGACTGGCTAAAGCTGACTCCCACAAGGCTAGAGATGACAGTAGACATTCTACAACGGTTGGGGGAATTATCAGACCCGTTGCGGCGCGTTAGAACTGCTGATTATCAACTAGGAGATTCCCAAAGTTACACCCAATTAATGCCTTTGGGAGTGATTGGATTTATTTATGAAGCCTTTCCTGATTTAGGAGCGATCGCAGCAGGTTTTTGCATCAAAACTGGCAATAGTATAATTCTCAAAGGCAGTACTGAAGCTAGCCATTCCAACGCCGCCATCGCTGAGGCAATGCAAAATGCGATCGCAGAAGTTGGACTCCCGCCAGGTTGTCTAGAACTGATCGCAGCCGAAGGTGGTGCTTCCATTCGGGATTTAGTCACCCAAGACCAATACGTAAATCTAGTTATTCCCTACGGACGTACTAGCTTGATACAGCAGGTAGTGCGACAGTCAACTTGCCCAGTCTTAAAGTCAGTGATGGGTAACTGTTACCTTTACTGGTCATTGAATAGCAGCTTAGAAATGATCCGCTGGATGATTCTTGATAGCCATCAAAGTGAACCGGATCAAGTTAATGCGATTGAAAAGGTACTCATTCATCGTCAAGCCTTGCCATCATCCTTAGCAGTTCTGTGGAACAGCTTGATGGAAAAAGGCTTTGAAATTAAAGGGGACGCGGAACTAGTACAAGCCTTTCCCCAGTTACAGCTGGTGAAGGAGAGCGAATGGGGAAACCCTTATTTCACTAAGACAGTAGCTTTTAAACTGGTGGATAGCTTAGAGGGTGCGATCGCTTGGATTAATGAATACAGCAGTGGTCATGCCGACTCTATCGTTACTGAATCTTACCAAGAAAGCCGGCAGTTTGCTTTAGGAGTTAACAGCGCCTCTACCTACATCAATACTTCCCCGCGTTTTTCCCGCAACCCCTCGCGGGGAGATTCAGTGTTTCTCGGCATGTCTAACCAAAAAGGTCATCGGCGAGGATTTATCAGCCTGGAAACTTTGACCACTGTTAAGCACATTGTTCAGGGAAATGGCAGGTTTTAAATTAAATGGGGAATGGGGAATGGGGAATGGGGAATGGGGAATGGGGAATGGGGAATGGGGAATGGGAAATGGGGAATGGGGAATGGGGAATGGGGAGA
>NZ_JBALBW010000032.1:0-79147 GCF_036919895.1 Nostoc sp.
ATCCTGTGAAGCGTCAACCCGCCAGGAATTCATACAGTTAAGTCTGTTTGATTAGATTGGAATCCTCACGCCTTCAGGCTGAGGAGGATGTCAAAGACCACTAGATAGCAATACTCTGTGCGATTTGAGATGGTAAAAGACGAACATAAGGATATTCAAGAGAAGTATTACGTTGGATTATCTGTTCTTCAATCTTCCTTAATCGCACCTTTTGAAAATCTTGAAAAACTTTTCTGGCAGCTTCATCTTTAAAAGGATTAGCCATAGTTAACAAGGATTCACTGCTAAGTGGTACGGGCATACTCAAAGCCTTGACTAACACAATTTGTTTAAACGATTGTAATCTGTTAGGCAATCTGTCAACTAAATTTACTGTTGACTGTTGCTTTTCTAACAAATCATCAAAAGGTTGATAAATAGCAAAAGGCATATTTGGCACCCAGGAAGCATACTCATACTGACTAAAATTAACAGCCGAATGTTGTGCGGTCGCTGTAAAAATCACGTTGGTAATGATGGCAATGAGATCGTTTAATTCCGTGAGAGACCCAGTAATTTGAGCGGATTTTTCTGGGGAAAGTAAACCTTGAATTCTGCCGAAATCGGGGCTGACGAGTTCATTTTTCCATGCTTGCAACTCAGCATCATTCACCAAATCTTCTTTGGACTTGTAATATAACCGCAGAATGTCGGTAACATAGGTTTGAATCGCATCCCAAATGGTAATGGCATCATCCCGATAATAATAATTCGGCAAGTCAGCGACATCACGAGCAGCTAAGGCGATAGGTAAAGCTCGACGATAGAATATATGTGGTTCACCTTGATAGTTTTTGCCATTACCTGTGTATGCCCGTCTCAGTAACTCATTAGAACCGGTAAATCCTAAAGCGCCTGTAACATCAAAAAAGCCCTCATGACCTAAGAAAATACCTCGCGCCATTTCATTAATAGCAAAGGTATTAAAAAAATGTGATTGGAGTATCTGTAAGACAATATGCTGAGGTGAGAGTTGGCGATAGGAAGCAACCGCAAAGGTTTCAATAATTAAATGGGTATCCATTAAGTGTGATACTATCCCTTGATAGGCAATATCGGCACTCGATACGGCCATTTTGGCAGTCAACCAATTTTCTGGTGAAGATTGAAGGGTGAAGATAGGGTTTTTGTTCAGGTCATGAAAACTGTTTCCTTGCTGAAGACGAATGGCCAAAGGCATTAATTGGTCTTTTTGATTAACGTGGAGTAAACATAGGGGGGCAAGCGGATATTTACCCAGTTGATCTTCGAGTTCATTGGTAATAATGTCAGTGAGGATTTTGTAATCCATTATATATAAACGATTGTTTGCCAATTCCGTCGCTAGACTGCTTCCCTGGGGTAGCAAACCACTAATGATTGCATCGGTAACAGGAAAATTTCCATCACTGCGTAAATCTTCCGCTTTACACTTACGAATAAAAGCTGGATTGATACCATAGATGCGTTCTCTGCCAAATTCAGCATCTGTAGTCCAGGTATTGGCTACCTTGGGTTTCTCAAAGCTTGTCCAAGGCTGGAAAAAATCATCTAGTTCTTCGATTTTATTCCATTTGTTCAGTAATTTCAGACCTTCAGCCAAACCTAAATCTGCCGTTCTTTGAAATTTAATTTTTCCTTCTCGAACTAGCTTAAAAAAGAGGAAAAATTCCACCAGAGCAACACCTAAGACTCCTTTAACAACTATCCATTGAAATCTGATAATCTTAGCAAGAGAAAAGCCCTGTTTCTCTGGTAAATTCTTGATGTGTGGTGGTACATAGGCAGGGTTTAGTTTCCATTCATATTCGGTAGCTGAATCTTTCCCAGACAAGGTAATAGCCATGATTACTATCCTTAAACTAATAGAACGAAATTATTACACTAAGATTAAAGACCCAGAAATTAGTCATCAGGGTTTTATGAATTTTGAATTCATCCTTAAGGTTAGGAACGAGTAACCTTGATATGAAAAGGTTTATTGGGATAACCCTGCACAATAGGTAGAGGATCAACATTTTCGAGAATACCTAACCGCAACACTTGTTTTACCGCTAGGGGAATCTGTACCATTGAGAAGTATTTACCGTGACAGGTGTGTAGTCCAGCTTCAAAAAAGGTATAGGCTAAATGAGGGGGTCGTCCGACTTTAAATTCTTGTGGTGCATCAATGACACTGGGATCGTGCATAGCGGCTATACTGCAAGCTAAAACTTGAGTCCCGGCTTTGATGGTTTGCTCATAGTCAGTTCCCTTACCCAGAGTATAGTCCTGTACACAAGTGTTAATTATGCCCGGTGAAGGTTGTCTAAAGCGTAGGGATTCCCAAACATACCCGGCAATAGCATCATCCCGATCTTGCTGTGATGCTGCGATCGCTTCTTGAAAAATCTCAGGACGTTTCATTAATTCTATTATCACATTAGTGATAGCAATGGATGTCAAATCAACACAGGCTGACATCATAAAGAATAGACTACTAACGATGTCCTCATCGGTGGTGTAAGTCGTTGGCACAGACTGCATCAGCAAATAACGCTCTAACACGTTAGGATTTGATGGAGGGTGTATCTCTGGTTGAATTTTAACTAGTCCAAATAGATGTTCCCAAAAACTTGGTTTAGGTACAGGATTGCCGCCCGCTAATTTTGCGCGAGTGGCTTTAAGAATTTCTCTGATTTTTGGTTTCAATTCATCACTGGCAGCTGTAGCATTTGCGTTGAGTTCGGGAGAGTTGCCCAGATTTCTGACTGCGCCCTCATTGATGTCATGTAGCCACTGAACTAATTTGTCTATGGGTAATCCTTGCAAACCTAGATACCGTGATATTGCCGTAGCCGGGAGTTTTTTAGCATAGTCAACTAGATCAAAGGAGGTATCTTCTTTGACATTTTGTAGCAGAGTTGCTGCTTCTTCAAGCAAAATTTGACGATACCGAGAGATATCCGCCATAGGGAAAGCTAGACGGAGAATTGATTTACGCTGTTCGTACTCTGGTGAAGGTGGTAGTTGCACCACTGTATTACCGATGAACTTCAACATATTTTGTTTCAGTAAATCGGTAGTGAAGATTTCATTGAGGGTCAATACGTCTTGAATATCTTCATAAGATGTTACTAGGGTAAAGGCGGGTGCTTTCAAAATCGGGGATTTTTCACGAAGTTCATTGAAAAACTCTACTGGGGAAATTGCGATCCATTTACCAATTAGCTGCATTTGTGCTTGAGCAGATGCAATTGGGTTGGGATTGTTATCTACAGCTTCTTTTAATTGTTCTAGAAAACTCTTATTTTGCTCTGTCATAGTTGGTATCTAGTAGGTTTGTAAAAAGCACTATTCCTAGCAAGTAAATTAGTTATAAATCTTTATATTTCCTACTTACTATTTGTACAGAGCTACAAATGCAAAGAAGCGAATTCCAGAAAAACTTGCCTAAAATCAATAAGAATGCTTCCACCACATTGGAACGGTGCTACTAGTACCAAATAATTCATTACTGAGTAATTTCTGTTTCTTATATAGGACTAGTATTTGATTTTTGAAAAGATACATAGGGTGTGTAGCACGGAGAGTACGGCACTAAAAACCTTGGAATCAGGTGCGTTACGGCTTACGCCTAACACACCCTACATATACTTAGATTTTTTCATAAATCAAATCACATTCCTATACTACGTCAAATATATAAGTAGTTGTGACAAGGGTTGGCGATTGCGCGGAGCGCGTAGTGGCAAAGGCAATCACCTGTTTTAGGAAAGCGTGCTTTTTCACATACCCCCTATTTTATCAAATTCATTCTTGATTACGCGAATGGTGAGTTCCAAGACTAATGCTCTCTAAAAGGAACTTAACTTTCTATTGTTATCTAGCGGCTTTCCAATCTGAGGAGCATTTTACCCACTTGGGATGTGTGGCTATATTAACCAAAACTTTGAACAACATACATATCGCTACCTCTATCCCCTACTAAAAGCAAGTTACTGTCATCAGTTTCTATATCTGGACTGCCAGCAATACCCTTTTGTACAACTTTAATTATTCTTTGGGGAGTGAAAGATTCCAATTCTACAAACTTTCCAGATTCTAACCAGGCTAATTCTTCAGTAGATAAACTTTGACGAATTTCTTCAGGTAATTGTTTAGCTGCTTGCACTGATTCAGGAGAAGATTGAATGAACATTCCGCGCTTAGTAGCGATAATTTGACGTGGTGTTAATCCGATATCAATAATCGAAACCTCGCTATTGAGAAACCAACTAGCATTGGTTCTAAGACGATGAACTAAACCAATACCTCGTGGATTGCAATCATGCACTGCATAGACTTTCAAATCGGGATTACGGCGCAGCATTTGCATTGTACTGTCAAAAATGCTTTGAGGATATCCAGTAATGCTGAGAATTGCACAGTTATTTTCAAAGTGGAAATTATTAGCAATTAATAATTGAGCAATGGCGGCACTATCACAAACGACTAATCTATCAAAACTATAAGCAGTCACATCAGGATTAACTGTAGCTGGTGTATTTCCCTGGTTTGGGGGAGGGAGAATTTTGAGAATTGAACCATTTATTTGTTGCCAGCGAGTTAGCAAATCTTTAAGCTGAGATTCAGGAAATAAAAATTCTTGTGTTAAAAATCCAATTCTCCCTAGCTGTCGGGTTCCTAAATATATAGGCAGCATCCCCAAAATAACAACAATGGTAAAGAAGCTGAATGAGTTTGAAGCGAGACTTAGCAAAGTTCCTATAACAAGGATAATCCCTCCTATAACTTGTAAATTTTTAGCATTTTGTTTGCGAACTTTATTGTTGAGTTTAACTGAATTGGTTCGTTTTAAAAATATCAAAATAAACACAATATTTACGAGAAGCGGGCCAATGATTAAAAAAAATGTAAAGAAATTCAGAAATATATATATAAATAACCAGCTAAATTTAGAAAAAGATTTTGATCTGAGACGATTATCTAGAAAATAAAGCAGTTGTTTGGGTGTAAAAAATAAGGTGTTATTTGCAGAAATATCAGCGATCGCCTTTGCAAAAAAAGGATCGGTAATCTTAATATTACTCATACTGGTTGGTTCAAAGGCAAAGGTGTGATTGCATTTTATACACCGACCTTGATTAGCTGTCCGATCTTTTAGTTTGTTGTCAGTTCCGCAGTTAATACACTTCATAATGGTTGCTCAATATTATTTATTAATTGTTAGTTATCAAGCATCTGATTTGTTAGCAAAACACTATAGTCTTCCCGTTGGCGAATCAGGCGATGTGTGCCATTTTCTAGCAAAACTTCCGCAGGTTTGGGGCGGTGTAAAAAGTGAGACGACATGGCATAACCATAAGCACCTACATCTAAAATGGCAACGATATCACCAATTTCTAGCGCTGGAAGTTGGCAATTTTTCCCTAGATAATCTCGTGAATATGTAGTGTTACCACAAATATCAGTTGTGAATGGATTGTCTGCTTGCTTCCAAGTGATAATTTCTCGGTAGCCGCCGTGTACTGAAGGTACTGAAAGATTAGCAACTGTGGTATCAACTCCAATAATCTGTTTTTCTCCTTGCCATTTTATCGAAACAACTTGAGCTAGCAGAGTTGCACATCCGGCGATCGCACTTCGTCCCGGTTCAATCACCAAATCAATTTTCCGCCCTAAACGCCTAATTCTCTCGGTTAACTCAGCCCCAAATATTTCCCAGTCAAATGCTGTTTTGTTGTGGTGATAAGGATAGCCAAAGCCACCGCCAAAATCTAAATATTCCCAATCAGGTAAAAGTTGGGCTGTGGCGATTAGCGTATCAATCACTTGGGTGAAAGCGGTTGTAGCATTAGTTCCAGTCCCTCGATAGAAGTGTAAACCACTGAGCTTTAGTCCAAAATTATGGGTTAAAGCGATCGCATCAGCAAATTCTTCAGGACGCACACCAATTCGGCTATCGCCAGTAATTTCTGGTAAATTCAGGCGTAAACCCAGCCTCAAAAAGTGGCAGGGGGGCAGAGGGGCAGAGGAGCAGAGGGGCAGAAGTGAACTTATCCGATTGGCGAAGACTTCGCAGCACAACTGCAACTGAGCGAGGCTATCGAGATTGAGAGTTGTAACTCCCCAATTTAAGACTTGTAGCATCTCATCCCGATTCAAATTACTGCCACTATAAACAATCTCACTAGGATCGAAACCAGCTTGCAATCCCAGATAAATATCTCCTGGAGTATTAGCGTGAAGTCCCCACCCAAATGAGCGAAAAATTTTTAACAGCGCAATATTACCATTGGTAACGCTGGCAAACCGAAATTGCGTGTGCGGATAGCTGATAGCCTTAGTAATGCGCTCAATAGTTTCGCGCAAGCGATCGCCATTATAAACATAAAGGGGAGAACCATAAGTATTTACTAACTCCTGGGCAACTTCTCCAGAAAATAGGGAAAATGAGGAGATTAATTGCGTCTCTTTTTTATCTAATCTTGCCATCGTTTATAACTCCTCCATAGCCGACGAGGCAACCAAAAAGGATGATCCCAGGACTGTTTACTTCGTTCTTCATTTAAAACATGCGATCGCCAAAGTTGCCACATAATAAGTAACCAGAGAGTCTCACCAATCCGCCGCCCTTGAATAGCTGCTCCGAGTTTGCCATTAACGATTTGTGCTGCAATTTGAGGATAAAAGTGATTGTTGGCGCGAAGTATTTCTGGATTGAGCCAGATGCCTAGCTGATGCCAAAAATCATTTAAACACCAAGAAGTTAAGGGAACCCCCATCCCCCGCTTTTGTCGCCAAACAATTTCGGGCGGGAGCCAGTTTTCTATGGCACGTTTGAGGATATATTTTTCACAAGCTCCCTGCAAACAGAGTTCTCCAGATAGGCTAAATGTCCATTCTGCTAGAGGTAAATCACAAAAAGGCGATCGCACCCATAACCCATGAGCAAACCCCAATGCAGTCGCACGGGGATGGATATTCTGCGCCCCTTTGAGCATCAAACTGGCACGGCGCAAGCGATGCAGCAAAGATGGACACTCTTTGTCATCAAGAGCCGCCAATAGCCAATCTTCGGGAGGCAAATTTTGGATCTCTGCATAGACCTCTGGCTGATAAACTTGAGATTCGTATCCTCCAAGACGGTGAAAGGTGCGGAGATATTGCTGGATAAAAGTTTCCTGTCCGGCGGGATTTTCTGACTGATAAACACCTGCGGCAATTAAAGGTTTGTTTGTCCAACCGGCAAATAATTGATCTCCACCTTCGCCGTTAAAAATTACCTGAGTTTCCTGACTCGCCCTTTCAGATAGAAGATATAACGGCACACACACGCCATCTCCAAAGGGCAAATCTAATGCTTGCACAGTGGGAATTAGGGCATTTTTAATGGAATTTGGGGTTACTGCAACTTTAATCAGCGGAATTTTGAGAAACTGGGCGACTTGTTCAGAGTATGGATATTCTGGAATGCCTACGTCACCAAAATCTAGAGTGTAGGCGCGGACTTTCACTCCTGCTTGTACCAACAGCGCCGCCACCACTGAAGAATCGAGTCCGCCAGAGAGAAACACCCCAACAGGCTCATCCTTTAAATCGGCAATCTGTCGTTCAATGGAGTTTTTAAGAAGGGTTTGCAATTCGGTAATTGCTGTAACTTCATCTGTTAACTGTTTTGGGGCTTCCCGCCACGAGTGGATATTTTTAGATTTAGGCGATCGCAAAATACCTGATTGGCGATCGCTCTGCCAAACTAATTCAGTTCCCGGCGTCACGGCAAACACTTCCTTAACAGGGGTTAGAGGTGTGGGAACGTAAGAAAAACAGCTGTAGCCGGATAATCCAGCAATGCTAACTTCTGACTGTTGTAATATCGGTAAGAGTAGTTGCAGTTGCGATGCAAACCAGATTGCTTGTCCTTGCTGAGTCCAATACAAAGGCATCTTTCCGAAAGGTTCTCTACCCAAAATTAGGCAGTTATTTTCTTGGAGATTTACCCAAGCGTCGGGTGAAGTGAATAATCCTGATGCCGAAATAGCAGCAATTTGATTTTCTAGCTGTGGAGAATTTCCATCAATTCCTATATAAGCAACATTCCAGATAGGAAGAGGATAATTTCTCTGTGGAGAGAACTGACTTTTCACCCCCTTCCCTTTTGTCGGGGAGAGATTTTCCAGAATACTACTTAACAGCGCTTCCAATTCATGTTGAGCGCCGTAACCCCAATAGCCAAGAAAGTGATGCGGGATGTTGCCCATCTGGACTATTTCACTTCAAAGGTTTCATCGCTAATCTGCCTACCTTCCAGGAACATCTGCACCTGCCAATTGCCAACAGTTGCAGCCGGATTAATCGTGTAGCGACACTGGGTATCCCAGACAGACGTATTAATTTCGCGGGTTTGATATTTGTTTTGCTTGACAATTTGACCGCTTGGGTCAATCCAATTACAGGAGAGAGCCAGCTTTTTACCCAAGGGTGCATCCTTTAAGGTGACATGGTAAAAAACTTCTGGGTTGGTTTGGCGGGAAATTGTCTTCAAGTCACCGTCAGTATTTTGTACCAAGGCGATGCGGTCTTGTTGAGCAGAAACACGAGAGAGTGCAGAATTTTGTTGCCGGATGAAAAATATTGTAGATGCACTCAGTATGATTAATAATGCCACCACTCCAGAGGCAATCCATCGATTTCGGCGTTGTTGTACCTCCAGTGCTTGGCGGCGATTTAACTGAATCAGGGCTTCATCTAGTAACTCTGGCGGTAAATTCAACTCCTGTAAAATTTCTCTAACCTGCTGTTGGTCTAGTTCCGCTTCTCGACGCACTTGCAGACTTTCTACTTCAGTAACTATTTGTGATAATTGTTCTTGAGTCAGTCGCTGCGTCATAGCTTAACTCCTGTTAAAAAACTTTATAGCGATCGCTGATTACGTGCAATCAGAATAACTCTACATTAGACATCTAAACTTTTGTAAATACATCATAAGCTACAAAAGTTAGATGTTGCTTTTCAGATTCTTTCTGAGATATCTTTCCGAAAGCTTTATTTATTTTGACCAAATCTAAAATCTAAAATCCCAAATTGCTATGACTCAAGAACAACAAACCGCAATTGAAGGTATCTATGAAGTCTGTATTGGCATCCCGGAACCAATTTCTGCAATTCAGTATTGGGAGCAATTTGGCTATCGCATTGGTGAAGTGGGTGAATTAACCGCAGATGTAGCTTATCAATTATATGGAGTAAATTCGTCTTTACGCTCAATCCGCCTCGACCACCAAAATTCAGATCATGGTTTGATTCGGCTGATGGTTTGGCAAAATCCGACCCATCCAGGTTTGGGAATAGCATCAATGAAAATTAAAGGAAATCGTTGGGCAACAAGCTTAACGACAGATGTATTAAGTATTTTAAATCATATAGAGGATGCAAAAGCCGCAGGTTTCCCTATTAGGCACTCTCCCCCTTATTGGGAAGTAATTTATAACAAAGAGAGAAAAAGCCGTCCTTTTATAGAGCCAGCAGTTGGTGTGCGAGAAATGCTGCTATTGCAACCTTTAGCTCGACAGGTTTTATTTCAAAGGTTTGGCTATACACTGCCGCATTACGGACAAGTGAACCAGAATGCTGCTCTCAAGACTAGTCAGTTTACCCATATAGGAATCATCGTTCAAGATGACAGCAAAGAAACCCTGAAGTTTTATGAAGAAGTTTTAGGTTTGCTGCGTGTGCGTGATGATGTCGAAACTAGCTATGAATCTTCGCCAGCTGGTCGAGATATTTTTGACCTTAACCCTGGTGAAAAGTTTATTGTTACAACTTTTGACGATCCCCGTTCTTCTAAGTCTGACTTGATGGCTGCACGCAGTGGTAGACTTTATATTGTTCGATTTCCAGAATCTCTTAATTTAGAATCGCGCTTCGAGGCTGCCCAACCAGGTAGCTTGGGTATGTCTTTATATACCTATCGGGTTAAGGGAATACAAGAGTATTGCGATCGCATCAAAGCCAGTACGGCACAAAAAGTTACAGATATTATTAGTAATGAGTTTGGCGAGACGAGTTTCTCCTTTGTCGCGCCAGATGGCTACTTCTGGACTTTGCTAGAAGCTAATTAACTCGGCATTGGGCATTGCTAGTTATTGCCCATGCCTAATGCCCAAAAACTAGTTTTCATTTATTTACGCCAATAGACAGTTCCTTTTTGCTATGTTTCAACTCTTTCCAAAGCAGCCTAATTTGCTCGTAAGCTTCTTCTGGAGATAGTTTTCCGCCTGTTTCTAGACAAGAGATATAACTAATTCTTTGGGCAAATTCTTGGAGATTGGCATTAAATGCTAAAGTCTCTGGCTGGAATTCACCATAATACCGACTACGAGGGTAAAGAAAGTTATTTTTATCTTGCGAGTTAGGCTGTGTCATTAATTTGCTGTCTGTAATTTTTTATTAAAGTTCTAGATTTTATTCTTATCTACGTGTAAATACACAGTAGAAAATTCTAATTCCAGAATAAGTTTATATTGTAGTAAAAAAGTATTTTATTGACTACTACATAGTAGAAATATGTTCGTAAGCAGTAAGTATTTTAGTGTTTATAGCCTTTCCTAATCACATGAGTTAGATCATAGTCCCCTCATCGCTTGCGGGGACGGGGTTGGGGGTGGGGTTCTTGTAATTCACTTGACTGAGAACCGCTATATTAAGACAAAGGTTAAAATCCTTACTAAAAACTTATTTACTTCCGAAAGTTGGCTCTAGTCGTCGCGGATTCATTTCTTGCTTTCACTACTGCACTTTTTGATTAACCTGTAACCAAATTTCTAAACTCACAAGTAACCAAAGCTTTACTCCATAACGACTCCAGGTATCTCCTTGATAGTTTAACCAATTACGAATAGGTAACTGGTTTAAGTAAGGAGTGATAGCTGCATTCCGATTTAGTAATAAATCTTTGGCTTCTTGCTGCCAATATTTCCGAAATCCTAACTGCACGGGAACCATCATGCCGCTTTTGGGACGATGAATAATTGCCTCTGGTAGAATATTTGCTATAGCTTGCTTTAAGACTGCTTTTTCTTCCACTCCAGAAAGCTTATACTCTGGAGGAATTTCCATGCTTAAATCTACTACTCGTTGGTCAAATAGGGGAGAACGACCGTGCAGAAGAGCTGCTTGAGTCAAGTTACTGACTTTTGTCAGAATTTGGTCAGCGCCTTTAAATTTGATATTCATTGCCATCAAACGATTCAGATAGCTGACTTGGGAATATAAATCTTCTTCAAAAACCCAAGGTGCTGTTTGTACTGCTGTCCAAACTTCTGGTTTTAAAAGTTGTGGTAAGTCAACAGCGCACTTTTGAAAGGAAATTAAATAAGCTTGCAAAGCATCCTGATTGGTGACAGAACCATATAAACTATTAATTAGCATTGGTTGATTTTTTGGCCCACCAAAACAGGGGTCGCCACCTTCACCATTTAAAACTACTTCTACGCTTTCTCTTGCCAATCGCCCTAGCAAAAGGTTGGGAACAGTTAGTGGGTCGCCAATGGGGTCATCTAAATAGGCCATTGTTTCTGGCAGACGTGACCACATATCCTTAAAAGTAATTTCTAAAATGTGGTGCTGCGTGTGGCAATGGGATGCAACGAGACTAGAAAATTCTAACTCATTGGGACATTCCGAACCGAAATGAATCGAGAAGGTGTGAACTGGTGCTTTATGGAATTTCGCTACTAAAGCAGTGATAGCGCTAGAGTCCAAACCACCAGAAAGAAAAACGCCAACGGGTTCATTGGCTGATGGTAAATATTCCTGAACAACTTGCTCTAGGAGTTCTCGCAAGCGATCGCCATGCCATGATAAAGGTTCATCTACTGCTACAATCTGTTCTTGAAGTTGCCAATACGCTTCAACTTTGTGGTCGGGAAATTCTAAAACCGTTCCAGGTCGCAGTTCCTGCACCTGTTCCCAAAGCGTTCGTTCGCCAGGAACAAAGGCACAGCAAAGATAATCTCGCAACGCCACCAAATCTAAATCGGATGAACGGTGAGGTGATAAAGTTCTCAGTTGAGGCGCAATCCAACGAACCGAACCAGTGGTAGTGTAGTAGAGTGTACGAACACCGATGCGATCGCGAACTAACTTCAACACCTGTTTTTCTCGATCCCAAATCACTAGCGCAAACATCCCCACAAGTTGGCGAAGACATTCAAATCCCCATCGTTCCCAAAGATTAGCAACTATTTGCAGAGAAGTTTCTCTAAAGCTATCCGGTTCAATGTCTAACTTTTGTAGTAACTGCACTCGGTTAGTTAACCAAACATCACCAACAACAACAAATCTTCCTCCAGAACTGATTGCTAATTTTTCCGTCAAAAATCCAGAAGCTCTACGTGGTATGATGACAGAAAAATTTTCATCTCGCCAAGCGATATTTTCATAACTTTCATCAACTTTTCCCCAAGCTACGCGCCAGGTTGGGTCAGTTTTGGTGAATTCGATTTTAGGAGATTTACGGTTTTTAAACGCATCAAATAGCATGGGAAATTTTCAACGCATAATTAGTAATTTTAGGCAGTTTTGAAATAAATAGACCACACACAAACCTCTCCAAAAAGGCTGAGGGACTTCCAAATAAAAAATACCCAAAAACTGGTGAAAAAACTCTCTTCTCCTCATTTCTCTGTGTTGCGCCAGGTGCTACAAACTCCTCCACCCCCGCAACGCACTGGCTTCTCTGTGTATCTGTGGTTAAAAAGTATTTTATTTAACCGTAGAGACACAGAAAACACAAAGTCAAAAGAGTTTCGTGAGTAAAATTTTTACCCACATTGAAAGGTTAGCCTTAATCTTTTAAGAATAATCTAGAACTGCATGAAAAATATTTCCTAGCAAAGATGACTAACTCAGCACCAAGTCGTTTGGGCGAACTCGCCAAACTGTTTTTTAAACTGGGCGTTATCGGCTTTGGGGGCCCGGTTGCCCATATCGCCATGATTGAAGATGAAGTGGTTAAGCGTCGTCAGTGGTTAACAAGGGAGCATTTTCTGGATTTGCTGGGCGCAACTAATTTAATTCCTGGGCCAAATTCTACAGAAATGGCTATCCATATAGGATACATCTATGCAGGATGGTTAGGGCTGATTGTTTCAGGTGTCTGTTTTATCTTACCTGCGGTTCTAATTACTGCTGGGTTTGCTTGGGTTTATGTTACCTACGGTACTCTACCTCAAGTTGCTCCCCTACTCTATGGCATTAAATCGGCTGTTTTAGCAATCATTATCAATGCCCTCTGGGGTTTGGCAAAAAAGGCTGTGAAAACTCGCCAATTGCTAGCGATCGCTTTAGCTGTGGCGTTACTGATATTATTATTCAAATTAAATGAAGTAATTGCCCTATTAATTGGGGGATTGCTAGGTATGATTTGGTTACATTCTGGAAATAAAAACGACAAATCAGGAGATAAAGCTAGCTTTCTGCTTGCTAGTCTCAGCACAGGTGCGACTTTAAAGACATCAACGGTTGTTGCGGCATCGGTAGCGGCTGCATCTACTGTAACAAACGTTTCTTTATGGCAGTTGGGTTGGTTTTTTCTGAAAGTCGGTAGTGTCTTGTTTGGTGGTGGCTACCTTTTGGTGGCTTTTATCCAAGGGGGATTAGTTGAAGAATACGGCTGGCTGACACAAGAACAGTTACTAGATGCGATCGCAATTGGTCAACTTACTCCTGGGCCAGTACTTTCTACTGCTACATTTATAGGTTATATCATTGCTGGCATACCTGGCGCAATTGTTGCCACAATCGGAATTTTTCTACCTTCTTTTGTTTTCGTTGCTGCCCTGAATCCATTAATTCCCCGCTTACGGGCCTCTTCTTGGACTAGAGCATTTTTGGATGCGGTGAATGTTAGTGCTGTAGTGCTAATGGTCGTTACCACCCTGCAACTAGGGGCAGCCACTTTAACATTACCACAAGCCCCATTTGTAGATTTTCTCGCCTTGGCGATCGCGATCGTCTGTGCCATTTTAGCTATTCACTTCCGAATCAATGCTGCATGGCTAGTCTTTGGTAGCGCTTTTATTGGATGGGGTACTTCACTCTTAGGCTACACTCGTTGAAATTGCATATCTATCAAAACATCAATACACAGTATCTAATTGGGAACATCTGTTAGAAATTGCCCAAAAAAATACCCCTGCTCTTGTCACGATGATCTCACTTTTTCGCGTTGCTCGCATGTTGGCATCTCTTTATTAGCGATCGCTCGTGACGGTTAAGATTTTGGCGTTGCATATTTGCGAGATGAATTGGCAGTTGGAAGCATTGAAAAACTATTCCGCATTAAACAAAATCATCCCATGATTCAGCAACGCCAAGATCCTATTTCGCGTGGTGGTAGTCTAGACAATTTTAGCTATCACCTGTTTTGCTCGGCACAATAACCCCAAAGACCCAATTTCCTATCTATCATATCTGTCATTTCTGTCATAGCGATCGTTTCTGTCATTTCTGTCATTTCTGTCATTTCTGTCATTTCTACCGTTTCTACCGTTTCTGCGATCGCCAACTGAAAACTCGGCTCGGCAACCATTTCTCACCCAAACACGATTATTCCTATACCCCCAATTTCCTCTACAAGTGGCATTAGACAATTGTCTAACAAGCCTGACTCTGCCTCTACTAGGTATTGAACAAGTATTCCTCTGATTATTATTGCTTGAACAAGTGATTGTCTCCTGGGCTGAAGCGGGAGATGCAATGCCCAAAAGTGTAGCTAGACTAACGCTGGCAACCATAAAGGTGGCAGCAACTATGGGGAAACGTATTACCATAATAAATGTTAGAACCCTTCAACAATCAAATACTATAGTAATTGTAGCGAACTGTTTTATGGAATGTTTTTATAGTAGATTAAATGCAAAGATTCTTTGCAATGTCAACAGTACTATGTATAATATTTTCTATCAAGCAGATAATCATTATTTAAGTTTTAATTTAACTTTGTAAAATATTCGAGCCGATAGAAAACTATATCTGAAGATATTTAATATAGGATTACTATTTGATTTTTGAACAAAATTAGGTATGTAGGGTGTGTTAGCGACAGCGTAACGCACCATTATCGAGGGTTTGGTGCGTTACGCTGTCGCTAACACACCCTACGGAGCTTTTTCAGAAATCAAATATTAGTCCTATAGATTTATACAAAAAAAAAGGAGAGTAGCAATACTCTCCTTAAAAGTAATATAAGGGGAAATTTACAGCTTAGTGATGAAAACGAGCTTGACGTTCGCGTAATTCACGAGCGCGTTGTTCGCGGGCTTGACGTTCACGCAATTGACGCGCTTGACGTTCGCGTAATTCACGAGCGCGTTGTTCGCGAGCTTGACGTTCACGCAATTCACGAGCGCGTTGTTCGCGGACTTGACGTTCGTGTTGGACTTTGCTGTTATTAAAAGCTACAGTATCACTATTAAAACGATCGCGATCGGATTTAAATTCAGCAGCATTAGCATTTTGAGAAATAGCAGTAATTGAAGCAACTGCTAATAAGCTTCCAAGTAGAATAGATTTCAAGCGGTTCATATATCTTGTAATATGCTTTGCATTACTTGATTTGTATGTACTCAATCTAATCGAAGCCATTAGGCACACGCCTGTGAAAAAAGTCATGTTTAAGTGGTTACTTTTGTCCCTAAGATCGGGATTGGTTAACGGTCGAAACCTTACCTGAGATAGATGATACCCTCGGTACGTCTTAGCCCGGATTTCTCACCACATCTCTCAAAGATTGTGCAGGGGAGCAGGGGAGCAGAGGTGAGATATTGTATAATTTCTTTCCCCTCCGCCCTCTGCCACTTCTTCGCTTAAAGCTTGTGAGAAATGTGGGTTAGGCTTTTGTTTGCGAATCAGCTATAACAATCCTTTAGGAAAAGCCGATAAAAAACTTAACATAGATTTTACACAGATGTGTATAAAGCTATTTATTCAAAAATATATCCAACAGATGAATTATCTGTTGGTATAAGGTTGTCGCTACCCAGATTGCATAAGGGACTTCCTTAATTAAGGATGTTGTACATAGTCATACAAATAGAAAAGAAACTTAACACACTCTTTTGCACACGTGTGCAAAAATAAATTCATAACAACTCCTGCACACCTGTGCATAAAGTCCCAAAGTCCGATTTTAAAAATTAATATCGACGGGTAAAACGTATGTCTCAAATTGTAAAGAATTCCATCGAACAAACTCAATACAATCCCTTGCATTCGCTAGAAGAGTGGGAAAAAGATTTACTCAATCGCTATCCCAATCCAGACAGCATAGTTAAAGAAGGTAAAACCACTGAAGCGTACAGAAATTACGAAACACCGACCAGAGACACGGTGAAAGAATTTTATCGGTTAAATCATATTAATCAAACATATAATTTTGTACTTCAAAAAGAAAAAGAATTTTTGAAGTTTGATAAAAAAGAAATGTCTGTTTGGGATGCGGTCGAATTTTTGAATCAATTAGTCGATGATTCCGATCCTGATACAGACATGGATCAGTTACAGCACTTATTGCAAACATCAGAAGCCATTCGCGCCGATGGTCATCCTGACTGGATGGTACTTACTGGCTTCTTTCATGATATGGGGAAGGTGCTTTGCCTATTTGGTGAGCCTCAATGGGCTACCGTTGGTGATACTTATCCTGTGGGTTGTGCATTTTCTGATAAAATTGTTTTCTCAGAATTTTTCAAAGAAAACCCTGATTACAATAATCCCAATTACAATACCAAATATGGTATTTACGAGCCGAATTGTGGATTGAGTAATGTACACATGTCATGGGGACATGATGAGTATTTCTATCAGATGATGAAAAACCATTTACCTGAACCTGCGTTGTATATGCTTCGCTATCACTCATTTTATCCTCAACACCGTGAAAACGCATATAACCATTTGATGGATAAACACGATCAAGAAATGTTTAAATGGGTGATTTTATTCAATCCTTATGATTTATATTCAAAAAATACTACTCCTCCTGATTGGCAAAAATTAAGACCATACTATGAAGATTTAGTGGCTAAATATTTACCAGCGACGTTAAAGTTTTAAACTGATAACACTCGATAACTGGCTATTGCTCTGCGAGAAAAAGCCCTATTTCTCTATAAGATGTTAACAGCAGTCAATCAACCTTGGATTTGAAATTAACCTTATGAATAAAGCTATTTCTTCTGAGCAATGGATTTGAGGGTTTTCGATAGTAGCTCTAAAACTAGGTTTAAACTTGGGATTTTGAATCCTTCAACTTCATTACCCAAAATCTAAAATTAGTCATCCTCTAATCTCCAGGCTGCATTATGATGCTTGGATATATAAATGTTAAGTTTTTTGAATTCTACCTAAGCTTAAAAATACTTAATATTTACAAATGCTATGATTTCGAGAGTTTTGACTAAAGAGAGATTAAAAATGTTTCTTCAATTTGTAAAGTTCGATAAAGAAAATTCATTTTTGTTCTAATGGGGGATAAGATCGGAAAATAGTTCAAGTATAAGTTTGCACTTTTAAGAATATCATTTTTCTAGAGTTTTACTAAAAAGGTGGTTTGATTGTAGGCACATTAGAAAAGTATTTTTACAACAACATATTAATGTGAATTACATGGCGTTGAGTAGCCGTCAAAAAATTGCTTTAAAATAAAACATCTAGTTTAGTGAAGTGAATATTAGCAACTCAAAATATGTCAGTTTACAAGACGTTTAAGAATAGTTGATATTGACAAGGCTAGCAGTATCACTAGGTTCGGTCTGAATTTATTAGACCTAGTTGATATTGTGATAGCCTCGGATGTTTAGATTCTGCTGACCTTTCTCAAATTTAAATCCGTCGTTAAAAATATACGAATATGAAGAGAATTTTGCTCATAGTTGGCATACTAGGTTTCACTATTGTTAGCTGCACAAATAGCGCTCAAAATGACAATTCTGCTACGAATACAGATACTAACACTGCTACCAACACTAGCTTAGAGACTAAAGTAAATAGTCCAAATAGAAAATTGCAAACAATTGGTGTCGCCTTGGGTGACTTGGGAAACCCTTTTTATAATGCAGTGCAGAAGGGAGCGGAGATAGAAGCTAAGAGAATTGGGGATAATATCAGGGTTAATGCAGTTTCCAGTGGCTTCGATCTGAACCAACAAAGCAACCAAATTGAAAATTTTACGGCTGCGAATACTGACCTAATTATCCTCAGCGCTGTTGATAAAAAAGGAGTTAAACCAGTAATTGATCAAGCAAGGCTTGCAGGTAGGGTTGTGATTGCAGTAGATTCAGCCGTTGATGCAGATGTGGATGCAATGATTAGTTCCAACAATATCCAAGCTGGTGAGGTTGCTTGCCAATATATTGCCGATCGCATCAAAGGTCAAGGTAGTGTAGTTATTCTCAACGGTACTCCAATGGACTCCATCAATCAGCGAGTCAGTGGTTGTGAGAAGTCATTATCCAAATATCCTAATATCAAACTCATCTCTAAAGACCAAAATGCCGAAGGGACAAGGGATGGAGGACTAAGAGTCATGAGCGATTTACTCACAACCTTTCCGAAAATAGATGCCGTTTTTGCCACTAACGACCAAAGCGGTGTCGGCGCAGATTTAGCCGCAAGACAAGCAAGACGCAAAGAATTTTTTATTGTTGGGGTTGATGGTTCGCCAGATGCAACCAAAGCAATGGAAGACAAAGATGGTGTATTTGCTGCAACTGCGGCTCAAAATCCCGCAGGGATGGCTGAAAAAGCAGTTCAGATTGGCAACGATATCATTCAGGGTAAAAAACCTGAGTCATCTGACATTCTGATTCCAGTCAAGTTGGTTACTAGAGAGAACCTCAGCAGCTATAAAGGCTGGTAAGAATAGTTCGTAATTACAAGACACGGAAAAGGCTGGATACAAGAGGGTTACAATACTTGACCCTGTTTTTAGACATCTAGGAGATATTATGAATATGAAAAGGATTGCGATCGCAGCTAGCTTACTAGGTATCATCAGTGGTGGTGTTGTCGGCTGTACAAATGCTTCCCCCGATAACAACGCTGCTACTAACCCCGATCCAAAATCTGCTACAAATACTAGTGCTGAGACTCAAACTGCCACTGGCAATGGAAAATTAAAATCAGTTGCCTTTACCGTTGGTGATTTAAGTAATCCCTTCTTCGTACTTATGGGACAAGCAGTGGAGTCAGAAGCAAAGAAAATCGGCGGTAAGGATGTTAACGTTACCGTAGTTTCCAGTGCCTATGACCTGAATCAACAAGCTAATCAAATTGAAAATTTCACTGCTTCCAATACTGATATTATTATCGTCAATGCTGCTGATAAGAGTGGCATTAAACCAGCAATTGAAAAAGCGAAACAAGCGGGTAGAATTGTCATTGCGGTAGATACAGGTGCGGAAGGAGGTGTGGATGCCACCATCACTACTAATAATGTTCAAGCTGGAGAAGTTAGTTGCAAATATATTGTTGACCGTCTCAAAGGTAAAGGCAATGTAGTAATAGTTAATGGCCCGCCAGTAGACTCGGTGATTCAGCGAGTTAGTGGCTGCGAGAATGTACTGTCCAAATATCCCGATATCAAAATCCTTTCCAAAAACCAAAATGCAGAAGGTAGTCGGGATGGAGGACTCAGAGTTATGACTGATTTGCTGACAACCTTTCCGAAAATTGATGCGGTTTTTGCCATCAACGATCCGAGTGGAGTCGGCGCAGAACTAGCAGCGAACCAAGCACAACGTAAAGATTTCTTTATTGTCGGGGTTGATGGTGCGCCAGAAGCAATAGCTGCGATCGCAGCTAAAGATGGTATATATGCAGCAACCGCTACTCAAAATCCGCGAGGGATGGCCGAAAAAGCAGTTCAAGTTGGAAACGACATTTTAAATGGTAAGAAACCTAGTAATCCTACCATTTTGATTCCAGTCAAGCTGATTACAAAAGATAACGTCAGCACAGAAAAAGGCTGGAAGTAATAAAAATTGTGAATTTGAAATTGGAAATTATGTTTTTTGATATAAGTCATTTGGTGCATTTGTAAAGTTTTTGCACATACCTAGAATGTCCGGCAGTTTTCATTTAAATTAATACGAAACCTCATTTTTATTCCTGTCTTTTATTTAATATAAAGATGGGTTTATAAAGAGGTTAAAACTCTGCTGTACCAAATCAAGAACCACTATGTATGTCCATCATCGGAGAGTCTGAGTGTACATTTCTAGCACTCAGACTTTCCCAACAATCTTTATAAACTAACGTTAACAACAAAGGATGAAAATATCTCTTTTCCACTCCTAGTCAGCTTTTAAAACATGATTTTGCGATCAATCAAATATGAATTTATTAATTTCTAATTCAGGTTCGCAAATTTTAAATAGTTTTTACAGGTTTTGCTCATGACAACCAATATTGAAACCTCACTTTCTGATACACCAACTAGCACCCCAGTGTTAGAAATGCAAGGAATTACCAAACGATTTCATGGTGTATCTGCGCTCCAAAATGTTAATCTCACCATTTATCCGGGAGAAGTTCACGCCCTTATGGGTGAAAATGGAGCAGGTAAAAGCACATTGATGAAAATCCTGGCTGGGGCTTACATTGCCGATGAAGGAGAAATTCGCATCAATGGTCAATCTTTGAAAATTACCGATCCGGCGACAGCACGTAAATCGGGTATTAATCTTATTTATCAAGAACTGAACGTTGCACCGAATTTAACCGTTACCGAAAATATGTTTATGGGTAGCGAGTTGCGGCGGGGTCAGCTTTTAGACCGCAAAGCAATGCAACTTGAAGCAGAGGAAGTACTGGAGAGTCTGGGAGCCAATTTTACCGCGCAGACTATAGTTGGTACTTTGTCCATTGCAGAACAGCAGCAAGTGGAAATTGCACGAGCGCTAAAAGATAAAAGCCGCGTTTTGGTGATGGACGAACCAACAGCAGCCTTATCTGACCGTGAAAGCGACCATTTATTTGAGGTCATTCGCAAACTACGCAATGATGGCATTGCCATTATTTACATCAGCCATCGCATGGAAGAAATCTATGCTCTAGCTGACCGGATTAGCGTGTTGCGTGATGGTCAATATATTGGTAGTTTGACACGCAGTGAAATTTCTCCCCAGCGATTGGTGCAAATGATGGTCGGTCGCTCCATGCAAGACTTTTACGAACATCAACGGCAAATGAATCCTGGCCCAGTGGTGCTGTCAGTCAGAAATATGAGCGATGTCCGCAAGAAGATTGAGCCGGCTAGTTTTGAACTTCATGCTGGAGAAATTCTCGGTTTAGCGGGGTTGGTTGGTGCAGGACGTACAGAACTATCCCGGCTGATTTTTGGTGCAGACCGCAAAGCTAGTGGTGAAGTCTTTTTAAATGGCAAAAAACTGGAAATTAATACGCCCAGTGATGCGATCGCTGCGGGAATTGGCTACGTCCCAGAAGACCGCAAAGACCAAGGTTTATTTCTGGAGATGAGCGCCCGCAAGAATATTGCCATCAACACACTCAAGCAAGATGCAAGAGGTGGAATTGTTAACTGGCCTTCAGTGAATCGGCTGTCAACAGAGGCGGTGGAAAACTTTAATATCCGCCTAGCCAATTTGGAAATTAGAGCGCTCGATCTTTCTGGTGGTAATCAGCAGAAGCTACTGCTAGCGCGTTGGTTAGCCATTAAACCGCGAGTGTTGATGTTAGATGAGCCGACACGCGGCGTAGATATCGGTGCCAAAAGTGAAATTTACCGAATTATGAGCGAATTAGCAGCGCAAGGTGTTGCTATTTTAATGGTTTCCAGCGAACTATCGGAAATTGTTGGTATGAGCGATCGCGTCTTGGTGATGCGAGAAGGACAACTGGTAGGCGAACTAGATGGCAGTCTTGGCAAAGAAATCACCCAAGAAAAGATTATGCACTATGCAACTGGAGCATCGGAGGTATCAGCATTATGAGTCAAACAGTCAGACCGCCTATCAATAAATCAGCCAACAATCCCGCATCCCGCAACCGGAAATCAATCAGCACTCTCTTGGAAGTTGCGGGTATTTTGCCAATTTTAGTAATTATCTGCATCTTATTTGCATTCCTTTCTCCCAACTTCCTCACGGGCGGTAACATCATTAATATCTTGCGTCAGGCATCAATTAATATTGTGCTGGCGACAGGAATGACCTTTGTAATTCTCACCGGCGGTATTGACCTTTCAGTTGGGTCAATATTGGCTGTGTCTGCCGTAGTTGCATTGCTGGTATCGCTACTGCCGGCTTTAAGTTGGGCGGCTGTACCTGCTGCTTTGCTGGCAGGATTGCTGTTAGGCTTACTGAACGGTGCGCTTATTACCTTCTTGGATGTGCCACCCTTTATTGTCACGCTGGGTTCACTTACAGCCCTGCGGGGTGTTGCCTTTTTAATTGCCAAGGGTACAACCCTGATTAACCGTGACATAAATTTTGCTTGGGTGGGTAATACATACGTCGGCCCTCTGCCGTGGCTAGTGATAATTGCGCTACTGACCGTAATCGCTAGCTGGTTTGTGTTGCGGCAAACTGTTTTAGGAGTGCAGATATATGCCGTTGGTGGTAACGAGAGGGCAGCCAGATTAACAGGGATTAAAGTCAATCGCGTGTTGCTATTCGTTTATGGTATTAGCGGATTACTGGCGGGTTTAGGAGGAATCATGAGCGCCAGCCGTCTTTATAGTGCCAGTGGCGTATTAGGTCAGGGTTATGAATTAGATGCGATCGCAGCTGTTATTCTAGGTGGAACCAGCTTTACAGGTGGTATTGGTACTATCGGCGGCACTCTTCTCGGTGCATTAATTATTGCGATTCTCAACAACGGTTTAACCTTGTTGAACCTATCTTACTTCTGGCAACTAGTTGTCAAAGGACTAGTAATTATTTTGGCAGTAATGATCGATCGGTTACGCAGACGTTCTAGACGGTAAAGGGGATTGGGGACTGGCGACTGGGGAGCAGGGGTAAATAGCAATGCCCAATTCCCAATTCCCCATTTCCAATTCCTCATTCCCAATTCCCCATTCCCAATCCCCAATATATATGACATCTACTACTACTCGTCGTAAATCCAACACGTTTTATGTGATTTTGATTGCTGGTGCTGCGGCCCTCGGCGGTTTTCTGTTCGGTTTTGATACCGCAGTAATTAACGGCGCGGTTGGAGCCATTGCCAAAGCCTTTAACGCCAACAGTGTGTTAACTGGTCTTGCCGTGTCCCTAGCATTGTTAGGGTCTGCTGTAGGAGCCTTCTATGCAGGAAAAATCGCAGACCGTTATGGTCGAGTCAAGGCAATGGTAGCAGCTTCGGTGTTGTTTACCATCAGTGCCATTGGCTCTGGGATTGCCTTCGGAATCTGGGATTTTATCTTTTGGCGGCTATTGGGTGGGATTGCAGTTGGTGTTGCTAGCGTCATCGCCCCAGCTTACATTGCCGAATGTTCTCCTACCCATTTGCGCGGAAGATTAGGATCTCTGCAACAATTAGCGATCGTAGTTGGAATTTTCATTGCACTGATATGCGACTACTTTATTGCTGTATCAGCAGGTTCAGCCGAATCGCCGTTTTTGTTTGGAATACCTGCTTGGCGTTGGATGTTTTGGACAGAAATTCCTCCAGCCGTGCTTTACGGAATGTCTGCTTTAATGATTCCCGAATCTCCCCGATACTTGGTTGCTCAAGGACGAGAACCAGAAGCTGCTAACGTTCTGACCAAGATTTTGGGGGGTGACGTGATGCCAAAAATTGAAGAAATTCGGCAGACAGTGCTTCGAGAACGTCAGCCTAAGTTCTCTGATCTCTTAAGCAGAAGTGGTGGACTCCTCCCCATTGTTTGGATAGGAATCGGCTTATCTGTACTCCAGCAATTTGTTGGGATTAATGTAATCTTCTATTACAGCAGCGTTTTGTGGCGGGCTGTCGGCTTTTCCGAAAAAGATTCCCTATCAATTACGGTGATTACAGGAGCCGTCAACATTATTACAACACTGATTGCGATCGCCTTCGTAGATAAATTTGGTCGCAAGCCCTTGCTGATAGTAGGGTCAATTGGCATGACCTTAACATTAGGGACGATGGCTTATCTTTTTGGCAATGCTCCCCTAGATGCTGCTGGAAACCCCAATCTCACCGGAAGCGCCGGGACTGTGGCTCTCCTCGCAGCCAATCTCTATGTATTTTGCTTCGGTTTCTCTTGGGGGCCAGTGGTTTGGGTGCTATTGGGAGAAATGTTTAATAACAAAATTCGAGGTGCTGCACTTTCAGTTGCTGCTGCTATGCAATGGGTTGCGAATTTCGTTATCTCCACAACATTCCCTCCCATACTGCAATATTTCGGTCTAGGTTCTGCATACGGACTTTATACAATTGCAGCAGCTACCTCATTCTTTTTCATTCTCTTTTTCGTTAAAGAAACCAACGGAATTGAGTTAGAACAGATGTAATTCGTAATGGGCTGCGCTCTAAGCAAAACTAGGACTTACGCACAAGTTACGGAATAACGAACCGCAGAGGCGCAGAGGACACGGAGAAATCAGAGTTTGAGAGATGTTTTGCGTAAGTCCTAAAAACTATGCCGTAGGCTTTACGCAGTTTGTAGAAGAGGAGAGGTATTAATACAGTTCAGTTAAGCATTTCTTTCTTCTCTCAGTGCCCTCTGCGCCTCTGTGGTTCGTTAAAAAATTTGACTTTAACAAAGAGTTTTAGCCTTAACTGAACCGTATTGGGAGAGGTATTTTCTCTCCCCTTGCTCTCTTGTGCGATTTTACATCCAGTAAATAAATATCAGACAACAACTAAATACAAACTCTCGCTTCAGTTAATCACGAAAAATATGGAAACTATCAATACGGCTCTTTGTTCTTCTGGTTTGTCCGGCATGGTATTTCATGCGCCGTTTATTGATTTGCATCCAGGATTTAAATTAGCTGGTTCTTGGGAAAGAAGCAAAAAGCTGATACAAAAACATTATCCTGATGTCAAAAGCTATCCTTCTTTAGAAGCATTACTAGGAGACGATCAAGTAATATTGGTGGTCGTGAATACACCCACTTATACCCATTACGATTATGCTAAACAGGCATTGCTTGCAGATAAAAATGTAGTGGTAGAAAAAGCATTCACCACTACAGTTAAAGAAGCAGAACAACTGAAAGAATTGGCATTAAAACAGGGAAAGAAATTATCTGTGTATCAAAACCGCAGGTGGGATAGTGATTTTAAAACAGTAAAAAAAGTTATCCAAGAAGGCTTGCTGGGTGATATTATTGAAGCAGAATTTAAATTTCAAAAATATAAACCAGCACTCAGCCATAAACAACACGTAGAAGTTCCAAGTCCAGGTGCAGGAATATTAAACAATCTAGGGCCGCACTTAATAGACCAAGCTTTGCATTTATTTGGGATGCCGTATGCTATTTTTGCAGACATCCGCATAACCAGGCTGCGATCGCAGGTAGATGATTATTTCGAGTTGATACTATATTACGACAAACTGCGCGTCAAATTAAAAGCAGGTTTCCTTGTGCGTGAACCTGCACCTGCCTATATCATACATGGCACTAAGGGTTCTTTTCTTAAAAGCAGAGCCGATAAACAAGAAGAGTATTTAGTGGCGGGTATGAAGCCCAACACACTTGATTGGTATACAGAGCCGGAAAGTGAATATGGCTTGCTGCATACAGAAAAAGACACAAAAGTAATTCGAGAAAAAGTCCAAAGTTCGCAGGGTAGCTATTTAGGTTATTACGATGCAGTATACAAATACATTGTTAATAATCAACCAGTAGCTGTTACTGCTGAAGATGGAATTAATGTCATGCGAATTATAGAAGCGGCTATTAAAAGCGACAATGAGCAAAAAGTCATAACGTTGCTTTAAAAGACCTAAAACCCCAACTCAAAATATGTAACTTGAATGCTGATTATCTCATAATCTGTAAGCTTTGCTTTGAGTAGAATCTCTTTCGTTACAAATTCAGAATTAAACCATTTTCAATTAATAAGCCAATGCTAAAAATTATTTTTCATAGCTTTTTTCTTCTATTCTTGTCAATTCCAGCAGTTTTAGCAGCATCTCCAGAAGATGATTCTCATGCAGCAGATGTTAATAGTAATTTGCAGGGACAAGTCACTTCTGTTTCTCAGTTTTCTGATGTACAACCGACCGATTGGGCATTTGGTGCATTGCAATCGCTGGTGGAACGCTACGGCTGTATTGCAGGTTATCCCAATTCCACCTATCGCGGTAATCGTGCCTTAACCCGTTATGAATTTGCCGCAGGTTTAAATGCTTGTTTGGATCGGATTAATGAGTTAATTTCCACAGCTACTAGCGATTTAGTTAATAAGCAAGATTTGGCAGTGCTGCAACTTTTGCAGCAAGACTTTGCCACAGAATTAACAACTCTGCGCGGACGAGTAGATACCTTAGAAGCACATACAGCAACCTTGGAGGCGCAGCAGTTTTCCACAACTACTAGGTTGAATGCTCAAATTATTACCGCCATTAGTGATACCTTTGGTAATAGAGTCGGTGGCGATCGCGATGAATCCAATCTCTACTTTTCAAATCGGGGTCGTCTCAACTTTGAGAGCAGTTTTACAGGCAAAGATTTGTTGCGAGTCCGGTTAGAATTTGGCAACTTTGCGAATTCCAATGGTGTAAGCCAAATTGCCACAGCTACAGGCACAGGGATGACACGCCTGAACTTCGATTATGACAGCAACGATACACTTTTTGTCCCCCACATTCGTTATTACTTCCCAGTCAGTGATTCCCTTAACTTCGTTGTTGGGCCTACAGGCATTGGTTACACCGACATTACAACCACCGTCACTCCCGCCACAATTGCTGACGATGGCAATGGGGTTCCCTCACTATTTGGATCGTACAGTCCCTTATTCCGACGAGGTGGCGGGGGTGCAGCCGCTAACTGGAACATTACCAAAGACTTGGTTCTCACCTTGGGCTATTTAGCAAGCAGTCCCAATACGCCATCGGGGAGCAACGGCTTATTTGATGGCGGCTACAATGCCCTAGCGCACTTAGCCTATTATGGTAAGCAAGGAGCTATTGGTGTTGCCTACTCTCATGGCTATAGCCCTGCTGGAGTAATCGATCTCTCCGCTGGAACGGGTAGCGTTTTATCAAACGCTCCCTTTGGCAACAACATTGCTACTTCCAACGATATTGTCGGCACACAGGGATACTATCGCTTCTCCCCGAATTTCCAAATCCACGCTTGGGGTGGATATATTTGGGCAAATGCTAAGAGTTCTGGTTTGAGTGATATTTCCAATGGCAGAGGTGGAACAGATTCTCTGTTTGTGAACAATGGTGACAATGCCAATGTCTGGTTTGGGGCGATTGGGATGTCGTTTCCTGATGTGGGTGGTAGAGGTAATCTGCCGGGAATTCTCTTTGGTATACCGCCCCATGTTTCTAACAGTGATGTCCGTCAAGAGCGAGACAACGCTTACCATATTGAAGCATTTTATCGTTATCGGCTAAATGACAACATCTCAGTGACTCCTGGTTTTTGGGTGATTCTCAACCCGGAAAACGATAGCAGAAATGATACGCAGTATGTGGGTGTGCTTCGCACAACCTTTGATTTTTAATGTCAATGCTTTAGTTGACTAATAATCATGCCCGCCAAATTACCCATAATAAAAGAACCCCTCCCCGCAAGCCTACGGTGTACACACAAGTCTCGAAATCCCACCTAGTACTTGGTTTTGTCGCCCGCCCTAGCTCCCAAATTATTGCAATAGCATTGCATTGACTAACAATAGCATTGCATTGACTGACAATAGCATTGCATTGATTGACAATGACATTGCATTGACTGACAATGACATTGCATTGACTGACAGTGGTATTTCTCTTATTTTTATGCTTTGTAATAAGAATAAGGAAAGCCTCATCAAGCTAGGTTTTTAGAACTTGTGTCTACAACTTTTGGCGATCGCTAATCTTGTAAGCTAAGTTAAGCCATTTGAAGCCCAACATCAGAGGTTGCTGCGTAGCCAAGGCTTGTTTTAGTCAGGTTGAGCAACATTTGTTCGCCGCCATCCTGAAAAATTCCGTCTCCAGCGTTCTTTAAGTTGCGTTGTCCCTTGCTGGCGTATGGTTTTTGAGTGTGTACTCGATCTGTGATCGAGTCATCAAAGTATAGCTGTGATGTAAACTCATAATTTTGGGCTGATGACCCATCTGTGCGAACCTTAAAGTGGATATGGACGGTTCTACCTTCATACCAACCAGGATAAATAGTTGTAAACTCGACGGTTCCATTTGCGTCCGTGACTTGATAGCCGCGCAGGAACTTTTTGCCAACAGTACTAAAACCTGAGTCTGTCACATCTGAATAAACGCCTAACGCATCACAGTGCCAAATATCCACGATCGCACCTGCGCGTGGCACACAACCAGTATTGCCAATCTGCGAAACCCGCAACGTTAGTTGGAGTGGTACACCGTCTTTAACTGAACCATCTGCCGGATCGGAACGGATATCGGAGCGGTTGAGCTTTTCGTCTACAAAATACGGCCCTTCGGTCTGCTCTGGAGTTACGACACACGCAGACAATGTACCATTGGCTAAAGATGATGCTGGGACGGCCACACTCGATTGCGCCTGTGTGGATCTGGACTTTTTCGGTGTGCATCCAACTACAAAGATTGCAGTTCCGATCGCTCTAAATAGAGCAAGTGCCTTTCTTCGACTCAATATTTGATAATCAGCAATTCTCATTTTGTCCTTCATTTAGATAAGGGAACTCCAACAAATAAATTTTCCAATCTTGTGGGGTAATATCATGTCCGGTTAATTAGTTATGATTCCCACAGTCATTGCACCCCTCCCCGCGTGCGGGGAGGGGAGACAAAGCGCAGCTTTGGCGGGGTGGGGTTCTTCGGGTTTAACAAGTAATCAAGCGGACATGATATTAAGTTCTCTAGCCTGCCCAATTCAATATGACGGTTGAGATACCCACCCCACAAGAAATAGTGGGATATTTAGCTATTTTGCTGGGTTCGGGCGATCGCCACCAGGAGGATGAGGCGGAATACCCAACGCATCTATCAACTGTTGTTCAGTGACACCCAGTTTTGCCGCAGCTGCTTTCAAGTCAGGTCGGGGTGGGCGTTGCTGATTGCGTAGGCGTAGCCCGTCGTAGACATCGCCACTTGGAGGATTAGCAGGGACACCCAAGGCATCTTTTAACTGTTGTTCGCTAACTCCTAACTTGGTTGCAGCCGCTGCAAAATCTGGTCGGTGTGGGCGCTGATTGCGATCGCCACTTGGAGGATTAGCAGGAACACCCAACGCATCCTTTAACTGTTGTTCGCTAACTCCTAACTTGGTTGCAGCTGCCTTAAAATCAGGACGAGGTGGGCGTTGCTGATTGCGTAGGCGTAGCCCGTCGTAGACATCGCCACTTGGAGGATTAGCAGGAACACCCAAGGCATCTTTTAACTGTTGTTCGCTAACTCCTAACTTGGTTGCAGCCGCTGCAAAATCTGGTCGAGGAGGTCGCCGTTGTCCATCTGGTGGTTGGTTGGGTGGTTGTTGCGCCTGTGCAATTTGAGGAGATTGATTAGCGGCATAAGCCTGATTTAGGGAAATAAAACCAAATGTGCCAACCAGAACTGGAATTGCTGTTGCAACTAGTATTCTACGAATATTCATTATTGTTCTCCTAAAGATAGATTGTTTACATTTCTGATTTAACTGAACCAAAATTACAGTTTGCCCTGCTTGTAAATTACAGTTTTGTAATTTAAGCAAAAAGGTAATGAATCTAGAATGGAACAATATATAAACTAATAAATGCTTGTGAACGTTTTATTTGTCGAAGATGAAGCGAAAATTGCTAACTTCGTCCGGGCTGGACTAAAGGAGCAGGGATTTGTTGTAGACTACTGCGACAACGGTGATGAAGGATATCTGCGGGCATTGGAAAATGAATATGATGTTCTTGTCCTTGATATTATGGTGCCGGGAAAAGATGGACTATCAATTCTGAAACTCTTGCGGCGGCAAGGTAGGAATGCTCCGGTAATTTTGTTGACGGCTCGGAATGAACTAGACGATCGCTTAGAAGGGCTAAATTTAGGAGCCGATGACTATATCGCTAAACCATTTTTTGTAGAAGAGTTAGCGGCTAGAATTCATGCCGTTGTTCGCCGGAGTGTGAGCGATGGCTCCGACGGGCTACGCCTACGCCAAAATCTCCTTAGTGTTGGGCCGATCAAACTCGACCGGATCACCAGAGAAGTCACTTGCGATCGCCAAGCGATAGAACTCACCAGCCGCGAGTTTAATCTTCTAGAGTATCTGATGCGCTCTCCTGGAAGGGTTTTCACCCGCACCCAAATTCTGGAGCATGTTTGGGGCTATGACTTTAACCCCAACACCAACGTCGTAGATGTTTGTATCCAGCGAATTCGGAAAAAAATTGACCCCATTGATGAAGCAGTCTGGATTGAAAGCATTCGAGGGGTTGGATATCGGTTTCGTAAACCAGAGTCTAGCTCATGAAGCTCCCTTCGTTTCGCCTCCGAATTGCCCTGTTATCTGCGGCTCTAGCTGGAACCACATTAGTAGGGTTTGGCGCAGTCTCCTGGTTTCAAATTTACAATGCTAAAATCAGCCGTCTTGATGCAGAACTGTTAAATCACTTGATGCGGGCAACTCCAAACTTGCCACCACGGGGGGAACCTCCCAAAATTCAGGGACAAGAAAGCCGACCTTTCCGATGGCAATTTTACAAGGATTCATTATCTGATGGCTTCGGAACCAATACAAAAACCCCCGTCGCCCTACTGGTGCTTGATGCAAACGGCAACATCCTTTATCAATCTAACTCTCTACCTGCTGACGTTGAGGTAAATCACCTGCTGCTTAAGCGTCTTCAGTTGATACCTTTACCACCACCCCCGCAGAGAGAACCACCGCCACCCTCCAATAGAAATGTTGAATCGCCGCCCTTTCTTCGTCCACGTCCACCTAAATTTGTCACTGAACAGACAACAAAAGCAGCTTGGCGGATTGGAGCAACTAAATTTCCCAATGCTCAGGTTGGTATTGCTGTGAATCTGCAAGCCGTCGATCAAGAAATGGCTACTATTCGGAATATTTTCCTAGTTTCAATTCCAGGATCGCTGCTGCTGGTTGCGGTTGGTGCGTGGTTGGTTTCTGGTGGTGCTTTGCGTCCCGTCCATGAATTAACGGGTGCTATTCAACAAGTAACTGTCAAAGGGCTAGATCAACGGATTCCTATTGGAACAACTGATGTTGAGTTTGTCGAGTTAATTCAGGTATTTAACCTGATGCTGGAACGTTTGGAACGCAGTTTTACCCAAGCTTCCCGCTTTAGTGGTGACGCGGCTCATGAACTGAAAACCCCACTGACTATTTTACAAGGCGAATTGGAACGAACGCTGCAACAGGTAAATCCGGGAAGTGAAGTACAACAGCGCTTAAGTAACCTATTGGATGAGGTACGCCGCTTGAGTGGAATTATGCGAAAACTCTTGCTGCTATCTCTGGCTGATGCCGGAAAAATGAGCTTGTATTTGGTTGAAGTGGATATGTCTGAGTTGCTAATGGAGATGCTAGAAGATGTGGAAATGCTGGCTCCTCAGTTGAATGTGCAAACTGACTTTAGTGATGGACTGCGCCTACAGGGCGATCGCGATCTTCTGATTCAAGTTTTGCAAAACCTGTTCAGTAATGCTATAAAATACAATCTCGCCAACGGCTGGATAAAGATCCGCGCTCATCAAACTCAAACAACTCTCCACGTCACCATTGCCAATGCATCCAAAGATATTCCAGTGAGCGATCGTCTACGCATTTTTGACCGCTTCTATCGCGGCGATCCGGCTCGAACCCGCAAGATAGAAGGCATTGGACTGGGACTCAGCCTAGCTCGTGAAATTGCTAGGGCACATCATGGCGACCTCACCCTGGACTCAAAAGCTTTTGGTCAAACAGCTTTCACCCTCACCTTACCGATGAAGTGACAGAATTTGGAATCCTTATAAGCTCGGTTTTAGGTTGCAATTCTCACAAATCAAATAGGATTGCTATAGATGAAAGAGTAATTTTCAAATGACCATTTACTTTTATAAAGTTTGGCAGCCTTACGGCTGTTTTTCTAACTTTTCTCCCCACGAAATCCACATCCAGGACACTTACTGGGCGACGGTTGAGCATTATTATCAAGCGCAAAAGTTTGTTGGCAGCAATGATGCGGCAATTATACCCCTCATCCATACTGCCGCCACGCCAGAAGAGGCTGCTGCCTTGGGAAGATGTAGCACTCGCCAACTCCGTCAAGACTGGGATTTGGTCAAAACTCAAATTATGCGAGAAGCTTTACTCAAAAAGTTTCTCACTCATGCTGATATTAGAGAAGTTCTGCTGAAGACTGGTGATAAGCTTTTGGTTGAAAATTCCCCAACCGATTCTTTTTGGGGCTGCGGTGCTAATAAAGCAGGTCAAAACTATCTCGGTAAAACTCTCATGAGTGTTCGTGAAGAAATCCGTAATTTACTCTCTTTAAAGGGAATTTACGAATAATTTCATCAAAATAGTTACATTCAACATAAAATCAGCAATTAGAAGAGTAATAGGACATTCCCATTCAAAAGTTTGGAGGGAAATCACCAATAATTTAATCCGCTTCTGTTCAAAATTCAACCTAACTAACCCTACTTAAAAAGGAGATATAGCAAGGGATTGGGGACTAGGGACTGGGAACTGGATGAAAAGTTTTTTTGTGTCTAAGTTTCATCATCTTTTGATGTCCTAACCACCTTGGCTGTTGCTATATAGGAATCCGGTTTTATTTCTGAAAATATCTGTAGGATGTGTTAGCACGGAGAGTAAGGCATCAAACCCTTGATAACAGTGCGTTACAAACTCCGTTCTAACACAACGCCAGTTGCTACAACGGATAGCGTAGCGTTAGCGAGTTATCGAGCGTCGGGAACCTCCCTTCGGGTTCACCAGTCGCCTACGGCGGGAAACCCGCCTACAGCGCTGGATTCACCGCAACGCACTGGCTCCTCTACAATACCTAATTTCATTCAAAAATCAAATAGTAATCCTATAAATAACCTTGTTGTTATTAATAATATTGTGGATTGAAAATATTAAACCCATTACTATATCAGGCTTGAAATGTTTTTGTCTCTAGCTTATTTGATAAATTAGCCATTATTTTATCAATAAAAATTCACAGTATTGAGAATAGATAACGGATATTTAAGGCTTCAAAATTTGCAATATCGATCGCTATTACAAATCTTAAGAAACATCCGGCTAATGTATAGCTTTTAAGGTGAACTAATACATTTTTGGAGAAGCTTCGGGGACAAGAATCGTAAAAAATATTTTTAATTTGAGGCAATGATGAAGCTACTATTTAAGTAAAAATACTGAAATCTTTTAATGACTGAGAATATAAAATCAATAAGGTGTCAATGATAAAATTTTTCTTTATTGTCTCCTTGAGAGGATGTTTGAAAAGCGACTAGTTATGTATTAAGTAGTTTGATATCTACCTAAATCGACTTTTGAAGGACTACGGATATAAAGCAAGATATCTAATACTTTTAAAATATCTATCCTCCGATCCATTTCCAAAAATATTCTCAATAGATGTATGCTTCTGGCCAAACATTTCTAGCAGGAATTTCTTGAAAATGGAATGAAAATCAAGGTGTTGGAAGTTGAAATTTATCATTAGGGACAAATTATAAGAAAAACTATACTTAAGTCATGGTGTATACAAACAATGACATCTACTGATAAACCCAACCGGTTACAGCAAAGCTTAGACAAAGAAAGCTTGCTGCACCGGATGATCAAACAGATTAGGCGATCGCTCGATCTTCAAGAAATATTAACAACTACCGTTACGGAAGTGCGGTTATTTTTACATGCAGATCGAGTCAAGATGTATCGGTTTGATGCTGATGGTAGTGGTGAAGTCATTGCTGAATCTATTTATAACGAACGTTTGCCATCGTTATTGGGGTTGCGCTTCCCAGTTCATGATATCCCCGAAGCGGCCAGAGAGATGTTTTTGTTAACGGGGCAACGTTCGATTGTCGATGTCGCAAATGGGAAGATTGGGCTATCGCCTCTACAATCAACAGAAACTGGCAAACGCCTACAAACTAATATTTACTATCGACAAGTAGACCCATGTCATATTCAATACTTAAAAGCAATGAGTGTGCAATCTTCTTTAGTCATCCCAATTTTAGATTGCGATCCCCAAGAACAATCGGTAAAGCCTAAATTGTGGGGATTGTTGGTATCTCACCACAGTGAACCGCAAAAGATTTTGAAGCGGGAACTAAAAGTATTACAGCAAGTTGCTGACCAAGTGGCGATCGCGATCGCTCAAAGTAATTTACTCACTACAGCCCTGACTCAGCAAAAACAAGAAGCTACTATTAACCAAGTCACCACACTCTTACATAAACTACCAACAATCCAGTTACAGGGGGCGCTTGAAGAAGTTATTACCGCATTCAGTGGAGTCGGTGGCAGGCTTTACATTGAAAATAGTCGGGAACTATACACCTGGGGCGATCAACCCACACTACCCTACGAATTAGATAACAGCATTATTGAACAGCATCCTACATGGCAAAACTGGATGGCTGAGTGTAAACCAGGTAATATTTGGGCAACGACTGACCTCTATAAAGAACCGCATTTGCGAGTTTTGGCTTTAGCATTCCGTTCTACTCAAATTCGCGGCCTGATGGTGATTCCTCTACATTACCGGGAAAAATTTATCGGTGTATTAAGCATTTTTCGCGCTGAATTTGAAACCGAGATATTGTGGGCGGGACAATGTGACGCAAATCGGCGACAACTGTTACCCCAGCTTTCCTTTGAGGTTTGGCGAGAGCAAAAAAAGGGGCAAGCGGCTGAGTGGAAGCCGGAAGACATGATATTGGCACAAGCCTTGTACGATCATTTTTCAATGGCAATTCAGCAGCAGCAGATGTATAAAGAGGTACAAGCCCTGAATGCCAACCTAGAACTGCGGGTGCAAGAACAAACTGCTGAACTAGAAAAATCATTAATACTCACTAAGGTAATCAAGCAAGTCACAGAGCAGATTCGCCGCACGTTGGACTTGCAAACAACCCTGCAAACTATCGTCTGCGAAGTTCGCTCACTGCTAAATTCAGACCGGGTAGTGATTTTTCAACTGAACAGTAAATCGGTCACTGTGGAAGAGATTAATGGTAATTGGCAGTCAGTTTTGGGACTGAATGCACCACTGGAATGCTTTCCTAATGACTATAGATATTTATACTCTCAGGGTAGGATACGGTCAATTAACAACGTTTCAACAGATTCTTTAAGTGATTGTCATCGAGAGTTTTTACAAAATCTGCAAATTCAAGCTAGCTTAACAGTTCCGATTAATATAGGTATGGAACTATGGGGCTTACTAATTGCCCATGAATGTAATGCTCCCAGAATTTGGCAGGATGCAGAAATTGATTTATTGCAACAGTTAGGAGATCAAGCTGCGATCGCTATTCAACAAGCACAACTCTACGAACAAACCCATACTGCCGAAACGGAAGCCAGAAATCAAGCTGTACAGTTAGGACATACTCTACACAAACTCCAAGAAACACAGACAAGATTGGTTCAAACCGAAAAAATGTCTGGCTTAGGACAGTTAGTGGCTGGTATCGCCCACGAAATCAACAACCCCGTTAACTTTATCTACGGTAATCTGTGCCACGCCAGTGACTACATCGAACAACTACTAGAAATTTTACGCCTCTACCAGCTACACTATCCCGATCCTCATAGTGAAATTAGCGCTGCGATCGCTTCAATCGATTTTGAGTTTTTGGTAGAAGACCTGCCAAAAGTCATTACCTCAATGCAAGTAGGAAGCGATCGCATCCGTTCAATAGTACTGTCGTTACGCAATTTTTCTCGCTTGGATGAGGCTGAAAACAAGCGCGTTGACTTGCATGAAGGCATTGACAACACTTTACTAATTTTACAATATCAGCTGAAAGCAAATGGTGAATTTCCAGGCATTAAGATAATCAAAGACTATGGCAACATCCCAAAAGTAGAATGTTATGCCGGACAAATGAATCAGGTATTTATGAATATTTTCACAAATGCTATAGATGCTTTGGAAATGGTGAATTCGGGGTTTCCTCTGGAGATTAGGGGCAATACGGAATGGGGATTAGGGGCGATGGGAAATGGGAACAAAGAGAATAAGCCATCCCCAATGCCTACTATCCATATTTCCACTAGAGTTTCAGCAGATAACTCTCGGCTATTGATTCGTATTAGTGACAATGGGCCTGGAATGGCCGTAGAGGTAAAAAAGCGGATTTTTGACCCGTTTTATACTACCAAACCTGTGGGTAGGGGTACAGGACTGGGATTAGCAATCAGCTATCAGATTATTGTCGAAAAACATGGTGGAATAATGGAGTGCATTTCAGAACCTGGCAAAGGTACAGAGTTCTGGATTGAAATCCCTGTCAAGCCTCCAGCCAAAATAGATCGCTAATCTAATTTGATAGTAGTCGTATAGGTTAACGAGGATCTACAGCAGGTTTGCGATCGACTAAACTAACTTGGTTTTGCTTGACTACTACAGTGATAAGTGGTAAAGAGCGTTTGGCTGGGCCATGAACGACTCGACCCTGAGAATCGTATTGAGATCCATGACAAGGACAAATAAAGTGATTCTTCTCAAGATTCCACTCAACTGTACATCCTAAATGGGTACAAGTTGGATTAATACCGTACTCAGCAATCTTTGGCCCATCTTGAACGATCAGATAATCAACGCTATTGTCTGGTAAGCCTTTTACAAGAATCGGAATTCCAGGCTTTGCGGTTGTCAATAATGCATTAGCCTGAATTTCTTTACCGTCTTTGTCTCGTGCTAGAGATCCGGGAAGATAATTTTGACAGCGCGAATTCTTTGGATACAGAGAGCAAAGGGTTTCTAGGCTGATCTCATGACCTTGGCTAACTTTGGGAAATAGATATCCGATCGCTAATGATGCTGCTGTACCACCTAGCGTGTAAGTTAAAAAATCGCGGCGCGTTTTTATACTAGCTGGAATTTTGGCATTTGGAGAAAAATTTTCTTTCATGACCCGATTTACCAAGAAAGGTCTAGTAACATATTACGGTGCGATCGCTTAGAATCATTCTTCGTTTTTAAGTTGTTGAGCCGTAAAAATACCGTATTTAGGACTAAATAGTAATGCCAACAAAAAATATCTAACTTAAGAAGTGTTCTTGTCAAATCTATTCTCAAAGTCTCTCTAGAGAAAGAACACCTTGTATCTGGGATTTTCTACAGTGTTATTGGTAAAGCATACATTAATACCTGAAAAAGCTATGACGACTGAGAATAATCAACCAGTGAGTAAAGATTCGCATTCTAGCGAAGAACCCAATGTGAAGGAAAGAAACTTAACTGCAAATCCTGGAGATAAGATTGCTGATGAGTCTCAATCTGTTGAAGAAAAAGCTCAACAGAAAGCTCTTGATGATGTACCAGATATTACAGGCGATAGAATCACAGTCCCGACTTACTTCGTTGTGGATGAACCTAACGGAGAAAAGAAGGCACTCCACCACGTTAAAGATGCTGAAGAAATTTCCGACGTAATTCGGCAAGCACGAGTTGACGAAAATGGAAATCGGATTTGGTAGTAGTCACTCATTGAAGAGACACGGAGACACGGGGACACGGAGAGTTATTTCTTTGCGTCCCCGTATCTGTATTTTTGGATGGAGCTGCGATCGCGCCTATTTGTGGCGGTGGGAATCCACAAGCAGCAGGTAAGTTGAAAAATCTTCCTGTGTGGGCATTTACACGGAGCATCAGGAAGAGTTAAACGCTGCCATTGAACAAGCTCAAAAGTTTATCGCAGGTAACTGATAAATTCCTTTAGAGGTTGCGTCGCTAATGATGATAATGACGCAAGTGAAGCCGTACAGCTTGCCAATCGGTTATCAAAGATGGCAGCATTTTGGCTGTAGTGGGACATAAAGCGAAATTTGTAGTACGCCTTGACATAATGTCGGATATATACTACATTTGTAGTATGAAAAATAAAAGCTCTCAGAAGCTTGACAATTGCATAGATGCCACTTTTGGGACCGCGATTGGTGTTCGACTGCTCCGAAGCCAACAAACGGACGGTTGCAGGATTCGGGTTCAATTCCCGATGGCTCCACCAAATTTGACTGCGCTTGAAGTTGTGTAGACGCTTCCTTCGCAAGATTGAGAGCATCGCAATTATACAAACTTGGGTCTATAGCTCTAACGGTAGAGTTCCCAGATTTCACTTGTGCCCTGACAGAAAAAGCTTACATACTTGCTCAATGGTAGAGCGATCGTATTTCAACGATAAGTGCAGGTTCAATTCCTGCGGTGTTACCACAGCTTTTTTAACTTGCATGAGGTGTGAGTGTAACTCTCACAGGGAGGGTATCGGTTCAATCCCGATCAAATCCACTAATACAAATTCGTAATTAAAAATGAGGTGATTGCAATGGTTCATATTCGATTTGAAGGACGTTCTGTTGATGTCCCAAAAACCCAATTGGGAATTGCAGCAGGGATGAATGATGTGGCGGTGAAAGAGCGCGTTGCTCGATATTTAGAGGTGAATAGCGATCGCCTTTCTGCTTACATAATCGATCGCCGTCCTAGTGGCGATTTGATCGTCCGCCCTGAAGCTGTCTATGGTTGAATTTTATTCCGCGCCCTAACTTGTGAAGTCTACACACACTCCGGCAACGGAATGCAGGTTCGATTCCTGCCGCTCCCTTTGATGGGAGCGTAGCCAAATTGGTATAGGCAATTGTGAAAACTGCTTTGCTAACTTGCGCGGAATTTCAATTATTTGAATTGTATTTATCTATAACCTTTACTCAATACAGAGGCGAGTTCAATGATGTTAGCTAACTCATGTTTAATAACAACTCAATTAGAACAACTGAATTTAAACAACGTGAGATATGAGCGAACATCGTTTGAGCGAGATTGTGATTGAGCGTCCTCGCGGTGGGAGGAGAATTAGCCTTAAAAAGGTAACTGGCTTTAAGAAGCAATTATACAAAATCACCGAGGATGCAATTCAGGATGGATTGTTGAATCCTTACCTGATTAAACCAATAAATAAATCCAAGTATCTTTCAGACCATCTCGGCCCTCTGCGTCGGTTTTTGCGATCGCAAGTTGGACAGCCTTGGAATGAGGTTTACAGCCAACTGTGTCAACGATTAGATCCCAACACAATGGCAGGACAGCATGTTATCGGTCATGTGTGGGACTACGTTGAACGCCATGTAGAAATAATTGATGGTGGTTTTTATAGCAAGCCTTACCAAGGGTATGGAATGCAGCTAAATACAAACCACCGCGATCGCTTCTATATCCATCCTGAAACCGGAATTCTTTGTGCAGTCGAGAAAGTATCTCGAAAGCAGAAGCAAAAACCGGAACAAACCGATATTCTCATCATTGATAATTATCATGAATACCAAAAGCTAAATGAGATTTGGTATTTAATTACCTTTGAAGATATTCCGCCAGTACCAACTCATTATGTGATGGATGCTGTCAATGGTAGAATTAATTATTTTGCTGCAATATATAGAGGTCAAAGGATTTACGCTGTTAGTAAAAAGCAGTGTAACAAGAAAGAAATTAGATTTGTTTTAAATCAACTTTCTAAAAAATAAAATTTTCACTTCGTGCCCTAACTGAAAAAGCTTACATACTAGCCGAATGGTAAGGCACTTGACTTAAGATCAAGCAACTACGGGTTCAAATCCCGTGTGTGAATCAACAGCTTTTTCGACTTGCATGAGGTGATTTTATTTCATTTAAATATGGAGGTGAGAACGATGAAAAAGATTAATTTTTTCAACATCGAGCCTGAAGATTTCGACGAATTTGACGATTTCTGCTTTTGAACCATCGAGCAAACGTCGTCGTGGCTTCCCATCTGAAAAAGCTGTTAAACGTGGTCATCGCCTTGTTCATGGCGACAAGGAACTACAAGAAAAGCTTGGTAACAATGACCTTTGTCTTTGTGGTTCTGGTCGCTGCTTTCAAGAAGTGCTGTCGCAATAGCGGCAGATATGATGGCAGTTTACGCAGCTACTACTTTTAGGGAGTAGTACTAACGATTTCGATTTACATCAAAACTGGCAGTTGTTGCCGCGCCCCGATCGCAGAAGCTTACATAATTTTGAAAAAGTTATACTCAATGCTTCTACAACTTGCACGGTGACTTGATCGCCCCGCGTGCAACATCTGCCTCCTGCAATTTTGGATTTTAGATTGCAATCCAAAATCTAAAATCCAAAATCCAAAATTCCTAAAGGAGGTTCCCATGAAAACCGCAGAACGCGATCTGCGTCTAGAAATGCTCAATAGTTTGCTGACAACTCCTCACCGCAAACTTGAGCAAGTCGCAGAAATTCACAAGTTAATTGTTGAACTCGATCCCCTTTTCTATGGACATTTAGCAGTCTGGTATCAGCGTCATGGCGATGTCCGCGATCATAAAGAAGTATTCTTAGCTCATTTACTCACCAGCAATTTAATTGAACACCGGGATGCTGGATTTATGATGCTGCAAGAGTTTCCGCCCTATCAGGTGGCTCGTGTGGTGGACTTCATGAAGCAGCAGCAGAATAAACTACCTCGTTCCGCTCGGACTGCGGTACGGCGTTACTTGAAGGTACGGGAGAGCAATCCGGCTCTGTTCGATCGCGCCGCTTTGCGAGGTCGTAAGGCAATGAAGCACTTATATGCTTCACTGCACATCAAGCCAAATGAACGGGCAAATGCGATTCTGTTTGGCGATACTCCTCCAGAGGGTTCCTTAGCAAATGTGCTGAAGCAGCTTGCTAAAGCAGAAAATGCCGCAGAACAGGCACGGCTGATTGTGGAGTTCAAAATTCCCTACGCGATCGCAGTTGGTGCAATCAAGCAACTCACACCAGTTGTCTTGGTGGCGTTAATCAACAGCATGACTCCTCAAGAAGCGATCAATAACCTCAAGTCTCTTCAGACTAGAGGTGCAATGGATCATCCAGAAGTCAAAAAGCTGATTGATTCTAAGCTGGAGGCAGCATCTAAGAGTACGCGTGTCTCAGCATTCAAAGCACAGATTGCGGCAGACGCAGGAGATTTTGACGCAGACACCGTTGCTAAACTGGAAAAGGTGACAAACGAACAGGTAAAGCGGCGTGGTGCGATCGCACGTCCAACTGCTTTATTGGTGGATAAGTCTGGTTCAATGGAAAATGCGATCGCGATCGGTAAGCAACTCGCTGCCCTAATCTCTGGTATCACTAAGGCAGAACTGTTTGTCTACGCCTTTGACACCATTCCTTACGCTGTTACTGCAAAGGGCAAGGAGTTGACCGACTGGGAGCGTGCCTTCCAGCACATCAATGCAGGCGGTGGTACTAGTATCGGCTGTGCATTGGAAGCAATGCGGAAGAAGAAGCAGGTAGTTGACCAGATTATCATAGTGACGGATGAGGGCGAAAATGCGGCTCCTTACTTCGGTGAAGTCTACAAGAACTACTGCCGGGAGTTGGCGATAATGCCCAATGTGGTGATTGTCCGTGTAGGTGGTCATTACGACTGGGTGGAGAGTCAATTGAAGCAGCAGCAAGCACCTGTAGATACGTTTACTTTTGCGGGTGATTACTACAGCTTGCCGAATCTCGTCCCACTTCTAACGCGCCCCTCTCGTCTGGATTTGCTGATGGAGATTTTGGATATGCCGTTGCCTGTAAGAGAGGATAAGTAATATTGATATTTTTCTGAGTGCGTTAGCAATGTTTACTGCACTCAGAAACTCAATAAATAAAGCTTTACCTCACAATCTGATTTACTCCCTAGCATCATTAATTTGATAATCTTTTAAAGAAAGAATGACTTCTTGATCTTGTTTAGATGAAATTTTAAGAACAGAAAAGATAATTTTTGTCAGTTCTTGCCTTTGCTTACTATAATTTTGGGCAACTATAAAATTTAAATAGTCTTTATCTTTTAGAAGACCAATCAGCTTTTCAAGTGTTTTATTCCCATCTGGCAAATAATCTTCAATTTCTCCATTTCTCAGTATAAATATATCCTGACTTTCTTTTTGACTAAGAAACTCTTCAATCAAAATAGATTCCTCAGACGTAAGATTGTCCTTAATTTTTCTTTTTCGTGATTTTATATACTGATAAAGATTTTTTAATGATTCTATATCTCCGTTATTTATAGCTTGTTCTAACTGTTGAGAGAGTGTCTGACCATCTATACTCTTCTTATGTTTTATAACTTGCTGATCTATTTTGGAATGATCAACAACAAAAAGATTCTTAATATCTTCATTCCCTATGTTTTGAAGGTAGTCATAATCAGCAACTATGAAATTAGGAACAGAAATAGCTTGTAAGAAATTTCTATATTTTTCTAAATTTTCTTTTCCATAAACCTCTAAAACTTCTATAACTTCAGGGGTTTCTATAAACAATAGTTGATAAACGTTAATGAGTTTCTCAAAGAAAAGCCTATCTGTAACTCCTTCAACAAGTACTACCTTATCAGCAAAAAATATTTTTTCATTATTATGACTATTAATTATGTGTAACAAATCTTTGCTAGCAAGAAGATTATCTCTATTAATAGTTGCAACTATACTTATAGAATCAAATTTATAAACTCTTATAATATTTGAAATAGTTTTTTGATTAATAAATACAGCAGAGTGAGTTGATAAAATAAATTGATTTCCTGTAGTATTAGCTAAATCGAAGAATAGCTCAATTAGAATTGATTGCCATCTAGGATGTAAATGCACTTCTGGCTCATCAACTATAACTAAACCATCTTTTATATTGAATGCAAAAATACCTAATAGAAAATTGAGGATTTCCTTTTCACCTGAACTGGCTTGTGTTATGTCAAAAGTTTTTCCCTCCTTACTTAAAGTAATCTCATAAATATTTTTGTTTGCATCTTTGAGTTTTAAATCCCAGGAGTATCCTAGTTTACTTAAATACTTTGTTACTAATTTAACTTCCTCATCATTATTCCACTTATCCTGATAACCTTGATTTAGTGCAGAATTCTCATATAATCTTTTCTTTTCAGCAAAATAAAGTGATGAAAGCTTCATTAAAGAGGTTGAGGTCTTGGATGTTGTACTAGAATAATTTGCTAATAAATCATAGTAATTTTCACTTGACAGGCTAGCTTGAAGATTTAGCTGTGTTTCTCCTCTATAGGGCGAGAAGTAAACATATCTAGGACTTAATTTTATATTATTAACTTTTTTTGCAGCTATCATAAATAGTTGAAATAAACACAAAAATCTATAAAATATATGCTCTGGAGTTCCATAGCTTAGATCTTCAATAGTATTATTTCTAATAGAATACGTAACTTCTTGATTTGGAGAGATACAACTTAAATCCCATTGCTCGATTTCATCTACTTGGGTTAACCAATTTCCTTGATAAGAGGATAAAGCTGTCTTTATATCTTCCTTATGTTTTTTCAAAAGTATAATATTATTGATATCTTGATTCTCTATTTTTAATTTTATTTTTATATATGAATCTGAAACATCTCCTATGAACTTTTCTAAAGCTGTATTTATTTGTTGAAATGGTGAATGTTGGTGAATATTCTCAAAATAGTTATACTCGTCTCTGTGAGAAGTTATTTTATAGGTAATCAAAAAGAAATTTCGTAAAATTATATTTATAATGTCTAAAAGATTACTTTTTCCACCACCATTAGGCCCAACTAATATATTGAACTTGGTATCAAAGCAAAGTATTGTTGTTTCCTGAAAACTTTTTACATTTTTGATTTCCAAACTACTTACTTTCATTAGGTCTTTAATCTTCAATAAATTACCACAGTCTTAGTGTAGTCTAATCTAAAACTGACAACAAGTATATATGTACTATTTTTTGAAATATAATAAATGTTACTCAGTAACTGAGCTTGTTGGATGTAGTTTTAATGTTGTATGTGTTACGAAAATGCGAGTGATCGCTTAACTCAATCAGTTACAGCACTTGCGTCTATTATGAGGTACAGTAAATTAAAGTATAAATACCTTTAAATGAAGTCCTACTCTGTCGAGCTTCGAGAAAAAATAGTTGCAGCACATCTTCAAAAAAACATCTCAATCAGGAAAGTAGCTAACATATTTTCCGTCTCAAAGAGTTTAGTGCAAAAGCTTGTAAAGCAACAAAAACTTGAAGGAAATTTAGAACCCAAGCCGCGAGGGAAACCACAATTTAGTCATTTAACAAATGCTGAAGTAGACTTAAGGGAATTAGTTGAAGCACATCCAGATGCAACATTGATAGAGTTGTGTGAATTCTTTGCAGACAAGACTGGCAATTGGGTAGGTCAAAGTGCAATGTGTCGGGCGTTACAGAAATTAGGATTAAATCGTAAAAAAAAAACAAAGCGGAGTACTCAAGCGGGGACTATTGAGTCCTAAATTTAAGATTAGATTATTGGGAGCATGTCAAACATATAGAGCCAGAAAACTTAGTATTTTTGGATGAAACTGGTGTCCTACTTGGGTTAACGAGGACTCATGCCCGTTCACAAATGGGAACAAGAGCTTACTCTCTTAACCCCTTCTACCGTGGATCAAAAGTTACAGTAATTGGAGCAATTAGTATTAAAAAAGTAGTTGCATTAATGACGATGAATGGTTCAATGGATGGTGTTGCATTTGAATTATTTATTGAGAAGTTTTTAGCGCCAAATTTATGGTCAGGAGCAGTGGTGGTGATGGATAATTTATCTGCACATAAACTAGATTCAATTGTGCCAATGATTGAAGCTGTCGGTGCGAAAGTTATTTGTTTATCCTCATACTCCCCCGATTTTAATCCAATTGAATTATGGTGGTCACAACTTAAATCTTTTTTACGCACTTTTGCTCCAACTACAACAGAAATGGTTGATAAATTAATCTCAGTTGCACTCCAATTAATAAATCCTCAACATTTAAGAAACTGGTTTACTAGTTGCTGCTACTGTACCTCATAACAGCCGTAAGTGCTGTAATACTGATGAACAGCATGAAGTAGCAACGATCGCTCTACTCCAAAATCTCTCTTTTCATCTATTCAAATTTATGTAGTATATTGTATTATATAAATATCCTGCGTGCCCCAACTTGTGGAGCCTACATACTAGTACGAGAGGAAGGTAACACTGTCAAATACAGTGGGCGTGTGTGAACCGGGAGTGCGAAGAACCTGGGAAGTTGGCTTAAAAGCAGCCATCCTTTAAAGAGTGTGTAACAACTCACCAGAGGAGTCCCTCTAGTAACTGAGAACACGCAATGCTCCACCAACTTGCACGCACATTAATTCGTAATTCGTAATTTAGATTTCATTTCGGTTTCTGGAATTGCATCTATAGCATTCTGTTGAAAAAGAGTATTAGTTATGACTAATATATTTAAGCTAATCAACCAAATTGCGATCGCAGAAGCACAGTTACATACCACCCAATTCCTTGCACCCTGTGTCAAAGGTGGACGAGTTCGCACACGAGTAGCCGGGATGGTTTACACCTTCACGCCAAAGCCTAGTAAATTTGAAGGTTGGGGCATCTTTCAGCCTGTGGATGAGAAAACAGCAACGGTTGTAGAAGAAGCAGACTTTCCTCAAATTGCCGAATACCTGCAACACTTTCCCCAAATACGGCTGCGGTTAGCACACCAACTGCAAAAACAAACTTGGTTGGCATACCCTGCGAATGAAGCAGATGTGCGTCAACGGTTGAAGGTAGTTAAGCCGATCGCAGTCCACTTAGTTACTGAGGGTATCGCCTTTGACCAAATCATTGCCCGATGGAACGGACAGTCTTGCTGGTTCGAGGAAATCGATCGTCGTACCGATCCGGTAATTGTGGAAACTCTGCAATCTGCAATGAAGCAACTCATTCCGGCTGACGAATTGCAATTCAAAGGCATGACTCCAGAAATCCGCACTGTGTATGAATTAGCAACTCGGCGCATTGAGGGATTTACTCAACCCCAACAGGATGAAAAGCGATTGAGAAAGGCATTGCAAATGGGCGGCGGTAAATTAAACCAATTCCACGATCGCAGCGACTACTGGACAGTCGATTGGACAACTGCTGATGGGGTTCGCCATAGTAGTGCGATCGCTAAAACTGACTTGACTGTTGTTAGTTCTGGTATTTGCCTAAGTGGACGCGATCGCGATTTTGACTTGCAATCCTTAGTGGCTGTCATAGAACAACAAGAGTAGTGAGAACAATGAGCATCTTTTTTCACGAACAGCTTTACCGCACCAATGCTGTAATGACAAAGCTGAAAAACTATCCTGTAACCATTTGTGGTGCTGGGGCATTAGGAGCTAACATTGCAGAAAACTTAGCTCGGTCTGGTTTTGATAAACTTACAGTCATAGATCGCGATCGCATTGAAGAACGTAACCTTTCAACTCAGCCTTACTACCGTTCTGATGTGGGAGCGTTCAAGGCGAAGATTTTGGCAAACAATTTATACCGAGCAATTGGTACTAAAGTTGATGCTAAGACAAAGGAGTTAACACCAGCAAATACAACTCAATTACTCAAAGACAGCCAGTTAATTGTCGATGTCTTTGATAATAGTGTGGCACGTCAAGCAGTGAAAGATTATGCTGAACAATTAAGCATACCTTGTCTTCATGCTGGACTATCGGCTGATTATGCAGAAGTTATTTGGAATGACGTTTATCGCGTTCCTTCTGAAGTGAATGATGATGTCTGTGATTATCCGTTGGCGCGAAACCTGGTGATGTTAACTGTTGCTGTGGCGTGTGAGGCGATCGTTTCATTCATTACCACAGCAGAACAGCGTAACTTCAGCATTACCCAGAAGGATCTGACTGTTCAATCTCTATTTTTATAGATTGCGATTATCAGAATTTATAAAATTATGCGAGTTTAATTAAAGAGCAACTAACAAGCAGTAAGTTTTGTCGCAGGGTATAAATCCCCATTACGAATTACGTTAGCGAGTCTTGCCTACGGCACGCTGGCGCGAACGAGCGTCATGACGAATTACGAAATTAGCTATAGGACTCAGATTTGATTTTTGAACAAGATTCAGTACACATCTATACCCTTCTTTTCTGTTAAGAGTTCCCTATTCCCTGTTCCCTACCTACGCAGATAATTATGGCTACGCCACGCTACGCGAACAGGAATCAAATCGGATTACTATAGATAGCTGTGTATCTTATCCTTATGTCTTCTTAGACTACCCAAAGCTTGTTGCTCTATCTGTCGCACTCGTTCTCGACTAATACCCATACGTTGACCAATCTCAGCTAAAGAAAGTTCATTATCATCTGTTAAACCAAAACGTAAAGTTAATATTTCTCGTTGTTGGGGATTTAATTTTGACAATAAAGTTTGAAGATTTTGTTGGAGAAATTTTTGGTCAGCGTATAATTCTGGAGACAGTCCATCATCCTCCAACATATCTTGTAATTCTATATCTTTTTCTGAGCCAACTCGTAATTCTAGCGAGACAGGTTGACGTGCTAAGAGTAAATAATCTCGAATTTGTTTTGGATCTAAAGATAGTTCTTCAGCGATATCAACTGCTGTCGGAGTACGACCTAACTTTTGAGTTAGTTCGCGTTGAATCCGCTTGATTTTGTTAAGTTTTTCTGTAATATGAATAGGCAAGCGGATAGTACGTCCTTGTTCGGCGATCGCTCGTGTAATTGCCTGACGAATCCACCAATAGCCATAAGTTGAAAATTTATATCCTTTCGTAGGGTCAAATTTTTCAACTCCTCGCTCTAAACCTAAACTTCCTTCTTGAATTAAGTCGAGAAAATCTAGGTTATGTCTTTGATACTTTTTAGCAATAGATACTACAAGCCGCAGGTTAGCTTTAATCATTTTCTGCTTGGCTTGATGTCCCTGAGCTAGCTGTTGCAGCAGTGAATTTTCACCGATATTTGTATTTTCAATCCACTCTTGTTGTGTTGGCTGACGTTTTAATTGAATAGCTAATTTTTCTTTTGCAGCCAGTAAAGCCATCATCTTTTGAACTTGCTTGGCAAAATTAATCTCTTGCTCATTAGTCAATAAAGGTATACGTCCAATCTCGTGAAGATAAGTCCGCACTGCATCAACAGTAGATAAAGGTTTTTCATTTTTTAGAGGCTGGTAAGATAGATTATTCATAGTTATTTGAACTTTGAGAAATACTTGTTGCTTTAGAGGGAAAGAAATTTCAATCTGACATAATTAGTATGACATTCAGAAATGAAATTAGACTGAAATTCTGATTTTTGATAATTAAGGCGCTAACTTTACTTATGAGTGCAATCGGTTTGCAACTTTACTTTCAAAGGTAAAAGTAAAGAATTGGGAAATATTTTCTGATTCTTGTCATGTATAACTATTATTTCGCCAAGACTAATATTTTAAAATTAAGAGCTTGATGTGACAGGAGCTTGTCAAAGAATTGAAAAAGTTATGTCTGTCCAAATTCTATGGAATTTCGATTTAGTGAGGGAATCGGGCGCAGGGAGAGGAAATATTTCATTGCTCCTTGTGGGTGCAACTTATGGAGTCTCTTGCAAAAGTAGCTTTTGCAAGAGGGGAAAAAAGATGTATGTTAAAAGTAAGGCTTTTTGATTGATTTTTCCTTTGGATTCTTTGCGATCGCAGGGGAACTTACTTGTTTTTATACTTTAAAAGATTGCGATCGCTCTTAACTAATTATTTCCAGATTTTGGCTTTTTCTTACCAAACAAACTAGTCATACTTAATCCAGTAACCAACAACCCCAATAGCCCTAGTCCGTTCAAAATCGGGTAGATTCCCTCTAAACCGAAGATTTCACCACGATGAATCGAAAGCAGTAGACTACGAGGAACTCCAAGGTTAGCTGACCATTCACCTACCAGCGTAACTGCAATACCAGTTAATAATGTTAAAGCAAGCGGTAAAGCCAAAATAATCGCTAGAGTCCGGTGGTATTTGCGAAATGAACGCATTATCCAAAATCTCCTGGGAAAATCAAAGTCATTATATTGTTAGTCAAAAGTCATTAGTAGCAATGACTTTTGACTAATGACTAAATCGGCGGGCGGCTATCGTTGGACATCCATTAAAAGAGTCGGATTCTCGCCGATCTTCGTTGAAAAAACTGCTAATTCGTGGTTCTCACTTCTTATATCATGTCCGCTTGATTGCTTATTAGACCCGAAGAACCCCACCCCGCCAAAGCATAACTTTGTCTCCCCTCCCCGCTTGCGGGGAGGGGATTAAGGGGTGGGGTTCTTTTCTTATGGGTAATTTAGCGGACATGATATTACTTAGAAACCGTGGCGATATTTGTGTTGAGCGTTTGTAACCCTTTAAGAGATTTCGCTTTATCTTTAGCTTTCAGCGAACCCTTCACCTGGGTCGCAGTATCTTCGATTACATTATAGGTTTTTGAAGATTTAGTTTTGACACCATCCTCAACCTTAGACCAAGCGTTTTCAAACTTATTAAATTCCTGTTGAGCTATATCAAATTTTCCAGCTTGAACCGCAGTTTTTGTACTTGAAACTACACCGACCAAAGTATCAAAACCTCCCTGTGTAGCAACAGGAGTTTTTGATCCTGTTGTCGCCGCAGTTGTTTCAGTGGTAGCAGGAGTCTGGGTAGTAGATTTTTGATCGCTGTTGCATCCGACCAATGTCAGTAAACCAATTGCGGTAACAGGGATGATGTAGATTAAGCGTTTCATAAGACCTCTTGAATAATGATAAATCGTCAAGTACCGACGGTATCAGTTACTATATCAGCAAACCTGTCGTCTAGTGTTGCTGGAGATATTGGAAGATTAGATGCAGATTTTTTTACGAAAATCTTGGAAACATTTGTATAATATTATCCTGGTACGTATATATCAAGGCAGTTTTTGCATTTTACAGTAGTTTCCAAGTAAGCCAGGTATAAAATATATCCACTACTGCTTCATGCAAAACAAAACTATTGACCCCTGACTCCTGAATTACTTCTTATTAAAAAATCTTCAATGGAGTTGACAAATTCTTTTAACTCTAAAATTAAGTTATTAGCATCTCTAAGCTGTTGATGGTAAGCTAATTTTTCTAGTTTGTCAGCCGCTAGATACATACCTCTGGCTCCAATGTTGGTACTCGCCCCTTTGAGATGATGAGTTTCTCGCACAATTTGTCCAAAGTCATCAGCCGCGATCGCTGCAATAATTATCTCTAAACGGGGTTTAATATCTTCAACGCATACTTGCAATAAACTTAATTCAAATTCTGCGTCATTTCCCGATATTCGATGCAAGTGTTCCCAATCAATTGCTAGGTCAACAGTGCCTTTGTTTGTGCTGGTAACTGTCTGTTCATACACAACTGCTTCTTGTTGTGAGCAGATCACACCTGTCCAATGCTCTAGAGTCGCAGCTAATTTTTCTTTAAATACTGGCTTACTCAGATAGTCATCCATTCCTGCATTGAGACACATTTGTTCGTCTTCTTTCATTGCATTAGCCGTCATTGCAATTACCACAGGACGACGACGCAGAGCAAAAATATCCTTTTGCCAACGATGAATTTCTTTTGTAGTTTCTAAACCATCAAGAATTGGCATTTGGCAATCCATTAAAATCAAATCGTAAGGAATTTTTTCTAATAACTCCAAGACTTCCTTGCCATTGGCAACGACATCAGCTTTGTAGCCCAAACTCTGGAGTTGCTTTAAGGCTACTTTTTGATTCACTAAATTGTCTTCAGCTAAGAGAATTCTTAACTTAGATTTAGTAGAGGCATTAACGGAAGAATTAAGAATGCTGGAAGTTTCTGTACTTACAATTTCTTTAGTAGCATCTAGCCTTAAGTCTCTAGCCCCTTGTTCCGCTTCCGGCTGAGTTTTTAGAATAGTCATAATAGTATCAAGGAGTCGAGATGGCTTAAGGGGTTTGACTAAATAAGCAGCAAATCCTACTTTCAGCGCCCGTTGCACTTGAGCGCGTTGATCGATAGAGGTAAGCACAATCAAAGGGATCTCAGCAATTGCAGAATTGGCTTTAATTTGTTCTTCTAAAGTCATGCCATTTGTTTGAGGCACCTGCATATCAACCAAGACGACATCATAGGACTTCCTCTGCTCACAAGCTTCTTGAATAGCTTTTAGGGCAGCAGGAATACTGTCAACTCGATCTACCTGCATTCCCCACCTAGTAGCTTGATGGTAGACAATTTTGCAATTAGTAGCATTGCTATCTACCACTAACAAGCGACGATTGTTCAAAAGCCCGTCTTCGCATTTTGGTAAAACAGGGTCAAGTTGCTTGGCAAAAGGGACTTCAAACCAAAACTTAGATCCTTTCCCCATCTGACTTTCTACCCCAATTAATCCTCCCATTAAAGTCACCAGTTGTTTACAGATGGCTAATCCTAAACCAGTACCACCATACTTACGAGTGGTAGAAGCATCCACTTGAGTAAATGGCATAAAGAGTTTGCGTTGGTCTTCAGGGCTAATACCAAGACCTGTATCAGTGATGGCAAAATGAATGGTGGCTGTAGTCGAGGAAAGGGAAGATAATTCTGCTTCCACAAATACTTCACCACTGCTAGTGAACTTAATAGCGTTGCTCATCAAGTTCATCAGAATTTGCCGCAGTCTACCAGCATCCCCTTTGAGGTAGATGGGGACATTGCGATCGATTAGTGCGGCAATTTCCAATCCTTTATTATGGGCTGAGGGAGCCAATAAATCTAACAGTTCTTCAACACAAGTAGATAGGTCAAAATCTAGAGTTTCTAGAGCCATCTCTCCAACTTCCAGTTTGGAAAGATCCAAAATCTCATTGATTAAACTTAAAAGAGCGTCTCCACTAATCCGAATTGTTTCAATAAAATCTCGCTGTTCTGCGTCTAAGGGAGTATCTAATACCAAACTGGTCATCCCCAAAACAGCATTCATCGGAGTGCGAATTTCATGACTTATGTTTGCTAAAAAGGCACTTTTAGTCTGAGAAGCTAATTCAGCTTGGCGACGGGCAATTTCAAGTTCTTGTCGCTGACGAGTTTCTGCTGCTAATAGTTGGGCTTGGGCTAAGGCAATACCTACTTGGTCGGCTATTTGCCGCAAAAGATCGGTTTCAAAACTAGACCATTGGTGAGAATCATCACACTGATGGACTATAAGCAAACCGCGAAGTTCGTCTTTGACAAGTATGGGTACAACCAGATTAACTTTGACTCCAAACTGCTGTAACAATTCCAGATTGCTTTGTTGGAGTTCCAGCAGATCCAATTCAGCCAGCCCGAAAATCCGTCCTTGACGGTACTGCTGTAGATAGTACTGCTGGAGATATTCTGCTCTAAAGTATGGGCCGGAGATGTTTTGCTCCTTGATTGTCGGTAAGCCAGAAACTACTGCTTCCGTGATCGTGGTTGCAGATTCATCTGGTAAAAGCTGATAAATCAAAACTCGGTCAGTCTGGAGAATCTTTTGTACCTCTTCGACAGTAATTTGGAGAATTTCTTCGATTTGCAAAGACTGGCGAATCTTAAGGGTGATTTCGGTGAATAGTTGCGATCGCAAATTTTGGCGTTGCAATTCCTCTTCAGCCTGTTTCCTTTGAATAAACTGCCCTACTTGCTCACCGATAGAATTCATCGTTTTGGCTAAATCTGGATCGGGTGGTTGGACTTCACGATTGAAGCAGGTAATCACACCGAAGATTTTGTTACCACTGCGGATTGGAAAACCGAAAGCGGCGTGTAATCCTACTCGATCGGCGATTTGGAAGTGAGGGAAATTCAGATCCTTGACGATATCACTAAGCCAAACAGGTTCAGAATTAGCCCAGACACGCCCAGGTAGTCCAACTCCTTTTATAAAGGTGGTTTGCCGTTTCAGTGCTGTAAATTCTTGCACCTCAAGGGAGGCTTTATGCCAGATGTCCAAAAGACGCAGCACATTTGCTTGCCGATCCACCATCCAAATTTCCCCTAAATCCCATCCCAAACTCTCACAGATTCCTTGTAAGATTTGGGGGGTAGCCTCGCCGATCGTTGTGGACTCTGCCAAAACGCGGGTTGCAGCATATTGTGCAATTAGCTGCTGTTGCGATCGCTTGCGATCGGTGATGTCAGTACCAGTGCCAACGATGTATTCCACTGACCCTTCGTAGTCTTTTAAAAAGGTATTCGACCAGGCAATTAGTCGGCGACTACCATCCTTCATTACCCAATGGTTCTCTTTCTCCAGAAAGCCTCTACCATTTAGCAATTCCTCAAAAACTGCTTTAACTGACTCTACTTCTTCAGGAAGTAAGAGCAAGTTCCAGAAATACCTACCCCTCACCTCATCGAAGGAGTAACCCGTTATTTGCTCACAAGCTTGATTGAAACGAACGATTTGCCCTTGAGAATCGAGAACTATTACCAACGCGCTGGCTGTATCAAGGACTGCTGAGATAAAATTGCGTTCATGATTTAAGGTTTCTTCTGTCCTTTTGCGCTCAGTGACTTCACGATAGATAAAGTAGTAAACTACAACAAGAACGATAAAACTTAGGCAAATAGCGATCGCAATTGTCACAGTTGTTTTGCGAGTCCAAGCTTTTGCTGCTTGTGAAAGTTGCTGATGCCGCTCCCTTTCCTCATTCTCTATCTCATTGCTCACCTTGCGGATATCATCCATGAGATTTTGACTTTTATCTGTCAGTAGTACCTGCAACGCCGCCTCTAATCCCTTATTTTGGCGTAAGTCAATAGTCTGTTTTAGTTCAGCAAGTTTAGCTGTAATCAGTGATTCAAGGGTTGAAATCTGCTTTTCTTGGTTTGGTTGATCTGTAGATAAATTTTTTAGTTTGGCAATTTCTCGATCGATGTTGGCAACTGCTTCTTGATAAGGTTTTAGATAATTTTCTTTGCCAGTGAGAATATAATTATGTTGCCCAGTCTCCGCATCCTTGATCTGAGATAGTAGTTCTTCTAGGGTGTTGATTTTTTTATAAGTATTTTTTACTATACTGCGATTATTAATAGATACTCTTGTATTTTGATAGGAAACTACACCAATCAAAACTAAAATTACTGACGCTAGACCAAAACCTGCCGCAATCTTTTTAAAAAATCCTTTGCTTACCTTCTGTGCCTGCTTGCCTTTTTTAGTCGCAAGTACCAAACTTGCTAAATTTCGGCGTAATTCCAGTTGCTTGATGACTTGACGACCTAATGTTCGTAATGCCTCTATCTGATCTGGGGTAAGTTCGCGTGGTACGTAGTCAATTACACACAGGGTTCCCAACGCATATCCCTCTGGATTAGTCAGAGGTACGCCAGCATAAAAGCGAATATTTGGGTCAGATGTTACTAGTGGGTTGGTGGCGAACCGTTCATCATCTGTTGCATCAGGCACAACAAAAACATCAGGCTGTAGAATGGCATGGGCACAGAATGCCAAATTTCGATGTGTTTCTAGAGCATCTAAGCCGACTTTTGACTTGAACCACTGGCGATTTGTATCAATTAAGCTAATTAAGGCAATAGGAGTCTGACAAATATACGATGCTAAACGGGTGAGGTCGTCAAAAGCGGCTTCAGGTGGCGTATCGAGAATCTTATACTCCAAAAGCGTCTCGATTCTCTGTGCTTCGTTATCAGGTAATGGTGCTTTCATCCTTAAGCCTTATCTACATTCTGGGGGATTAGGGAATGGGGATTAGGGACTGGAGATTGGGGGTTAGGGGGAATTATTAAATAAAAAAGAAGTCCTTATCTTGTTTCTCCCCATTCCTTAGTACCCAGTCGCCAGTCGCCAGTCGCCAGTCGCCAGTCCCCAGTAACCAATTTGTTCAACAAACTTACTTTAATTAATGACAATAGTTTAGTTAAAAGCGTTAGCGTAATTTTACTGAGTTCGACCTGATTAAAAAATCGATCGTAATGATTAAGTCTCTGCTGTATTTTTTCTGGGCTGGTTTATTTGAAATTGGGGGTAGCTACCTAATCTGGTTGTGGTTACGCGAAGACAAGCCATTCTGGTGGGGCATATTGGGGGGAATGGCTTTAGCCTTCTATGGGGTGATTGCAACTCTCCAATCGGCAAATTTTGGCAGAGTGTATGCGGCTTACGGCGGTGTGTTTATTGTAATGGCAATGCTTTGGGGTTGGAAGGTAGACGGGGTAACTCCAGACCGCTACGAGCTAATAGGAGCTTGTTTAGCTTTGGTAGGTGTTTTAATTATCATGTTTGCACCCAGAACTTAAGTAAAAGTACTAAATTATTTTCGACCAATAACTTTTATATTATTCCCTTTTAAACAGATAATAACCTCACGCCAAATCGCAAAGTTTTTTTGCAACTAATCGTACAAGCGCATTTATTTAAGTAAAAATGCGCTTGTACGAAAGATATCAAAATAATTCACAACATATTTATGTAAATTCTCTGAGAATTCACAAATATTGTAAAGTCTCACAAGTATCTTGGTTTGTAACAGTAGGTAACTAAAAATTGGTGATTTTGTAGCGGTTCCATAAAATGCTATTCTTCAAAAAAAAAGATGTAAATTTCACACCATACCCTGATTTCAATCTTGGCAACTAAGTAAGTTAGCGCGAAAAACCCCCAAGAATGTTACGAAATATAAACAGGCTTAAAGCCCTTACTAATGACAAATGACAGACTTTGCCAGTTAGCTTTAACAATCAGGATTATATTTTTGTTAACATTTCCAGAAAACTCCACTTAAGTAACTTTAAAGACAAAAATGTGCGGACAGAAGTAATCAAATGTAGTTAAGTATACAAATTATTGGTGTTTAGGAAGAAAAAGAAGTGTTGAAAAAAGTTGTGATGATTGGGGTTATCACCCTACTCTTTTTGGGAGGGCCGCTGATGGGCAATGCTTTTGCCCAAACACCAGCGGCTGTGCCTGCTGCTGATACTGGAGATACGGCATTTATGCTGATTTCAGCAGCACTTGTGCTGTTAATGACACCAGGATTAGCGTTTTTCTATGGTGGATTTGTCCGATCGCGCAATATCCTAAACACATTGATGATGAGCTTTGTGTTGATGGCGATCGTGGGAGTTACCTGGATTCTTTGGGGTTATAGTCTTTCCTTTGCACCAGGGTTGCCCTTTATTGGTGGGTTGCAATGGTTTGGGTTGAACGGTGTCGGTTTAGAGACTCAAGGCTACTTGCCGCATCTGCCTTATGAAGATGTCCTGAAAGCAGGAGACCCCAAATATGCTGATGTCGTCTCTTATGCCGGAACGATTCCCCACCAGGCATTCACGATTTATCAAGCCATGTTTGCCATTATCACCCCAGCCTTAATTTCTGGGGCGCTCGTTGAGCGGATGAGTTTCCGCGCTTATTGTCTGTTTGTGCTGCTGTGGTCAACCTTTGTTTACGCCCCCCTAGCCCACATGGTATGGGCGAAAGGTGGATTCTTGGGTTTATACGGTGGATTGGGTGCCCTCGACTTTGCAGGTGGCACAGTAGTTCATATTAGTTCTGGCGTTTCAGCTTTGGTAGCAGCGATCGTTCTTGGCCCTCGGAAAACCCATCCCGATCGCCTTAGTCCCCCACACAACGTTCCTTTCATCTTGCTGGGTGCTGGCTTACTCTGGTTTGGCTGGTTCGGTTTCAACGCTGGTAGCGCCCTATCTGTCGCCAGTGGAACTTCTGGGAACTTAACAACAAATTTAGCAACAACAGCCTTTGTTGCCACCAATACTGCGGCGGCTGCGGCAGCTTTAATGTGGCTAATTTTGGAAGCAGTTTTACGAGGTAAACCGACAGCTGTGGGAGCAGCTACAGGAGCCGTTGCTGGTTTAGTCGGCATCACCCCCGCCGCCGGATTTGTCACACCGCTATCAGCGATTTTAGTTGGTTTCATCACCGCCTTTGTTTGCTTCTACGCTGTGAGTTTCAAGCATAAGCTGCAAATTGACGATGCTTTAGATACATTTCCCGTACATGGGGTTGGTGGTACAGTGGGGGCAATTTTAACGGCCATCTTTGCCACAACTCAAGTTAACGGGGGAGGTAAAGACGGAGTACTGCGTGGTAATTTTGGTGAATTGGGAGTTGAACTAGCAGCAATTGCCGTTGCCTATCTGATCGCAGGTGTTGGTACGTGGATTATTCTCAAGGTTCTCGATGCTACAGTCGGACTGCGTGTCAAAGAGGAAGCTGAATTGCAAGGTTTGGATATCAACGAACACGGTGAAGAAGGTTACAACTCCGAGTTTGGCGATCGTCCCATTTAGGAGGGCCGAGTTATTCAATTTTGGATTGAAAGAAAAATCCAAAATTGGGCTGATTTGCGATCGCTAGCGTTAAAATTTGATTCAAATAATTAGTAAATTTCGCTAGTCGTGTCTACTTCTGCAAAAACCTTCCCTATCTGGGCATTTTTCTCGCTGTTAACCAACGGCATCCTAATGTTGGCGGTCATCCTGCTAATCTGGCAACAGCAGAGATTGGCCGCTTTTTTTGGGATAATAACATCCCCAGAACCAATCAGCCTAAACAACTCAACCCAAATTGCTACACCTGATTTGGGTCGCCGTCACCAACTCACTTACCAAGAGTGGGTAGATATCCTCCAGCAAGAAGCCAAAGTAGCAGCCGATCAACGGACTCCCCATTTAACCATCCTGGCGGGAGATTCTCTGAGTTTGTGGTTTCCCTCTGAGTTATTACCCGAAGGCAAAAATTGGCTCAACCAAGGGATTTCTGGGGAAACCAGCAATGGCCTATTGAAAAGATTGAAAATATTTGACCGCACCCAGCCAGAGGTGATTTTTGTGATGATTGGCATTAACGATCTAATTCGGGGGATAAGCGATGGGGAAATTTTAGATAATCAACGGCAAATTATCAATTACCTCCGAAAGACTCATCCCACAGCGCAAATTGTTGTCCAATCAATTTTGCCACATGCCGCAGAGGAAGCAACCTGGAAAGGACGAGATAAACTGTTAGCTGTTACCAATAGCCGCATTCAGGGGTTGAATCAGCAACTGCAAAGTATTTCTACCAAAAGAGGTGTCAAATATCTCGATTTATATCCCCTATTTACCAACAAACAAGGAAATCTCCGGCGTGAATTTACTACTGATGGCTTACATTTAAGTCCTGAAGGCTATATAGTTTGGCGTTCTGCATTGCAGATTTATGGCGAAATCGAATTAAAATCTCAGTCTCAGCAGACTTCGGGGGGAAAAGGTTAAAGGACAAAAAGAAGTAATATCTTTGAATACAACTCTGTATAAATCGCGGCTTGGCGCGAGAAAATAAAAAATAGTGGTTGAAGTAGACAAATCTAATGGATACAAAAGCTTTTAAGCGCAGCCTGCAACATTCAGAAAATTATAATCGCAAGGGCTTTGGTCATCAAGCAGAAGTTGCCACCCAGTTGCAATCTGAGTATCAGAGTAACTTGATTCAAGAAATTCGCGATCGCAATTACATTCTGCAACGGGGTGATGTGACAATCCGACTAGCACAAGCTTTTGGCTTTTGCTGGGGTGTAGAACGGGCTGTGGCCATGGCCTACGAAACTCGTCAGCACTTCCCCACAGAACACATCTGGATTACTAACGAGATTATCCACAACCCTTCTGTAAATCAGCGAATGCAGGAGATGGAAGTTGAATTCATCCCCATTGAAGGAAAGAATAAAGACTTTTCTGTTGTTGGCACTGGTGATGTAGTGATATTACCCGCTTTTGGGGCTAGCGTTCAAGAAATGCAGATCCTTCACGAGAAAGGCTGCAAAATTGTTGATACGACTTGTCCTTGGGTATCTAAAGTTTGGAATACAGTAGAAAAGCACAAAAAAATCGATTATACATCAATAATTCACGGTAAATATAAGCACGAAGAAACAGTCGCAACTAGTTCTTTTGCTGGCAAATATTTGATTGTGTTGAATTTGCAAGAAGCAGCTTATGTTGCTGACTATATTATCAATGGTGGGAACCGGGAAGAATTTCTGACAAAATTTGCTAAAGCTTGTTCAGCAGGATTTGACCCCGATCGCGATTTAGAAAGAGTTGGCATTGCTAACCAGACTACGATGCTTAAAGACGAAACTGAGCAAATCGGTAAACTTTTTGAGCGGACTATGTTGCAGAAGTATGGCCCCACCGAGTTAACTCAGCATTTCCAAAGCTTCAATACCATCTGTGATGCCACCCAAGAACGGCAAGATGCAATGTTGGAATTAGTGGAACATAATTTAGATTTAATGATAGTAATTGGTGGGTTCAATTCATCGAATACTACTCAATTGCAACAAATTGCTTTTGAGCGAGGAATTCCTTCTTATCACATTGATACTGTTGAACGAATTAAATCAGGAGATTCTATAGAACATCGACAATTAAATGGGCAATTAATGACTACAAAAAACTGGTTGCCTGATGGTGAAATTGTCGTGGGAATTACTTCTGGTGCTTCTACGCCAGATAAGGTTGTAGAAGATGTGATTGAGAAAATTTTTGCTGTGAAAGCAACAGCCGCGCTGGTTTAATAGCGATCGTTTATTGGCGAAATATCACACTAAGATCAGCTATCGAGTTCGTAGTCAGGAATTTAGTCCTTATTTTTCAAGGACTAAATTCCTTACTACAACCCTCAAAACTGATAACTGTTCACTATTTTAAAAAATTGTGAGAAATTCGATAAATAGTTATTTATGAGCAAATTGGCAAAAGCTATGATTTGACTCGTCGCGCCAATTCAGAATTAGAATTAGCGTCAAATCTTAGTTATTAATCATGAATTAGCATGACAGAGAAATGGCTTTCTATCGTCGGGATTGGAGAAGATGGATTACAGGGGTTAAGCGCGATCGCTCTTTCCCTAATCACTCAAGCTAAAGCAATTGTCGGAGGCGATCGCCATTTGGCAATGCTTCCTACAGACGATCGACGCGAAAAACTAGTCTGGACATCCCCGATTAGCGCGTCTATAGACGAAATTATTCAGCGGCGGGGTCAGTCAATTTGCGTACTCGCAAGCGGCGATCCCATGTGTTATGGCATTGGTGTAACTTTGATGCGGCGAATTCCCATCTCTGAAATGACGATTATCCCCGCACCTTCAGCCTTCAGCCTCGCCTGTGCCAGGGTGGGATGGTCTTTAAATGAGGTGGAAACTTTGAGTTTGAATGGTCGTCCAGCCTCCTTACTCCAGTCTTACATTTACCCAAAAGCGAGACTGTTGATTTTGAGTGAAGGGAAGGACACACCCGCCATTGTTGCCGGGATTTTGACAAATCGTGGCTATGGTGATAGCAAAATTACCGTATTAGAGCGCATGGGTGGCACTCATGAAAGAATTGTGTCAGGTACGGCTGCATCTTGGAGTGAAACTGAAATTGCTGCTTTGAATGCGATCGCAGTTGATTGTATTGCTGATGCTGGGGTTATCGCTTTACCAAGATTACCAGGACTACCAGATAACGCCTACCACCACGATGGACAGTTAACCAAACGTGAAGTTAGGGCAATCACCCTAGCAGCTTTGGCTCCCACACCGGGAAAATTATTGTGGGATGTTGGCGCGGGTTGTGGCTCAATTTCTATCGAATGGATGCGGAGTAATGCTCGGTGTCGGGCGATCGCGATCGAACAAAATTCATCTAGACTACTATATATTGCCGATAATGCTGCCACTCTCGGTACTCCAAGTCTACAAATTATTGAAGGGAAAGCACCCCATATCTTGAAAGACTTACCTGCACCAGATGCGATTTTTATTGGTGGTGGGGTAACAGCAACAGGACTTTTGGATGTTTGCTGGGAAGCATTGCAGCCGGGTGGACGTTTGGTGGCAAATGTCGTGACAGTAGAGGGCGAGCAAACTTTATTTCAATGGCATGAACAAGTCGGTGGCGATTTGACTCGTGTTGCCATTCAACGGGCTGAACCTATTGGTAAATTTTTGGGCTGGCGAGCAATGGCAACTGTAACGCAATGGGTAGTTGTGAAATAACAAGATTTCTAAATCTAAAGTAAGGGGAGCATCCCAAATGTGCAAGTTTAATTTATATACAAGATTGTGACTTACCCCGAAGGATAAAAAACGAACCACTTTATTTATTGACACAAATGATCGGAGACGCAACTGATTGCGTCTCGACAAGTCAGCTAAGTATTATCTACACTTCAGTAGTTTTGTCAATCTGCCAAAAAACAGAAATAATTGCAGGCGCTTGCTCAAATTCGCTGATGGGGGCGGGTTTCATGTCCCGATAGTCCAGCAGTTGGACTAGGATCAGGTAAGCGATCGCTAAAATCACTGAAATCGCACCTGTAAGAATAGCAATTATTTTTGAACGTTCCATTAGTCTTTCCTGTAATACAAGTTATTGTGCTGTGTCTATATCCACATTAATACTTGAGACATACACTTACCGATATCCATTACTGTGATGGGCTATCAGTTAAATAGTAATCAATAGCTGTTCTTCATCCACCTGATAAACAACTCGATTGCGAAAAAGACCTGCGAAATCATCTTTGAAATATTTGCTTGATATTTGGAAGTTAGTAAGCACTTTTTCACTATTTACCAAAGTAACGGGTTAGATTTTACACCACTCTATCTATCTTTACATAGTTGAGTTTTTTCGCACCCACCTACTCATTAAAGCAATATATAAAGATAGAGTTTCGATTACACCGCAAGCCTTTGCAAGGTCTAAAAAGTGTGATAGAACATAGCAAAGTTAAGAACAAAATTAAGTACCAAAAGACTTATAGCTATTCGCTATTAGAGCTTTTAGACATCATAATTGATGAAGAAGCGACATAGTTGCTGTTATCTTGTTAGGATGTTAACTACTGCAATATATTCACTTACATTTAAATTAATAATTTCATGATTCGTATTGCTAAATTAAATAAAACTGACTTTATAATTTTGATTATTATTGTCATGATTGGTCTTGTGCATTTACCTTTTCCGTTTGACGGAGATCAAGCATTTTTTAGGCTAGGTGCTTGGGAAATGCAACAAGGAAAGGTACTGTATCGTGATTTTTGGGATATTAAGCAGCCGGGAATTTTCTGCTTTTATTTTTTAGCCGGTACTTTGTTTGGTTTTGATGAGATTGGCATCCATGCCTTTGAACTTATTTACATGTTATTTTTTTCGATAATATTGCAGCTAACTCTAAAAAGCTATTTTCGGCATCAAATAATTGCAAGTCTAGTACCTTTGTTAACAGTTGGTGTTTACTATATTGTTTCAGGTGCTTGGCAGCTTACTCAAGTAGAAGCACTGGTTGGCTTTCCTTTATTCCTTTGTCTGTGGCTAACATTTAAGTGTTTTAAAAATGAAGGTAAACAAAAATTTTATCTACTTTTAATGTCAGGATTTATTGGGGGAATTGTCCTCCTATTTAAATTCCTCTTTCTGCTGATCTTGCTTTCGTTTTGGCTGACTATATTTATGTATTCTCTATTAATCAAACGAGAGAGAACTAAAAAAATATTTATAGAGACTTGCTTGCCAGTTTTTATAGGAGTAATATTTCCTCTTTTAGTCGTTTCCAGCTACTTTGTCTGGGTTAATAGTTTTTCAATAGTGTATGAAACATTTTTTATCTATCCACCCCTTATTGTTGCTAAAGCCGAATTTCATAAGCTTGAGTTGATTTCGGGAATAAAATGGTTTTTGCAGAATTTTTACCCTTTAATTTTAATGGCTGCTGTTGCAGTATATGTATCTTTGCACAAGTCTAAGAATCTATTGACTTTGCTACTTGTTATTTGGTGTATTTTTGGTTTGGGTGTTATTATTCTCCAACGAGCAGCATTGTGGGAATACCATTATTTACTATTGTTTGTACCCATAGGGATTTTAGCAACTAAAGGATTAGATATATTATGGGATTCTTTAAAAGAATTAAGGTCTTTAATCCCGACAATTTTGCTCATATTTTTATTGTTATTACCTTTATCATCCACTCTGATCAAAAAGACTGTTACCCTGATCGACAATAACTTTGCTTTAACTGAAGATACCCGATTAAAATATCAGACTGTCTTTAGAAAAAAATATCCATCTCTTCATTCAGAGGCTAAGTTTATCTCTCAGTCAGGAAGTCTTGCTGGTGATATTTATGTAGCTGGCGATCCATCTATTTACTACTTATCTGGTCGAATTCAAGCCACAATACTACGTGGTTGGGCGCTTGAATATTTTCTGCCTGAACAATGGCCAAGACTTATAGATCAGTTAGAGTCATCAAAACCTCCTTATATCTTTATTGATTATGAACCCCAGACTATAATCAAAGAAAATTTTCCCAAAATGCTGGAATTTGTTGAGCAAAGATACCAGGTCTTACGTCAAAATAATAACGGTATTTGGTATATCATCAAATGATTTATTTCTATATCTAATGTTTTTTACCGTCGATTTACTCCCTCCTTTGCTATTCGCTATCTCAAAGGTAATGCGATGCCTACGGCGGCAAGCTACGCAGTTGCAAGAGTGATAGCCTTGCTAACAATCGTCCTGCCATTACCTATTGTTGCAAAACTGTTGTTTGGAGCAGAAAATTCTGCCCGTTCTTTGCAAAACTTGACTCGCTATTTACAGTTCATTGAGGCTTGTGCTGTAGTACCAATGGGACGAGAAACCGCTACATCCTACGCCCAAACACGCCTTACCTGAAAGTGCAAAGGCAGACCAATCCCAGAAAATGATAAATGTTAAATGTCTTGAACATGGTTGGAGATTAGCTACAAATGATAAGCATTTTAGTTATGCAGATAATCTCATAATGGAACAGTGGTAATTAGTGGCTGTAGTTCAACAATGACCCTTTGAACCTCAGTGATGACCTTCTGAACCTCGACGTTGACCTTTTGAGGCTCAACGATGACCTTCTGAGCCTCGAAATTGCGCCTTTAACCCTCGAAGTTGCACCTTTTATCCTCGAAGTTGCGGCTTTTAACCTCGACGTTGACCTTTTGAGGCTCAACGATGACCTTCTGAGCCTCGGAGTTGCGCCTTTTATCCTCGAAATTGCAGCTTTTATCCTCGGAGTTGCACCTTTTATCCTCAACGAACAAATATATCTAACCATTCCTGAATTTACAGGGGTGAGCGTGTAGTAAAATTTGCTCACCTCCATAAAGTGGAACATGGCTTTAGACTTCTCCGGTCAAAATCTCCGAGGACGCAACTTCAAAGGTAGACAAGACCTTGCGGGTGCAAACTTTAGCTATGCCGATATCCGAGGGGCAAACTTCACTAATGCTAATTTAACAGGTGCAAACTTCAGTTATACACAAGCTGGACTGCAACGAAGTTGGGCAATTGGTGCAGTATTAGTAACAGCCTTATTGGTTTTATCCGCACTATCAAAATCTGTAATTGTAGCTTTACTAATAGCTTCACTAGTAGTTATCAGCATAGCTATTGTTGCTTCTAGATATAACTGGGCTGTTGCTCTGACTGCAAATCTGGTTTTAACTATAGCTGGTTCTATAGCTTTCGTTTTGGCTTTGATTATTTCAGCAATTGTAACTGGCTCTATATCTATATCTATATTTAATGTTGTTTTGCTGGTGGTGTGCCAGTTGCTTTAGCATTTTTGGGGTTTATATACTTAGCTGTAGTTGGCTCTAGAGGCGCAATTATATCTACAGCTAGAGCTAGCGTTGAAGCTGGTATTGTGCCTTTTTCCATAGCAATAGCTGACGAGTGTTTAAAGACTGCTATCAATAACACGGGTGGTACAAGTTTTAACAAAGCTGATCTAACAAATGCTAATTTTACTGCGGCGACGCTGAAAAACACTAATTTTGGATATGCTAATGTAACTAATACTTGCTGGTTTCAAGCTAAAAGGCTTGATCGTGCTCGTGTTAGTGCAACTTATCTTGAAAAACCACAAGTACGCAAGCTAGTAATTACAGGACAAGGACAGAACAAAAACTTTGACCGTCAAAACCTCCGAGGTGTGAACTTACAAAAAGCTAACCTAGCAGATGCCAGCTTTATTGGCACCGATCTCAGTGAAGCTAATTTGCAAGATGCCGATTTGTCAAGAGCAAAGCTGAAGCAAACGCAACTAGACGGTACAGATTTAACAGGTGCAAATCTCACTGGCGCGTACATCGAAGATTGGGGCATTACACATACAACTAAATTGCATGGGGTGAGGTGTGAATATGTCTTCATGCGCTTACCCACCAAAGAAGACCCCGATCCTCTCCGCAAACCTGATAATAAACAAGAGGTATTTGCAGACGGAGATTTTGCCGACTTTATCAAACCAATTTTTGACACCCTCGACCTTTATCATAATCAAGGCGTTGACCCCCGCGCTGTAGCGATCGCCTTCAAAAACCTTGCCCAAAACCATCCCGAAGCCGAGTTAGAAATCGTGGCAATGGAGAAACGCGGCGATGATAAAATCTTGCTCAGAGCCAAAACCAACCCAGGTAGCGATAAATCTCAACTGAGTGCAGAATATTTTGACGATTATAATCAACTCAAAGCTTTATCTCAGAGTCAGCAATTATTGCTGGTAGAAAAAGATAAGCGCATTATTAGTTTAGAAAATATGGTAGATACTGCTCTCAAGCAGCCGAAATTTTATACTCAAGGAGATACAAATATGTCAGATATTAGCGGCATCAATATTCAAGATAGCAGTAATGTTAGCGGTATCGCTGGCAATAATTCTATTGCTAATCTAGGAACCATTAGCGGTAACGTGAGTATTGCCCTCAATCAGTTACCTGATGCACCAGATGTCGAGAAACCAGGAATTAAAGAATTATTGTCGCAGTTGCAAGATGCAATCATCCAGTCCACATATTTGTCAGAAGAAGACAAAGCCGAAGCACTAGAACAGGTGAAGACTTTAGCCGAAGCGGGTAAAAGTCCTCAAGAATCGACTAAGCAGAAGACGGCAAAAACAGCAATCACCATGTTGAAAGGGATATTTACAGGCTTACCTGTTGTTGCATCCCTAGTTGAAGCGACTAATAAATTATTACCTGCGATCGCAAAATTATTCGGTTTGGGATAAAAGCGCTGTTCCAGCAAAGATACCATCGATACTATAACTCTGCTGGAATTAAACCCGATGTCTTTAACCGAAGAAATTCTTTCCCAATTACCAGGTGATGTTTTAAAAGGGTTGCGCCAAAGCGATCGCATCCTCACATCTCTGCGAGAAAACACCTCACCCACACCACAGTTAGTTAAAGAAAATCAACAACCTTTAGGCGCTGTAGACTTCGATGTGCTTATCTGCGGTGGCACTTTAGGCATTTTAATTGGTTGCGCCTTGGCTGTGAAGGGATTGCGGGTAGCGTTGCTAGAACGGGGAATTTTGCAGGGGAGGGAACAAGAATGGAATATCTCTCGCAAAGAACTAGATGTGTTTGTGGAATTGAACTTGCTGACTGAGGAAGAATTATCAAGTGCGATCGCAACTAAATATAACCCAGCGCGAGTTAGTTTTGCTGGCGGTACAGAAGTTTGGGTAGAGAATGTTTTGAATATCGGCGTAGATCCAGTTTATCTGCTGGCTACATTGAAAACCCGATTTCTCGCCGTTGGTGGAAAGTTGTTAGAAAACACACCCTTTACTGAAGCAGTGGTTCATCAAGATGGGGTGATGGTAAATAACCAATTCAAAACTCGGTTATTAATCGACGCGATGGGACATCTTTCACCCATCAGCCAACAAGCACGCCAATGCAAAAAACCAGATGCACTGTGCTTAGTTGTGGGGACTTGCGCCCAAGGTTTTCTGGAAAATAACTCAGGCGACTTGTTATTATCATTTACATCCTTGCAAAATCAATGTCAGTACTTCTGGGAAGCCTTTCCAGCCAGGGATGGTAGAACAACTTACTTATTTACTTACATGGATGCACATCCCCAACGCTTGAGTTTAGAAGCTTTATTTGAGGAATACCTGCGTCTTCTACCAGAATATCAGGGAGTGGAATTGAACAAGCTGAAATTTCACCGGGCCTTGTTTGGTTTCTTTCCCACCCATCGTCAAAGTCCACTAAAAACCCCTTGGAATCGCATTCTAACAGTGGGAGATAGCAGTGGTAGTCAATCTCCCTTGAGTTTTGGTGGTTTTGGGGCAATGGTGCGTCACCTGAAGCGTTTAACTTATGGCATTTACGAAGCACTAGAAACAGAACAATTATCTGCAAAAGCTTTAAAACTGCTGCAACCCTATCAGCCAAGTCTGACTGTTACTTGGTTGTTTCAAAAAGCGATGAGTGTTGGTGTAAATCAGAAAATTGCCCCAGATCAAATTAACCAATTACTCTCAGAGGTATTTCAGCAAATGCAACAGTTGGGTACACCAGTGCTAAAACCATTTTTACAAGATATAGTGCAGTTTTCGGCACTCACGCAAACATTGTTAAGAACTGGTTTATATCATCCTGGAATAGTTACCAAGATAATTCCGCAAGTAGGTTTGGCAAGTTTGTTAGATTGGATGTTACATTACAGTAATTTAGGTATCTACACTGCGTTGTTTTCGTTAAGTCCAATGCTAGAAACGTGGATTAAGAATCAACCAAAAGAACAACAATATTATTGGCATCGTTTGATTGATGCCTGGAAGTATGGTTCTGGCGGTGATTACTCAGATGAAACTTGAATAATATCTATGGGAGGCGAATATGATTGAACGGAAATCTTCAGGAATAAAATACTTTGCAGTACTGATTGGATTCCTGCGCGATCGCCCAGGTTTTCTAGAGGAAGTTCGCCAAGGGACAAGATTACCAAACAAAATCATTTCTCTACTGGTTTGTAGTTCTTTATTTCTCGCTGGTTATGGCGGAATAATTGGTGCATACCATAGCTGGATGCAAGCTTTGTCTTCTGCAATTAAACTTCCAGCCCTTTATTTAGTTACACTCTTGATTTGTATCCCGACGTTGTTCTTTGCTAATATTATTTTTGGTTCAAAACGGACTTTTGCACAGTACTTAGCATTAGTATTGACTGCTGTTTCAATTACAAGCGTACTTTTATTTAGCTTTGCACCAATAACTCTGTTTTTCTTAATTACCACCAATAATTACCAATTTTTAATTCTGCTAAATGTATTCATCTTTGCATTAACCGGATTTATTGGAATTTCGTCTTTATATCAGGCTACAAATATAGTTTTAGAACAAGATGATGAAGGTACAAAGACGCGCCGTAAAATTGTAAAATTTTGGTTATTTCTTTACGCTTTTGTAGGTAGTCAGTTAGGATGGACTCTCAGACCATTTTTTGGTACACCTGGTTCTGTTTTTGAACTCTTCCGCGAAAGAGAAGGTAATTTCTATTTAAGCGTCATTAAATCTCTTAGCTATCTCTTTGGATTTCGTTAATTAGTAATTAGTAATTCCCCAAAATATCTCACATATAAAGTTATGTTAAATAAGCAAAATCGTGGAATTCAAAAATTCAGTGTTTTGATTACTTTATTGCGCGATCGCCAATCTTTTTTAGAAGAAATTCGTCAGGGAATAAGATTACAAAATAAAATCAGTTCTTTGTTCGTATCTAGTTCTATCTTTTTTGCCCTTTATGGAGGGATTATCGGTGCATCCCATAGTTGGGCACAGGCATTATCCGGCGCTATTAAACTTCCAGCGTTTTATTTATTAACACTGATTATTTGTTTCCCGACTTTGTTCTTTTTTAATGTCTTGTTTGGTTCCCGAAGCAGTATTCAACAACATTTTGTTGTATTACTCACCTCTGTATCAGTGATTAGCGTACTTTTATTTAGCTTGGCACCAGTCACACTATTCTTTCTCATCACTACACCAGATTCTTATCAATTTTTCAAATTGTTGAATGTGTTCATTTTTGGCATTACAGGTATTTTTGGTGTGAAATTCTTGTATGAAGGAATGCAATTACTTTCTCAACAAGATGAAGTCGGCAAAAAAACCCGCACCACTATTTTAAGATCCTGGTTATTGCTTTATGCCTTTGTTGGTATGCAGTTAGGATGGTTTCTCAGACCGTTTTTTGGTGCTCCTGACACCAAATTTGAATTATTTCGTGCAGTAAAAGGCAACTTTTATTTAGATATTGTAACGGCGATTTCTGAAATTTTAGGTTTGCGTTAACGAATCGCACAAGCCCCCCTGCCTAAAAGCCTTTTCTATAGGACTTACGCAAAATATCTCTCAAATTCTCATTTCTCCGTGTCGCGCCAGTTGCTTCAAGTCGGGGAATCCGCCCAACGCACTGGCTTCTCTGCGCCTCTGCGGTTCGTTATTCCGTAACTCTTGCGTAAGTCCTATTCTAAATTCTCTGCTTGGCTTGCTCTGCGAAAGCTATTTGTGTCATACTTGCATAACTTACTAATTCCTAAATTCCGAGCGGCTTTAAGTAGTATTACTAGCGATCGCCAGAAGACCTGAGTTAAAGGTCATAAACTGAAGAAGAAAAGAAAGCAGGATTTAGGCTACTTTATGTCAAAGTTGGAGCAAGCAGTGGCAGACACCTTTGTAATCAAAAGCTTAGAAACTCCCCCCAATATTCTCGATCGGGTTGAGGTTCTGGCTAAGGATTTTGCCACCTGTGCAGGGGTACATGACAAAGAAGGTTCTTTTCCCTTCGAGAATTTTACAGCTTTGCATGAGGCAGGATTACTCAACCTCACCATTCCGCGTGAATTAGGCGGTGAGGGTTTAGGGTTGCACACTATCTGCCGAGTCATTGAAGGGATAGCGCGTGGCGATGCATCAACCGCGCTAGTACTGACGATGCATTATCTCCAACATGCCAATGCAGCCCGTAGCCGTCGCTGGCATCCAGATGTATATAAACGGCTGTGTCGTGAATCGATTGAAGGCATTGCCCTGCTTAATGCGGCCCGTGTCGAACCAGAGTTAGGAACACCAGCTAGAGGCGGATTACCTGCCACAATTGCCGAAGGGACAACAGAGGGTTGGCGTTTAACAGGCCACAAGCAATACACTACAGGTAGTCCCATCCTGAGTTACTTTATTGTTTGGGCGCGGACAACTGAGGACGAACCGCAAGTTGGTAGTTTTCTAGTTCCGCGCGATCTGCCCGGTTTGCGAATTGTCGAAACCTGGGATCACTTGGGCATGAGAGCTACAGGTAGCCACGATCTGATTTTAGAGAATGTATTAATCCCCTTAGAGTATGCCCTGAATATCAATCCCATATCTGCTGCGCCATCCTTTGATCCGCTTATTTCAACTTGGGGCAGTTTGACAGTGAGTGCTTTGTATCTCGGTGTTGCTACTAGTGCGCGGGACTGGCTGGTAAAATATCTTTGGGAGCGATCGCCTTCTAATCTCAAAGAGCCACTGGCAACTCTACCACGCTTCCAAACTGCCGTGGGTGAGATAGAATCACTGCTGTTTGCTAACAATAGATTGATTTATAGCTTGGCTCAAGATATTGATAAGGGCGAGTATGAGTCTAATGTAGGATTACAGTCCCAAGCTGTTAAATACCTGACCACAACTAACTCAATTAGGGCTGTAGAGATTGCTTTAGAACTGACAGGTAATCCTGGTATGTTAAAAAGCAATCCTTTAGAGCGACACTACCGAGACGTTTTATGTAGTCGTATCCATACACCACAGAATGATGTTATTTGCCAGTCATTAGGTAAATCGGCGCTGAAAGTAAAGTGATTGGGGAGTGGGGGATGAGGGTGATAAACCGCTTCTACAGAAGACTTTTTTCCCCCTGCTCTCTGCTCCCTGCCTTATCCAAACGATAATTATTTACGCCGACCTACTTAGTATCCTGCTTTCTTGTCTACGACATTTCGTAAGGGCTGACCAGTTTGGTAGCGGATAAGATTGTCGATAAACAGTTGTGCTATACGCTCTCTCAGTCGTGGTGAAAGGGCTGAACAATGGGGTGTGATAAAGGCATTTGGTAGCGACCACAAAGGACTTTCCGGTGGCAGAGGTTCTGTAGCTACTGTATCTAATCCAGCACCCGCAATCCATCCCTCACGTAGTGCGGTGAGTAATGCAACTTCATCCACGATCGCACCACGAGCGATATTAATTAAGTAAGCAGACTGACGCATGGAGCGCAATGCAGCTTCATCGATTGAGCCTTTAGTTTCTGGAGTTAGTGGTGTAGCAATTACTACATAGTCTGTGGCTGGGAGGAGCGATCGCCACTCATTAGCACCAACAATCTTGTCAAAATTTGGTAGGGGTTTGGGATGGCGGCGACTACCCCAAACTCTAACACCAAATGCTTTAGCGCGAGATGCGATCGCTTGACCTATATTCCCGGTGCCGAGAATTAATAAAGTTGCGTCTGCCAACTCTTCGAGAAAGACTCCTCTTACCCAAGTGTGCTCATCTTGCAAAGTTTGCAATTTCCGCAGATTCTTGGCGTGATACAGCATGAATGCCAGTACAAATTCCGAAATTGGAATCGCATGAACCCCTGCGCCATTAGTGAGAATAATGTCCTTTTGCAAAAAAGTTGGTGTGAGGATGTGATTCACACCAGCACTAGGCGACTGTTGCCAACGCAGCCTGGGTGCGGCTGTTAGCACTTTGTCAAGAGTAGAAGTTTTCAGGTAAAATCCGTTGACATAAACTTCTGCATCACTGGCATCACCATCAAGATTACCTTCACTATCCACCTTCACAACATCTATATCAGATGGTAGGTATGGCTCAATATCAGCAACTAGATCGAGTGGTAAGATCAGTTTCATAGTAGATAACCTCTTTACAGGAATTTCTATAATGTATTGTCAAGAACTTAACTATTCTCAAGATTGTTTCAAACATTTTGAGGACATTTCGTTTTTAACTCGCTTATAGCTTTCCTTAATCAAATGAGTTACATCATAGCCCCCCTCTCAAAGAGTGGGTTGGGGGTTTGGTTCTTGTATTCCACCAAGCCGGGAAACGCTATATGCGAATTAATTAAAGGGGACATTTGCGACAGATGGGTTGTATTACAAAAAAAGTAGGAGTAGAGTTCTAGTGTGGAACTTGAAAACTGGTATTTTGCTACTCACACTGAGTTGCATAATTGCGACTGGTATAGCAGTATATCTGATTGGCGGCATTGAACCAGCACAAATTCAGGCTTTGTTAAAGTCTTCTGGAATCTGGGCACCGATTATTTATATTGCATTGTACGTTGTGGCAACAATGTTAGTTCTGCCCTCAACAGTACTAAATTTGACTGGAGGTGCAATTTTTGGCCCTTGGCTGGGTACTTTCTGGACTAGTGTTGGAGCAGTAATTGCAGCAATCATTGCTTTCGTTTTTACTAGAACTATTGGACGGCAAACAGTTGCAAAACGACTCGCAGGACGCTGGCAAGCTATGGATGCTGAGGTACGCCGTGGAGGGCTTTTTTATATGTTCGCCATCCGACTAGTACCAATCATGCCTTATGGCTTAGTCAACTTTGTGGCTGGACTGACTTCTATCAGCTTTAAAGATTATGTTCTAGGTACAACACTTGGTACTGTTCCTAGTGTCTTACCTTTTGTACTACTAGGTAGTTCTGGTCTAAAGGCAGTCAATACTGGTGATTTTTTGCCGCTAGTACTCGCCTTGGGCTTAACTGGAATACTGGTAGCAGGGTCTACTTGGTATCGCCATCGTCGGACTTTTCCCAAAAAAGCTGTAGAAAGCCTTAAAAAATCAGACTCTTCAGATTACATAAATCCAAATAACAAATAAATTATCGGAATAAGACTTGAGTTTTGCTAGGTATACTAAGAACCAAACCTCGATCGCGACAAGCAGTCTTTCAGCCTGGCTATTCAAAAATTAAATGAGATTCCTAGATGGTACCAAAGTATTCATTGATTGTTCCAATTTATAACGAAGAAGAAATTATTCCTGAACTATACCGCAGACTGAGTGCAGTAATGAATCGGCTGGATGGTCTGGTCGAATTGATTTTAATCAATGATGGTAGCCGCGATCGCTCCTTACAACTACTACGAGAACTCCATCAAAAAGACCCACGCATTTGCTACCTGAGTTTAGCTCGTAACTTTGGTCATCAAATTGCAGTTACTGCTGGTCTTAATTTTGTTCGGGGTCAAGTTATTATCATCCTTGATGCTGACTTACAAGATCCGCCAGAACTAATCCCAGACATGATTGAAAAATGGCAACAGGGCTATCAGGTTGTCTACGCTCAACGCACTCAACGCCTCAAGGAAGGATGGTTTAAGCGTTTTACTGCCTACTTCTTTTATCGCATCCTCAAGAAGCTTGCAGATGTAGAGATTCCTACTGATACTGGTGATTTCTGTTTAATGGATCGGCAAATCGTAGATATTCTCAATTCTATGCCAGAACGCACCCGTTATATTCGTGGTCTACGTTCTTGGGTTGGCTTTGAGCAAACCGCAATTCGGTTCGAGCGCAACCCCCGCTTTGCTGGGGAAGTTAAATACACTTTCCGCAAATCCTTGGCGCTTGCTATTAATGGTTTAGTATCCTTTTCAATAGTGCCACTGCGGTTATCAACCTATTTAGGCTTAGTGGCGGCGGCGGTTGCCATCTTCATGGCTTTATTAGTCTTATATTGGCGGCTTTTTCTCCCCCATTCACCTTTAACTGGGTTCACAATTATCTTGATGGCAATTTTCTTTCTCGGATCTGTGCAGTTAGTCAGTGTTGGCATCTTAGGCGAGTATATAGGGCGCATCTACGAAGAAGTTAAAGCTAGACCCCTTTATACTTTGGCAGAGGTAGCTGGCTTCTATTCCAAATCCTCCAATTCAACCAATAATTCTGACAAACGAGTTGACGCTTTCCACCCTAAAAAGGACGGGGAATCTTAAGATATTTCTGCCTCTGTACTTTGCTAATTTTGTCTTAGCGCTCTCCTAAAAAACCACATTTGCTTGGGGTTGGGGAATAAGCTCAAAACCCTTCAATTGGGCATTTTTTTACACAATCTTATTGTCAAATTTTCTCCCCGCGACGGTGGTTAGCGGCTTGCAATAACAGAGATTCGGCAAAAGCGATCGCATCACTTGCTGATTTACCACCAGCTAACTGTGCTAATTCTTCCCGGCGAGTAGTTAAATTATCCAAGGTAGTAACTCTCACAACGGTACGCTGTTCAGCATTTTCATTGTTAGCTTTTTTACCTTTACCTTGATTGATAGTCTGCTTATCCACCCGGAAATGGCGATCGGCCATTGCTGCAACTAAAGGCTGGTGGGTAACACACAATACTTGGTTGCGTTGACTTAGCTGGTGTAATTTTTCCGCGATCGCTTGGGCGACTCTTCCCGAAACCCCGACATCAATTTCATCAAATACCATTGTCCCAGCCACATCAACCTGAGAAAAACAAGCTTTCAGCGCTAGTAAAAAGCGGCTCATTTCCCCGCCAGAAGCAACTTCCGTTAAAGGTTGCAGTGGTTCTCCAGGGTTGGAACTAAATGTAAAAGTAATTTTATCTGCTCCCATCGCAGTGGGGAAAGCTGGTAATATTTCAACCAGAAATTTCACCTTTTCCATCGCTAGGGGCTTAAGTTCAGCTATCAAACGTGATTCTAAATTAGCAGCCGCCTTACTCCGCAGTTGAGTTAACTGACTAGTTGCTTGGGTAAGTTTTTCAAAACACGCCTTTTCTTGCTGTTCTAGCTTTTCAATAGATTGTTCGCTGTCGTTAAGTTGGGCTAATTCCTCTTGGATGCGTTGGTAATAAGCGATCGCTTCGGTAAGTGTCGGCCCATACTTACGGCAAATTTGTTTTAATTCCTGAATTCGTTCTTCCACCTCTTCCAATCGCTGCGGATCGGCTTCCAAACCATCCCCATAAGCATTAATCTGTCTTCCCACTTCCATTACCGCAGCTTGCGCGTCCCGTACCAACTCCAACAGGTGTTGCAGTTGGGTATCATATTCCACCATGTCATTTAATGTCGCTTCACCGTCTCCCAATAAATCTGCGGCGGCAGGAGTTTCACGATCGTTTTGATACAAAGCCTGATAGACCTTGTAACTCATCTGTTGCAAATCTACGACATGATTCAGGCGTTCCCGTTCTTGTCCCAACTGTTCCAACTCATTAGGTTCGCACAGATTAGCTGCTCCCAATTCCTGCACTTGATAAGTGAGCAAATCTAGTTGTTGTAACCGTTCCCGTTCTGATGTCCGGCGTTTTTCTAATGCTAAATGCGCCTGTTGATAAGTACTGAAATTCGTGGCGACTTTATGGCGCTGTTGCATTAGAGAGTCGCCGCCATATAAATCCAACCAGTCGCGGACTTGAGCAGATTGTCCTACTTGTACAGTTTGACCTTGGGCCGTGATTTCCACCAAGCGATCGCGCATTCCTCCCATAATCTGCCGATTTACCAACACACCATTTACCCGCGATCGACTGCGGATATTACTAGCAGTGGCTGTGATTTCTCGGCTAATGACTACGGAATTTTCATCAAGCAAATCTATTTCTTGTTCGGTCAACCAAGCGGCTAAGGGGGCATTTGAGGTGAAAGTCGCTTCTACCATTGCGCGACTCGTCCCCGTGCGAATGACTCGACTAGAGACTTTACCGCCTAAAGCGGCATCAATGGCATCCAAAATAATCGATTTTCCAGCGCCGGTTTCACCTGTAAGCACATTTAGTCCAGCGCCAAATTCCAATTCCAGTTGGTCGATTAGGGCAAAGTTTTCAATTCGCAGACAAAGCAACATCAAGCCAAATTCTCCACAAGGGCAGATGCCGGATACTTCTAATTTACAGGACAATAGGTATGATATTTCAGCAACTAGCAATACCTAATACTATTGAACTAGTATGCCCGTTTAACTGTAACAAAACTTTGGGCATTGGGAATGGGGAAGAAGCAAGGGATCAGGGAGCAGGGAGATTAGTTTTCCCCTTTGCTCTTTTGAATTCCCAATGCCCAATTCCCAATTCGTAAAGAAATTGTTACAATCCTTAATGTGATCGTTCTGACTGGTGGCCTTCTTCATGATTGTTAAGACACTTCCCCCTAGTTCCCGACCGATTCAGGAGGACAGTCGCAACGGCACAGATAGCCGAGGCGAACTGGACGTTATAGATATAGTGCCAGAAGAAAATGGTACACCAAACTTAGTTGTACGTTCACCAAGACTCTTAGCTGCCCAAAAGGTGAGGACATCTGCTCAACCTGAGACGCTTTACGATCCTGTGAGCATAGCGGCGCACTACCAAAATAGACCCCTGCAAGTTTTACGGCGGATTTTTGCCGTGTTGGGGCCGACTTTCTCCTTTGTTTTTGGGTTGTGGTCGGATAGTAAACGGGGAATTGTCGTCAAAAATGATCGCCGCAGAGCCACTCAACTACGAGAATTGCTGACCAAACTGGGGCCTGCTTACATCAAAATTGGCCAAGCTTTGTCCACCAGACCAGATTTAGTTCCTACCGTATTCTTAGAAGAATTAACTAAACTACAAGACCAATTACCACCTTTTCCCAACGAACTTGCTTACCAGTTTATCCAGGAAGAACTAGGCGCACCTCCAGAAGAGGTTTACGCCGAACTCTCAGCCCAGCCAATTGCTGCGGCTTCCTTGGGGCAAGTATATAAAGGTAAGCTAAAAACAGGTGAAGAAGTCGCGGTAAAAGTCCAACGCCCGGACTTAAGAGAGCGGATCGCTATTGACTTGTATATCTTGCGTAAACTCGCCGCTTGGGTACAGAAAAAAGTCAAACGGGTAAGAAGTGACTTAGTTGGGATTCTCGATGAATTAGGCGATCGCATCTTTGAAGAGATGGACTATATTCATGAGGGTGAAAATGCCGAAAGATTCTTTGAATTATACGGTCACATAAAAGACATTTACGTACCGAAAATCTACTGGGAATATACCAATCGTCGTGTCTTGACGATGGAATGGATTAACGGTATTAAATTAACCCAGACAGCAGAAATTAGCGCCCAAGGCATAGATGCTCGTTATTTAATTGAAGTGGGTGTCCAGTGTTCTTTGCGCCAGTTACTAGAACATGGATTTTTCCACGCCGATCCCCACCCTGGTAATTTATTAGCAACACCAGATGGTAAATTGGCTTATCTTGACTTCGGAATGATGAGCGAGATTAAGCCACCACAGCGTTATGGTTTAATTGAAGCGATCGTCCACGTCGTCAACCGTGACTTTGAAGGTTTAGCAAAAGACTACGTTAAATTAGATTTCCTATCACCAGAAACCGATTTAACACCAATTATCCCAGCTTTTGCCAGAGTCTTTGCTGATGCTCAAGGAGCCAGTGTTGCCGATCTTAATATAAAAAGCATCACCGATGAACTATCGGCCTTGATGTATGAGTATCCTTTCCGCGTACCACCCTACTATGCCTTAATTATTCGCTCGCTGGTGACGCTAGAAGGAATTGCAATATTTATAGATCCCAACTTTAAAGTCCTCAGCGAAGCTTATCCCTACGTTTCCAAACGCCTGTTAACAGACACAGCACCGCAATTAAGAGCATCATTGCAAGATTTGCTATTTAAAGATGGTCGATTTCGTTGGAATCGCTTAGAAAACTTGTTACGTAATGCGCGTAATAGTCAAGACTACGACTTTAACTTAGTGCTGAACCAAGGCATAGAATTTCTGTCATCTGAACGCGGTGCTTTCATTCGTGACAAGCTAGTAGATGAATCTGTTAACGGACTTGATGCTTTAGGTAAAAATGTTTTGCATAACTTTACCTCATTGTTGCGCGAACGTGTTGGCTTGACAGCAGTTAATGAAGCTCCAGCAGCGACAGTTGAGCAACAACAAACTTTAGAGCATATTAAACGTATATTAGGTATTCTCCAAGAAACACAAGGCTTTGATCCAATACAATTTGCGCCCAAAGTTGCCCAGTTATTGGTAAATTCAGATGTACAACGTTTAGGTCAACAAATTGCCAGCCGCTTCACGCAAAAAGCTGTAGCTAGAATGATTCGGCAATTATTAGCATCCTAGTAAGAGTTATGAGTTAAAAACTTTCTTTAACTCATAATTCATTCACATTAGGAACTATGTAACCCAACTCTTCCAGCTTTTCTAAAACCTTGCTTGCACTTTGGACAACGCTTTCTTGGTTAGTCTTACATTCGACTTCAGGATGAAGTGGTATTTCATACGGATCGTCAATACCAGTGAAGTGCTTAATCTCGCCGGTTCTTGCTTTTTTATATAAGCCTTTTACGTCTCGCTGTTCACAAACTTCTAATCATGCATTGACGTAAACTTCAATAAAATATGGAATATTTTGGCGCACTTCTTCTCTAATTTCGCGGTAAGGAGAAATGGCCGAAACCAATACAATTACATTATTTCTGGCAAGAAGATGAGCCACAAAGCCAATGCGCCGAATATTCTCTTCTCGATCTTCTTTACTGAAACCCAACCCTTTGCATAGATTCTGACGCACCGCATCGCCATCTAGAACTTCAACTCTGTATTTCTGTATCCGCAGTTCCTTCTCCACAAATTGACAGATAGTAGTTTTCCCTGCACCACTGAGACCAGTGAACCATACTGTCATACCATACTCTTCCTGTCTCATCCTACCTCCGCAGTACACTTCAAATGACACACCTAAAAAAAGCTTTTTTGGGTAATTTCAGGTTAAATAGCAATTTTATTTATAATCCTTTTCTAGCAGAGATTTCAGACATTGCCTAGTAATTACTGTAGCATTTGTTACTGTTATTTTCACCATTTTCAAGCTTATCAATTGCACTTATACGGATCTCGGCTCAATAAGCTGTTACGCAGCTTATTTGTATAATATAAAATTAAGTGCCTAGCTATGAACAGGGACATATGCCAGCAAAAAACCATCTATCTCAAGAGCAGAAAGAAAGACTACTAAAAACTCTAAGAGAGCATGAAAATCCCT
>NZ_JBALBW010000033.1:0-6556 GCF_036919895.1 Nostoc sp.
GACAGCAAGCGGTTCATCAAAAAGTTGGAACGAGCGCTCAATGATACAGGGGGGCAGAGGGGCAGAGGGGCAGAGGGGAAAGAATTTATACAAGAACTCTCCCCTGCTCCTCCGCTCCCCTGCACCCCTGCTCTCTTCGATGATGATACGCCGGAATCAGCCGAAGACCGACAGCTACGGGTGTGGGCTATTCACTCGGAAAATAGCGGTTCTGAAGAGAATGTGATTTTCATCAGGGAGATTAACATTGCTATTAAGGATCTTGACGCTTTTTTAGCTACTCCCAGTCTCGGTACAGGGGTTGACATTTCCAACTATCATTTTGATGCGGTGTTTGGTGTGTTTCATGCTGTAAGTCAGTCTGCTACAGAATGCGCCCAGCAATTATGGCGGTATCGTCCCAATGTCCCCATGTATATATGGGTTGCTCCGCGTCCTCCCTTTGGTTACGCCGAAACCAATGCGCGACGAATCAAGGAAAAAATTCTTCAGAAGAATGAGATGACCGCGTTTTTAATTCGCATTAACAGAGAAACAGGCAAACGTGGGGCTGAGAAGGATTGGGCGTTAGATACGAGTTGTCAGATTGAAGCGCAACGGAATTGGTCTATCAATCATTTACGGGCTGATTTGCGATCGCTCTTAGAGGAAATGGGCAATACCATTATTTCTGCTGGGGATGGTACTGATGATACAGCTTCTCGGTGGATGAAGGCGGCGGGAATTGCCGTCGATTCGGAGCATTACCGGAAAGTGGCTAATGCCAAAGATATTGACAGAAGGACTTATGCGGCTAGGCAGCACCAAGATTATCTCAAACCAGAAGAAGCTTTGGAATGTGAGAAATTTCGGATACAGGATACCTACGGCATGAGCGTTACCCCGGAATTGGTTGAAAAAGACGATGGGGGGCGGTTAATTAAGAAGATAGTCGCACTGGAGGCAATATTAGCCCCAAGCGGAGAGACAATTACCGATGACCTTGGGCGGGAGTTTGTTGCACCGCCGAATATTGTGGTGGAGCGGGACAAGACGGAGCGCGATCGCTTGGCAATCTGTACTGACTGGAGCAATCATTCCACGTCTTGGCTTATGCGTCATCGCTTGGGACTGAGAGCGGTGTTGATGGATCTGATGGCTGGGGTTGAGATCAAAGGGGACGAGGCGATGATTCAGGTTTTAGCAGAGTTCTCTAAACGCAACGCATCTCACGTTAAAGGCATTCTTAATCTGACCATTCCCCTTGATGAATCGTCAATCTGGATTTTGGGGCAGTATCTCACTCAACTGGGTTTGTCCACATCTTCACGGCGACCGCTTGAAGATGGTAAGCGCGTTAGGTACTATCGGCTAAATACTGAGGATGTCGAGTTTGCCCAGAAGGTGCTGTCATATCGGCAACAGCAACGAGAACAGAAGGAACGGAAACACCAGTCAGAACTTGCTCAGAATGCAGCTTATGCAGCTAGGATGCAGACTATGTATGGAATTAACCCTCCGTCCACACCCCCCATTAATGTAATTGGAGATAATAATTGCGGGGGTATGGACGGGGAAGTTAAGGAGGTGGATACACTTAATGATCCCTGGTGGCAGCAGGTAAAATATTATGCTCAGTTAGCGATTGAGCGGTTTGAATATGGGGTGGAGTCAGTTAAAGAATTACTCAGTACCCTAACGATTGATGAGCGGTGGGGCGCGATCTTCAAGTTTGAGGATATTGACCCGAATAAGTTTGCTCAACTGGTGGCAGATGCCCCCGATTGGGTGGAATGGATGGCGTAAATCATCCCCTGATTGAGTTGAATACAAGTAGGTGGACAAAAATATTTACCCTGGTTGTGAGCGTAATCAAATGAAGCGTACCCCTTCTCAAAAGCCAGCTACGCGCAGCGTCAGAATTGGCAAGGGGGCGAATGCTCAACATCTAGTCATTTTTGGGGCGAGAAGCACACCCTGCCCGGATTTCTCAGACTTTTCGGTAATTTGTGAAGTTAGCCAACAGTATCTGTTGATACTCACAACCCATGCTTGTCATACCAAGTAAGATAGCGTTGTAAGCGATCGCGCTGGTAACTCGGCTTGCTAATACCGTGGGATTGCTCAGGATAAATAATTAATTGAGTATCAACCCCTAAACTTTTGAGTGCATCATACATCTGCTCGGAGTTCTGCAATGGAATAACAGTATCTTGCTCGCCACTCAGAAATAGTGTTGGCGTGACAATTCGGTCGGCGTGCAGGAACGGAAAGGAAACTCGTAGCCAAGTATTGAGGTTTTTCCACGGTACTCCCAGTTCCTGCTCGTAGTCATAAAACTCGTTAGTACCGTATCCTGCCAAAAAATTGGAAATACTAGCTCCACTTACCGCAGCTTTGAAACGGGTATCTTGGGCGATAGTATAGTTTGTTAAGATACCACCGTAGCTCCATCCACCGATTCCTAACCGAGATGGATCGGCTATCCCTTGTGCCTCAACGTAGTCAACAGCAGCAAGGACATCTTGGACATCTTTATTTCCCCAATCAGCATAAATAGCCTTTGAGAAGGCTTCACCCCGTCCCGAACTACCCCGTGGATTAACTGCAACTACAACATAGCCGTGAGCTGCAAACAGCTGCCAGTCAAACATAAACTGGTTTGTGTACTGCCCGACTGGGCCACCATGAAGCTGAACGAGTGTTGGGTATTTCTTTCCTGGTTGAAAATTTGGTGGTTTGACTAAGAAACCGTGGATTTGGGTGCCATCTTTACTCTTGAAACTAATTTCTTCCGTCGTTGCTAATACAAGTTGGACAAGCAATTCCTGGTTTTGGTGTGATATTGAACGCAGTTGAGTGCCTTTGAGGGTGAAAACCTCACTCGGTTCCTGTGGTATTGAGGATAACAAGGCAATCCTATCGTCACTCCCCAAGTCAAAAGCGCTGATATCTCTATATCCAGCTAGCAATCGCTCTATCTTGCCGCCTGCTACTGGTACTTTTGCGAGGTGAACATTACCATCGTCTTCCAGCAAAAACAGAATTGATTTGCCATCAGATGTAAAGCGTGGCTTAACAACATTGCGATCAAGATTTGCTGTTAATAGACGTGGAGTACCTCCTTCCGTTGGAATAACCGCAAGATGGTAAACGGCGTACTCAAGTAGCTTTTGAGATCCTCCTTGCACGTAGGCTATTAACTTCCCATCTGGACTCCAAACAGGTCGGCTATCCCAGGAGGGATCGCAATTGGGACTTTCATTGGTAGTTATTTGACGTACTTTTGCTCCTGGTTGAGCAACGATAGTATAGACATCCCAATTGTTATGGCGATGAAAATCAACACCACGCTTGCTGACAAAAGCAATCTTGTTCCCATCTGGAGACCATTCGGGCAAATATTCATTAAACTCACCTGGTGTCAGAATATCTGCTTTGTGAGTTGCTAAGTCAAACAGGTAGAGATGTTGCCGACTTTTTTCGAGATATCCTTTAAAGCGATCAATGACAATTGGCTGTGCGGTCTTTTGTTCGTTGTGAGTTTTTTGGGGTGGATCTTCGGCGATTACAGCTAGTTGTTTGCCGTCGGGTGACCAAACGAAATCAGAAACGCCTCCTGGAAAATGTGAAATCTTTTCTGCTTCTCCACCGGCAAGGTTCAGCAGCCAAATTTGATTGCCTTCACTCTCGGACTGACGACTGGAGAGAAAGATCAGGTACTTTCCATCAGGACTGAAACGAGGGGAACTTTTGCTATCTTTGCTGTTAGTTAATTTTCGGGTGCGGGAGCCATCCCACGAAGTCATATAAATATTGTTGTTGACAGAATCATTCTTGATATCGGTACTCTTGACCGTATAGCCTATCCAGGCTCCATCTTGAGAAATTTGCGGTTCGCTGACTTGGTGGAGAGCAGACAGATCGTCTAGGTTAATCAGCCGCTTGGACGTTGCCTGAACCTTGAGACTCATACTAATCAAAGCAGCGATCGCACCACAAGCTAATGCGAGTTCTCTGAACCTTTTCATTTTTGTTGTAAAAATTAGCACGGACGCTTATCTTACATCTGTTAGTCACTTTGATGGCTATTAATTGCAACTATAGGACTCATATTTGATTTGTGAAAAAATTTAAGTATCTATAGCTCACCAAAACCCTTACGTGGTAGGCATTACCAGTTCTAAGTGTATTTCAATATTCAAGTATGAATCCTATATATATCTGAAAATTAAAGTATTAAGTAAACCAAAAAGTTTTTCAAAAAGGGCGATCGCTATGCACGGGGAAGGTATCAGCGCAGGTAAGCAAAAACTTGCATCTAGCAGTAGTGAAAAATTCAAGTTGCCTCGCCATCGCGCAGAACGAAAATTCAGTAATACCAAACGAATGAATATTAATAAATTTTAAACTTCCTCGTAAATGTATAATTTTGTTGTTTAGTTATTTTTCTGATAAAAACTATGGGTATAATCCCCATGTTTGGCTTAGTAGTCTTTATTACAGGCTTGTCCCTTTACTTGCTACTGACCTCAAAAAGTCGATTTGGCCTGAAATCTGTGGTGACAAAAATAAAGCGCCAAGAGTGGAGATTCAGATATAGCAAGCTGAACTACCTGAGATCAAGATTTTCAAAGACTATAACAATTGCTGCCATGATCGTGGCAGCAGTAATAGCTGGAAATACTGTATCAGCACAGGTGACAGCGCCGCCTCTAGCTTCGCTCAAAAGCGTATCGGTTCCGCAGCCTGACAATCTTGGAGACTTCGTAAAAGACAAAGTAGCCGCGATTAAGTTAGGAAAGGCTCTGTTTTGGGATATGCAGGTTGGGAGCGATGGACAGACTTCCTGTGCTAGTTGTCACTTCCATGCTGGAGCCGACAATAGATCCAAAAATCAGATCAATCCTGGGCTTTTGCGGATCAATGCCGATGGTACAGGGAATCCAGATACAGTTTTTGATTTAGGTGGCGCACCAAACTACCATCTCAAGCCAGAAGATTTTCCCTTTCACAAGCTATCCAGTGATTCTACGACCGTTGTATCTGACCGTAACGATGTCAGTTCCTCTCAGGGGGTTTTCAATACGAAGTTTGTGGATGTGATACCTGGTAGTGCGGAAGACCAAGTAACAAACGAGCCAGATCCGGTGTTTAACGTGGGTGGCATAAATGTGCGCCGCGTCGAACCGCGCAACACGCCAAGCGTGATTAATGCAGCATTCAACTTCCGCAACTTTTGGGACGGAAAGGCACAAAACATCTTTAATGGGGTGAATTCCTTTGGTTTGAGAGACCCTTACGCCTCCATAGTCAAGGCTGAAAAACCAAATCAGCTTGAATTTGTCAAAGTCAGTTTGAATAATTCGTCTTTAGCTTCCCAAGCGATGTCCCCGCCACTCAGTTCCTTCGAGACATCTGCGGATGGTCGCACTTTTCAAGAAATTGGTGATAAGTTCGGAGGAACTAGTAAGGGTAAAAAACTCCCCCGAAAACTTGCGAAAAAGTTATTTACTCTCAGACCGCTAGGTAAACAGGTTGTGCATCGAGACGACAGCGTTTTCGGTGCAGACAGTAGATGGCCTCAGCCCGGACTTAAAGATAGAACTTACGATCAGCTGATTAAAGATGCCTTCAAACCGCAGTGGTGGAAGTCTAATCGACTCATCCAAATTGATGCTGAAGGTAGACGGACTTTTGTCAACAAGCCAGATGGCTCCTTGGAAACCAATGAGTATAGGCTGATAGAGTACAACTTCTCGCTATTCTTCGGGCTTGCGATTCAATTGTACGAGTCTACACTGATTGCTGATGATACGCCCTACGATCGCTTCTTGGAAGGAAACACCACCGCCCTCACCGAACAGCAGCAACAAGGAAACCAACTATTCAATGGCAAAGCTGGCTGCATCGGTTGCCATACCGGATTGGAACTTACTAGTGCCTCGGTGAGCAGTATACAAAAGCAACGACTGGGAACTATAAACATCGGCAATCAAAGATTTGTTTTTGACAATGGCTTCTTCGGTATCGGTGTTAGACCTACCCTAGAAGACCCTGGGGTTGGTGGTAAAGACCCATTTGGCAACCCGCTTTCAGAGCCGAGGGTCGCTGCTTTGGGAGAATTCCCACTACTTCTTGGTTCAAACCCCAATATTACAATTACCTCCAATGACATAGTAGTTGCAGACGGAAGCTTTAAGGCTCCCGGACTACGTAACGTAGAACTCACCGCCCCTTACTTCCACAATGGTGGCTATTTGACTTTGCCGCAAGTGGTGGACTTCTATAATCGTGGCGGAGATTTCCGCCAGGCAAGTGCCATCGCCCCTTTGGGACTAACTGAAGCTGAAAAAGATGACTTGGTGGCTTTCCTGAAAGGGCTTACCGATGAGCGAGTTCTCCATGAGAAAGCGCCCTTTGATCATCCACAACTGTTCGTTCCCAATGGACATCCGGGTGACTCTAGACACGTTACCAATGACGGCACTGGTAAGGCTACAGATAGTCTAATGGAAATTCCTGCTGTTGGTAGAAATGGTGGTATTGGTACTCCAAATTTCCTGAACTAAGTAGG
>NZ_JBALBW010000034.1:0-5912 GCF_036919895.1 Nostoc sp.
TCCCCAGTCCCCAGTCCCCAGTCCCCTGTCCCCTATTTCTCAGCTTGAAGTTTTGCTAGGTCTTTACCAGTTCGGTTTTTGATTACTCGTGCAGGTATGCCTACAGCAATGGAGAAAGGAGGAATATCTTTATTGACAACTGCTCCCGCACCAATAACACTGCCTTTGCCGATGGTAACGCCATCTAATACCGTTACTCCATGACCTAGCCAACAGTCGTCTTCAATCACAATTCCCTTGCGAGTAACACCTTGGTATTTAATCGGCTCTATCGGATCGGCAAAATTATGATTATTAGCATATATCCCTGAGTGGGCAGCAATCATACAGTGTTTACCAATTTTAATGTCTCCTGGCCCCTCAATACAGACGTTGGGAGCAATGAAGGTGTCTTCATCAATATGTATACACGTATCTTCCAAACACCCTATATCAACGTTACGCTCAATAGCTACTCTATTTCCTAGATGAATTCTATTATTTTTGTGTCCTCTAGCATCCATCCGTACACCCTTGAAAATATATACTCCACTGCCAATTTCAATACAAGAAGTACCGTTAAATTCAACACCATTCTGAATATAAACTGGGCTGTCTATTTGGGCAAAAATACTCCGATATCCTAAATTACGCAACTTCGGGCCTAGAAGAAGTGTAGGAATATCTCCTAACACAGTAGTTACTACAAGTTCTTGCACGCGCTGCAATTTTGAAAAATATTGCTCGTTATGCATGGCTACATATCTCTTCAATTAATTGTTGTTGACAGTATTGAAAGTTGTTTTGCCTGTATCCTAATCTTCTGCCAATATTCAGGGATTTTGTATTTCTTAATACATAATCTGAGTGGCGGCATTACCAAAATTTACCCATATTCGTAGATAGTTTTCCCACATTTGGAAAACGAGAGTCTGGCTTTAACTATGTGAGCAATTCTTGAACTTAAATGCGGTATAGTTACCAAATTGGTATGCACAATTACATTGATTCGTTAGAAGCTTTTGTACCAGTTAAGACCCGTAAAAAATTTGCTTCTTTTTCACCAGGATCAATTAACAAAACAATGTCAGTGCATTATAGAGTCAAATCTCAGCCTATTAAATTTTCTGATGGGTAAATTTGCTGGTTTAGATAGGGTACTATTTTATTCGGCAACTAAGGGTGAAGTTGTTTGCCTTGAAGCTACTTTCTCTCAGGCGATTTTAGTCTTTTGAAACAACTCATTCATACAAGATATTCTGCAACAAAAAATACATTTAACTAGACTATTTTAAAGATGTAGATAAAATTTCTGCCTAGCATGACAATGTAATTATTGTTGGGTTTTATCGGGTATCTTTGCCCAAATAAACCCAATTAGGGTGGATTATCTCCCACATCAGCCATCACATTGAAGTTAACCATCGGTGCAAACAAGTAAGCGCTTCCCCGACTGCTATGACGGCTTTCTTGCAACGAATTTCTAGAGTATGTTGCTCCAATCATGTTGCACACGGATGATTTACAGACTAGCCAATTCACGTTTCTAATTACATGAATCGTTTTCAGAACAATTGTTTTTAACGATAACACATTTTATTTTTAGTGGAACATTCTCAAATAATTTGATTTCCAAGTTTATTGTTGATGAAAATAGCGCCAATCAGTTAACTTTTTTACTGGAGCGATGCTTGCGGCAGGGAAAGCCTACGTTACTCTTAAATAATTTTATACACTTAGTTAAAATTCATTGAGGATGGTAATTTTAAAAATACTCTTAGCGATGACTTGCAATTTTTGTCTGTATTTCTACCGTTGATTGTCCAAGTAATTTTATGATTAGGCGTTAAAGTCAGAATGATATCTACTATACTTGTGACATCATCTTCGTTAAAAGCCAAAAGGCTCAAAATTTTTCTCTTCCTATTACTCACAATACGAAAATTTGTAAATCACCCATTCGGGTGAGCCAAGCGGGTGATGCGTGCTTGGCACTACTCATTATAAATTTTATTGAAGGAAAGCTAAAACGTAGCTTAGTTTCTAGGAGAAGTTCAGAAAATAACATCAAATAACATCAAATACCCACATTGAGGTATCGGTTTTAACTCACACACTTGGTTCAAATTATGGCTTTAATTAAAGAAATTGTCCAAGAAGCTCTAACTACCGGCTATCTGAGTGTTGTAGCCGAAGATCAACTGCGATCGCAACTTCAAAGTAATTATGACTCAGAAGACCTAGATGGCTGGATCGTGTTACAGCGAGCTATTGCAGCAGGCGGTGTTAAACAAGAGTCGCGCCGAAAAAAAGCTTCTCTCTCTCCTAAGGCCAAAGACGCTTCATCAAGTATCAAACTTGCTTATCAAATGGCAGCAGAGATTGCTTATGCAGCAGCTGTAGCTTTATCAATGACAAAAAATACCAAAGATCAGCCTTCACTAGGCGCGTAAAATAACACGCTAAAAAGTTATTTTCCTGATTTAGTATCAAAAACTATACCAAGTAGTTAGTGTAGGCATAGCCCGCCGCAGGCATCGCTTTTCCTAGTCAACTACTTGGTATAATTTTTTAATCTAGTTTTAAGTGATGTCCGCGACGGGCTATTTGGTATCGCCTCTCCTGGAACTCACTTTAACAAAAGAATCATAACTGCTTCTTTCTCAGTGCAATTTTATTAAAAAATAATTAAAAATTTCATTTTTCTGGCAACAGCTACGATAAATTTTCACCCTCAGCTAAGACCATATAACTGATCCCCGGAAGCAATACTAAAATAAATATAAATTATTTCTTTAAAACTAGATTTTTTTAAGTGATGTATGCCACTCAATGATTAAATCTTAATATACCAAGTACATGGCTGAGAGTAACGCATAGAATTAGAAACACCTTGGTGTAAACTTTAGCAACGATGTTAAAAAAAATTCTCAATGCTTAACAAAGTCATCGCTTTTTCACAAACTACAGTATAAAGAATTGGCAACATTGGTAAAGACAGTAAACAATAACCATAACTAAACTTGGAGTTTTGCCAACCTATGCAGCCAATTCGCACATTTAACGTATCTCCTTCACTACCACCGCGACTCGAACCACTCCGGCGGTTATCATATAACTTGCACTGGGATTGGAATGTTGATACTAAAGATTTATTCCGTCGCTTAGACTCTGACCTGTGGGAGTCCAGCCATCACAATCCAGTGTTAATGCTGGGTACTATCTCTCAATCACGGCTTCTGGAAGTTGTCGAAGATGAAGGCTTCCTAGCGCAAATGGATCGGGCTGACCGTCAGTTAGATGATTATTTACAAGAGCGCACTTGGTATCAAAAACAACGGGAAGATCAACCAAAAGAATGCTACGCCTATTTTTCGGCGGAATTTGGACTTGTTGATTGTTTACCCGTTTATTCTGGAGGCTTGGGTGTTCTGGCGGGGGATCACCTCAAATCTGCCAGTGACTTGGGGCTACCGCTTGTGGGTGTAGGTTTACTGTATCAGCAAGGTTACTTTGCCCAGTATCTCAATGCTGATGGTTGGCAGCAAGAACGCTATCTGCTCAACGATTTCTATAATATGCCCTTGCATCTAGAGCGCAATGCCGATGGTTCAGAATTGCGGATTGCAGTAGATTATCCTGGACGCAAGGTGTATGCCAGAGTTTGGCGCGTACAGGTGGGAACGGTTCCTCTGTATCTGATGGACACCAATATTGAACCCAACAACACTTACGACCACGACATTACAGATCAGCTATACGGTGGCGACATCGATATGCGTATCCACCAGGAAATTATGCTGGGGATCGGTGGTGTGCAAATGCTCAAAGCTTTGGGGCTGAAAGTTACCGCCTACCACATGAATGAAGGCCACGCCGCCTTCTCTGCTTTAGAACGCATCCGCTTGCTGATTCAGGAAGAAGGGCTGAGTTATATTCAAGCTAAACAGGTGGTGGCTTCTAGCAACATTTTTACTACCCATACACCAGTCCCGGCGGGAATTGACTTGTTTGCTCCCGATAAAATGCTGCACTACCTGGGGTACTATGCAGAGATATTTGGATTGCCCAAAGAGCAATTTTTAGGATTGGGGCGCGAGAATACAGGCGATTTATCTGGGCCTTTCAGTATGGCGGTGCTGGCGCTAAAAATGGCAACATTTTCTAACGGTGTCGCCCAACTGCATGGTGTAGTGTCGCGGCAAATGTTCCAGGGCTTATGGCAGAAAGTACCAGTAGAGGAAGTGCCGATCGCAGCAATTACTAACGGTGTTCATGCTCGGAGTTGTGTTGCCAAATCAACTCAAGAATTATACGATCGCTATCTCGGCCCAAATTGGTCATCAGCACCACCAGATAGCCCATTGTGGGATCGGATGGACGCTATACCCGATGAAGAATTGTGGCGCAATCACGAACGCTGCCGCTTAGATATGGTTTTATATGTACGGGAGCATTTAGTCAAGCATTTGCGCGATCGCGGTGCTTCTGCTTCCGAAATTATCCAAGCCCAAGAAGTTTTAGATCCTTACGCTTTCACTATTGGCTTTGCCCGTCGCTTCGCTACCTACAAACGCGCCACCCTCTGGATGCGTGATTTGGAACGGATTAAGCGGCTTCTGCTGGCTAACAAAGACCGGAAAGTGCAATTTGTGATTGCTGGTAAAGCACATCCGAAAGATATTCCTGGTAAAGAACTGATCCGCGATATCAATCACTTTATCCGCGAACAACATTTAGAAAAACAGGTCGTGTTTGTTCCTAATTACGACATTCACATAGCCCGGTTGATGGTTGCGGGTTGTGATATTTGGTTAAATACACCGCGTCGTCCACGGGAAGCCTCTGGTACTAGTGGCATGAAAGCGGCAATGAATGGATTGCCAAATTTAAGTGTACTAGATGGTTGGTGGGATGAAGCTGATTACGTCCGCACAGGTTGGGCGATTGGACATGGAGAGAATTACGACGATCCTAACTACCAAGATGAAGTAGAAGCAAATGCTCTCTACGAGTTGCTTGAGAAGGAAGTTGTACCGCTATTTTATGAGCATCGGGATAGTGATGGCTTACCCCGTCCGTGGGTTGCCAAAATGAAGGATGCAATTCGCTTGAATTGTCCCTTCTTTAATACAGCGCGGATGGTAGGAGAATATGCTCTTAGAGCTTATTTCCCGGCTAGCGATCGCTATCATACCCTGACTGTTGATAACTATGCCCCAGCCAAAGAACTAGCCGCTTGGAAAGAAAAACTGAGCGAACACTGGTTCAACATCAGAATCAAAGATGTTGACGTATCAGCAGCTTCAGACATTGAAGTTAACCAAACCGTTGCGGTCATTGCCAAGGTTGACTTAGCAACTTTGAGCAAGGAAGATGTGCAGGTAGAGTTATATCAAGGTGCGATCGATGCCAATGGTGAGATTGTCAACGCTGTAACAGTGGTGATGGATTACCAAGGTGAGGATTCACAGCAATTGAGCATTTACACGGGTAATATCACCTATACCGCTTCTGGTTTGCAAGGTTTGTCTTTGCGTGTATTGCCGAAGAATCAAAATCTGGCTAATGCTTATGAACCAAGGTTGATTGCTTGGGCAGAGTAATAGTGCTGAATAGTTATTAAATATTCAAGATTAGGCGTTGCTAATTTAAGTTTAGCAACGCCTTTTATTATACGATGCAGTCACGCCTTACAAATAACTGTTGCTAAAATTACGCTAAAATTACGAATAATTATAACCCAAAATTCTTTCAACGATTGGGTTCGCCCAAAGTGATAAAAGAGAGTTAACTACAAATTGACAACTGCAAGCCACTACAAAAATCGATTTAGGTAGCAATACCATTGCCAATTTATGAGGGTTCAACGCCTGTAGAAACGGGATGAATACGACCTAAAGCAGTAAGCTTGGCAAAAATCTGGGTTAATA
>NZ_JBALBW010000035.1:0-40311 GCF_036919895.1 Nostoc sp.
TCCATGCACCGCCCAATATGCTACTGTTGGATATGCAATATCTAAAAATTTACTAATCTCTTGGTAAGTTTTCCCATCATTCATCAACAATAATAATCGACTTTTTAAGATATCCATATAAAAGAAGTTTTATGATGAACGTTGCACCCACCATTGTAGTACTAGGTCAAAATAGCGTGACAGTCGCACGTAAAATAATCAGCGTTCTACCAGGGGCGACGCTATACGGTTTAGAGGGACGCACATCGGGAGTTGATGTCAGCTTTACTAATTTTGGCGAGACGTTGCGCGAGTTATTTGCCCAAGGAACGCCGCTAATTGGCATTTGTGCCGCCGGCATTTTAATTAGGACGTTAGCCCCCCTACTTTCGGATAAACAACAGGAACCACCAGTGTTAGCTGTGGCTGAAGATGGTAGTGCTGTTGTCCCCCTCTTAGGCGGACTTGGTGGAGTAAACGATTTGGCCCGGCGCATTGCTGAAGTGCTTGATGTCAAACCTGCAATTACGACTACAGGCTATTTACGTTTGGGTACAACGCTGTTGTCTCCTCCCCCCGGATACCATTTAGCAAACCCAGACGATGCTAAGAAATTTATCTCAGATGTGCTAGCTGGGGCGCAAGTTAAACTCGAAGGCATAGCACCTTGGTTAAGCGATAGTAAACTGCCTATAGATCCAAAGGGAGATTTGACTATTCAAGTTACAGAACGTTTGGTGACTCCTACAGCCAACTGTCTTGTGTATCACCCAGCAACGATCGCGATCGCAATTAATGACACCATTGATGATGCAATCCCTTTAGTACAGCAGCTACTAGCTGATGCCAAACTAGAAAAAACATCAGTCGCTGGGATATTTGCACCCATGACCGCCGCAGCCAATCCCACAATCCACGCTGTAGCTAGCGGCTTGGGAGTACCTGCCCGCTTTTTTACCCCAAATCAGCTAGAAAGTCTGTTATCACAAGGTTATAGCCCCGCCCAAGCAGCAGCGATCGCAGCCACAGGTACATCTCCCTTATCTTCGTCATCTGCTGACGTGGCGATCGCCATTGCCTCCCAACCAATTGACCCCAACACCATCGGTCACCCACGCGGACGGTTAGCGATTATTGGCACTGGCCCCGGTGGTTCGCAATGGATGTCTCCAGAAGTGAAGGAGATACTGAAGTCGGCAACTGACCTAGTGGGTTATAAAACTTACTTAGATTTAATCGGTTCTCTGGCTGATGGCAAGCAACGCCATGAGTCTGACAACCGTGAAGAAGAAGCACGGGCAAAAATGGCTCTTGATTTGGCCGCATCTGGGCGATATGTCGCTGTGGTTTCATCTGGCGACCCAGGTATCTATGCAATGGCAACAGCAGTTTTTGAAGTGTGCGATCGCTATGCCAAACCCGAATGGGATAATATCGACATTCATGTAGCACCAGGCATTTCAGCTATGCAAGCAGCAGCAGCAGCCATTGGTGCGCCCCTGGGACATGACTTTTGTGCTATTTCCCTGTCTGATATCTTAAAGCCTTGGTCTGCGATCGCCCAACGAATTGCTGCTGCTGCCGAGGCTGATTTTGTAATCGCCTTTTATAATCCTGTTTCCAAAGAGCGTACCTGGCAACTAGCAGAAGCAAGAAATATTTTGCTGCGACATAGAACACCGGATACCCCAGTAGTCTTGGCGCGGAATCTCGGCAGACCAGGACAGACCGTAAAAGCGATCGCACTTGACCAGCTAACACCAGAAAGCGCTGATATGCGGACAATTATTCTCATTGGTTCCACAAAAACCCGAACCATCAAGCGTAGTGATGGTAATCTCTGGGTTTATACACCGCGTCGCTATATCAAAGAGTAAGTACGAGATTAAAGCTATCCTAGCTGCTTTAGCAAGGACAGCTTTCTCATGGATATATCGCTTCCTATCTGCTAGCAGGCGATGCATTTATGACTGTTATACCTCTAGGTGCGATCGCAGATCGTCCAGTGGAGATGTCGAGTTAGTAGGAATCACTGGTTTTGTTGATGTTGGCTTGTCAGGAATAAACTCAAAGCGAATTCGGATTTTACCTTTTTGCCAGCCGCCACCCTGAGCTAGTAAAAGCTTACAGTTTACGCCATTGGCAGCCCAGGCTGAAGCCTTATCTTCGTGTAAGGAGGAGTACTGATACACCAAAGACTCCAGACATTCCATCAATTCTTCACCTGTACATGTTGGAGCCCCCACAAAATTAGCATCCTGAGCCATAGAAACAACATCCTCATCAGACAGAAAAATTTGATTGCTCATTTAGATTTTCTCTTTCGTTAACACAACATGACAGATCAAGCGCCAACTCGATCCGCCTTCCCTAAGTTTTCCCATTGGCTACCAATTACTAAGAAATTAAAACGGCGATCGTGACTATTACGTTAAGGGACTACAGAGAACACAGAGAAATGAGGAGAAGAGAGTTTTTTCACCAGTTTTTGGGTATTTTTTTATTTGGAAGTCCCTTAGAAAAGTTTAGTCAGGTGAGGCAAATCGCCAAAGCGTAGCATCACCTTTTTCTGGATTTCGGCATTGTGAGAGACGGATTTTTCTGGCAAGTTCTTCAAATAATTGGTAATCATTCGGGTCTTAAATCGTTAGATAATTCCACAATCCCCCTAGACCCATCAATCCTTACCCGTTGACCATCTTGCAAAAGCCATGTAGCACCGCGAACATCCATCACTGCGGGAATTCCATACTCACGAGCCACGATCGCACCGTGAGAAAGCCGTCCGCCAACTTCGGCAATTAGCCCTCCAGCCCTTAATAACAAAGGGGCCCAGCCGGAATCTGTGTAAGGTACGACTAGAATAGTATCTCGGTCAATCTCAGGCACGTCTTGTAAATTTCGCAACACCTTAACTCTGCCTTCAGCTTGCCCGTGACTGGCTCCAATACCTTGTAAAATTTGGTCAGAGTACAGCGCAGAAGGAGCTAAGGGGTGAGGGGGCGTATTGCCGTAGACTAAAAGGGGTATTTGAATAAACTCGCTATCTTGGACGAATTGCGATCGCCTCGATTCTACTAATTTATCTAACTCCTCAATTAATTTAGAATCTTCACCCCCAACTAAACGCTGCACTTCATCAAAGTGGAGAAAAAAGATATCTCCGGTTTTCTGGAGTGAGCCAGATTTTAACCAAATATTCTCTAAAGCGACAAAACTCCAACGCAATTCAGCTAACAGCCGTGAATAAACTTCGGTAACTCGTCCTTTAATATCCACACGTTGTTGCACAAAAGAACGTTTGCGCTTACCGGCAAAGATGCTATTAATCGCGTCTTTAGCACCTGATTGTGGTTCATTCCCTTGCATTAACTGCACAAACATCTGCTTAATCATCTGGGGATTCTCCCGCCAAGTGGGAACGGAGATATCAGTTCCCACTTCACTTAAATAGCCGTAATCTTGAAGCAATTCATCAAATGCTTGCAGGATCTTTTCTCCCTCTGGGGTTTGCTTTAACTGCTCAAATACCTGCTGTGGCTCAAACTCAACTAATATCTGCTTGGCATCTGTAGCTATGGCACTGAGCGATCGCAATGCCGCTATCTCTGGAGTCACGCTATTATCAATTTGGCCATCCTTCACCCGGAAAATCGCCTGCCGCAGAGCAGCACTTAAGGGAGCTAAAATGCTGTAATATGTCCCGTGGCGCAGCAACTCTAGAATAAAGTCAATTCTGATTAGCAGCTTGGCTGGTTCCAAATTATCTGCATTTTCCTGCGCCAACTCCGACAACCCAGGAATAAACCTTTGGTGATAATCCCGCTTGAAGTCTTTTTCTAAATTTAATTCCCGCTTCAGCAATTTCCCTAGTCCTGGCAAATTTTCCCAGGTTGACTGTAAGGACGGTTTACTTAATTTAGCTCCTCTAGTTAAAAATTCTAGACTTTCTGGCGGCAATCCCATGCGGAGAAAGATATTTCCTAAGAGGGATGCGTTAAAATAAGCTCTGGAGTAGTGCAGAGTTGCCGTTTCATTAAAATCTAACCCCAAAGCGCGTTCGCCCAAAACTAGAGTAAAAAATTCTCCCCAAACTCCACAAGTTAAGGGACGATTAATTGACCATGTTAAGGGGTGAATTACTCCAGGAATCACTTCAGCAGCGATTTTGCGCGTCCAAATTGGTAGTAGAGTCGTGATCGGTCGAGATTGTAACACCCAAAGCGTTTGCCCGTCATAACTCCATTCAATATCTTGAGGAGTGCCATGATAGCGTTTTTCAAGTCGATGAGCTAAGTATGCAACTTGCTTGATTAATGCTGATGGAACTCGTCCAGTCCCCTCTAATTGCACAGAGGGAGATTTTTCTGTTTCAACGACAAAAGCGCGATATTGCTCTGGTGTGACTTTTCCTGAAACAATTTGCGTGGGGCTACCGGGAAGGGCTTCAATGATGATTGCATCACCCTGCTGAGTAATGGGATCGCGGCTGAAAGCAACGCCAGAATATACACTTTGGACTTGTTGTTGAATCAGCACAGCCATTGCTGTATCATTGGAACCGCGATCGCGCCGATATTGCACAGCAGATGGATGATTGTAAGAAGCTTGAACCTGAGCGATCGCTGACTGCAATGCCTCTGGGCTAGTAACATTTAAAATTGTTTCATACTGTCCAGCCGCAGAAGCCTGTTCTGAATCTTCTCCAATGGCAGAGGAACGTACCACCAAGGGGGATAATTCTGATGGTTGGAGAAATTCTGTCAACACTTCCGGATCGTCAATTGGGGCTAGTACCCATCCCTTTGGGACTGGATAACCCCAGCGCTTAATTTGGGATAATGTAGCCGCTTTTTCTCCGACAATTGCAGCATCTAACTCTTCATCTAAAGAAATCATCGCGCGATCGCCCCGTAAAAATTCCAACATTGCTTGCGATTCTGTTTGCGCCTCTTTAACTGGTAAATTCATATCATTAGGAATTTTGGTATAAATCCAGCCCATTAAACCAGCTAACGCCACAGCAGCAATTATTCTAGGGATATCGCTAATGTGCAGAATTGCCACAAACAGAGGAAAGAGAAGCAAAACCCCAAATTTTACTACCTGTTTCGATTGCAGAATTGTAAAGCTAATACCTGCAAAGAAAGATACAAATAGTGCCACGAGTGGATCGTGTACGACAAATCCCCAGACTACATTTGTCGTACCTGCTCCTCTGCCTATCCAGTATCTACCAATTACCAGAGCGATGAGAGCTATCAATTCCCAAAACGATCCCTCTGGAAAGAAAAGGCGGGTAAGGAAAACTGCCGCAATTCCTTTAAAAGCTTCTGACAAGACTGCCAGAATTCCGACAAACTTACCGCCGTGATAAAACGCAGCTGATACACTAATGTTTCGTGTACCAACTTGTGATAATTGCTTACCCGTAAGCGCGTAAGTAATCCATGCAATCAGGGGTAATCCGCCCAAAAGGGGGCAGATCATTAAAATAACTAAGACACCCCAAGGTTCAAACATTCTGGATTTTGGATTTTAGATTTAAATTTTCCATCTAAAACCTCAAATCTAAAATCTAAAGTTTTTCTGAAATTTTTGATGGTAATTAGGGCGCTTTTATTTATTAGTCACGGAATGGACACTTGGCTACGACGGAAACCGTTTAAGACAAGTGTCCCTCTACGACTACTAATGGTTTTAGTTTAGCGCGTATGCAGCTTGCAGCGCCCAGATGATGAGAGCAGCGATCGATCCCAGAAGCAACACGGTAGAGATAGTGACTACTTTTGGTGAATCTGCACCCTCAAATTTCATAATTCCTCGATTTAAGTCGGACATAGCTTTGTAATCCTCTCTTGTTGGAGCATGAGACATTTGTCCGTTTTGATTGTAGTCCCTCTATTTACGGATGATGTTAAATTCCTAATATTATTTTGTTTAAGCCTCGCAATTTTTCCAACCCCACAATTACTTATTTTTTGAAATGTATCAGTCTTATTTATCAATGATGGGGATTGGGAACTAGGGACTAGGGACTAGGGACTGGGGACTGGAGACTAGAGACTAAGGACTCGAAAACAACTCTTACCCCAATACCCAATACCCAATACCCAGTCCCCAATACCCAATACCCAATATCGGACAATATGTACTAAAATCAATGACTTGAGTCACAAAGAGAGCAATCATGGCATCCATCCGCGAGTTGCACCAACAACTGGTTAAGAAAGAACGTTCTGCCGTTGAAATTACCCAAGAAGCTTTAGAGCGCATTCAAGCGTTAGAGCCGAAACTGCATAGCTTTTTATGTGTGACGGCAGAACGGGCATTAGAGCAGGCCAGTGCTGTGGATGCCAAAATTGCAGCCGGAGAAGAAATCGGGCTGTTAGCAGGCATTCCGGTTGGGATTAAGGACAATATGTGTACCAAGGGGATTCCTACTACCTGCGCCTCTCGAATTTTGGAAAATTTTGTGCCGCCTTATGAATCAACAGCGACGCAAAAACTGGCAGATGCTGGGGCGGTAATGGTAGGTAAAACCAACTTAGATGAGTTTGCGATGGGTAGTTCCACAGAAAACTCCGCCTACCAAGTGACGGCTAATCCTTGGGATTTATCACGAGTTCCAGGTGGTTCTTCGGGGGGTTCTGCGGCGGCGGTGTCGGCTCAAGAATGTGTAGTTGCTCTTGGTTCTGATACTGGTGGTTCGATTCGCCAACCTGCGTCTTTCTGCGGTGTGGTAGGGATGAAACCAACTTATGGTTTGGTTTCGCGTTATGGTTTGGTGGCTTATGCTTCGTCTTTGGATCAAATTGGGCCATTTGCAAACACAGTAGAAGATGCGGCAATATTATTAAGTGCGATCGCAGGTCACGATCCTAAAGACTCTACCAGTCTCAAAGTTGCCATTCCCAACTACGCCGCCAACTTCAAACCAGATTTTAAACCCAGAGGTCAACTAAGGATTGGGATCATTAAAGAAACTTTTGGTGAAGGTTTAGACTCTGTAGTTGAACAAGCTGTTACTAAAGCTGTAGACGTATTACAAGGTTTGGGAGCGGAGATTCATATAGTTTCTTGTCCGCGCTTTCGTTATGGCTTACCCACCTACTACATCATCGCCCCATCTGAAGCGTCAGCAAACTTGGCTCGTTACGATGGCGTTAAATATGGCTACCGCGCTCCTGATGCCGATAATCTGCTATCGATGTACACTCGTACCCGTGCTGCTGGTTTTGGTACAGAAGTCAAACGCCGAATTATGATTGGTACTTACGCACTTTCGGCTGGCTATTACGATGCTTATTATCTGAAAGCGCAAAAAGTCCGCACCCTAATTAAGCAAGACTTTGAAAAGGCTTTTGGGGTGGTTGATGTGTTAGTTTGTCCTACATCTCCCACAACCGCATTTAAAGCAGGGGAAAAAACTACTGACCCCTTGAGTATGTATTTAACTGACTTGATGACTATTCCTGTGAATCTTGCTGGTTTACCTAGTTTAAGTTTGCCATGTGGTTTTGACGATCGCGGTTTACCTATAGGATTACAGCTAATTGGCAATGTACTGCGAGAAGACCAACTGTTTCAGGTAGCCTACGCTTATGAGCAATCTACTACTTGGCATCTGCGTAAACCACAAATATCTTGAAATTGGGAATTGGGAATTGGGAATTGAGCAATGATAATCAATCAATAGTTCTTCAGATCCCCTGCTCCCCATGCTCCCTGCTCCCCATGCTCCCCCTGCTCCCTGCTCCCCCTGCTCCCTGCTCCCTGCCCCCCGCTCCCCACTCCCTGCTCGCTTTTCACTGATTAGTAACCATTGACTGTTGAGTACTGACTTCTGGAGTCAGGGATTCAGATGTAATTTGTGGTGGATTAAGTATATATAAAAGACCCGTAGATGCAGCTACTAATAAGAGAATATAGGTGGCAACAAGGGGTATATATGAATTTGGTTTGTTGTCTGAACTCTTCCGATCGCTCTTGGGGTCTTGACGGACTACATTGCTTATAAGAGTATGTGATAAAGCATTTCCATCCAGCCCTAAAGCATCTCCATAGCGACGGATGAATCCTTGAAGAAAAATAGGCTCAGGCAATTCTTCAAATCGTTCTTCTTCTAAAGCTTGCAAAACACCTGCTCGAATCAGTGTTTGAGCGGCTATTTCTTCTATGCGTATGCATTTTTCTTGTCTTACTTGTCGCAATTGTGTGGTTATTTCCTTTAGCTGCTCTACTTGAGCTTGATTTAAGAGCGTCACAGTCTTCTCCTGTATGGGCTAATTCTACTATTCATATAGTGAGAAGACTTAAAAGCGCATACGTATTATTACTGGATAATTGATTTTAACTAATTTTTTTAATAATAATTAAAGGCTAGCATTATAAATGCTCAAGCAGCTATACATACGTATTTACATAGCTAAAAAAGATACTTTATAGGTAAAAAATAGGGTGTCAAAATCCAGAAGCTGCAATTTATGATACAAGTATTTTGCCAACTCCTACCTTGGGATCGTTATAGCGATCGCTGTAGCCACACTCAGCACTTTTCATCTCTATGCCCAAGCTGTGCGCCCCTACAAATTGGGTGCACCCAAAACAACAGCTTATTTAGCTGAGTGCAACTCCATGCCAAATATTTGTTTTTTTAACCTTTTCCTAGCTGTTTCTTAATATTACTGAGATAAATTGAGTTTGCTAAATAAGAATTAATACTAGTAATTAATGTAGTTATTTTACACTACATACTCAATTTTCTGATAGCGATCTTGCGATCGCTCAAGCCATCAGCGCAGCCTATCCCCCGACTGCAAAGTTCATCTTGGCACCAAGCATTTTTTACTCACAAATAACAATGGCATTTACATTCTCAAGTATTGGCGCTGCAAGATTTTGACTAATGAAATCTACATCTATCTAACTTTAATTATTTAGGAATCGCACCAATACAAATGTCTCCACAATGAGGCACTCCAAGTTAGATTGACCGCACAAAAATTTCTCACTAAACACGTACTATTTATGACATCAACAATTTTTACTCCTGGCGATATAGCGATCGTTGGTTACATTAATAATGGTAGCCCTGACTCCTTCTCTTTCGTTAACCTGGCTGCTATTGGCTCAGGTACAGTTATTTACTTCACTGATAATGGCTGGACTGGTTCAGGTTTTCGAGGCGTATCTAACATTGATGCTGATGGGAATGAGAACGTAATTAAATTTACTGCTAATGTTGATATTCCTGCGGGTACTGTTATTCGCAGCATTGACACATCTTCAGCTAATTTCACTTGGGCTAAATCGGGGTCAGTTGCGCCGCCCGCATCAGGTAATTATGCGGATCTATCTCTTTCCCAAGGTACAGGCTTAACTAACGGCGACCAAATCGTTGCTTTGCAATCTACAGGTACAAGCCCGCTATTATCGGGTTTTACAGCCATTTCTCAAATTGACTACACTGGTGCATTTGAAGATGCCACCTCATCAAATACTGGTAATGTAGCCCCAGGTTTATCTCAGGCTGGTAATACAGCAGTTCTGTTTAACAACTCGGCAACTTCCGCCGCATTCAATCTCAATACACTTAGCAGTGGTACAAAAGCTGAGTGGTTAGCAGCAATTAACAATGCCGCTAACTGGACGTTTGCTGGTGCAACTACTTTACCAACTGGCAGCATTACTGTTTCTGGCGGTGCAGGTTCTCAACCAGACCTCACCATCAGCCAAGCAGATTCCCCCGATCCGGTAATTGTTGGCAACCCCCTGACCTACACTCTTACTGTCAGTAACAGTGGTACTGCCAATGCCAACGGCATTTCAGTAGAATATACTTTGCCCAGTGGGATAATCTTTAACGGCACAACTGTTGCCAACGGCTTTACTGCTAGCCAATCTGGTGGTGTCGTCACCTTTTCTGGTGGCAGCATAAATGCTGGTAGTAATGCTACTTTGACTGTTAGCGTCACCCCTAACTCTACTGGCACTCTTACCAGTGGTACGGCAATAGTAGATCCGAACAACACCATTGCTGAGAGCAACGAAACTAATAATAGTGCTGCTGCGATCGCAACCACAGTTAACAATGTAGTGGTGGGACAAGCGCCAACTATTCAACTAGATACAGCTAGTACCACAGACCTCTTAGACGCTAACGGTGCTTTAGCTACTACAGGAACAGGCGCAATTAGCGGCACCATTGGCAATGCTAACGATCCGGCAAAGACACTGGGCGTAAACTTTACCATCGCCGATTCTGATACTCCTGTAGAAAATTTGACTGTAACAGTCACTAGCAGTAATGGGGCTGTGGTTCCTGACGGCAATCTTACACTAACTGGCACTGGCAGCAACCGTAATCTGAAAATTAATCCTGTAGGCGTTGGTACTGCCAATATTACAGTAACAGTTAGTGATGGTGGTAGTACTGCTAATTATGCGATCGCTTATGCAGCATCGGCGAATAATGGAACTGCTACAACTCAATTTTTAACGGGTACAAGCGATGCTTCTACAGCCATTCCTGTGGGTGGGACATTTTTCTTAGAAGCGGATGATGAAAATCAAGTTTTGCGCCTTTACGATTCCAGCAAGTCGGGACTGCCTGTAACTGGTTTTGACTTTACAAACTCTCTAGGATTGACCCAGACAGACGGTTCTGGCGTGTTAAGAGAGGTGGATCTCGAAGCTTCAACCAAAATAGGCGATCGCCTATTTTGGTTGGGGTCACAAAGCAATAGCGATGATGGGAAAAATCGTCCTAACCGCGATCGCATTTTTGCCACGGATATTACTGGTACAGGAGCATCCACCACACTCAGCTATGTGGGTCGCTACAACTTTTTAAAAGAAGATATCATTAACTGGGATGTCACCAACGGTCATGGCAAAGGAGCAAATTACTACGGCTTGGCTGCCAGCGCTGCAACTAATGTCGGCTCAAAACAATCAAATGGATACAATATCGAAGGGTTGGAAATTGCCCCCGACAACACTACAGCTTATATTGCCTTCCGCGCTCCCCAAGTTCCCCCTTCTGGACGAGCTAACGCGCTCATTGTCCCCGTTACCAACTTTGCTAGCTTGATATCAGCTAGTGGCGGGGGTACACAAGGCTCGTCCCAATTTGGCGCTCCCATCGAATTAGATTTAGGCGGGAGGGGTATTCGGGAAATTCGCAAAAATGCTAATAACCAATACGTAATTATTGCCGGGCCAGCAGGAGACGCAGGAACAGCCCCCAACGATTTCCGCCTCTACACTTGGGATGGCAATCCCAATAGCCAACCGCAATTACGAGCGGCTACATTCCCTCCTAGCTTCAACCCGGAAGGAATTATCACCATCCCTGATAATTTGACAAATACCTCTCAAATTCAATTCGTCAGCGATGATGGCAACAGCGTTCTTTACAACGACGGTACAGCAGCGAAAGATTTATCAGAGAACAATTTCAAAAAATTCCGCACCGATAGTATTACACTGGGCGCTGTAGTCCTGACTCCTCGCATTCACGACATCCAGGGCGCATCTCACATCTCTGGGTTAAATGGGCAAAAAATAGGTGATGTACCAGGAATTGTTACAGCAATCAAATCTAATGGCTTCTATTTGCAAGATCCTAACCCGGACAGCGACGATCGCACTTCGGAAGGGATTTTTGTTTTCACCTCATCAGCCCCAACTGTCCAAGTCGGCGACTCCGTACTAGTTGACGGTACAGTGAGCGAGTTCCGTCCTGGTGGTGCTACCAGCGCCAACCTGACTACTACTGAGATTATTAGCCCCACGATTGGCAAACTCTCTAGTGGCAATGCTTTGCCAACTGCCACAATTCTGGGTAATGGTGGCAGAACCATTCCAACCTCGGTAATTGATAACGACACTAACGGTAATATCGAAACTGGAACGACCACCTTTGACTCTGCCCAGGATGGCATTGATTTCTACGAAAGCTTGGAAGGAATGCTAGTACAGGTAAATAATCCTGTAGCAGTTAGTCCGACTAATTCTTTTGGGGAGATTTGGTTACTGGCAGACAATGGCGCTAATGCCACCGGACGCACAGCACGTGGTGGTATCGCCATTAGCCCTAACGATTTTAATCCAGAGCGTATCCAAATTGATGATACCCTGTTTACTTCTGGTAGCTCACCACAGGTTAACGTCGGTGCTACATTCAGCACGATTACAGGTGTGGTTGATTATAGTTTCAGCAACTACGAAGTTCTGCCCACCTCAGTGACAGTGACTTCTAACACGCTAACCAAAGAAGTTACTAATTTAACTCCCACCACTGACCAATTAACAGTTGCTACCTTCAACGTCGAAAACCTTGACCCAGGTGATGGTGCAACCAAGTTTAACAACCTTGCCAGCCGCATTGTCAATAATCTCAAAGCACCAGATATCATCTCTCTGGAAGAAATTCAAGACAATAACGGGCCGACGAATGATAGCGTAGTTGATGCCAGCGTTACCTTCCAAACATTAATTGATGCAATTACTACTGCTGGCGGCCCCACATATCAATATCGCCAAATTAACCCGGTAGATGATACCAACGGCGGCGAACCTGGTGGAAATATCCGCGTCGGCTTCTTATTTAATCCCAGTCGTGTCAGCTTTGTAGATACCCCCGGCGGTACTTCTACCTCCAGTACCACAGTCAGCAACGTTGGAGGTGTTCCCACGGTTTCTGCTAGCCCTGGTTTGATTGACCCCACTAACTCAGCCTTTACTAGCAGTCGCAAACCATTAGTTGGGCAATTTACTTTTAACGGGAAAACTGTTTATGTAATTGGCAACCACTTTAATTCTAAAGGTGGCGACCAACCGCTATACGGGCCAAATCAACCGCCAACCTTGAGCAGTGAAGTGCAACGCCAGCAACAAGCGACGTTGGTGAAAAACTTTGTCCAGAATATTTTAGCGATCGCCCCCAATGCAAATATAGTAGTAGCGGGTGATTTAAATGACTTTGAGTTTTCCAATCCTGTTAGCACCGTAGAAAACGCTGGACTGACTTCCTTAATTGAAACTCTGCCGCAAAATGAGCGTTACACGTACAACTTTGAAGGCAACGCTCAAACCCTTGACCACGTTTTAGTTAGTAACAACTTGCTCAATAAGCTAGATGGGTATGATGTCGTTCACGTCAACTCAGAGTTTGCCGATCAGGATAGCGACCATGACCCCAGCGTGGCTCGGTTTAATCTGGCTAAAAACAATGCTCCCACAGTGCAACCGCTTGACGACCAAATCATCTCTACTAACAAACCCTTCTCTTTCAACGTCAGTAACAAATTTGCTGACATCGATCAAGGCGATACCCTCACCTACAGTGCTACAGGCTTACCCACTGGATCTAGTATTGTTGCTAATACGGGTGTGATATCTGGTACTATTTCTCAAATTGGTATCTTCGGAGTTACAGTTACAGCTGCTGATGGCCAAGGCGGTAATGTTAGCGATACCTTTGATTTGACTGTTGCCAATAACAAGGCGACATCTGGCAACGACATTATCTTTGTCAGCGAACTTACTGGTTTGAACAAATACATAGTCAATGCTCTAGCAGGGAGCGATCGCGTCATTGGCACTAATAACAATGAATTAATCGACGGTGGAGCAGACAATGATTACCTTGATGGCAAGGGAGGCATAGATGTACTTCTTGGCGGCGATGGCAATGACACAATCTTAGGTGGACTTGGAAGTGATGCACTTTCTGGGGGCAATGGCAATGACCGCTTAGTTGGTTGGGGTGGTGGCACAAACGAAATTGACCTCCTCAACGGCGATCAGGGTGCAGATACTTACGTTTTAGGTGATACTACTTCAGTTTTCTATACCAGTTCTCGCAACAATGACTACGGAGATATTCTCAACTTTCAAGCAAACGATCAGATTCAGCTTAAGGGAGTTGCCAACAATTACTCATTAGGGTCAGCATCAGCCGTGTCTTTAAATAGGTCTGCTGTAGGCATTTTCACCAACAATGGAACGGAATTGATTGCTGTTGTAGAAACCGGGTTAAACCGTAACACTAATTTGGCAACAGATACTCGTTTCGTCTTTGTTTAACGCATCGTTTATCTCACGCAGAGGTGCAGAGAAAGAGTTTGTAATAAAGGCTTTGCAAGAAAAAATATCTCTCAAACTCTCATTTCTCTATGTCGCGCCAGTTGCTACAAGTCGGGGAACCCGCCCAACGCACTGGCTTCTCTGCGCCTCTGCGGTTCCTAACTCCTGCATAAGTCCAATTTTCCAAACACTCTAATATCTTGAATCAACTTCCTAAACTTATGGTCACTACAAACACAATTCGCTTTTCTCAGTTCAATGCTTCCTTAAATCGCAACGCAGAAGGGCAGTTAGTAACCGATCTGTCTACCCCTGATAATCCTCAAGCAAAAGCAGTTGCAGAAATTATCCAGCGTAATGACCCAGATGTACTGCTTTTAAATGAGTTTGATTACTCCCCGGAAGCAGTTCAACTATTCAAACAAAATTACCTTGCAATCAGCCAGAATGGTTCAACTCCCGTTGACTACCCTTACTTTTACATCGCTCCTTCCAACACGGGTATTGCCTCCGGGTTTGACTTGAACAACGACGGCACAGCAGTTACAACCCCAGGTGTAGCCGGATATGGTGATGATGCCTTTGGATTCGGTAATTTTTCTGGTCAATATGGGATGTTGTTGCTGTCCAAATATCCCATTGATACCGCAAACGTCCGCACCTTCCAAAACTTCCTCTGGAAGGATATGCCCAATGCTTTGCTTCCCGACGATCCGACAACACCACAACCAAATGATTGGTATTCTCAGGACGAACTGGCAATTTTACGCCTCTCTTCTAAAAGTCACTGGGATGTACCCATCCAAGTAAACGGTGAGACAATTCACGTCCTCGCCAGCCACCCTACACCCCCAACCTTTGATGGCGCGGAAGACCGCAACGGCAAACGCAACCACGACGAAATCCGCTTTTGGGCAGATTACATAACCCCTGGCAAAAACGATTACATCTATGATGATGCCGGGAAAACGGGTGGCATTGTTGCTGGTTCAGACTTTGTGATTATGGGCGATCAAAATGCCGATCCATTAGATGGTGATAGTTATGACAACGCTATTCGCCAACTCTTGCAAAATCCTAATATCAATACTAATGTCATCCCTACCAGTCTGGGTGCGCGCCAACAAGCAGACTTACAGGGTGGTGCAAACGCTAGCCAAAAGGGAAATCCTAGCTTTGACACCGCAGACTTTGCTGATAACACTCCCGGAAACCTGCGGACTGACTATGTGCTACCCTCCGCTGACCTGACAATTGCCGACTCAGGAGTATTTTGGCCTCTAAATACTGACCCGACATTCTCCCCAGTCGGTACTTTCCCCTTCCCCAGTTCTGACCATCGCTTGGTGTTCGCAGATGTGCAAGCTAAACCAACTCAATCAGGTAATACCATTCCTAATGTAGGCTTTGAAAGACAGACTACCTTTGCTACTGGCTTTATTCCTGCTGGTGCTGCGGGAACTGTAAATGGAGTAGAAACTCCATTAGGTGGATTGTCTGGTGTTACTTATGATGCAGAGAACAACCGCTACTATGCTATCTCAGACGATCGCTCTCAAGTTGCCCCTGCCCGTTTTTATACTTTCACTGCTAACGATTCCGGGGTGACTTTTACCAATGTCACAACCCTAAAAGATATTAACGGCAACTTTTTTGCACTAAATAGTCTTGACCCTGAAGGCATTGCTTTTACCAACAATGGTAATGTTTTCATCTCTTCAGAAGGCGAAGTTAATCCTACTGCTGGTCGGGTTACTAATCCCTTTATTAAAGAATTTTCGCTGATAACAGGGCAAGAAGTGCGATCGCTATCTATCCCCAGCAAATTCCTACCAGTAGTTAAAGATACCAACAACAATGGTATTGTAGATGCCGGAGATACGCAGACATCAGGCGTATACAATAACCTGGCATTTGAAAGCCTCACCATCACACCCGACCAGAAAACCTTATTCACCGCCACTGAAAACGCACTGTCCCAAGATGGATTAAAGGCTTCGCTGACCAGTGGTAGTCCTTCTCGAATTCTGCAATATAATCTAGTTACTGGACAACCAGAAAAAGAATACCTCTACATCACCGATGCAATTCCCGAAGCACCCAACCCAAGCACAGGCTCTGCTGACAATGGTTTGGCGGATTTATTGGCAATAGATAATCGTGGTACTTTCCTCGCGTTGGAACGCTCATTTGCCCAAGGTGTAGGCAACACCATCAAAATCTACGAAGTTTCTTTGCAAGGTGCAACTGACATTAGTTTCTACGATTCTCTCAATAATTTGAGTGCCGATCAATTAGCAGCTATTCAACCCGCCCAAAAGCGTCTGCTGTTGAATTTCACTGACCTCAATTTGCCTACTGATGCAAATCACCCAATTACAGGAGTGGATAATATAGAAGGTCTTGCCTTCGGCCCTAAACTAGCAGATGGTCGTCAGTCTATTGTGCTGGTGAGTGACAATAACTTTAGTGGCAGTCAATATACTCAAATTCTTACCTTGGGTGCAGACTTAGTTCCCACTGCTGCACCTACGTTAGAAACTCGTCCTAGTTTATTTGACGATGAAGATCCAGCACTACCTACTGTAGATCAAAATGCCGATGCTGATGATCCTGCCATCTATGTTAATGCCACAAATGCTGCTGATAGTTTAGTACTAACATCAGTAAAAAATGCCGGACTACGGGTTTATGATTTGTCTGGTAATTTGTTGCAGACACTTAATCCTGGTGGCATTCGCTACAATAACATTGACATGCAATACGGTTTTAAATTAGGCAATCAATCTATTGATATTGCCGTAGCTAGCGATCGCGGCAACGATAAACTAGCAATCTTCAAAATTAACCCCAACCCCACCACCCCCGGACAATACCTGAAAGATATCACCGATAGCAGTATTGGTACTATCTTCCAAGCATCGCCTTTTGAACCTCCCTATTCCGCATCAACTCGTAGTTCTTACGGAGTTACCTTATACCGTAGCCCTGTAACTAATGATTACTATGTTTTTACCAGTCGCCGACAAACTGGAGATATAGCTCAGTTCAAATTGATTGATAAAGGTAATGGCCAAATTGGCGCGGAACTGGTGCGGGAGTTCACCATCCCCTCACCCACAGCAGCAGACCGTTCTCCCCAAACAGAGGGTATGGTAGTTGACCAAGAAACCGGCTTTCTTTACATAGCCCAAGAAGATGTAGGTATCTGGAAATTCCATGCAGAACCGGACGGTGGCACAACAGGTAAGCTGATCGATCGCGTCCGTTTTGAGGGTGGTTCTCACCTAACTGATGATACCGAAGGGTTGACCATCTACTACGGCAAAAACGGCACAGGTTATCTGCTAGCATCCAGCCAAGGTGATAGCACCTTTGTTGCCTACACTCGTGAAGGAAATAACGAATATGTGGGTAACTTTGCCGTTGGTAATAATGGGTCAATTGATAGCGTGCAAGAGTCAGATGGTGCTGATGTAATTAACGTACCATTGGGGCCTAACTTCCCATTTGGTTTATTTGTCACTCAAGATGGCTCCAATGAACCAGCCGAAACCATTGATGGCGAAAATGTCAACTCTAACTTTAAGTTGGTGCCTTGGGAAAATATCGCCAATGCCTTGCCCAATTCTCTAAATATTGATACCACAAGTTACAATCCCCGCAATCCGGTTAACTTGACAGGTGTACAGCCGACTTTGCCTGATAGCTTTGGTTCTAGCAACAGCGATAATGTTACAGTTGAGCCAGAAAAAACATTCTTTGCAGGTGAAGGGGCAGATTTTGTCGAGGGTACTGAAGGTAACACAATCCAGGCTGGAAATGGTGATGACACCGTACTTGTAGGTAGTAACTCTTCAGTATCCGGCGGAGATGGTAACGATCGCATATTTATCGGTCAAAATGGCGCGGCTCAAAATAGCAGTGCTGATGGTGGCAATGGTGATGATGTTATTACCGTAGTAGAAGCCAATGGTAGTAATAATTTGTTTGGGGCGGAAGGTAATGATACTCTCACAATAATTGAAGGTTCTCGCCAATCATTATTCGGTGGCTCAGGTGACGACAGCCTCACCAGTAACGGCAGCAATAACCGTCTGTATGGCGGTTCTGGAGATGATAAACTCTTCTCCAGTGTGAATGATTCGCTATTTGGTGGCGATGGCGATGATGTCCTATTTGCTGGTCAAGGAGGTGGCGATCGCCTCAGTGGTGGTACTGGTGCCGATCAATTCTGGATTGCTAATGCCAGTCTGCCAACTAGCAAGAATATCGTGACTGATTTTGCGATCGCCATTGACAAAATCGGCCTTGGCGGTATTGGTGTCACTCAATTTAGTGCCTTGACTCTATTGCAACAGGGTAGTGATACTTTGGTAAAAATCGGAAATACAGAGTTGGTTTCATTAGTGGGAATTACATCAACTAGCCTCACAGCAAATGACTTTGTTTTTGCTGCTAGTGTGGTTTAGTTTGTTTGCCTAGCTTCTGATAGACAAGTCTTTCGTAGGGACGTATAGCTGTACGTCCCTACAGCCTATTTATGGGATAGGAAATTTAAGGCGATCGCTAGCCAATTCAAATTAAAAAAATTTAACTTTTATCTATTCGTAATTTCAGGAATAAACTAAGCTGTTCGTCATCTAGTTTTACAAGGTAATCTAAGAGGATGTTTGAAAAGTTCTCTAATCGGTATCAAAAATTTTAGATCCCTCTAAATCTCCCTTAAAAAGGGAGACTTTGATTCCGGTTCCCCCCTTTTTAAGGGGGGTTAGGGGGGATCTAAAAGCGCCTAAAATCACAGCAAAACACTTTTCAAACACCCTCTAAGACAGGAACCGGTTCTAGGTGCTAAATTATCAAATTTATGTAAATGCGCGACAGCTTATACAATAAAGTGGATCAAAAATTATTTTTTATTTAAATGTATTTTAATCTTTTCTTCTGTTTAACTTATTCTTTTCTTAATCTTTCAATGGAAACATCTTTAATAATGGTCAATTTTTTTCATAACTACTATCGACAAACTTAAGCTTGGAATTTAGTTGCACACGTTTTCACTAACACAGATTAGTAGTTAACATCTGACCATCATCACTCTAGCCTTCAATCACTCTGAAAAAAGATTCGGAATTAAGGGCAACTTTCGACTGAACCGAACTATATTTTTGTAATTCTGAAATGCTCCCATAATTCCGGTTTATAGAGTGAGAAAATGATTGATTTTTACAACAAGCAATGCAATTCAGATAACTGGAATAGCTTGTGATGCCGTTAAATCCAAATACCCACCAAAAAACATTCTAATTATGGCAATTGAGAACGGAAGAACAACAGCATCGGCTTACGTCAATACAGTCAATAACTCTGACAATAGAATAATCGTGCCTTTATTGACTGTAGGGGATGAAGTACCCCTACTGACTAACACGTTTGACATCGACGAAGCGCCCCAAGTTGACGCTACCCAAAAATTTGCCTTCACTGGTATTCCTGATGGCACAGGTGCTACTCAAGTAGCGATCGCCGGTAAAACCTACAACTATGTATGGTTGAATCAAGAACTAGGCGGCTCTGTCACAACAGATATTTCCAGCACATTTCCTGGTGAAAAAATCACTGGTGCGAGAGTATCGCTGTTTGTGTTTGACGAAAACTGGAAAGTCATCGGTGGTAAAAACCTAATTGACACCATAGTAGACTCAACTGGCACTTACATCTTAAATACTCAAACTGGTTTATACACCAGTGAGAATGGAGCAACCATTAGTCCTTTCGATCGCTTCTGCTCATCTTACCTAGCCCAATCCGGTTTCGTAGATGCTACTGGTACAGAGGTTCCCGTCTACTTTGCTCCCGAAGAAGGCAGTGATGCAAGTCGCGGTTGGGCAGTCACACCAGATGGCACAGCCCAAGCCCTTGACGGTTTAGGCCGCTACAGAAAAGAGAATGTAGTTGCAGCTTCTCAATATCGGGCAGAGAACTCCGACACAACAGTGTTGTTCGCATCAGAAGATAATGATGACGGCGAACTCTATATGTGGGTGGGCGAACAAACCACAGACGATCCCAATGGCTTTAAGAACGGAGATTTATATGTTCTGAGAGTCACTGGTGCAGAATTTGAGGGTGAACTGAGTGAAGGTACTCAAAAAGCTGCAACTTGGACAAAGGTTGATAAATCAGTCGTCTTCAATGCAGACGGCACACCAAAAATAAATGGTGTAGATTTAACAACCTTCGTTAACTCTGAAGACAATTCCACCAGCTTCCAGCGCATTGAAGATTTTGCCGAAGATCCGAGTAATCCTGGAACCTTCTATTTTGTCACCACAGGCACGAAAAATAAACAAGGTCAAGGAACAGCAGCCGGAGCAACTGATAATCCAGCTGAAGCAGAAGACCCTTATGGTAGACTTTACCGCTTTAAATTAAATACCTCCGATCCCACAGCCGGAATCAGTGACTTTGAACTGTTGTTAACAGGCGGTCCTGGCAAAGGTGTCAGCTACGACAACATTACAGTTGATAAATCTGGCAAAGTTCTGCTGATGGAAGATGAAACTTCCTTTGGTGGTGACGTGATGGCAGCAGAAAACCGGGAAGCTTCTGTTTGGTCTTTTGACCCCACCACTAAAGCTATCACTCGTATATTTGCTTTGAATGAAGATGCTGCTGGCACTGTGTACAATGACCCTGATGCTAAAGGACAGTGGGAAAGTTCTGGGATTATCGAAATTCCTTCAGTATCATTACCTGACAGCAGTGCTTACTTGTTTGATGTTCAAGCTCACACTGTCAAAAATAACGTAGCAGGTGCGCCAGACCAAAATATTCTCAACGGCAATTATGCAGAAAGTGGACAACTTGTAGCTGCAATTCCCCAAATTGCTCTAAAGCCAGTTCAAGATGGCAGAACGACCGATCCTGCTTATGTTAAGGCACTCGATGGGTCAAATTACAGACTTAATCAACTGTTGACAGTTGGTGATGAAATTCCCTTGCTACAAGGTGAGTTTGGTTCCTTTGTCCCCAGTGGTACTGAAAAGTATGCTTTTACAGGTATCCCTGATGGTTTAGGAATTTACGAGACTGCCAATGCTTACTATGTGTTTGTCAACCATGAGTTGAGCAACACTACTAAAACTGATTTCTCTAGCACAATTTCTGGACAAATTACAGGCGGTAGAGTTTCGCTACTCCAGTTTGACAAAAACTGGAAGTTAGTCGGTGGTAAAGACCTGATTGAGAATGTAGTTGACAGCAAAGGTAACGAGCTAGGTAAAATTACAGTTACATCTGATGCTGTAACCCAAACAGGTATTACCTTCGGTCGATTCTGTTCCGCCTATTTAGCAACTTCTGGCTTTGAAGGTGGGCCAATATTCTTTACCGCCGATGAGCAGAATGCTAATAGTTTAGGCTGGGCGGTAACAACTGATGGTACTGCTCAATCCATTGATGGTTTGGGTCGTTTTTCCAAAGAAAACGTCCTATCAGCATCTCAATATCGCGCCACCAACTCAGGTAAAACAGTTCTACTATCAACTGAAGACAATGGTGATGGCGAACTCTATATGTTCGTCGGTAATCAGACAGCAGAAGATCCCAACGGCTTGAAAGATGGCGATCTTTACGTGCTGAAGGTAACAGGATATGAAAATGAAAGCTTAGGAGAAGGTACAAAAGTCAAAGCTACCTGGACTAAGGTCGATCGCTCCGCAGTTTATGATACCAAAGGTACAGAAGACCGTGCAGACGATGAACTTCTCAATAGTGGAACTCCTTTGAGTGATTGGGTAAATGGTAGTGATAACGGAATACTCCGTTCGACAAACTTCCGTCGGATTGAAGACATAACCGAAGACCTAAACAATCCCGGCACTTTCTACTTTGTTACCACTGGAACAGAGGATCAACTGGCTAATGGCACTTTTGAAAATCCTTACGGTAAAGCTTATCGCTTTAGCTTGAACACAAGTGACCCAACAGCAGAGATTAGTAACTTTGAATTGGTGCTAACTGGTGGCCCAAATACAGGAGTAAGCTATGACAACGTAAGTGTTGATAGCAATGGCAAACTCTTACTTCAAGAAGATACAGCCGGTCTTGGTGGAGAAATCATCGATTCTCAGCAGCGTAACGATCGCGTTTGGTCTTACGATATTGCCACCGATACTGTTAAACCTCTGTTTGAAGTTGACCAAAATGCCCAAGGTACGGCTTTTAATGGTGACAACGGTTCCTGGGAAAGCTCTGGTATTATCGAAGCTGCTTCTAATCCTCAACTAGGTCGTAGTTCCTACCTATTCGATATCCAAGCTAGCGGCGTAGTTAATGGGGTAGATCCAAACCAGTTGAATGTACTCAATGGCGAACACAGTCGGGGTGGTCAAGTTGTACTTGCTACACCAGTACCCCAAGTTGAGTTAGTTGGTTATGCTTCCTTACCTGCTGATACCTTTAGTGATGGGCCAGCTTCTGGTGCAGATGTTTCAGCTAATGGCAGAACCGGGCCTTTCCCAGGACAGCCAGTTCAAGGCTTCAGTGGCGTTCAATTTGCTGACAATAACTCCTTCTACTTCCTGTCAGATAATGGTTATGGCAGCAAAGACAATAGTGCAGACTTTTTACTGCGGATTGATCGCTTAGACCCGAATTTTAAGGGAACAGAAAACGGCGATGGTAGCGTTAAAGTTTTAGACTACATTCAACTGTCTGACCCCAACCACAAAGTTCCTTTTGGAATTGTTAATGAAGGCACTAACAATAGATTCCTAACTGGTGCCGACTTTGATGTAGAATCATTTGTCTTTGACAAAGACGGGACAATTTGGGTAGGAGAAGAGTTTGGCCCTTATCTATTGCATTTTGATGCCACTGGTAAGTTGTTGGAAGCTCCTATCGCTACACCTGACCGATTCAAAACTTTAGATGGAGAAGCACCGAAAGTCATTGGTCATAGAGGTGCAGCTGGCTATCGTCCAGAACACACCTTAGAGTCTTATAAGCAAGCAATTGAGCGCGGTGCAGACTTTATTGAGCCTGATTTGGTTGTTACCAAAGATGGTGTATTAATTGCTCGCCACGAACCTGCTTTAGCACTTTTGAATGCTGATGGTACTGTCAATTTCAACAACACAACTACAGATGTTTACAAACATCCAGAGTTTGCCGATCGCAAGAAAACAGTAAGCTTAGATGGAACCCAACTTACAGGTTGGTTTGCTGAAGACTTCACTTTAGCTGAAATCAAGACTTTACGAGCAGAAGAGCGTCTACCTTTCCGAGATCATTCCTTCGACGATAAATTTGAAATTCCTACCTTCACGGAAATCATCAACCTGGTTAAGCAAGTAGAAGCCGACACAGGTAAAAAGATTGGCATCTACCCGGAAACGAAGCATCCTACCTATTTTGCTGATGAAGCCACTTATGTAGGCACTACTGACAAAGTTAACCAAAACACCAGTCAGTTACTAATTGACACCCTCAAGGCAAATAACTTCACCGATCCCAGTCGGATCTTCATCCAGTCTTTTGAAGTAAACAACCTCAAAGAACTGCATGATACCATCATGCCAGCAGCTGGAGTCGATATTCCCCTAGTTCAATTGCTAGATGCAAAGGACATTGACATCAATGGCAAAATCATCGAAAGTCAGCCTTATGATTTGAAGGTGAGTGGTGACACTCGCACTTATGGCGACTTGCGGACTCCCGAAGGCTTGGCTGAAGTTGCCACTTATGCTGATGGCATTGGCCCTTGGAAGCGGATGATTGTTAGTGTCAAAGGGACTGATGCGAATGGTGATGGCAAAGCCGATGATGTAAATGGCGATGGAGCAGTTAATGATGCTGATAAGACAACATTACCGCCCTCAACCTTAATTCTAGATGCTCACAATGCAGGTTTACAGGTTCATCCCTATACCTTCCGCGCCGAAGACCAGTATTTAGCAGCAGATTATAAAGGCGACCTAGCACTAGAAATTCAGCAGTTCTATCAATTAGGCGTAGATGCGCTATTTAGTGATTTCCCAGATATCGCGGATGGAGTACGCGATCGCCTCGTAGAAGATCCTCAGTATAATGTGGTGCGATCGCCACAAAACCCCGATGTTCTTTCAGGTGATGCCTTTGCTAACTTGGGTGGCTCTAAAGGTTTTGAAGGTGGAGCAATTAACGCCAGCAAAACCATGCTCTATATGCTGCTAGAGGGTACGGTTCAAGGCGATACTCCTGGCGCTTTGCGGATCAACGAATTTGATTTAGCCAACCACAAGTACACTGATAAAAAGCTGTACTACAGATTGGATAATGCTGCAAATGCGATCGGGGATTTAGCAGTCATTAATGACAATGAGTACTTAGTCATTGAACGGGATAATGGTCAGGGAGACTCAGCTAAATTCAAGAGAATTTACAAAATTGACTTGTCTAAAACAGATGCTAATGGCTACGTAGCTAAAGAAGAAGTTGCAGACTTGTTAAATATCCAAGACCCCAACGACCTGAACGGAGATGGTAAGACGACCTTTGACTTCCCATTCGTCACAATTGAAAATGTTTTAGTCGTTGAGAAAAACACCATTTTGGTAGCCAATGACAACAACTATCCTTTCTCTACAGGTCGTCCTGGAAACGATCCTCAAAATCCAGTCATAGATAACAATGAAATTCTACTGCTGAAGTTAGAGAAGCCCCTTAACCTTGCTCCTGGCTTAGGTCAACCTCAAGCTGAAGAAATTAACTTTGGCTCCACTACCAGCGATGATATTACCGTTGAGCCAAATCAAACCTTATTCACAGGCGACGGAGCAGATTTTGTAGAGGGTACTAAAGGTAACACAATCCAGACTGGAAACGGTGAAGACACGGTGTTAGTCGGCAGTGACTCTTCAGTGTCCACAGGAGAGGGTAACGATCAGATATTTATTGGTCAAAACGGCCCGGTTCAAAATACTACTGCTGATGGTGGCAATGGTAATGATGTTATTACCGTAGTGGAAGCCAGTGGTAGTAATAATTTACTTGGAGGCGCAGGTGCTGATACTCTCAAAGTAATTGAAGGTTCTCGTCAATCATTATTCGGTGGCTCAGGCAATGATACCCTTACCAGTGGCGGTAGCAATAACCGTCTCTACGGTGGTTCCGGTGATGACAAACTCTTCTCTAATTTCAATGATTCCCTGTCTGGTGGCGATGGTGATGATGTGCTATTTGCTGCTCAACAGGGCGGTAATCGCTTGAGTGGTGGTGCTGGTGCTGACCAATTTTGGATTGTTAACGCTAGTCTGCCAACTAGCAAGAACATCGTCACTGATTTTGCGAGCGGTATTGATAAAATCGGGCTGGGCGGGATTGGTGTAACTCAATTTAATAGCTTAACGTTATTGCAACAGGGTAGTGATACTTTGATTAAAGCCGGAAATACAGAGTTGGCTTCATTGGTGGGAATTACGTCAACTAGCCTCACAGCAAATGACTTTGTTTTCTCGGCTAGTGTGGTTTAGCCCAAACTGATTACAGCTTTAAATTCAACAACTAAGCTATAGTGATTTTGCTATTGCGGGGGAGTGATACTCCCTCGCTTTTTACATAGGCGATCGCACTTTCGTTATTATTAACTACATAGGGGTGTAATTAAAAGTGGTGGTTATTAGCACTTATTTCTTCAATCACTAGGTCATGTAAATTGATTTTTTAGTGCTTGTGAGAAATGCGGGAGTTAGGGTGCGGAAGGTGGGTTTAAATAGGATTGCTATACTACTGCTTCTTTAACAGACGCTGCACATAGCTTTATTTTCAGTATTAGTACGCAGTAATCAAAATTCAAAATACTTCTATTCTAGTTATTTTGACTGTTTCAACTAGTAGCCTAATTTACGCATAATATACTAGGTTCTAGTGAAATGAACGTAGGTATTTAAATGTGAAGAAAGAATCGATAATTAATGATACGCAAAGACAGCAAGTAATTCGTAAACTTAGCATAGCAAAACTGAAACCTTTAAAATTTGGTTTTGTTCTAGCAGCAGTATTGTGCAACTATCATCAAGCACTCGCGCAGACTTCCAATCCTCAACCATCACCACCGGGTCAGTTACCTGTCAATCCACTACCGTCGGATGTACTACCACAGCTACCAAACCAAGAGCAATTACTTCCTGCGCCACAACTACCAGAACAGCTAACTCCAGAAGAGGACGATCCTAATGTCAAATTTCGGGTCGATCGCATTGAAGTTGTTGGTAGTACAGTTTTCCAACCAGAAGATTTTGCTCCGATTACGGCTCCCTTTCTAGGACGGGAAGTATCGTTTGCAGAGTTATCGCAAGTCAAAGATGCGATCGCCAAACTCTACACTGATCAGGGCTATGTAACTACTGGGGCTTTAATTAAACCACAGACAGTAGAAGCTGGAGTCATTCAAATTCAGATAGTTGAAGGCAGTTTGTCAGAAATCAAAATTGTTGGCAATCGCCGATTGCGTAGTCAATATATTCGCGATCGCATTCGACTCGGTGCTGGAACACCCTTGAATGTACCGCGTTTAATAGAAAAATTACAACTGCTTCGCCTCGATCCGCACATTAAAAACCTATCAGCTGAGTTGCAGATGGGTGTAGTTCCCGGAACTAATATATTGCAGGTAGAGGTTCAAGAAGCCGATACTTTCTCGCTCACAACAACTTTAGATAATGGGCGATCGCCAAGTGTTGGCAGTTTTCGTCGCGCAGTAAATTTGCAAGAAGCCAATTTACTGGGTTTTGGCGACACGCTGAGTGTGGGATACGCTAATACCGATGGCAGTAATACAATCAATCTGAATTACACATTGCCAATTAATCCTCGCAATGGCACCGTCTGGGTTGATTTTAACCAAGGGTGGAACCGAGTAATTGAAAAACCATTCAGCGTCCTGGATATTCAGTCAAACACTAGGTCTTACGAATTCGGTTATCGCCAACCAATAATACAAAAGCCAACTCAGGAATTAGCGGTGGGGCTATCGTTCTCACGCCAAGATAGTCAAACAGAGTTAGGTCTTGATAATATTGGCGGGTTTCCTTTATCCCCTGGCGCAGATGCCAACGGAAAAACCAAGATTTCCGCCCTGCATTTTACTCAAGAATATACCCAACGCAGCAATAAACAAGTTTTTGCAGCGCGATCGCAATTTAGCGTCGGGGTAGATTGGTTCGATGCCAGTGTCAATGAAAATGCCCCAGATAGCCGCTTTTTTGCTTGGCGAGGCCAGACGCAATGGGTACGGCAATTGGCACCAGACACGCTATTTTTAGCCAGAGGCGATTTACAACTAGCAGCAGATTCCCTAGTACCTTTAGAGCAATTTGGTCTTGGCGGACAGCAAAGTGTTAGGGGCTATCGCCAAGATGCATTACTTGCAGACAATGGCCTACTATTTTCGGCAGAATTGCGGTTGCCTATTGTACGTGCGCCCAAAATGAGAGGATTACTACAACTGACACCCTTTATTGATGTCGGCACAGGTTGGAATAATAAGGGCAACAATCCATCACCTAGTACTTTGGTAGGTACTGGTTTAGGGCTGCTGTGGAAACAAGACAATAGCCTCTCAGTTCGTTTGGATTGGGGTATTCCTCTGATATCAGTGGAAGGTGAAAAGCGTAGTCTCCAGGAAAATGGTTTGTATTTCTCGGTGCAGTATTCGCCGTTTTAATAGAGGCTCGGCGATCTCAAGGTACTTGGGAATTTAGGGAATTTGCAATGTTGAGTAAAAAGTGCGAACTAAATAATGAAAATCACCTCTCTAGGCTTAGTAAATAGCATATTCAGAAGTGCGATCGCTTTGGGTGTTACACTCGTCTGGTGCAGCGCCACTAACGCCCAAGTGACACCCGACGGCACTCTCAATACTACAGTCTCCCAAAATGGCAATAACTTTACCATTATCAACGGTACTCAGCGCGGCAATAACCTATTCCATAGCTTCAGTCAGTTCTCTATACCTACAGGTGGTTCTGCCCTATTCGACAATGCGATAGATGTGCAAAATATCTTCAGCCGTGTCACAGGCGGTAGCATATCAAATATCGATGGGCTGATCGGTGCCAACGGTAGCGCTAATTTATTCCTGCTTAATCCTGCGGGGATTCTATTCGGGTCTAACGCTCAATTGAGTATTGGGGGTTCTTTTGTAGGGACAACTGCCAATAGTGTAGTATTTGCCGACGGGTTGAAGTTTAGTGCAACTGATACTACATCACCTGCTTTACTGACTATCAACGTTCCCGTTGGCTTACAATTTGGCAGCAATCCGGGGTCAATTACCGTTCAAGGAATGGGACACAATGCCCAATTAGACAGCTCGCTTCAGGTTTCTGGACTAAATCTCGGTACAAGAGGATTACAGTTACAATCTCAAAAAACCCTAGCATTAGTGGGTGGGAATATTACCTTGGATGGAGGCTTGCTCTCCGCACCCGGAGGACAAATACAATTGGGTAGCATCACCAGTGGCAACATCGTTCTCAATTCCACTCCTCAAGGATTTACCCTGAACTATCCCGATGCTACGAGTTTTGGCAATATTGAGATCGCCAAACGAGCTTTAGCATCTACACGCGATCTCACTGGCGCAAGTGGAGGAAGCATCCAAATTCAGGGGAAACAAGTCAGCATCCGAGATGGTTCCCTAAATATTAGTCCAAAATCGCAGCAACCAAACCGCTGGTGATATTGTAATTAATGCTACAGATGTATTGAACATCATCGGTAAGTCTCCTGATTTTAAGAGTTCCAGCAGTTTAATTAATGAAACTGTATCTTCAGGTGCGGCAGGAAATGTTATTGTTACGACCCCACAATTGAATATCGAGCAGGGTGGGTATATCTATAACCGTACTTTTAGTACAGCAGGGGGTGGCAATATTGTAGTAAATACCGATCAAATGCGGGTCAACGGTTTTGCATTTGGCGATCCTTCTCCTTTTCGCTCGGTAAGCCAGATATTAGCCGCTTCTTATGGGACTGGGAAAGGTGGAAATGTTGCCATCTCCACTAAAAACCTGTCTGTTTTAGCTGGAGGCAACATAGCAGCAAGACCCTACAGTTCAGGTAATGGTGGCGATCTGACTGTGAAGGCAGATAGAATTCAGGTGACAAATGAGGGAGCGCCAAAGGGTTTTATTTTAGTCTGTTATCTACTGCTACATTTGGGTCTGGTAATGCAGGGAATTTAAAAATCGATACCCGCACACTGTCCGTTGAAGGTGGTGGCAGAGTGTCAGCTTCTAGCATAGTTTTAGGAAATGCGGGTTCGCTTACCGTCAATGCTTCTGAATCGATTGATGTAAATGGTGTAGAAGATGCAGAAAATCCCAGCTATATTGGTACTGCTGTTCGTCCTGTTTTTGGAGTTTCCCGCGCTAGTTCGGGTAACACCACGATTAACACCCCACTTCTTAACATCAGTAATGGTGGAACAGTTTTTGTCCAAAACCTTGGCTTAGGTAAAGCTGGTACCCTGAACATTCAGGCGAACACTTTACGACTCGACAATGGGGCTAGCATTTCCGCATCTACAAAAGCAGGCGGAGGTGGTAACACTAATTTACAACTGCGGGATCTACTACTAATACGTCATGGCAGCTTTATCAGTGCAGAAGCAGGAGGCAGTGGTGATGGTGGCAATATCACGCTTAATGCTCCCAACATTGTGGGTTTAGAAAACAGTGACATTATTGCCAATGCTGTGAAAGGAAAGGGTGGCAATATTCAAATCACAACCCAAGGGATTATCGGACTCAAATTCCGTCCCGAACTCACTCCCGAAAATGATATTACCGCCAGTTCTCAATTTGGTGTGAGTGGCACGGTTCAAATCAATAACATTGGTATCGATCCAAACTCTGGGTTAGTTGAACTACCCGCGAATATCACCGATCCATCGCAGCAAATTGCCACAGGTTGTTCTGCAAATCAAGGTAGTAGTTTTGTCGCCACGGGGCGGGGTGGAATACCCCAAAATCCAAATCAGGAAGTGAGGAGCGATCGCACTTGGTCTGATATTCGCAATTTAAACGCATATCGTCAAAATAGTCCAGTCACAGCCAAAATACCAGAAACTCAAAAATCTTTAGTGCAAGCAACTTCTTGGCGACGTAATGCACAAGGGAAAATTGAATTAGTTGCAGATAAATCTTCTGCTGTGCAACAACCATTAACTTGTGCTGCGGTTACTAAAAGCTAATTTGAGGGAATCCTAAGTACAAGTCTAAATGGAGATGGTGTAAATGAAGGTAACTTCTTTGTGCTTGGGTTTGATCAGTGGAATCTTGATAGGTGGGATGATTTTCCCTGCAAATGCTCAGGTAACATCAGATGGCACAACTCACACCATCGTCAACTCAAGTGGTAATAATTTTAATATTATCAATGGGATTGAAAAAGGTAATAATTTATTTCATAGTTTTAGTAATTTCTCTTTACCCACTGGTGGTTCGGCGACATTCGATTTAACTAATACCCCAAATATTACAACTATATTTAGTCGAGTAACTGGTGAAAATGCTTCTAATATTGATGGCTTGATTCAGACTCTTAACGGTAATCATCCTGCCAGTTTATTTTTGATGAATCCTAACGGAATTATATTTGGGCAAAATGCTAGATTAAATATTGGTGGTTCATTTGTGGGAACTACTGCTAATAGTATTAAGTTCGCAGATGGAACTGAATTTAGTGCAGTGAATGGGAATAATTCACCATTATTGACAATGAGCGTACCCATTGGTTTGCAATTGGGTAATTCTACAAGTCAGATTCAGGTACAAGGTCAAGGTAATGATAGCATTGTGCCTACAAGTAACTTGGGAATAGTCGGCTCTCCGGGAACAACCATCGCCTTAGTTGGAGGAGATGTTACGTTTACGGGCGGTGTAATTACTGCCCTTGCGGGTCGAATTGAAGTGGGTGCAGTGGGTAGCGGGATTGTAGATTTGACTCCCACTCCCACAGGATGGCAATTAGGTTATACGCAAGTTGAAAATTTTCGAGATATAAAATTTAGTGGGCTTTCATCTCTGTGGAATCCCGATTTTTTGGGTAATCCTTTTGGGGGTATTCAAGTTGTAGGGCGAGATATCACCTTAGATCAATCCCAAATTGCCGCCGCCACTGTAGGAAGTGGGCAGGGTGGTAATATTACAGTGAGTGCAGAGCGATCGCTCTTGTTGGCTGGTGTAAATCCTTCTGCTCAAGCTCCCAGTTCCTGGATTGTCAATCAGGTGACTCCAGGGGCGACTGGAAACGGGGGAGAAATAAAAATTAAAGCTGGTAATTTGACTTTACAAGATGGTGCAGGCATTGAAACCCTTAGCTTAGGTACAGGAGCAGCAGGTAAAGTGGAAGTCGTAGCAGATACCATTACAGCTAGTGGTGTCATCGCTCTGCAATCTCCCTTCTTTGCATATACCGATCTTAATAGCCGAATTGCCAGTCAAGTCTATGGAGCCGGAAATGGGGGAGATGTTTCCTTGGTGGCTCGACAACTCATACTGGAAGAGGGTGCTTCAGTCGCAACATACGTCTTCCCAGGAGCAACTGGACGGGGTGGAAATATTTCGATTGATGTCGCAGATGATATTTATGCCTTGCGAGCGAATGCCATTGGGTTTCAGACCAGTGGTATTATTGCTGCCACACTTGGAATTGGTGATAGTGGCAACATTGAGGTTTCTTCAGACAAATTAAATCTCATTGATGGAGGAACAATTAGCACCATTACTTCTCGCTTGCCAGGAATACCTGGTACAGGAATTGGCAACGCTGGAGATATTACCTTAGCTGTACGTGAAGCGAGCAATGTAATTGGAGTATCACCCATTTCTACCTCCCAAAACAGCTTTATTGGCAGTCTCAGCACTGGCTCTGGCAATACTGGCAATATTTTAATAACGACACCATTACTATCTATACAAGATGGTGCTACCTTGGGAGTGATTACTGTACCAGTGATTGGTGAACTTGGAGACCCCAACCAAGTAACTAATCTGGGGAGTAATGGTTCTGTTACTTTAAATGTAGCCGATCGCTTAACTGTTAGCGGTCTCAGTCCTATAACTGGCGGTAGTAGTACTTTAAGTAGCGCCAACTATAGCAGTTCCAAACCTGGAGATGTCACAATCACAACCAATCAATTGCTCGTTCTTAATGGTGGGATCATCAGTAACACGACTGTGGGAACTGGTGACGCTGGAACTTTGACAATCCAAGCCAACGACATTCTGATAGATGGTGAAAATAATTTTGCAGCGATCATTGCTAGCGCCCCCCTTTTGGATGCTAGTACTCGTAGCTTGTTTAAGCTTCCAGACTCTCCCACAGGTAATACAGGTGTTATCAACATCAATACTCAGCAATTAACCCTCCGTAATCAAGGTATTATCAGCGTCACTCATCAAGGTGTTGGTAATGCCGGAGAGTTAAACATCCAAGCCGACCGATTATTTTTAGATACTGGGGCAATTACTGCGACTACGGTATCTGGAAAAGGCGGTAACATCAATTTAGCATTAACAAATATACTTTTGAGTCGTAATGGTAGTCAAATTAATGTCGAAGCAGGTAGTAATGGTAATGGTGGCAATATCAACATCAATGCTCCGGTGATTGTTGGGTTAGAAAACAGCGATATCATTGCCAATGCTTTGAATGGTAATGGTGGCAATATCAACATTACTACTCAGGGCATCTTTGGCTTAAAATTCCGTAACCAACTCACCCCAGAAAGTGATATTACAGCGAGTTCCCAATTTGGAGTTAGCGGTACAGTCCAAGTTAATAATATTGGTGTTGACCCCAATTCTGGTTTAGTTGAACTACCTGCAAACTTAGTAGATTCCTCCCAAAAAATTGCCGCAGGTTGTGCAGATACAAGTGGTAGTAGTTTTGTCGCTACAGGGAGAGGTGGGATACCCCAAAATCCCAGTCAGGATGTGAGGAGCGATCGCACTTGGTCTGATATCCGCAATTTGAACGCATATCGTCAAACTAGCCCAGTCACAGCCAAAATACCAGAAACTCCAGAATCTTTAGTGCAAGCAACTTCCTGGCGACGTAATGCACAAGGAAAAATTGAATTAATTGCAGATAAATCTATTGCGCCAATACAACAATTATTGACTTGTGCTGCGGTTACTAAAAGCTAATTTGAGGGAATCCTAAGTACAAGTCTAAATGGAGATGGTGTAAATGAAGGTAACTTCCTTGTGCTTGGGTTTGATCAGTGGAATATTGATAGGTGGGATGATTTTTCCTGCAAATGCACAAGTCACATCAGATGGCACAACTAACACCGTTGTCAACTCAAGTGGTAATAATTTTAATATTCTCAATGGTATTGAAAAAGGTAATAATTTATTTCACAGTTTTAGTAACTTTTCTATACCCACTGGCGGTTCGGCGACATTCGATTTAATTAATACGCCAAATATTAAAACTATATTTAGTCGAGTAACTGGTGGAAATGTTTCTAACATTGATGGCTTGATTCAGACTCTTAACGGTAATTATCCTGCCAGTTTATTTTTGATGAATCCTAACGGGATTATATTTGGTCAAAATGCCAGTCTGAATATTGGTGGTTCGTTTGTGGTAACTACTGCTAATAGTATTAAATTCGCAGATGGGACTGAATTCAGTGCCGTGAATGGGAATAATTCACCATTATTGACGATGAGTGTACCTATTGGCTTGCAACTTGGGGCAAATGCTGGAGCGATACAAGTGCAAGGTGCGCCTGCCAACAATTTCTTTTTTCGGATGCCAACATTGTCAACACTACCAAATCAAACATTGGCACTGATTGGGGGACAAATTGATATCAACAGTGCTAATCTCTCCGCACCCGATGGCCATGTGGAATTGTGGGCGATGCAAAATGGTACTGTGAGTATACCTTCTTCTGGTAAATGGCAATTGGCGAGTTCATCCACTTTGCCAACATGGGGCAACGTCACCCTGCGCGAATCATCCTCTATTGATACCAGTGGTGGGACAGGGGGTGCAATTAATATCCGAGGGCGCGGATTAACCTTACAGGATGGCTCAAATATAGCATCGTCTACTGGCGCGAATGGTAAAGGACAGGGTATCAATGTCCAGACGACAGAATTTGTAGATTTAATGGGTATCTCTAATCCTACAAATTATACACCTCCTGGCTTAAGCACCAGTGTAACTGGAAGTGGAGCGATCGCCGGAGATATCACAATTGACACTCAACTGCTGCGCCTTGCCAATAGCGCATGGATAAGCTCCATCAACTATGGCTTTGACTTTTTTACCTTCGCTCCAATCAATAACGCCAAAACGGGCAATATTACGGTGCGAGCTACGGATGTGGAAGTTGGTGGTTACACGCCATTTCCCAATCCATTTACAGGTGCCTATGTCCCAGGAGCAATTACAACGCTAGTTACAGGGGGGCAACAGAATGATAGTGGTGCAATTACGGTAAATGCTGAACGGGTACGACTGCTTGATGGGGGACGCATCAGCAGCGATTTACTAGGATTACTTGATTTCTTTACCGGACAGCCGAATATTACGACAGGTAAGGCAGGAGATATCTCCGTGACGGCGACTCAGAGCCTGGAAGTTCGTGGCACAACCTCAGCTAGTTTTAGCAGTGCGATCATTAGTTCAATTCAAAACCTTGTTGATGGAGAGGGGGGTAATATTACGATTAACGCTGGACAACTTGTCCTTGCTGGCGGTGGAACCATCTCTAGCGCAATTTCAGGGAGTCCAATTGATACACTTGCAGGTAGAGGCACAGCGGGGAACATCAATATTACAGCAACAGAAGTACAAGTCAGTGATCCCGTGCTTGATCTTTATAGCCAAGCCCTCAGTGGTATCACTGTTGCACTAGGAGAGAATGCAGAAGGTCAGGGTGGTAATATCAATTTGCAAGCAGAAAACTTGCGGGTGTTCAACGGTGGGCAGATTACCTCATCTAGTCAGGGGCTGGGAAATGCGGGGAATGTTAACCTACAAGTTAAAAATATTGACATACAAGGAATTTCCCAAACCCTATTTAATGGTAGTCAATTACCCAGTGCTATTACCGCATCTTCTACCACTAGTTTTGCCGCAGGATCTGTAAATATTAAATCTGATACTGTGCGTGTCCGCGATGGGGCAGAAATAACAGTTAGTAATATAGGAAGCGGAGACGCAGGTAATCTTAACATCAGCGCTGATAATATTCTCTTAGATAATAAGGCAAGTCTGCGTTCTGAAGTCAATGGAGGTAGTCAAGGGAACATTCAACTCCAAGCAAATAATGTTCTGCTACTACGACGAGGTAGTAATATTACAACTAATGCTGGTAGTGGTTCTACAGGGGGAAATATTGATATTATCGCTGGGACAATTGTGGCGCTTCCCAACGAAAACAGTGATATTGTTGCTAATGCGGTACTCGGAAGTGGTGGAAATATCAACATTACCACCCAAGGTATTTTCGGTTTACAATTCCGCGACCAACTTACTTTGGAAAGTGATATTACAGCCAGTTCCCAATTTGGAGTTAACGGAACGGTAGATATTAACAATTTTGGCGTTGACCCCAATTCTGGTTTAATCGAACTACCTGCAAACTTAGTAGATCCGTCCCAAAAAGTTGCCGCAGGTTGTGCAGATACAAGTGGTAGTAGTTTTGTTGCTACAGGGAGAGGGGGAATACCAGAAAATCCTAGTCAGGAAGTGAGGAGCGATCGCACTTGGTCTGATATTCGCGATATCTCTGCATTCCAGAAAACTAGCACAGTTACAGCACAAATCCTCGAATCTCCAGAAGTTATTCTCCAAGCTACTTCTTGGCATCGCAATGCTCAGGGCAAAATTGAATTAATCGCAGATAAATCTCCTGCTCAAGTAAAGACAGCATTAACCTGTGCCGCGGTTCCTAGATAACCGTACTTGTTAGGCTGAATTAAGACTCTGCAATGTTAGTTCGCAAGCATAATTTTCCTGTACAGTCAGCTTTTTGGGTTTTAAAATGGCAACTGCTTAAAAGGTACTGGACAACCAAACTTGACTATCCGAATTTGATAGACAAACAAATCTGAACTGATAGTTCCAAACTATAGCTGGGCAATATAAGCATATTGCTTTACCTGGCATTTGTGGAGAGTATCAGTGATTTTTATGATTTTCTCAAGCAAACAAAATCGTTGGCTTTATCTGTGTTTAAGTATTTTAAGCTTGTGTTTGGCAGTGACGATTACTCCTGCAAAAGCATCTGTGCAAGCATCAACAACTTCTACCCTGAATGCCTCCGCATTCCCTTCCCAAGCTAACAATTGGTTAGAACAGGGACGCAACCTCTACAATTCAGGACGCTTTGCTGAAGCGGTGAAGATTTGGCAAACAGCAGCGCAACAGTACCATACTCAAGGCGATCGCACTAATGAAGCCATCAGTTTAAGTTACCTCTCATTGGCACAACAAGAACTCAACCAATGGGAAGCAGCTAAACAATCTATCGAACAAAGTGTAAAACTTTTACAAACAACTAAACCCTCTGCCGATGCCATTATCTGGGCGCAAGTACTGAATACTCAAGCAAATTTAAAACTACGTACAGACAAAGCTGAAACCGCCCTAGAGATTTGGCAACAAGCTCAAAAATATTATGAGCAAGCGGGCGATAAAATGGGGAGCTTAGGCAGTCAAATCAACCAGGCACAAGCCTTACAAAGTTTGGGATTTTACCGCCGATCAAAACAACAGTTGGAGGCACTGACGCAAAAGCTGGCAGCAATGCCAGATTCGGAAATCAAAGTTAGTGGGTTGCGATCGCTAGGTTTGGCTTTATACGCGATCGGTGATACCCGAAGCCAGCAAGTTTTAGAACAAAGTTTAGCCACAGCCAACAAAATTGCCGCTAAAACTCAGTTAAGTTCGATTCTTTCGAGCTTGGGGAAAGTTGCCTCTGACTTAAAAGATCCAGAAGCAGCATTAAATTACTTTGAAGATGCTCAAACAGCAGCTACAAACCCAAATGAAGCTTTACAAGCGCGTTTAGCTCATTTCAAATTATTGGTGGATTACAACAAACTGGAATATGCCATTGCCCTAGCACCTCAATTACGACAACAGTTATCAGAACTAGCACCCAGTCATAGTTCCCTGAATGCAGCGATTAATTTTGTCGCCACCTTGAATCGCTTGGAAAACCCGGAGCGAGTTTTACCAAGCCAAGATTTGGCACAACTGATGGCAGATACAGTTAAGTCTGCCGAAAAAATTCAGGATGGAACCGCCCAAGCCTATGCATTGCAACAGTGGTCACAACTCTACCGTCGGACAAAACAATTATCTGAGGCACAGGAACTAGCCCAGAAATCTCTCAATATTGCTCGTCAACTCCAAGCTGACGATCTCATTGCTCAATCAGCATGGCAAGTAGGAAAGTTATATAAACAACAGGGCGATCGTCAACAAGCAATTACAGCCTATACGGAAGCAGTTAAGTCATTAAAGGCACTGCGAAGGGATATGGTTGGTGTCAACCCCGATGTGCAATTTTCTTTCCGCGAAAGTGTGGAGCCTGTCTATCGAGAACTGGTGGGTTTACTTCTGGACGATCAACCAACCCAGGCTGCATTAACACAAGCGCGAGACTTGATTGAATCACTGCAAATCGCCGAACTTGATAACTTTTTCCGCGAAGCTTGTTTAGATAAAGCCCAGCAAATTGACCAAGTTGACCCCGCAGCCACGGTTCTTTATCCGATTATCTTAAGCGATCGCTTAGGAATAATTCTCTCCCAAGCCGGACAACCACTGCGTTACTATGTTACTCAAAAATCTAAAGCTGAAATTGAGCAAACTCTAGATAATTTCTTAGTCGCTCTCAACCCAGTCTCAGACTCAACAGTTCGGGATCGATTGTCCCGACAGATTTATGACTGGCTGATTCGTCCAGCAGAAGTAGACCAAGTTTTCAAAAATACTCAGACATTGGTATTTGTTTTGGATGGTCGATTGCGGAACATTCCAATGGCAGCTCTCTATGATGGTAATCAATATCTAATTGAGAAGTATGCTGTGGCGCTCTCTCCGGGATTGCAACTGATGGCGGCGCGATCGCAAAACCACATTGATGCAATTGTTGGGGGTATCAGTCAATCTCGTGCTGGTTTTAGTGCTTTGCCGGCTGTGGAATCAGAAGTCAAGCAAATCTCCCAAACAGTGCCATCTTCGATGTTACTCAACCAACAATTCACAATTCAAGCCCTGGCCGATCGCGTCAAATCCAGTAATGCCAATATTATCCATCTAGCAACCCACGGACAATTTAGCTCCCGTCTCGAAGATACCTTTTTACTGACGTGGGATGGACGACTGAATGTGAAGGAGTTGTCCGAACTCCTGAAAAATCGTAGTGGTAATTCATCAAAAGCGATCGAATTATTGGTACTGAGTGCCTGTGATACTGCAACCGGAGACGATCGCGCCGTTCTGGGATTAGCAGGCTTGGCTGTCAAATCCGGTGCGCGTTCCACTATTGCCACACTTTGGCCAGTCAAAGATAAAGCCGCCCAAATGCTGATGACTCGCTTCTATGACCAACTACGGCAACCCAAAATCACTAAAGCTGAAGCACTACGGCAAGCACAAATTAACATGATTCGCCAAACTGATTTCCGCAATCCGTTCTTTTGGTCTACCTTTGTTTTGGTTGGCAATTGGCTTTAAATACGTAATAATACTGTACTAGTATGCAATAAAAAACAGCTATTTTATGGAATTTTAGCCTAAATTCTTATATAAGTCGTTGGATTTTCTAGTTTCCACTATGAACCAGAAAGTTTAAGCTGCTCCTGAATAATGTAGCGGTGAGCGCTCTCAATTTCACCCGATCCAATTTTATATTATGTAGATGCGATCGCTAATCAAGCCTTTGCATAAATCCTAGATTCTTCGTGTATTAGTATATTTACTGAGGGGTTAGTAAAATTTAGACAATAAACTAGATAATGCATCCCTCACCTTGCTAATAAAGAATATTACCAATAAACCATCAATCTCAAGAGAAGCAGATGTGAGGCAACCAGATATCATACTTCAAAACAATTAATTATGAGTGCATCATTTACAAGTGCAACTAACTTCTTAGCTGGGACAAATCCCAATTCCGTTACCGTGGCAGATATTGACGGTGACGGTAAAAAGGACTTGGTGATTGCTAACTCTGGTGATGACAATCTCTCGGTGCTGTTGAACGATGGCAGTGGTGGCTTTGGCGCTCCCACCAACTACACAGTCGGGGTGAGTCCTAGTTTTGTTGCTGTAGCCGACTTTGACGGTGACAGCAAACTAGACTTTGTGGTAACGAACTCCGGTGATAACAATGTATCGGTGCTGCTAAACGATGGCAGTGGCGGCTTTGGAACACCCACCAACTTTGCTGTCGGGACAAATCCCAATTCCGTTACCGTGGCAGATTTTGATGGTGACGGTAAACTCGATTTGGTAGTAGCTAATTCCGATGACAACAATGTATCGGTGCTGCTGAACGATGGCAGTGGTGGCTTTGGAACACCCACGAATTTTACAGTCGGGACAAATCCCCGTTCTGTTGCCGTGGCAGATTTTGATGGTGACGGTAAACTCGATTTGGTAGTAGCTAATTCCGATGACAACAATGTATCGGTGCTACTAAACGATGGTAGTGGTGGCTTTGGCACACCCACGAATTTTACAGTCGGGACAAATCCCCGTTCTGTTGCCGTGGCAGATTTTGATGGTGACGGTAAACTCGATTTGGTAGTAGCTAATTCCGATGACAACAATGTATCGGTGCTACTGAACGATGGTAGTGGCGGCTTTGGAACACCCACCAACTTTGCTGTCGGTACAAATCCCCGTTCTGTTGCCGTGGCAGATTTTGATGGTGACGGTAAACTCGATTTGGTAGTAGCTAATTCCGATGACAACAATATATCGGTGCTACTGAACGATGGTAGTGGTGGCTTTGGCACACCCACGAATTTTACAGTCGGGAAAAATCCTGAGTCTGTTGCGCTGGAAGACTTGAATGGTGACAGCAAGCTGGATTTGATAATAGCTAACTTTGATCAATACCATTGCCAATTTATGAGGGTTCAACGCCTGTAGAAACGGGATGAATACGACCTAAAGCAGTAAGCTTGGCAAAAATCTGGGTTAATA
>NZ_JBALBW010000036.1:0-46169 GCF_036919895.1 Nostoc sp.
GCCTTGGGTGTCAGCACAATGGCGTTCAACTTGAACGGTTTCAACTTCAACCAATCAATCATTGACTCTGAAGGTCGGGTGATTGCGACTTGGGCTGATGTAATCAACCGCGCTAACCTCGGTATGGAAGTAATGCACGAGCGCAATGCTCACAACTTCCCTCTAGATTTGGCTGCTGGGGATCTTGCTCCTGTTGCTCTTTCTGCTCCTGCTATCAACGGTTAATTCTGAAGTCTAGCTAAAGCTAAATAGCTAAATCAGAAAGCGCTCTCCTGGAAAGGAGGGCGCTTTTTAATTTGAATTGTAATTGTAAAGATAAATAGTGCTTTCCAAAGGGAGGCGCTTTTCTTTTATTGTGACTTGTGCATAAATTCATATTTGTTCACTGTATATATAAATAATAAAGATTGCGAGATAAATAGGAGCGCAGAAATGACCGTCTCTGACTTAGTTAGTGCTGTTAAACAATATGATATGACGCTCACAGCACTTGAAACAGCAGTGACGACACATCCATCACCACAACAAGTTATGGATGTTCTGATAGCAAGGGATGAAGTTTACGCAGCACGGACTGCTAAAACTCAAACTGATAAAGAAAGTCTGATGATGGTCATCTCACTAGATGAGCGCTTAAAAAAACAAGGCGAGTTGATTACAAAGCTGGTTAAACTAGCTGACTGGCGTGCTATTGTGCATCCACCGGCAGAAGCTTGGTGGTGGTTTCTGGAACCTCCTATAAACCAATGGGACAAATTTGATTGGCTGTGGAGTATTGGGAGTGTGACGTTGATAACAGCTAGCCTCAGCTTGGTAGTTGATATTTCCTCACGCTTTTTGACTGGTGTGCCAGATACGCTAGGAGCCTTTACAATCACAACTCAGAGCGTGTTAACTCTTTTAGCTGCTGGGGGCGCATTGACAAAAACTGGACAGGAAACAATTGAGCGCCTTCTCATCAGCCTCAATATTCCAAAGCATTTCCAGAATGAAGTTAAGTTTGGTTTTGCATTACTGCTGTTTCTCTGTCTATTTAGCTTTCGTTTTTCTTTACCGAAGATTGCTACTTTTTACTATAACCAAGGAGAGCAAGACTATAAGGCAAATCGATTAGCCAGCGCCCAGTCAAACTACAGTAGGGCAATCAAGCTTAACCCAGACGATCTGAAAACTCACCACAGATTAGGACAACTTTACGAGAGACTGCAAGATTTTGACCGTGCCCACGCTGAATATCAAATTGCTGTATACGGCGATTTCGGAAAAGGATACAATAACTTGGCTCGTTTGTATATTTTAGACAAAAAATATACCGCAGCGATCGCCTTGCTTACAGAAGCTCAAAAGGTAACAAAAGACAGTCAAGACAAGGAGTTAAAGTACGGTCTGCTCAAAAATCTAGGTTGGGCACTACTGGAGCAAAAAGTATACGTAGAGGCGGAAAACAACCTTCGAGAAGCTATTAACTTGGCAAGCGATAGCGCACCTGCTTACTGTCTTATGGCACAAATCAGGGAACGCCAAAATGACAAGAAAAATGCGCTTTTGGAGTGGGAAAAATGTCTTGCATTTGCTACTGAATATAACGCGGATGAGTATGCATGGGTTCACATGGCAAAGCGATGTTTGCAAGCTCAACAGTGTTTAGAAACTAAAAAAGGAGATGATTAATAATGCAATATAAATTCTATATTTTGAAGGTTTTAACCCTAATCTTTGCAATTTTTGTGTGTTGGATGAGCGGGAATATAAATATAAATGGAATGCAAGCAGTTGCCGCATCTTGCCAAAAAATCGGGCAGATACAAAGTATAAAAGATGGCACGGTAGAACGAAAGCAACCTGGAAGTAAGTTCCAGAAGGTGGCAGAGGGTGCAAGTTTATGCAAAGGGGATCTACTCAATACAAAATCGAAGGCAGGAAAAATTGTTATAGTTAAAATTAGCTGTACTGACCCTTCACTGCCGAATTGGATTTTGTCTGGAAACAGTCAAGCAGGAGTAAATAACCGATGTACGCCAGGATCGAATCCAAACATTCCCATCTGAATAGGTAAGCCTCATTAGGCTGCCTCTGTATTGTTTTTTATATTTTGTTAAAAATGTCAACATTCTGGAGACAAGACAACGGTTTACGCACGTCCTTTAGCACGGTTAATTGAGCAATTGCAACGCCTACCAGGAGTTGGCCCTAAATCCGCCCAACGACTGGCTTTGCATATTTTGAAGCGTCCAGAAGCAGAAGTAGAGGCTTTAGCACAAGCTTTAATTGAGGCAAAAAAACAGATAGGCTTGTGTTCTGTTTGCTTTCACTTATCTGCTGAACCTGTTTGTGAAATTTGCCGCAATACTAATCGGGACAACAATACTATTTGTGTTGTAGCAGATCCCCGCGATGTGATTGCGCTGGAAAAAACCCGCGAGTACAAAGGCAAGTATCATGTTTTGGGCGGGGTGATTTCTCCAATTGATGGAATTGGGCCAGAACAGTTAACTATACTGGCTTTGCAACGGCGAGTAAGTCAGCAAAAACCCCAAGAAGTAATTCTAGCAATTAGTCCAAGTGTAGAAGGAGAGACAACAACACTATATATCGGTCAGCTACTGAAACCATTTACTAAAGTGACGCGGATTGCCTTTGGTTTACCTATAGGTGGTGATTTGGAATATGCAGACGAAGTGACCCTGGCAAGGGCATTGGAAGGACGTAGGGAGTTAGATTAAACTTAATTCAAAGGTTTATAAACTAAAAGTAAAGATTTTGAGGTAGGGGGCAATTAATGAATTGCCCCTACCTCAAAGGATTAATTAGGTTTACCTGTAATCGTAAATGCTGCCCAGTAGTAAGGATGATTATAAAGATTTTTATCTGATGCCATTTTACTATTTCTATATAGTTGTGTGGCTAAATAAGTTTGAATTCGCAATTCTTCAGGATGCAGATTATTCAAAATATCTTCATACCATTTTGTCAGTTCTCCAGCCGTTAGTTCTTTCAGCCATAGTGTTGCTTCAGCTAAGGCAGTAACTGCTGATTTATTAGGCTGTAATCTCCGGTAAAACTCTATCATTACTAAGGCACTAGCTGAAGATTCTACACTCCAGAGAGTACTTACTACATGAGGAACACCGTGACTCACTAAACCGCTGGCTAAACTTACATATTCACTACTGGTAGTGTAGTTACTAGTACTTAAATTATCACAGGCAGAGAGAGTAATAAGGTTGTAACTTGCTAGATTTTGTTGGACGATTTCATCTAGAGTGAGTTTTTCTTCACCTGCTAATGCTAATTCTGACTTTTTGGGTTCAGCCAAATTATTAGTGACATGCCCCGTAAAATGAAAGATATTGTAACTATCAAAAAAGGCATTTTCTACAACATTTTTTGTAGCTTCTACTCCCTGAATTCTTTGAACATTATTGAACATCTGGCTAACAACTTCAGACTCCAGTTTAGCAAATTTTACTGTAGGATAAGCTGCACTTTCAGGATGTTCGACACTTAGCAATAACTGATTTTGCCACTGCCAAATATCTTCATTTCTTATTGATAAACCCGTTTGGGCACTAGGCAGATAGGTAACGGTGAAATTTGACTCCACATTCGGCAACTCTTCTTGGGATGGGGAAGAGAGATGGAAAAGGGTATGAATGGGCAATCTGTACAAGTCGCGGTGAGGAATTAAAACTAGTTGGGTGATGCCTTCGAGTTCCTGGGAAATTGTGGAAATATTCAATATCCCATATAACTGCACCAGTTTCTGTTCCATATCCACTCGCCAAGAATGCTGGCTTTTACTTTCTTTGTCTTGGGCTGTGGTGCGATATTCTTGGTATTTTTGATGCCAATCTTCTAGCCAAATTTCAAATTCAATTAGGCGTTGCACTGCTTCGGGTAGTGGCAATTCATTGAGACGGATAGCGTCTTCTCCTAAAGGTATTCCCCCAGCATCTTGCATGGGTGTAAATAAGAGGATCGGTGATGGCGCTTGGTCTTTGAGAATGAAAGTATGTAGGGCTACTGGGCTAATATGCCAGTAAATAATTGCTGTTGTCGGATTGAATAGTTCTTGAATTGCACCATAATAGGGCGAGTAAATATTATCATTCCAGCCAGAAAGCAGCCAGTTTAAGCAAGCATTTTTGCCTTGTTCGGCAATTTCCCAAGCTTCTACTAAATCACCAGACTCTACTGCTAAATCAACTGCCAATTGATCGAAGCCTGCAAATTTCAAAGCTAGCTGTTTTTTACTTTCGGATGAGCGAGTTTCTTCACTCAGCAATTGTCGCAATAAATCTGTACCGCGTTGCAGCAATTCTTGGACTTGTGTTGTTTGTCCCAAACCCATCAAGACTTTGCTTAGAGATTGCAAAACCTCTAGGTGGAACTGGGGAAAATATTCTAGTGTTAGGGTTAATAGCGCCTGATGGTATTCAGATGCAGCTTTCCGCCAATAATCGCGGGGATTGGGATATTTTTTGCCTTGTTCGTAATAAGTATTAGCGATCGCTAAATGCAATCTACCCCAACCTTCTGGGTGGGTATCTGTCCGCAAATGCTTTAACCCTTCTTCGTAGCTGGCTAATTTTCCTTCGTAGCTAACCTGTTGTAAGTCGGGATTTGCCTCTGTGATATTACTCGAGAAATTCAGCAATGCGTCAGAATCTACTAAATGACCGATCGCAGTTCCCCGACCAATCCAAGCTTCCCAATAATCTTGTTTAATTTCCAAAGCGTTGTCATAACAGACGATCGCTTGAGTGAATTGTTCTAAATAAAACAGCGCCACTGCCTGATTGTACCAAGCTAGGTGGAAGTCGGGTTTGATGGCGATCGCTTGTTGATAGGAGGCGATCGCCTCTTGGCGACGACCTAAGTTATCTAACGCTATACCCCGGTTGTACCAAGCTAAGTAGAAGTCGGCTTGAACTGACAGTGCTTTATCCCAGGAAGCGATCGCATCTGACCACCTTCCCAAATTAAACAGCACTACACCCCGATCTATCCAAACTTCGTGATATTCTGGGTCAATTTCTAGGGCTTTGTCGTAAGATATAATCGCCTCTGGAAATTGTTCGCCTACTGCTAAGGCTATGCCTCGGTGATACCAGTTTTCCTGGTCTTCTGGTTCCAAATACAGGGCTTGGTCATAACTAGAAATCGCTTCGGGTAGCCAACCTAATTTCAGTAGTGCCAAACCCTTGCTAGACCACGCTTCTTGGTAGTCTGGCTTGACTTCTATAGCTTTGTCAAAAGATGCGATCGCTTCTTCAAAATATCCTAATTCTCCGAGAGTTCCACCCCGGTTGTACCAAGCTTTGTAGAAGTCGGGTTTTAATTCTATGGCGGTTTCGTAAGATGCGATCGCTTCTTCAAAACGTTCTAAATGGAACAGTGTCAAGCCTCGATTAAACCAATACTCTGAAAATTCTGGTTGAAGTTCAATAGCTTGATCGTAAGATGCGATCGCGCCTAATAAATCTCCTGTTTTCGCTTGCTGAAGACCTTGGTAAAACCACCCTTGAGCGTGGGTAATCGGATTATCGCTATGTCGCTCAATAATACCAGGAGAATTACTGCTTTGAACTGCCAAGTTAGAAGCAAGTTGCTGGACTAAATTGGTACTCTGATCCAATCTCACCCACAACTCATCTAATGTATTAGCCACATTTGGCTCTAAATTTGTCAAAGCGTTATCCCAGGTTTCCACTGAGGGAGAAGTTGTTAATTCAGTTCTTTGTCTAGTAGAAAGGAGACTTGCTCCTGTTGTACTTTGAATAACTTCTTCATCATCGAACCTCACTTGGGCTAATGAGGTGATTGAATCTTCCTTGGCGGGGAGAGGAAGATTTTCGGGTATTGTGGTTTGGGCTTCTTCCCTTTCATCCTCCAATACCAATTCCTCTGAATTCTCGGTGAATCTTTCCTCAAAAGAAGCATTTTCAGGCGCTAACGCGATCGGTTCAACATCTGGCACATCATCATATTCCCATAATTGCTCACCGAAGCTACGGATTAGCTCTTGCCCAGGCGAAATTGGGATAATTTCTTCATCGGTTGTAATTTCTCCGACATCTGGCTCATCATACTCCCATAGCTGCTCGCCTAAATTGCGGATCAGTTCTTGCCCAGGAGTAGCTTCTATGACATCTGGCTCATCATCCTCCCATAACTGCTCACCTAAGTTGTGAATTAGTTCTTCCCCAGGAGTGATTTCTACCCCATATTCTTCAGGAGTGATTTCTAAGTCCTCTTCGGGATAATTCTCCTCATACTCTATCTGTGTAGGTGAGTTTTGCATCATTCGGATGCCAATGTCATAAGCAACATCTCCAATTCTGCCAACACCAAGTTCCCCCAATTGCACCATCTGGGCTGCTAAAAGAGGATTCGGTGCAGGTGAAGCTAGCAAGCTTTCGCCAAACATCACCAACCAATCTATCCAGCGTTCAGCCGGAATCCGATTTTCGACCCGTTGCAGATACCTCAATGCCCACTGTCGTCCTCGTGCTTGATGCACGCCTTCTAACAATTGGATAAACAATTGTTCCAAATCGGCATTGGTTAGTTCTGGTAGTAACTCCACCAGATTGTGTCCTCTCGCACCCTTGAGAGAACTAGCCTGCTTACTTTCAATGAGGCGCTTTAAAAACCTTTTAAGCGACTGCGATATCCGCCTGAGCATCTGCCACACTATTGGATTTTGTTTTTCTAGATTGTAGCCATCGTTGTGTTAAAAAAGTCATCAATTACGTAAAAATCCATTAGATCGGGACAGCGCTTCCGTCGCAGGTTAGCAAAAAATATACAAATATTCAAGAGTACAGTATTACAACGTTACAATTCCCCGATTCGATTAATTTTCTGTTTGCTCTGTAGTCGATTGACCAGCAGGATATAATTGATTAATCAACGCCTGGACAAGGACTTGTGGATCGTCTGTCTCAACGGCAAGTTGTTGAGCAATCTGCTGGCGTAAGTTTTCATCGTCCTGTAACATCACAAACAACTCTTCTAGGGTGACAGTTTGGTATTCTCCCTCTGGGGGGTTCTGTGGCGCATCTGCTGGTTCTGATGTCGGGGCGGTTGGCTCAGATGGTAAAATCGTGCTAATCGCATCTGGCCCTTCATATTCCCAAATTGGTTCGCCTTGATTGCGTGTTAACAACTGCATCCCAATACTATGGGCGACATCTCCGATTTCTCCGATGTTCAACTCACCCAGTTGTACTAACCGCGCAGCGATTTCATTATTGGGTGTAGGTGATGCTAGCAATTTTTCGCCAAAGCGTTCTAACCACTCAACCCAGTCTTCAGTTGTAATCCGATGTTCAATATTATGCAGCCACTTTTGCGCCCAGGCTTCCCCTCGTGCCTGATGTACTCCTTGCAATAGCTCCGTAAAGAGAAATTCCAGATCCGTATCGCTTAGGGGTGGTGCTGGTTCTTTTTGGATATTTCCTCTAGATTTTGAGGTAGTCTTTTTTCCACCAAACAAGCTCTGAAAAAGCTTTTTGAGCCATTGAAATAGCCGCTTGAGCATCTGCTGCACCATCGAGTTTTGCTTATCCTAAAATTGTAGCGATCGCACTGGACTATGGCGTTAGTTCGGTCAATAAAACGTATAGTCATTAGTTATTAGTCATTTGTCATTTGTCAAGAGTTATTTTCCCCTGCCCCACAACATTAAATAGAACAAATGTACTAAATGCTATGCTATAATTCCGATACGTTGATGTTGAAATCATAGTCAAGAATATGATCTGGTTGCTTGCTTTCCTGAGTGCCAAAATTGACGGCATTAGTTGAGTGTAAGCGCTATGGCAACATCGATAAACCAAGCAGGTACGAGAGTTTAAAATAATTGAATCCTAAACTCGACTCGGTGCTACTTATTCACGTTGAAAGGCATTGAAGTCTATTTTTCCATGTCTTACGAACCCCTGCACCATAAATATCGCCCCAAAAGTTTTGCTGAACTGGTGGGACAAGAGGCGATCGCTACCACCCTCACGAATGCGATCGGCACATCCAAAATCGCCCCCGCCTATTTATTTACTGGGCCAAGAGGTACGGGGAAAACTTCTAGCGCCCGGATTTTGGCTAAATCTCTCAATTGTCTCAAAAGCGATCGCCCCACTGCTGAACCATGCGGCGTGTGTGATGTTTGTCAGGGAATCACCAAGGGTTATGCCTTAGATGTAATTGAAATTGATGCCGCTAGTAACACTGGTGTCGATAATATCCGCGAGTTGATTGAAAAAGCCCAGTTTGCTCCTGTGCAGTGTCGTTATAAGGTTTATGTAATCGATGAATGCCACATGCTCAGTACCCAGGCATTCAATGCGCTACTTAAAACCCTAGAAGAGCCACCGAAACACGTAGTTTTTGTATTGGCGACAACAGACCCGCAACGGGTGTTACCAACGATTATTTCACGCTGTCAAAGGTTTGATTTTAGACGCATTCAGTTAGAGGCGATGGTTAAGCATTTAAGTGCGATCGCATCTTATGAAAGCATTCATATTTCACCCGACGCAGTAACCCTCATAGCCCAACTTTCTCAGGGAGGGTTACGGGATGCCGAAAGTTTACTCGATCAATTGGGTTTGTTAGCAGGTGAAGTGACACCGAATAGAGTCTGGGATTTGGTGGGGACAGTAAGCGAACAGGACTTACTGGGGCTTTTAAATGCGATCGCTCAAGATAAACCGGAAGCAGTTCTAGACTGTACTCACTACATTCTAGATCGTGGTCGAGAACCCCTAACTCTCCTGCAAAATCTTGCGGCCTTCTACCGCGATTTACTCATTGCCAAAACTGCACCCAACCGCCACGATTTGGTTGCTTGTACTCAGCAAACCTGGACGGCGCTGGTTGAGTTTGCCCAATACTTCGATATGAGCGTGATTTTGGCAGGACAGCAACACCTGCGAACATCGGAAGTGCAAATTAAAAACAGCACCCAGCCGCGTTTGTGGTTAGAGGTAACATTACTAGGATTGTTACCCAGTGCGACGAATATTCAACCACAAGCCCCAAGTATCGCGCCGCGAGTTAACCCACCGGTTGTATCTCCTAGCTATCCTCCAGCAGTTCCCCAAAATCATGTAGTTTCTTCTTTACCGATAGCCGAACTACAAACAAATCATAATTCTCCAAACCATCAGGTAGCGACTACCCAAAATCAGCCCGTTGCTTCATCTGGCGCAGTTGAACGGCAAACAAATCACAATTCTCCTGCTAACTCTGTTTCACCATCAACCCCAGAACCTGTATCTGTACCGGTGTCACCTGCGAACGTTGAAGCAGTCACTTCAGAAGTTGTTGGAGAAGCACAATATGATTTAACTCAGGTTTGGCAACAGGTGCGTGCTAATTTTCCGATGCCTTCCCGACAAGCTTTATTGGGGCAAATGTGCCAGCTAATAGAGTTTAACGGTACTGTAGCGCGTATTGCTGTCAAAGGAGCTAAGTGGTATGAAACACTTAAATCCGATCTCCCGATGATGAAGGCAGCTTTTCAAAAGACTTTTGGGTGTGAAGTTCAGGTAAATCTGGAACAAATAAGCTCTGTAACTGCTACCTCCGCTAATAAAGCTCCTCCGCCAAAAGACTCTACTCGCGTTCAGCAACCAGCTATTCCAAGTTACAACCAGCAAATTTCGCCTCCAGCGCCAGTACCACAGCCAGCAACGCCACCACCAGCACCACTGAAAACTGAGCCGATTGCAAGAAATGGAAATGGGACTAATGGAAATGGGGCAAATGGAAATGGAGCAAATGGAAATGGAGCAAATGGAAATGGGGCAAATAGGAATGGAGCAAATAGGAATGGGGCGGAAACTTTGCCTCCAGCGCCACAGCGAACACCTGCAACTAATTGGGAAGTTGATGAAGTAGCGATCGCAGCTCAACGTCTAGCAGAATTCTTTAACGGACAAGTTATCCGCTTTGCAGATGATTTCCCAGAATTCTCCGATTCCATAACTACACCTGAGTGGATAGAAGAATCAGAAGTTGATGAGGAATAATGCTCTTAATATTGAATTAAAAACTGGGAAATGAATAAAACTTATTTGATGCGGAAAAATAATCAAAGCTGATGTTAATAATTATATCTTACTCATGATTTTAGTTTCAATAAAATACTACAAAGCTAGATCCAACTTAGATTTTTAGTTTTACTACTAGTTAAGTTTATTTTGTTTAATTCGTTAGTTATTTGTTTGTACCATAAAATATACGATATAACCGATTTTTGTTGAGTAATTTATTCTTTGGAAGTTCTATGTAGTTGCTTCTAAAGTGAGGGATAATCGCTATGCTTCAGGTCGAGATTGACTGGTTTCTCCCAGCCAACGTAAGCAAAGTTGTCCATTATTGTTGTCGTCTTCTTCTCTATAATAATAAACCATACAATAAATATACGTGCCTTCTTGAGGCCACTCAGCATAATCTAGGGGTAGTGGTTTACACTCCTCTTTGTAGTAAAAAATAGGCCCAATATGAATTAAACCTATATACCTATAGGAATCCTTTGGAAAATCATCGACTTCTATAAATATGCCAAAAGGTCTAATTTTTCCTACTTTTGCCCAAAACTTACGACCAATGGGAAATTGCTGCTTAAGCAGTAACCAGTGTTCTTTCCTAAGTGGCCGCCATTGTTCTTCATTCATTTTCATCAGGAAGCTAATCGGCATTTAACTTGCATCATTAGGGCGGGCAAGATGCCCACCCCACAAGATATTGATAAAATTTTAATCTGCAAATTAAATGTGTTTTAGCTTAGTCTAGCTTTTTCAGAAGAAAAAACGAACTGTGAATATTATGGTCTACAGTCAAAAAGGCAGGAGGCAGAGGGCATTATTCCTCCTGCCTCCTGCCTCTGTTATTTTAATTCCCCAAAGGGGCTATTCTCCATTCCCCGTATGCAAAGTTTTCACCCATTTTAAGCGCTTTGGTCTTACTGACATCCGGGCAGTAGTACTGCTCATGACGACTAACCAGTGCAACATATATAAACTGCCACGCAGGGTTTGCACCAGCATCGTAAGATATGTAGAAAGTGGGAATTTTTGATCTTGACGGACCCGCTTCAGACCTGTAAACATTCCTACCATCGACATAGAAATGGACAAGCCTGTGATCGGACTTAACATTGGTGGACGATGACGCGCGATCGCCATTAATAAATCTGGGACTGCTGCTGTGGGTAAGATATACATAATCAGCATAAAAATCAGCAAATCCCAGCTTTTGCGCCATCCCATACGGTTTTTGAGAATTAAATCCCAATAATCTAGATAGCGTTGATAACCGCCTTCTGCCCACCGGCTGCGCTGATGCCAAAGTGCGATCGCATTTGTCACACCTTCTTCTTGCACTGCTGGATGGAAAACACACTCAATATCCCATTTATCCAAATGTAAACGGATTGTCAAATCCAAATCATCGGTAATGGTTTCTTCATTCCAGCCACCGCAGCTTTCCAAGGCTGAACGCCGGACAAATTGACCATTGCCCCGCAGTTCGCCAATCCCACCAAGGGCAGTGCGCTGTTGCTGAAACCAGGTATCAAGGGCCATTTCGGCCATTTGCCCCTTAGTCCAAAAGTTTTCTTTGGCGTTGGCGATCGCTTTTCGCACCTGCACCGCCCCCACTTTTTCTCTTTGAAATAAAGGTATTACTTGTTGCAGCATATCTGGCGCAACTTGAGCATCAGCATCAAATACTGCTATAATGTCGCCCTTTGTCAGTGGCAACACCTGATTCAATGCCCCTGACTTGCCGCCACTCGCTTCTGCTGAACGCCTGAGTACTTTCAGTTGGTTGTATTTCTGCTCTAATTCTGCTAATAAATGTGGCGTGCGATCGCTGCTATGATCGTCAATTATCCAGACTTCATACTTTCCACCTGGATATTCCAGATTACAAAGATTTTTGACTAATTTAGCAATTACTACCTCCTCATTTTTTGCAGCTACCAGCACAGATACAAAGGGCAAATCTCCCTGTATTTCTTTTGGATGGCGACGGGATTTAGTAAACACTACCACCAAAGCATGAAATCCTAGAATGGTGGTCAGTCCTAGAATAAATATAGAAGCCCAAGAAACTAAATGTAGAGCGATCGTGCTACTCCAGACAACGGTCAAGACTAGAGCAGCCTTACGTCTACGACCTTGAAACCGGGATGTTACAGACACAGGATCTGTCTCTAACACTGACTCCTCATCCACTGATAGGTCAGACAACAAGGAGTTGAGCGGATCAAGCTCTTGATAAGAATCTTCTTCGGGCCAGGAATTCGCTGGCATAGGTTAGGTTGCTTGATTCAAAAACCAGTATTTGTCTACAGTTAGTAATTTTACGGACAAATATCCCTAAGCTACTTTTCCCGATATTAATCGGAATGGGCAAACTGCAATACCCGCTATCCCTAAGCCAAAAGCTGCTGGGACTACTTTTGTTGTCACTTCCACTCTGGGTAATTACTTAGCATTAACCACGTTTCCAACTCTTAGACAGAGGCTTGATTCCTTTGATAACCACTTGGGCAGGAAGCTTGTAGAGTAGAACTTTCTTCAATGAGAACTCCGGTTTATGCAAAGTGATACCAAGGTAGGAGCAGCTTTTTGTTGGGAGAAACAGCAATAATAACATCCACAACTTTAATAGTGGGGATTTTTCATGTTATGTTATTGCGCCCACCTTCGATCAAAGTTAATGCAGCCTTATTGTAACTGAAATTTTAATATTTCTTAGCAGTAACTTCATTTAGGGGCAGGGGGAAGGGTGCAGAGAAGAGCTATTTTCCCCCTACTCCCTACTACCTCTTTCTACTGTGTGCTTTAGACACATCTTTTGGGAACACTACTAACATCCACTAATATCCCTAGTTGCCAACTAACTTGAGGAATATTTAACAATGTCTATTGAGCAACTCCAGCCTGCTACTCAGCAACAAGCCAGTGTTTACTTACCTTACGTCCAGGGTACTAAGCGCAATTTCTTACCCTATGCCATCAGTCTTTATCAAAAAGGGGTCTTGGAAGGACACCGGAAGATAGAAGCTAGTGAACATATACCTTTCGTCGCCTCCTGGAATGTTGCTACTTTACCCTCAGACTTAACCCGTTGCCGAATTCAGTTTGATGGGAACGCAGACCTGAGTTATGAACTGATGATGGCTAGTTTCGAGTTTATTAATTTTTTAATTGAAGTTATGGAAAACTATAAACGCCATCGCTTGACCGATTTTTCACAACCGTTTTACCGCAAGTTACTGCGTATAGACGATTAATTAAACTCAGCCGAACTAGCAAAAGTTCGGCTCGTTTTTAAAACTACTCTGGATTATGAAATTTATCAACTTCCCAGTTTAAAAACATCTTCTTACGAAGATGTTTTTAAAGTCTAATTTATTATTCCTTTGGGCAAATATAAGTCTTGGCTACACAAGACTTTACGTGCCTCCGCAGGTTAAGCAAACCCTTTATTTTGTATTAGTCCACGTCTGTGAACTAAGCTTTGTGTAGTAGCGACTTCTAATCGCCCAATACTTTCTTAGGGCAGATGTCTTTTTTTCTTTTCAAAACCATACCAAAACCAGCTACCAGAAAGGTTCCGAGAATGCTAGCGGGTTCTGGAATAGAAGTTTCATCAATAGGTACTTTGATTCTTAAATTCGCCAGAGTAGCGTTAGCGATGGTCAAGGATGTTACAGTTGGCGAACCTGGGATATCAGACTGGAAATCAAAGACTGTGGGAGTTAAGCTACCATTGCGATCGCTATATCGCTCCCCATATCCACTTACTTCAAAAGTTCCCTGATACTGCTTTCCGGTATCTGGGTCGGTAACAGTACCAGTGTATAAGGCTTTTATGAAATTAAATTCATCCTGAACTACTCCTTGAAATTTGGTTCCTGCCAATTGTCCTTGGTATTTATAGGGAGTCAACTGACCACCAGAGAGAACGGGCGATGTCAGAACACCATCAAATGAGACAAAGGGAATACCTTTAAAGTCAACAAAGTAATGCAGACTTCCATCAGAGCGTGTTTCTACCTGTAAATAATCTGACTGGTATACAGGAACATAATTAGGATTATTATTAGTACCTAAGTTCCGGTAATAAGTTCCAGTGTCATCCGTATCAATACGAGTAATACTGTTATTGAAATTGGGATTATTTCTAGGAAGTTCGATTGTTCCTGATAATGTGCCAGTGCTTTCAATTGTGATGAATTGAGCAGCCGAAGCATTTGCTCCACTAAAACCGATGATTGCTGCCGCTAAAAAACTGCTGCTAACAAATGCACAACCTAGCTTAGTCCCTGATGAACTTACTTTCATTAACAATTGGCTCCTTGAATTGCCGATGGGAAACACACCTAATCTGCTGAGATTCATTGCAAATGTTTCTCCAGCATGATTTATTATTCCCAAGCTTCTAATGGAAATTTCATCGGCAACAAAAAGCCTTGTTAATCGCTATCTTTATTCTTGCGTTTGCAAAGTGTATTGGATAAAATAGCCTCATTACCCAATTTAAATCTCGTTTTATTATAAGAAGATGTTTAAATTGCTCTAAGGTTTAGCCTGAGCTACTCCGTAAATTCTTCACGCCCTAAATTACCAGCCGCTAACAGCAAGACAACACGCTCCTGTTCTTCGATCGAAGCACCAATTTCCATACTATTTAAAACAAGAAATATTTCCATCGCTGCGTGACCAGTCCGCTTATTTTCATCAAGGAAAGCATGATTTTTGACCAAAGAGAAACCTAATGCTGAAGCCTTTTCAATAATTACAGCGCTTCCGGCTATTATGCAATACAGCTTTTCTCCTTTCCCCTGTTCTGTCAAGGTTTTCAGTTTTAAGGTGTACCTCATAGCTGCCGGAAGTGCTGTATGGAGTATAAGTCTTCTCCACCAAAAGTCATCTTTGGTTGCGCTACAGCAGACTCCAAGATACCAAGGTCACGTATACCTAATGCCCCTCCAGACTGTTCTATAACCTGACGATGCAGATTTAGGACTTCCACGACCGTCAGGTAACGTATCATGCTAAACGTCGGTACAATTCGGCATTTTTCTTTAGCACATAGTTGGCTGCTTGAGCAAACTCGCTCGTCGGGTGACTGAGCCAGTCTTCTATTCTGGTACGTAACAAATCTTCAAGCGAGATACCACTTTCTTGTGCTAGTATTTGCAGTTTCTGCAATTGTTCGTCGGGAATGTCGATCGTGATGGAAGCCACAGCCTTTACTCCTTGAATGCTACACTTTTGTAGCATTCAAGGAGTATTTGAAGTCTGTCTGACAGGCGATCGCTATTTTTATTCTTGCTTGCGATCGCCGAGCATGTCGAAGGTAATCGCTCCTCATATCCCAAAATATAATCAAATATCCTGCCTAGATTGAAGACGATAGACTTTTTATAAGAGCAATTTTTGCAAAAACTCGAATTTCCCAACATTTCAAAGCAGGTATGGGGCAATGGTGCGATTAAAACCGTGGCAGTGGGTAGTTTTAGTAATCCCGATCGCGTTTATCATTATTTTCTTACTGGTATCCGCCGGTTCACAAATTCACGCCTGGGGTATTAGTTGGATTTGGGGTGTATTCACCCTCTTATTCGTTGGTTGGCGTTGGCTGTTGGTTAAATGGACTCAACCTGCTGTTAACCAAGTGGAAGCTGTATTAGCTCAAGTCCAAGAAGAATTAGAATCGGCAGCAGAGGATACAGTCAGAACATCAGCCGGAAGTGATGTGACAAAGCTTGCAGAAAACGCACTCCAAGAGATTCTGCAAGCAGCACAAGGCGATCGCCCGATTTGGGAAGACTGGACAACTTTTTGGACGCGATGCCAGGATTTGGTAGTAGCGATCGCTCATATTTATAATCCTCAAATTCAATATCCTCTGCTGAACATCTACGTCCCCCAAGCTTACGGGCTGATTCGCGGAACGGTGGATGATATGGATCAGTGGATGCAAAAGCTATCCCCTATCCTCAATCAGGTGACGGTTGGGCAAGCATACCAAGGATATGAGGTCTACCGGAAATTGGAACCATCGGCTCGAAAATTTTGGAAAGCTTGGAATTGGGCACAGTGGATCTTAAATCCGGTGGCGGCGGTGGCAAAACAAGCCAGTCAGGGTTCCAGTAACCAGGCAACTCAGCAATTATTGGGAAATTTGAGTCAGTTATTCCGGGAAGCTGCCTTGAGAAACTTATGTCGGCAAGCGATCGCACTCTACGGACGTAGTAAATTACCAGTTTCAGCAACTGTAGTATCCACGACTTTACCCAAGGCAAAAACTCAAACACTCCGAGAAATCTTGACTCAAGCTCAACCAGCCGAAGCCGTTGAGCAAAAACCCGTGAATATTCTGCTGGTGGGACGCACAGGTTCAGGAAAAAGTAGCCTGATCAACACCCTATTTCAGGCGGATTTAGCAGCCGTTGATGTTTTACCCAGTACTGATCGCATTCAGAATTATCAATGGCAGACTCAAGGTGGGGAAACCCTGACGCTTTGGGACACACCTGGTTACGAACAAGTCAACCGTGGCGATCTAAGAAACCTAGTGCTTGATTATGCCATCAATGCCGATTTGCTGCTATTAGTTACCCCTGCCCTCGATCCTGCCCTGCAAATGGATGTAGACTTTTTGCAAGATATAAAAGCAGAAGTTGCAGATTTACCAGCGATCGCGATCGTCACTCAAGTAGACCGTCTGCGTCCCATCCGCGAATGGCAACCGCCTTATGATTGGGAATGGGGCAATCGCTCCAAAGAAATTGCCATTCGAGAAGCTACTGAGTATCGCGCTAAATTACTGGGAAACTTCTGTAATCTAGTTCTACCCTTGGTTACAGGTGACAGCAAAACAAATCGAGTGGTCTGGGGGGTAGAGGCGCTATCGCTGGGATTAGTAGATGCGATCGCGCCTACCAAGCAACTCCGTCTCGCCCGCTTTTTGCGTAATCTAGAAGCCCGCACTGTCGCGGCGGCCAAAATCATCGACCACTACACCTTCCAGATGGCGACAACACAAGGACTAATGGCATTGCTCAAAAGTCCCGTCCTCCAGTTTGTTTCTACCCTCTCAACCGGATCTCCAGCCTTAGCATATATGCTGGCAGAGCAAATTCCCGTGGAACAGTTGCCAATTGTGATTGGCAAACTTCAAATGGCTTACGAGCTTTTCTCGCTCTTGAATACAGCTACCTCTAACCCGCTCAACTTTGAATTGCTATCCCTCTGGCCGCTAATGCTGGAAAATTCCACTTCACCCGATCGCAATGCCTGGGCATTTGGTCACGCCCTAGTGGAGTATTGGACTCAGAATTTAACGGTTCAACAACTCCGCAATCGATTTGAGTATTATCTATCGATTGCCAAATAATTTAAAAGTTAAGATTACGATTAGAATAGGTGTCTGCTGAAACCTACCCGCTTTACCTGAGTTTTTACACAACATGCCTTTTGTTCGGAGTTATTTATGAAAAATATATTACAAAGCTCCATATCTCAAGAACAGAATTTACATCAGGGCTATAGCATTTCGTCTTATAATCGGCTGCTTTTGGTCGTGAAAGATTTGGCTTGTGTAAGGACAATTGAGGAAATTATTGAGATTGTGCGTTTGGCTGCGAGGGATCTCACTAATGCTGATGGAGTAACCTTTGTATTGCGGGATGGTGAATGTTGCCACTATGTAGATGAAAACGCCATCGGGCCACTTTGGAAAGGTATGCGTTTTCCCCTCAAGTCTTGCATCTCCGGTTGGGCAATGCTCAATAAACAAGCAGCCGTAATTGAGGACATTTACCAGGATGCAAGAATTCCTCTTGATGCATACAAAGTAACTTTTGTCAAAAGTTTGGTGATGGTTCCCATCCGAATCGCCGATCCATTGGGTGCGATCGGAGCCTACTGGAGTACACCACATTTAGCCACACCCGAAGAGATCGGACTCCTTGAGACTTTGACCGAGACTACAGCAGTTGCGATCGCAAACGTTCAACTTTTCCAGAAACTGACAAACCAAAACGCGCTTAAAGACAAATTTATTGCGATGCTAGCTCACGAGTTGAGAAATCCCGTCGCCCCCATCTCGAACGGGGTTCAGCTTCTCAAGTTGAAGCTAGGCGAGACTGGTGCAGTCGGAGAAACAGTTTTAAAGATGCAACACCAGATTAAGCACCTCTCGAAATTGATCGATGAGTTACTTGATGTATCGTCCATCACCTATGGGAAGATTTCATTAAACCTTGAGAAAGTTAATCTGGTGGAATTGATTCGCCAAAGTCTTAATGACCATGCACAAGCAATCAAGGGATCGAACCTTAACATAGTACAAGACCTGCCAAACACACCTCTGTGGGCTTATGTTGACCCGACGCGATTCTTTCAAATCTTTGGAAATCTTCTTGATAACGCCTTAAAATTTTCAAAATCAGATGGGACGATCTGGATTTCTCTCTCATTTCTTCGCGGTGAAAATGGCTTAGGTAGTGTAGCGGCCTTATCTATAAGAGACTCAGGTATAGGGATAGAACCGACAATCTTACCAGAACTCTTCGAGCCATTTACCCAGGCAGATCGTAGTTTAGATCGTTCCAGGGGCGGGCTAGGTTTAGGACTTTCCGTAGTAAAAAGTCTTGTCGAACTTCATGGTGGTAATGTTGAAGCCTCAAGTAGAGGGATCAATTTGGGAGCAGAATTTAAAGTAACTCTCCCTGCATGTGAAGAGATTACAATTTTGGATAAAGACCTGGAGATTATAGAGGCGGCTAACAAATCCTTGAAGATTTTAGTCATTGAAGATAACGAAGATTCAGCTACAACATTAAAAGCAGTGCTTGAGCATTTTGGGCATGAAGTTTCCACTGCTAATAATGGAATTTTAGGGGTAGAAACTGCAAGACAGCTTGAGCCTCATGTGATTATTTGTGACATTGGACTTCCCGAAATGGATGGATTCGCCGTTGCACAGGAACTGAGTAAAGACTCCAAATTTACTCACTCAATTTTGATTGCGCTCACCGGCTACAGTGGCCAGGAGGAAAAAGAGCTTGCGCTGAAGTCTGGTTTTACATGCCACTTGACCAAACCTGTAGACTTTGAAATGCTGACGGCAGAAATTGATCGATACTTTCTGGTGAGTGCGTAAGCGTAGATAGTCATAGACATCGCTTTTATCCCATTAAATCATCAGTTACAGGCTGACCAGGATAAAAGCGATCGCTCAGAATTTCCTCAAAAGCATATAAACATTGGTTAGGAAAAGTTGAGAGTGGTAGATTTGTCTCTCCTGATGCTAAATCCCTACCGTTTTGATCCGCTTCTTGAAGCGCTTCTTCAAGATAAGGTTTCAGACTAGAATTTTCGCCCAACAACTTGAGAATTTCTCGTCGTTGTAATCTATAGCGGTTCTCAGTCAAGTGAAGTACAAGAACCCCACCCCCAACCCCCTCCCCGCAAGCGATGAGGGGACTATGATGTAACTCATGTGATTAGGAAAGGCTATAATTGTCGCTAACCAGCTACGACTTCGTTGTTCTGGTTGAAATTCCCATTTGAGCAAATGTTCAATTAATATACTAAGACGATTTCTCAATTCCTGGCGTTCCCTTCTTCCCAAAGATTCGATTTACTCAATTAAATTGGGCAAGTCAAGCTGGTTCCATTGGTGATGACGCAGAAGGTTAGCCTGTTGTTGAGTCCAACTGTAGAAGTCTGCTTCATAGAAGTTTTGCATCAGTTATTTTGCCGATTTTCCGGTTTGTAGTGTCTACATAATTTAAGAATTCATAATTATGTTTCAGATAAAGATTTAAACCTTATTTGAAACAGGACTGTCTGCATAAGCATCCGGTACAAACCCATTATAATTACGAATTACAAATTACGAATTAGAAAGTCACCACACTCCGAATTGATTCACCTTTGTGCATCAATTCAAAAGCATCATTAATTTGCTCAATGGGCATTACATGAGTAATCAAATCATCAATATTTATCTTACCTTCCATATACCAATCAACAATCTTCGGCACATCTGTACGTCCTCTAGCGCCCCCAAATGCTGAACCTTTCCAAACGCGCCCAGTTACTAATTGAAAAGGACGAGTACTGATTTCCTGTCCAGCACCAGCAACACCAATAACCACACTAACGCCCCAACCTTTATGGCAGCATTCTAATGCTTGGCGCATAATTTTTACATTACCGATACATTCAAAACTGTAATCAGCACCGCCTTTAGTTAAATCAACCAGATAGGGAACTAAATCGCCCTCTACTTCCTGGGGATTGACAAAGTGCGTCATGCCAAACTTTTCTGCCAAAGCGCGTTTGCTGGGATTAATATCTACCCCGACAATCATATTCGCCCCTACCATCCGCGCCCCTTGGATGACATTTAAACCAATACCACCCAAGCCGAAAACTACAACATTTGCTCCTGGTTCCACCTTGGCAGTATTGATAACTGCACCAATACCAGTAGTCACACCACAGCCAATGTAACAAACCTTTTCAAATGGCGCGTCTTCCCGAATTTTTGCCAGGGCGATTTCCGGCAGCACTGTATAGTTGGCAAAAGTGGATGTACCCATATAATGATGAATCATCTGCCCATCGATACTAAAGCGGCTCGTGCCATTGGGCATAACACCGCGGGCTTGAGTTAGGCGAATAGCTTGACAGAGATTAGTTTTGAAACTTAGACAATATTCGCACTGGCGGCATTCGGGAGTGTATAGGGGAATTACATGATCCCCTGGTTTGAGACTAGTGACACCAGCGCCTACTTCCACTACCACGCCAGCACCTTCATGTCCCAAAATTACCGGAAACAAACCTTCAGGATCGTCACCAGATAGGGTAAAAGCATCGGTATGGCAAACCCCACTGGCTTTTACCTCAACTAACACTTCCCCAGCTTGTGGCCCCGATAGTTGAACGGTTTCAATTGTTAATGGCTTACCTGCGCCGTAAGCTACTGCTGCTTTAACTTGCAACATCAGCCCTCCTATATATTTGTTTGACGTTTTCCCTAGTGTTGAAACATGGGAATTATTTGACTTGAACACATTGAGCGCATGATACACTTTTGTATCACTTCATCGGATTTACTAATGACTGAATATCGCCGCTCTGAGGATAAATATTACTCTGTTAAAATATCATTCTCTAGCTAGATTAGTTAAAGGCGGTAACAGCTGTTTTGGCAACGATGTAAACTTGATGTCAGCAGCAACCCCCAAATAATTTGTCCACCCCTAGATTAATACATTATTTTGTTACAGCTTATGAACCCTGCCCTAACTCAAATTGGCGCTCAAATGTCCAACCTGACTGGCGTAAGAGCAATAATGAAGGATATTATCGAGACTTTGCGAGCGGGTGCAGGGCAGCAGTTTATTAATTTGAGTGCTGGTAATCCGTTGATTTTGCCAGAAGTAGAGCAGTTATGGCGGGATTGTACTGCACAGCTTTTGGCTAGCCCAGAATATGGTGAGGTGGTTTGTCGCTATGGCTCAAGTCAGGGCTATGCACCATTAATTGAAGCGATCGCTAATGATTTTAACAAGCGCTACGGGTTAAACTTAAGCGATCGCAATATCCTCATCACCCCCGGTAGTCAAAGTCTCTACTTCTACGCTGTTAATAGCTTTGGTGGCTACACCTCTAGCGGTGAGTTAAAACAAATCGTTTTACCCCTCAGTCCTGACTACACAGGTTATGGCGGCATCTGCTTAGTTCCAAAAGCCTTAACTGCCTACAAACCAACTCTTGATATTGATGCAGCCGCCCACCGATTTAAATATCGCCCCGACTTCAGCCAATTGTCGATTACAGAAAAGACAGGTTGTGTCCTCTTCTCTCGCCCCTGTAATCCCACTGGTAATGTCCTCACTGATGATGAGGTGAAAAAAATTGCTGCCCTGGCTGCGCCTTATAATTTGCCCGTGTTAATTGACTCGGCTTATGCGCCTCCCTTCCCAGCATTGAACTTTACCGAAATGACACCAGTGTTTGGTGATAATATCTTACACTGCATGAGTTTATCGAAAGCCGGATTACCAGGAGAAAGGATTGGGATTGCCATTGGTGATGAAAAGTGGATTGAAGTACTGGAGTGTTTTCAGGCAAATATGAGTCTCCATTCTTCACGTTACGGCCAAGCGATCGCAGCTTTTGCAATCAATTCTGGTGCATTAGTAGAAATTTCTCATACTGTCATCCGTCCTTTTTACCAGAATAAATTTACCGTTTTAGAAACCAGCTTAGAACAAGCAATGCCAAAGGATTTACCTTGGTTCCTCCATCGCGGTGAAGGAGCAATTTTTGCCTGGTTGTGGTTACAGGATTTACCTATAAGTGATTGGGAATTTTACCAGCAAGTAAAGCAAGTAGGTGTGATTATTGTCCCTGGAAGTAGCTTCTTCCCTGGTTTAGAGGAAGAGTGGGCGCACAAGCACCAATGTTTCCGCATCAGCCTCACAGGTACGGATGAAGAGATAGCCACTGCTATGGAACGTTTAGCAAAAGTGGCTGAAGAAGCTTATAAGAGTGCAGCGGTGATTGCCTAGTAGGGAAAATATAAATGAAACACGAAGAAGCTAATAAAGAAATAGGGAGCAAAGGCACAGAGGCGCAGAAAAGCAGGGGAGGAAGAGGAAAATCAAAAAGATCCAATCCCCAGCCCCCAATCCCCAGCCCCCAATCCCCAGCCCCCAATCCCCAGCCCCCAGTCCCCAATCTCGATAATTGGCTAGAAATTGGTAAGATTGTTTCCCCTCAAGGATTGTCTGGAGAATTAAAGGTTTATCCTGTATCTGACTTCCCCGAAAGATTTGAGGTGCCGGGAAAACGTTGGTTGTTGTGTTCAGGTGACACAGAACCGCAACCAATCGAATTATTGACGGGACGTTATATTAGTAACAAAAACTTGTATGTAATCAAATTAGCTGGTGTGGAAACTTGCGATCGGGCGGAGGCGTTGCGCGGTTGTAAGTTAATGGTACCAGTTAGCGATCGCCCCCAATTAGGCAAAGGTGAATATCATGTCCTCGATTTGATTGGCGTAGAAGTCTTCATGCAAGCGTCAGGCGAACTCGTTGGTACGGTGGTAGATATCATCGCCGCCGGCAATGACTTGTTAGAAGTCAAGTTGCACCCATCTTTTACAGGACAAATGACAAATGACAAAAAGCAGAAGACTGTTTTAATTCCATTTGTGGAAGCGATCGCACCAGTCGTAGACTTGAAATCTAATCGGATTGAAATTACGCCGCCGCCTGGGTTATTGGAAATTAATAATTCGTAATTATTACCCTACAATTCAAATTCGGCAAATTGGCATCCAATGTTTTGGGGTTACAGGTTTAATGGAAATATCAACACAACGGGACAGTAAAGAAGTTGTACGAGGGATAAGATAAAACTTTCCGCTTCTGGTGTCCCGGCTATGCCAGTTGTTAATTGAGTGCTGTAGAACCGCTCTACATGATTGATACAGCATTCAAGCGAGTTCAGTTCCCGCTCTCCAACTGGCTAGAATTGAAAAAAACCAAATAGAACCTCAGAAGATGTAGATAGCCGAGAATAGTTACCTACACACCTGAGTAGGGTGCCAGGGCTAAAGTTTTGCTACTATCAGCAAGGAGAAGGCGATCGCACAGGTTCAACAGTTCTAACTCAGTAGAGGTTTGTCGCATTAGCCGCAGGAAATGCCCTTCAGCGTCAACGCTCAGGGCAATGTAGTTGAGGAACATTTTCAGGTAGCCCGCGCGCGATCGCTCTGGCATATTTGCTGCTGTTGGGGTTTGGCATAAACGATCGATATAGTTGCGTACCTCCATTAAAGGAACCGGCACGATCGGCTCAAAACGCAAAGCCTGGCGAATTTGACTAAAAATCCAAGGATTGCCGATTGCCCAGCGTCCCACCATCACACCCGCCGCGCCCGTTTGAGAAAGCACTTCAATCGCTGTTGTCGCAGAGTAAATATTGCCATTGGCAAGCACTGGACAATTGACTCGTTTGACTGCTTCAGCAATCAAATCATATTTCACTGCCCCGTGGTACATATCTTTCACCGTGCGACCATGCAAACTCAGCAAATCTATGCTGTGGCGATTGATGGTATCTAGAATTTCGTAAAAGGTATCTGTATTTTCAAAGCCGAGGCGCATCTTGACGGTCAAAGGTCGATCGTTGACTGCTTGCCGCAATTCTGCCAAAATCCGATCCACTTTTTCTGGTAACAGAAGCAATCCACCCCCAACATTTTTGCGATAGATTCTAGGTGCTGGACAGCCCATGTTCAAGTCAACTCCAGCAATATTATAGCGGCAGAGATCAATTGCCGTTCTTACTAAGTCTGGAATACTTTCGCCGATCATTTGAGCAAAAACGGGGCGACCCGTGTCGTTTTCGGTGATTGCTGTCAGAATGCTACGATTAAGCCGTGAGGTATCATTGACACGGAAATACTCGGTGAAGAAGTAGTCAGGGCTGCCGTATTGGGCAATGACCTTCATAAACCAGAGGTTTGTCACGTCCTGCATGGGTGCAAGGGCGGTGAGAGGTAGGTAGGGATGAAGCGATTGGGGGAGCGATACCTGGGACGACATGGAGATGAGAGCGTTTGACAAAGCATCACTGTATCAAAAAATGGAACTCCAGTATTGACTAATAAGTAAATTATTATGCCAAATATTATTTCAACTACAGATTCTCTAGTTCACAATCCTATGCCAAGATCGACAATTATCCGTTTGGAGAATATTTATAAAATATATGGCAGTGGCGAAACTGAGGTTAAAGCACTCAACAAAGTCAATTTGACTATCAATGAGGGTGAATATTGTGCAATTATGGGGCCTTCTGGTTCAGGTAAATCCACAGCTATGAATATTATTGGCTGTCTAGACCGACCCACAGGCGGACATTATTACTTAGATAATATTGATGTGGCGCAGATGGACGATCGCTCGTTAGCGCACATTCGCAACAAAAAGCTGGGGTTTGTCTTTCAACAATTCCATTTATTGCCCCAACTCACAGCATTAGAAAATGTGATCCTGCCAATGTTGTATGCTGGTGTGAATCCCAAAGAAAGAAGCGATCGCGCAACGGTTGCATTGACGCGGGTAGGTTTAGCAAATCGCCTCAACAACAAACCAACTCAACTATCTGGCGGACAACAACAAAGAGTAGCGATCGCTCGCGCGATCGTCAATCGCCCTGTAGTACTCCTAGCCGATGAACCCACGGGCGCACTTGATTCGCGCACAACCCAAGAAGTCTTAGATATTTTTAGCGAACTCAATGCCAGTGGAATCACCGTTGTCATGGTAACTCATGAACCAGAAGTTGCCCGTCAAACCCAGCGCATCGTTTGGTTCCGCGATGGTGAAGTGGTACACTCCAACCTCACCCCAGCCGACTTGAGTAGCCTTTCTGTGTCATAACTTACAAACTCGACGTTTTACCAGTTTCTGCTTGCGTTGCGATCGGCTTAACATCGGTGTGACCAAATTCACCAGCTATTGTCCGAAACACTGACATTTGTTCTTCAAAATCTAGTCCTTCAATTTGAGAAACCAAATCATTAATCACCTTAGCTGGTTGGTAGCTAGCTGGTAATCCAACCACCTTATCTCCCATAGCTACTGCCCAAGCATACCAAACTAACAACTGGTTGTTTTCTTTGATCGCCCCATAAGCACGAGAATATTCTGTATCTTTGCGGTTAACAATATCCCGCATAATATCTAGTTGCTGTTCATCGGATAATTCAAAATAATCTCCTAGCAAAAGTGGTGCTAATTCTGGTTCAGCCGCAGCAGGAGCAGCTGGGGTAATTGAATCACCCATCTTTTTATAAACAAGATAGAACCAAGCTAATTTTGCATCGGTATCTAAGGCGTTAAACGCGTCCACCAATTTTTGAGTTTCGTCACTCTGGGCTTGAGAAATAGTTTTGTCGTAACTTGCAGTCATAATTTTGTTTCCAGCGAAATTTAATACATCAAACTAAGTGTTACCAGAGTTTGGGTGTCAGATTCTAGTACCGATAGAAAGAGTTAAATTACTTAAAAAATCTAGCTTTAATCTACCTTTTAATAGAGGTAAAAGTCTCTCTGAAGGAGGCAATGAAGTGGCGCATTAACTTGTTACTATTATTACAGCAATAAAAATTTACCTTAAGGTTTTTAGTTATGTCTGATAAAGCAAAGCCCAATTTAGATGAAGTAAAGCCCAATTTAAATGAAACTTCCACCCATAATGCCCAATTAGCTGCTGATAGCATAGCCAGTGGTGAAGAAGAAGCACCAAAGGTCAATTTTGATGCTGATTATGCAGCTGCACAAAAATTCAGCGTTAGTGAAGTCGATCGCACTGGTAAAGGTGCAGCAGCAGCCGAAGCAGCAACTGCACCTAAATATCAAACCTCTACACCACAAGAAACAAAAACTCAAGCGCACTCAACTGGTAATCCTGACGATTATCTAGAGTTAGCAAAGGAAGTTGGCAATTCTAATACTGAGGGTGTAGCTAGTGTCAGTGATGAACTAGTAGAAAAAGCTTTGGAAAAGGGTCAACCGAAAAAATAACTTTTCCTAACCTAACCTTTAGACATCTGGTAGAAAAGAATGTAGAGACGTAGCTGTGCTACGTCTCTAAAGTGCTTATGGATAATGTATATTTAATTTCTGGAGATGTTTATTAATTAATTAACAACCATTCATTACTTCTAACAGTTCGCTAGGTTGCTGAATTAAATAATCTGGATTTTGTTTGGCCAGTACTTCCGGCGAGTTAAAACCCCAAGTTACTGCAATGACTTGGATATTTGCTTTCTTTGATGCTTCTATATCTCTGGTTTCATCTCCGACATAAATAACTTCTTCAGGTTTGAGTTGCTTTTGCTTCAATACATTATTAATTATGGTTGTTTTGCCAAAAATGGTAATTCCTGAGTAGATAAAATCAAACAGGTGATTTAAATCATTGATTGTGAGAAATTGCGTAACATTCTCTTTAGAGTTAGAAGTAATAATGCCCAGTTTATATCCTTGATTTTGCAGTTCTATTAATGCTTCTTTAATTCCTGGAATTGGTTTTAATTCTGGGATTTTGTTTTTTAATTCTCCTTTAACTTTTTTAACTAAAAAAGGTATTTTAAATAGAGAAACTCCTGAGTACTTAATAATTTCCCTCGATGTTAAATTTTTAAGGAGGGCTAATTGCTCTGGACTTATATGTATAAAACCAAAATCTACAGCTAGACGGTTGGCAATACTTACAAGGGCATCTACTGTATCAGCAATAGTGCCATCAAAATCAAAAATAATTACTTTCGGGGTCATTATTTGCCTGGATGCGTCAAGATTAGCTAGGGCGTTGCGTCGTAACATTTCTGGCTTAATCCGCCGCAAGGCAGATGCTCGAAATCGGTTATCCCAATCCCGATCAGAGATTTGGGCTAATTCTAGGAGTTTGGGAGCAATATTTTCAGGATAAGGCTGAAATTCTGCAATATCAGTTGTATTGGCAAAACGTTGATTCCAAGGACAAACGTCTTGGCAAATATCACAACCAGCAACCCAGCCTTGCAAATGGGGTGTGATTGTCTCTGGGAGTTTTTCGTCCCGATTTTCAATTGTATGATAAGCGATGCAGCGATTAGCATCCACAACAAAAGGTTGAGTAATTGCACCCGTAGGACAAGCTTGAAGACAACGAGTACAGCTACCGCAGTGTTCTGTATGCGGGCGATCGCTTTCTAGTTCCAAATTCGTTAAAACTTCTCCCAAAAATACCCAAGAGCCATATTCTCGTGTAATCACATTACCATTCTTGGCAATCCAACCAATTCCGGCAAGTTGAGCCAACACTTTATCTTGCACTGGCCCAGTGTCTGCGTAATAACGAACTTTTACGCTTTCATCCAGTGATTCTAACCATGTAGATAGCTGCTTGAGTTTCTTATGCATCACCTTGTGATAATCCCTTCCCCAACCATAACGGGAAATTTTGGCGTATTCCTTGCCTTCTCCTGACGGAGACGCTACGCGAACGGGACGTTGATGTGGTGTGTAGTAGTTTAGCGCCACACACACTAGCGATCGCGCTTCTGGCATCACTAACCGGATATCCTGACGTTTTGGGTTAGCCATCCATTCCATATCGGCATGATAACCCAGTTCAATCCATGCTTGTAACCTCTGCGCTTCTGTGGCATCTACCCTATCTACAGCAGCAATTCCAACTTTGTGAAAGCCCAACTCGCTGGCCTTTTTTTTCACCACACTACTGCTTGTTACGGAATACTGACTCATTTTTTTATCTGGATTTTGCCTATACAAAGGCAAATAAATTATACATTACGTAGTCAATACCTTTGATTAATATTTGTTGCTTTTTCTACTTCCATCGTAAGGAAGATTTGTCAAGATGCGAAAATCTATCTCAAAAGCAGCTTTCTTTTTAGCGATTTTTGTATTGAAATGAATATTCAGCCAGCATAATACAGCTAATTTTATGACCTCTGCTGAATTTATATCCCCAGCACAGTTGCAAGAAGAATTCCAGATTGAGGGAATTACAGAAACAAGTGTACTGCGTTATTTTGAAACCTTAAATGCAGGAGAATTTGAGGCAACTGCTGCCTTATTTGCGGTAGAGGGTGTGATGCATCCGCCATTTGAATCTGATATTGTGGGGACAGATGCGATCGCAGCCTATTTAAAAAAAGAAGGACAAAACGTTAAAGCTTACCCCAACACAGGAATAGCCGAGACTTTAGAAACTGGTGAGATCCAAGTCCAGGTGACAGGGAAAGCTCAAACTTCGTGGTGTAGTGTAAATGTTTTGTGGTTATTTATCCTCAACCAACAACGGCAAATTTTATATACTAGAATCAAACTTTTAGCTTCTCCCCAAGAGTTACTTTCTTTACGTCGTGAAAAGTAGTAAATAACTATAATGTCTTCGGGAATGTTTGATATTACCCAAAACAAAATCTAGGCATCAAAAATTCCTATAAATAACTTTTGGCTATTTGACTAATTCGGGTAAAGTAGCCTCCAACTTGAGACAGTTAGCACCATCAATCTGCAACTGGTAATCTACTTTATCCATGAGACGATTCATAATCAGCCAACCATAACCACCTTCTTGTTTTTCCAATGGGTTTGGAGCGTAATAGTTAGACATATCAAATCCTTCGCCGTAGTCCCAAATTTCTAGGGCAAAATCCCGATCCTTGACTTCTAAACGCAGTAAAATCGGTAGATTTGGTTTGTCTTTGTGGGCATGACGGACAGCATTTGAGTAAGCTTCCACCAAAGCCAATCTCAAACGACTTGATTGCCGCGACCAATCTACAGATTCTCCTAACTGAATTTTCAAACATCCCAGCAACCAGTTTTCGACAATATTCAGAAAATTCAAGTCACTTGGTACATGAAGCTCACTTTTCACGACTTACAAAATCTCCAGCGAAAGTATAGTTTGATCGTCTTCTTGAACGTTGTTATCTGCCTGGATGCGAGCTAGTAAATGGTTGAGAGAAAGCGGTTTTTCCTCTTGTTGTAACAGTTGCCAAAGACCATCTTGGTTTAGCATAGAACGGTTAATTACCTCAACATCAGACCCGGTTTTTATTGTTAAATCAGAATCATTTGAAATCATTGCTTCTGTAATCCCATCACTGGCTAGTAACAATGTGTCTCCAGCAGCAAGAACCAAACGACCAGACTGTGCCTGCCACTTGGGTAAGATTCCCAAAGGCACGCTGCGGACTTTGAGGTAATTAGGAGTGTTGGCTAAAGCGTCTTGGCGCGACCATAGTAGTGGATAGATATGACCAGCATTCGTGTAAACTAGTTCCTTAGTACTAGGGGTATAACAAGCTAGCACAAGAGTGACGAAATAATTATTGCTAATTAAATCTTCACTCAGAGCGTGATTGAGGTTTTGCATGACCACATTCGGCTCGGCTGGTGTTTCTTGAGATAATTCCCGGCGCAAAACTGAAATAATACTAGCCATAAATAAAGCTGCTGGTACGCCCTTACCAGAGACATCACCTACTGCTAACCATAAATCGCCCTTGGGATGAACAAATACTTCAAAGAAATCGCCTCCTACTTCCCGGGCTGGGTAACAGCAGGCTTGCACTTTCACACCTTTGATGTCAGGTAAACTTTGACGTAGCAAGTTGTATTGAATTTGCCGAGCCACCTCCAACTCATTATGAATCTGCTGTTGCTTTTCTTGGAGGCGCTGGTAGAGTTTTGCTTGAGAGAGGGCTAAGGCTGCTTGTTCCGCAACACCTGCAATTAGTTGGATGTCCTCATCTTGCCAGGGGCGATCGCGTCCCCATTGGTGGAGGGCCAGCACAGCCAACAAATGCTGTTGGTAGCTAAGTGGCACAACTAGATGGTGACAGGGGTTGCCCTCGTATATTTCTTCAGTAAGTTGATAATGACGGGTTTCCAGGACTTTTTCAATTAAAATACTGGAGTCGAAGAAGCAATCTGATACATTGGATTTAGGATCGCGGTATAAAAACTCGTCTTGGATCAGGCGATCGCCCTCTACTGGTCTGAGCAAGCAACTGGTAGCGTCAAATGTTTGTCCAATGGTTGCTACAATTTTTTGCAGCATACTATCGTAGTCTAAAGACTCCCGAATTGCAGTTGTTACTGCATTAAACAAAGATTCTCGCTGTAAGGCCCGACGCAACTCTTGGGTGCGCTTCTTAACTACGCGATATGTATCAGTGGCTTGCTCAACTAATGCCCGCAGTTTATCTGGATTCCAAGGTTTGGTAATGTACTTGAATACCTGACCAGAGTTAATGGCATCCACCAAATCTTCGACATCAGTAAAACCAGTTAACAAAATCCTTATTGTGTCTGGAAAGCGCTCTACGGTGCGACTAAAAAATTCGGTGCCATTCATTTCTGGCATTCGTTGGTCAGAAATAATCACCGCCATTTCGCCAAATTGATCCAAGATTTCCAGAGCGTTAAAGGCATGATTGGCTTTATATACTTGAAAATCTCGCCTAAAAGTGCGGTAGAGTAAATCTAGGTTATCTGGCTCATCATCTACCACCATGAGCTTAAGTTTTTCCACCCCTGTCTCAGCCATATTTGACTTTATTTTTCAGATATTTGAATGGCGATATAATGTGATGTTTATACCACCTGGTAAATCACAGAAAATTAGAGAAGTCATTAACTTTGAAAATATTACTTTCTCAAAGTTGTGAGTTCTCTTAGCTCGTTCTCAATTACTCTAGATCAAAAAGACCTTTACCCAACTAACCCAGAGCGCAAGGCGCGGACTGCTGCTTGGGTACGGTCATCGGCACATAGCTTATTCAAAATATTGCGAACGTGAGTTTTTACAGTCCCAACAGTGATGTAAAGTCTTTCCGCAATTAGTGCATTACTACAACCTTCGACAATCAACTGTAGCACTTCTAACTCCCTTTCTGTCAGGGTGTAAGGTTGAATTCCTTCCAGATTATCGACATAATCAGGGTTAGAGGCAATAGTCTTGGTATCTACAAAAGCCGATTCCAACTTTTGAGGATTTTGTTGCGCTTGTTGTAATACAATTCGAGCGATCGCTGGATCGATCCAGGCGTTGCCATTGTAAGTTACTCTCACTGCTTCCAGCAAATTATCAAATTTGATATCTTTCATACAGTAAGAGTCTGCACCAGCCGCAAAAGCTGCTAACACAGCTTCTTTGTTATCCCGCAGCGTCAAAATTAACACTTTTGTGGCTAGCTTCTGTCCATTAGCATTAGATTTTACCTCCCGTGTTAGCTCAATGCCATCTTTGTCTGGTAAACCAATATCTACGATGGCAATATCAGCTTGTACCATTTTTAACATTTTTAGCCCCTCGGCAGCATTGGCAGCTTCACCTACAACTTCAATTTCATCCTTTTGGATTAGCGCTGTCCGAATACCCACACGAGTTAGATCGTGATCTTCAATCAGAGCGATACGAATTTTACTCATAGCCAACTTCAACCCGTTACACTACCTTAACCATAAAGTCGAGTTTCGTGACATACTCCCACACCAACTACAAGCAGTATAGTGGGGGCTTCTGTTCCCGGAACCAGAGTTGCGAGTTTAGCTTTTTATACTGAGTGAATATTACACCTTAACAATAAAGGTTGCACTTATTTAGCCCAAGTACAAGCACTCTTAGGAATCCCCACTTTTAAACCCGCATTTCTCACAAGCTTGAAATGCAGAGGTGCAGGGGAGCAGAGGAGAGTTCAATGTGCCTTCTTCTTTCCCCTCTGCCCCTCCGCCCCTCTGCTCCCCTGCACAAGGTTTTGAGAGATGTGGTGAGAAATCCGGGTAAAACCATCGATTGGTGGAGCCAAGTTTAAAGTTGTGAGGATATCAAGCTTTCTATTATTGCAAGGCACTGGGAATCCTTCCTGCTGAAGTTCTAATATAAAAAATTTGATAAACTTAACATTCAAGGAAATCTGGTGTGAGAATTACTCAAGAATAGGCTATGTCTAAAGGCGATCGAGCATTTTCAGTATTGGGAATACCAGTTCATGTGATGGCCAACTATCCAGGCTGGTTATTAGAATGTCTACAACAAGGCAGAGGAATTCATGTAGTAACGCTCAATGCAGAAATGACTATGCAGGCAGAGCAGAATCAATTCCTCGCTCAGATCATTAAAAATGCTGAACTAGTAATTCCAGATGGAGCCGGGGTTGTTCTGTATTTGCGGTGGCTATTATGGCAAAAAGTGCGGCGTTTTCCGGGGATTGAATTGGCAGAAACACTTTTGCAAGAACTTGGGAAACAGCAGACAGGAGCAAAGGTATTTTTCTATGGAGCAGCGCCTGGAGTAGCCTCAAGTGCGGCAGACTTTTGGCAGCAGCAAATTCCCGATTTGAGTATAGTCGGAACTCACTCAGGCTACCATTCCCCAGAAGAAGAAGCACAATTGAAACAAACTCTCGCTCAATTGCAGCCACAAGTAATTTTTGTCGGTTTGGGAGTACCACGTCAAGAGTTATGGATTGCCGAAAACCGCCATTTGTGTCCTCAAGCAATTTGGATTGGCGTTGGTGGTAGTTTTGATATTTGGTCGGGAACTAAAACTCGCGCTCCCGCCTGGTTAGGAAATAATAATTTGGAATGGTTGTATCGGCTTTATCAAGAGCCTTGGCGTTGGCGGCGAATGTTGGCTTTGCCAGCGTTTGCGGTGAAATCGTTTGTTTATCGGTTGACAGCAAAAGGTGCAATTAGTTAAGAGTTAAGCTAGCGGATAGCTATGGTTTAGCCCGTGTTATTACTGGGGTCTTCAAAAAATTTTAAATTTTCTTTGTTGAATTTTAAATTCCCAGGCGAAACCTGGGAATCCTTATTTTTGAGAGGAATGTCACATCTAAGCCGGCAAACTGTTTGGTTGTGGGTATGAGGAAAATTTAACAATGCCAGTATTAACAACTCAAGTTAAGACAGATAAATCCATTCATAGAGAGAACTGTGAAACTCAACAGCACGTTAGCAAGACTATTGCAAAGGTGACATTGCAATCTGTAAGTAAGACTTATGCTAACGGCACTCACGCCTTGTTGAATGCGAACCTTGAGGTAAAAAAGGGAGAATTTCTGTTTATCACAGGGCCAAGTGGTTCTGGTAAATCAACGCTCTTGAAAATGTTGTATGCCCAGGAGTTGCCTACACAGGGAGAAGTAATTGTTGATGAGTGTAATATAGCGGGTTTAAGGGGCGATCGCTTGTCATTATTCCGGCGACGGATTGGTATTGTGTTTCAAGACTACAAACTGATTAGCCAACGAACAGTAGCAGAAAATGTGACTTTTGTGCTGCAAGCTCAAGGGTATACCCGTAAAGAAATTCAACGACGTTTAGAACCAACTTTAAAGTTGGTGGGTTTGCTGAGTAAAGCTGACTGCTTTCCAGATCAACTATCTGGAGGAGAGCAACAGCGAGTGAGTATTGCCCGTGCGATCGTTGGAACACCACCACTGCTATTGGCAGATGAGCCTACTGGAAATCTCGATCCAGATAATTCCTGGCAAGTGATCCAAATTCTCCAGAAATTAAACTCCTTTGGCGCTACGGTAATTGTTACCACCCATGATGAACAATTAGTGCGGCGGTGCAATCATCCGGTAGTCCAAGTTCGCAATGGACAACTGTCTCGAAAATAGTTATTTGTCATTGGTCATTGGTTATTTGCAAAGGACAAAGGACAAATAACTAATAAACCTGGTGCTTGGCTTTTGCTGATACGGGTATGAAAGTTGCTGCTGTTTTGGGGGGTAGAACTTGTAGGCGATGTTCTCCGAACGACCGGAGGTCATCGCAAACTTGTAAACTCTTAAAAGCTGCCTCTCGGATTGCAACTTCCTGCTCTCGACTAAGTAAGAGTTGCAAGCATTCGGCAATATCTTGCTGCACTGAAGAATCAACTCGCTGACGGCTGATGAATTTAGTTAGTTGACGTAGGGAAATCAAGCGTTTCAATGGATCTTTGTCTGTTAAATTGACCAACAACTGCTCAAGGTGGTCTTCTTCTCGATTTTCATAGAAGTTGACAAATTGCCATACCAATAAAATTAAAGTTAACAAGGTTCCCACACCTTGAACAATAGCACCAGCCGCAATCCAGGAACTGTGAGATTCAACCCAAATTGCCGCAGCCATATAAGTGCTGACAGTAGCAACACCACCACTAATGACTGCTAAAGCTAACCGACGATTTGAACTGTTTAAGAACTTACGGATCTTAGACCAGTGCAATTGCCAGTCCCACTCCTGCATTGAGTAAACCAATACCATTACCCCAACGCCGATTAAGAGAGCTAATAGCAGTTTCCAGTTCCATAACAACATAGCAACAATGATTGTCAGGAACCCAAAAAAGCCCCCAGGGCCAGAGAGACGCTTAAATGTTTGCTGCTTTGTAGCTCCCTTTGTCTTGAACAATGGAAACGACCAGTTCCAGTTGGGAATCTGGTGGATCAATTGCTGCCAGTAAGACGAAGCCTGTGCCAAAGTGTTTACCTACTTGATTACGAAATTACTTATTGTATAAGTTTTACTAGAAATGAAGAAAGAGTGAAGGCCCAAACTACAAAATATCCGATTTTTCTTGACGGATAGTAGACTAGTACAGCATGGCGGAAATAAAGATACCATTTTAAATGGTTCAGAGCAAGGGCATAAAGGCTTTTTACAGACAAAAACGAAAGTGATCAAGGGTGAATTGACCATCAAAAGCACAGAAGGTAACGCTGTAGATGTTATTCACATTTATAGATAATAAGGTATTGGGGGAAATTGCGGAGTCTGAATTGGCAAGATTAGCGCTTGGGAGTACAGTTTGACCGAGGAGTTGGCGATCGCGATCGTAGGCAGAAAGCACTAGCCGTTGCGAACTAGTCACAAAGGCGCTAACCGAGTTCACCGGATGTAAAAAAGTAGCTTCTAAAAATCCGCTTTTGGGCGCTCCCATTAAGACTGTTAGCCCTAAATAGTTTGGAAATGCTGGATTTGATGGTTGTATTGCTAGACAATTGTGAAAAATTACTCCCCAGTCTTCATACTGACGCTCTACAGCTTCAAAACACTTTAATTTTTCTAGGTCTAAACAGATATAAGTAGGTACATTTATACTGGCAGTATCAATGGCTGATTCGCCTCGATCCCCCCAAGCCTCAGCTTTAACTTCATTTTGTATATTAAACTTGTCAAGCGCAAATTTAGCGTCTTCAATCGCTGGTAGTTTATTTGATTGAAGAGTAGCCTGCTTTACCATGACATCCCGCCTTACAATTGCTTAAAGAATAATTAGATTTAGTAATATATCAAAAGCTACTGTTTCTACATGTAGAACTAGAATTAATAGCTTGTAAAAATGAGCATTTTGAGTCTTGTTAATGCTCAAAATTATTTATGACTTTTTTGATAGACTACCATAAAAACTTATGTTTAATTACTGATTGAGTGATCCTCGCTACCACAATAAACCCTTATATAACAGTGTTTACAACGTTTGGTTACTTTTTCTTGTGAAAAAAATCATCGAATCTTTACAGGTAATTCAGTAATTTTATATCTACTTAATCTAACGGTAGCGAGAAGTCTTAGAGTGATTGGTTGGCCGATAATAACAATGAGTGAGGAGTTTGAACTAAATAGGTAAGTATTCTGAAATGGCGAAAGAAGAGGCGGTAACGCAAAGAAATTATCAAATACTTTCTCAGTGTCTCCGCATTCACAGGTCTATTCTGTTACTCATCCAATTAATTACTACAATCAACAAAAAATACTTATGTTTCAACCACTAGGTTTTGAACAACGCTCCATAAATACCTCACTAGGTAGAATGGTATATTACACCGCCTCCGGCTCACTTTGGCAGGACAATATAACGGCCAAAGACGACCGAGAAACTTTGGTGTTCCTGCACGGCTTTGGTGGCGGTTCTTCTGCTTATGAGTGGTCAAAAGTTTATCCGGCTTTTGCTGCTGAATATCGGGTTATTGCGCCCGATTTGCTCGGTTGGGGTAGGTCTGAGCATCCAGAACGGAATTATAATATTGACGATTATTTGACCACGATTCGGGAGTTTATCGAGCAGACTTGTACTGGCCCAGTAACTGCGATCGCTTCTTCTTTGACCGCAGCCTTTACAATTCGAGTAGCAGCAGCTCATCCTGATTTGTTCAAGTCTTTAATTCTCACTACCCCCGCCGGACTTTCCGACTTTGGTGAAAACTATTCGCGTAGTTTTTTTGCTCAGTTAGTCAGCGTTCCCATTGTTGACCGTTTAATTTATAGCACTGGGGTGGCCACCAGTGGGGGTATTCGCAGTTTCTTAGAGCAACGGCAATTTGCTAAGTCTAATCGAGTGTACCAAGAAATTGTAGATGCTTATTTACAATCCGCCCAACAGCCTAATGCTGAGTATGCGGCACTCTCCTTTGTCCGTGGCGATTTATGCTTTGATTTATCCCTTTACATTCAACAGTTGACCACGCCCACCGCTATTATTTGGGGACAAAAGTCAGAATTTACCGGGCCATCAATTGGTCGCCGCCTTGCCGAAATGAATCCCCAAGCAATCCGATTTTTTCAAGAGTTGGAAGATGTGGGGTTAACACCACAGTTGGAAATACCAGCAGTCACAATTGGGTTAATTCGCCAATTTTTGCCTTTGCTGAATTAGTAGTTTTTTCAGTAGTCCCAGCCCGGATTTCTCACCACATCTCTCAAAGCCTGTGCTTGTGCAGGGGAGCAGGGGAGCAGGGGAGCAGGGAGAAAGATACCATGAGATACACTGCCACAAGGGTTTCAAGCCCCTGTCTGGAAAAGTTTCCTACGGCAGGGAAACCCGCCTACAGAACTTTTCGCTAAATTTATTTATGCTCAATTTTAAACATTTATTTCGAGACGCGAAGCGCGAGAAATAATACGTCCTTGTTCCAGAGCAAATAAATTTATTTATGGGGTTCTCCCCCTTGCCCCCCGCCCCCTGCCCCTTGTCCTCTTAATTGACTGGAAGTCACGACTACATGAGATAAAAGTGCGAAATGTAGGGGCAATTCATGAATTGCCCCTACGGTAAATCAAGGCTTTCACTGCCTTTTTGCGTAAGTCCTGACATTGTAATGGCTTAAACATCCACCTATATTGTAGTAATCTCTACCTGCTGAAAACTTTTCTGCAACATCGGGGCAATCATATCAGCAGGAACAGGACGACTGAAGTAGTAACCCTGACCTTCATCACATCCACGCATTTGCAGGTATTCAAGCTGCTCTTGGGTTTCCACACCCTCTGCTGTGATTTTCAAGCGGAGGCTCTTTGCTAGGGCAATAATCGCATCGGTGACGGCGGCGCTATCAGGATTAGACATGACATCCTGCACAAATGACTGATCGATTTTGAGCATATTCACAGGAAAGCGTTTCAAATAATTCAGCGAGGAATAACCAGTACCAAAATCGTCTAGAGCCAAGCAGATACCCAGTTCTCGTAATTGTTTTAAGATATGAACTGAACGATCCATATCAGCCATCAAAAAGCTTTCGGTCACTTCCAGTTCTAGGTAAGATGCTTGGAGTCCACTCTCCTCAAGAATTTGGTTGACTATCTCAACCAGATAGGGTTGTTCAAACTGTCGAGATGACAGATTCACAGATATCCGAATTGGGGTATATCCAGCAAGCTGCCAAGCACGGGTTTGGATGCAAGCAGTTCGTAAGACCCATTCGCCAATTGCTACAATCGCACCATTGGTTTCTGCAATGGGAATAAACTTTGCTGGAGAAACCAAACCTAATGTAGGATGCTGCCAGCGAATCAAGGCTTCCATAGCTGTAACTTTTCCGCTATGTAACTCAATTAGAGGTTGATAATAAATCAGCATTTCGCCACGTTCAAGCGCTCCATGTAATTCTTTTTCTAAAGTCAGTCGCTCTTGCAACTGAGCATTAATTTCCGGCGAATAGAATTGGTATCGACTACGCCCTTGCTGCTTTGACTGGTACAGCGCTATATGAGCCTGTTGTAAGACCTGATTTACAGTATTAAGATCGGTTGGGTTATTAATTGTGATGCCGATGCTGGCGGTGATATGAATCGAGTTACCCTCCAAAAAAAAGGGTTTATTTAGGGTACTCAATAACAATTGAGATAACTTAATTACACTTTCCAAAGAATTAATGTCGATTCGGGCAAGGGCAAATTCATCTCCCTTAAAATGGGCAAGAATATCTGTTTGTGTTATGCAGGTTGATAATCTTTGGGCAACTGCTCTTAACAATAAATTTGTTATTTGATGATCCAACCCATGACTCATGCCAATGAAATCATCAATACTTAACACAAATACAGCTACAAGACGTTGGTTGTTTTCAGGTTGGGATAAAATCTGATGGAGGCGATCGCAGAATAGATCGCGATTAGGCAATCCAGTCAGTTCGTCATAATTAGTGATGTAGTGAATTAACTCATCTAATTTGTGAAGAGTTTGTGAGGTATCCGCCATTAACGTACCCGCTTCATCAGCAAATTCTGTGGGCAACTCAGGTAGTGTTTTGCTGTTCAGATAGTTTTGTAATGCCGCAGATGTCAAAATGACCGGTTTAAGGAGATGGTTTAGCGCATAGAGGGTGGCAGCTGTACCCGCTAATGTCGCCAATAGAGCAATAATCATAACTCGCGCCGCCATCTCGAAGGAATAGGAGTTTGAAATGACGAAACTCAAAAGTAAGGTTAGAAGTGGTACGTGAGTACCCAAAAAAGCCACCAACATAATTTTAGCGGTGTAACTTTTTTTGAGCCATCTGAAATTAGCGAGGAACGAATACAGGTAAAGGTTGTGATTTAGCGTCATAAATTATGTTTGATAGTTGGCAAATTAGTTCCGAGCTATCCTGGCAAAAAAGTATTTTTTGTTCGCAATCCAGTGGAATTAGCTCTCGTGGAACCTAACCCTGATAAGGCTATATATTATGCTTCCCAATATCCTTTTCTACTTGACATGTATGATGATAAAGTTTCTGTAAAACTTATTGCAAAAGCTTTTCGATCGCAAACTTGTAGTTGTATTTATTTTTACACTGTCAGTATTTATTGTTTGGCCTGAATGTCATATCAAAAGAAAAGGAACCACAAATATTTATTTGTGGTTCCTTTTCAAAAATTACGAATTATAAAATATTAATTCTTTCTTAGAGGTTGTTTGAAAAGTATTTGGCTGTGATTTTAGGCACTTTTAGATCCCCCCTAGCCTTAAAAAGGGGGGAACCGGAATCGAAGTCCCCCTTTTAAGGGGGATTTAGGGGGATTTATAACTTTTTATACCGACAGTATGACTTTTCAAACATCCTCTTAAGATACGTATACCAGTTCTAAATCATTCGTGAAAAGTTAAACACCGTTAAGTGTGCGATTAATTCTGCAACAAATTATCCCAATTGATTGCCAGAAAAGAGCAGATTTGTAACTTGCTCTAGTGTCTTTAATGCTGTTAATGAACCTCTAATCAGCCGAGTAGCGGCAAGGGGTTGTCGAAGCATGGCGATCGCTAAAGGAAAAGGGTTTAGAGAGCCATCAGAGTTAATTGCTGATGTGAGATCGGGGATATCGTGCTGACAATCGTCGCTGACTACTCGCAGCATTGCCACAGACACCCCAGCCGCATTGAAAAATTCTAAAGCGGTAAATCCTTCCATATCAACAACATCAGCCGCCCAAGTCTCACCTAAACGGCGTTTTTCGGGCGCAGACCAAATGACGCGATCGCTAGTTAATGACTTGACTAATGAGACTTTCTCTGATATGTAAGAGTGCAATTGAGTTGTAAAAGTGCGATCGCATTCTTGCCGCTTCCCCTGATAAACACAATCTTGATACAGCACAATATCACCAACTGTATAGCGATCGCTCAAGCTACCACATATACCCATAATTAGCACTCTAGATTTTGGAGCTAAAAATTGTGCATTTCCTGGGGATTTTTGCAGATATTTGAGCAAAGGTTTCATCCCCACAGGTATGGCTACTACGGTTGACATGGAACCAGTTACGCTGCTTAATCCGCGACACACAGCTTTATATTCTGCTCCTTGGGGTACTAAAATTGTATTGATGGGCAAAAAATTAGGCACTAGATCTCCCAAAAACTCTGACAGAATAATTGCTTATCAAAACCAAGTTTCATATTTAAAAATTTTGCCACATCTGAGTGACAATAAAGAATGTTGCCCTTTTCTGGTCATAAACTCCAGGTGATTGCTGTAGCATGACTAAATAATTGTGCCACCCACGATAATTTTCCAAGATGGTAAAGCCTGATCGCTCAAAATCCGCACGAGAACTCTTCAATATTTCTAAACTAGCGATTCAATTTTCGTGGCTGACGGTGAGTTTTTGGATTGCTGTAACGGTAGCTGGTATTCTGGCTTTCAGTTCTCTCAAGTATGCTTTGTTTCCAGATATTACCTTTCCAGTGGTAGTTGTGAATGCTACAGCCCCCCTGACAACTGCCCTGGATACAGAGGCGAAGCTTACCAAACCGTTGGAAGAACGCCTCCGTTCTCTAGAAGGACTGGAGAATATTCGCTCATCCACCTATCCTAGTCAAACAGCCGTTAGCCTTTCTTTTGCCGTTGGTACAAATTTAGAAACATCGACTAAAAAGGTGGAAACTGCCCTCAAGCAGTTGACTTTGCCTCAAGGAGCGACTTCTAAAATTATTCCCCTGAATCTGAACGAGTCAGCCGCCATTAGCTATGCCATTGAGAGTCCCACTCGGAATCTGACAGATTTGACAAAGTTGGCGAAAGACGACATTGTAAGTGCGATCGCTAAACTACCAGGAGTCCTGAAAGTCTCACTGTTGGGCGGTGCTACTGCAATTCCCCTAAATCCCTCGAATGTGAGTCCAGCAGCCATCCCCCAAGCAGGTGCAACATTAGTCAGATTTAACGGCCAAGATGCACTGGCATTTCAGGTAATCAAACGCGGTAGCGCTAACACCTTAGAAGTAGTAAGTCGAGTTGAAAAAGAAGTCCAAAGGCTACGTTCTACCCTCAAGGATGTCAAACTCACCTTAGCTGCTACCCAAGCAAAATATATCCGCCAAGCCACCCAGTCAACTATCGATGCTTTGCTAGAAGCAGTTTTGTTGTCCATCGTGGTAATTTTTCCTTTTTTGTGGAATTGGCGAGCCACCCTAATCTCTGCCTTGGCGATTCCTACGTCTTTATTGGCGACATTTATCGTCATGGCAATTTTCGGTTTCAACTTAGAAACCATTACGTTGTTAGCTTTAGCTTTGGTGATTGGGAGTATTGTTGATGATGCGATCGTGGATGTGGAAAACATTATGCGACACATTGAAGATGGCGAAACTCCTCGTCAAGCGGCGTTTTTAGCAACCAATGAAATTGGATTAACAGTCACCGCCGCCACCTTGACAGCAGTAGCAGTTTTTCTACCCATAGGTTTGATGGGTGGAGTAATCGGTCAGTTCTTCAAGCCTTTCGGCATTACTGTTTCAGCAGCGATGCTTGCTTCTATGTTAGTTGCTCGGACTTTATCTCCAGTTCTGGCTATTTACTGGCTAAAACCTAAATCCTCGCTCTCCCCACGTCAGGAAGCAAAAATTTGGGTAGCGTTTGCCCAATCTTACAGAAACTTGCTGAGTTGGTCTTTGAATCACCGGAAAATAGTTATCGGATTAGCTGTCCTCAGCTTCATCGCAGGTATAGCACTGATTCCACTAATTCCCAAAGGGTTTATTCCCAAACTCGATCGCGGCGAATTCAATATTGCTTATACTGTTCCTTTACCAAATATCCCAGATTTGGGTAGAGGGACACAAGAACAAGGGAGCAATATTCCCAATCCCTTAAACGATTCTCTTCAGGTTGCTAAAAAACTAGAAGATGTAGTCAGAAAATCACCAGCAGTTGAAACGGTATTTACTACTGTTGGTTCTCGTGAGGGTGAGCCAAACAAAGGCACACTATATATAAAGTTAAAGGAAGACCGCGCGATCGCAACTGCGGAACTACAAGACCAATTGCGCTCCACTTTACCTATCCTTCCTGGGGTAACGACTAGTGTGGAAGATATTCAATTTGTCGATTCTGGGGGTCAAAAACCTCTCCAAATAGCTTTAAGTGGTAACGATCTCCAAGCCTTAAGTAAAGCAGTCAAGGCAATTAAAGAAAGAATTCAAAGACTACCGGGATTTGCTGATGTCACAATTACAGGTGAAACGAATCCACAGGGTAAGGTTTTTCAAATCGAGCATTTAAATAATCAGCGAGTTGCTTATGTTAGTGCGAATCTTGGCAAGGATCTGTCTTTAGGTGATGCTACTGACAAAGTAGTAGCAGAAGCGAAGGCGGTATTACCGTCCAATGTTTCCTTAGATTTAGGAGGAGACTCTGCTAACCAAAGTGAGGTTTTTAGCAGTTTTGGCAGTACTTTGGCTTTATCTGCCCTGTGTATTGTTGTGGTACTATTTTTGCTGTTCAAAACCTGGGTAGACCCTCTGGTGATTGGTGTATCTTTACCTTTGGCACTAGTGGGGGCAATGTTGGCATTACTGATTACCAGGAGTGACTTTGGTATGATCTCACTGATTGGTTTCGTCTTTTTACTGGGGCTGGCCAATAAAAATGCCATCTTGCTTGTGGATTACATCAACCAGTTACGCAATGCTGGTACAGAACGCACCGAGGCGATCCTGAAGACAGGAATAGTGCGCCTCAGACCAATTATGATGACTACCGCCTCCACTATTTTGGGAATGCTACCGATCGCATTAGGTTTAGGTGCTGGTTCGGAATTGCGATCGCCTATGGCTGTAGCGATCGCTGGTGGACTCGTAACTTCAACGATCCTCAGCTTAATTGTCGTGCCGGTAGTCTACACCATTTTAGATGATTGGTTTCCCCGATTTAAAAAGAGAGGGACAGCTTGATGCCAGTTTTTGTTACAGGGGGTACGGGTTTTATTGGTGCCCACTTGGTACGGTTGCTTTTACAACAAGGATATGATGTCAAAGCGCTAGTCCGCTCAAGCAGCAACCTGGAGAATCTCCGCGGTTTGGATGTGGAAATTATCAAAGGCGATTTGAACGCTTCAAATCTCTGGGAAGAGATGAGAGGTTGTCAATATCTATTTCACGTTGCAGCCCATTATTCTCTGTGGCAAACAGACCGAGAGTTACTTCACCATAACAATGTCCTAGGTACGCGCAATGTGTTAGCGGCAGCTAGCAAAGCTGGAATTGAGCGTACCGTTTATACTAGTTCAGTAGCAGCTATTGGGGTAGGATCCTTTGGTCAAGTTGTCGATGAAACACATCAGAGTCCCCTAGAAAAGTTGGTGGGTGACTACAAAAAGTCTAAGTTTCTGGCTGAACAAGAAGCCATACAAGCTGTTGCTAGAGGTCAAGAGGTAGTTATTGTCAATCCTAGTAGTCCCATTGGAGCGTTGGATATCAAACCTACCCCGACAGGTGATATAATCTTACGGTTTTTACAACGGCAAATGCCCTTTTATTTAGATACTGGTCTGAATTTTATCGATGTGCGGGATGTAGCATGGGGGCATTTACTGGCTTTGCAACGGGGTAAGTCAGGCGATCGCTATATCTTAGGTCATCAAAATTTAAGTCTCAAAGAACTACTCGAACAACTTGCCGATATCACCGGTTTGATAGCACCTCAACGAACAGTACCCCCTTGGTTGCCCCTTAGTGTTGCCTGGGTTGATGAAAAGATTCTCGCACCCTTGGGTAAATCGCCCTCAGTGCCATTGGATGGCGTGCGGATGGCGAAACAACCTATGTATTATGATGCTGCAAAGGCTGTACGAGAGTTGGGTCTACCTCAATCTTCGTTGAAAGCAGCACTCAAAGATGCTGTAGATTGGTTTGTTGCTCAGGGCTATGTGAGATGAAAAATATAACGATCCTGTAGTGTTTTTAGATATATAAAGAGGAGCGATCGCAACAATGGCAGTTAATATACAACAAGCTATGGATATCGGGAAGTATCTGGTTACTCAGCGTTTGAAAGGACGTAAACGCTTCCCCTTAGTATTGATGTTGGAACCTCTTTTTCGCTGTAATCTAGCCTGTACTGGTTGTGGTAAAATCCAACATCCCAAGGAAATTTTAAAGCAAAATCTCACCCCAGAACAGTGCTTTACCGCAGTGGAAGAGTGTGGCGCACCGGTTGTCTCAATTCCTGGGGGAGAACCTCTGCTACATCCCCAGATCGATGAGATTGTTCAGGGATTAATTGAGCGCAAGAAATATATTTACTTGTGTACCAATGGTTTGTTGTTAGAAAAGAATCTAGATAAGTTTCAACCTTCCCCTTACCTAACTTTTAGCGTGCATTTAGATGGAATGCGCGAGTTACACGATCGCTGTGTCGATCGTCAAGGTGTTTTTGATATTGCTGTCAAAGCTATTCGCGCCGCTAAAGCTAAAGGCTTTCGTGTCGCCACTAACACCACTATCTTTGAAGGTACTGAACCTAAAGATATGCAAGAGTTCTTCGATTTTCTGGAAACCCTAAATACTGACGGGATGATGATTTCTCCCGGCTACAGTTATGAATGGGCACCAGATCAAGATCATTTTCTTCACCGCGAACAAACCCGCACCCTCTTCCGGCAAATTCTGGCTCCTTATAAAGCTGGTGAAAAAAGCTGGAACTTCAATCACAATCCCCTCTTTCTAGATTTTCTCACTGGTGAGAAGGACTACGAATGCACGCCTTGGGGTAGCCCTAGCTATAGCGTTCTCGGTTGGCAAAAACCTTGCTATCTATTGAACGAGGGTTATTACTCTACCTTCAAGGAATTACTAGCACAAACTGATTGGAGTCAATACGGCCAGAAGAGTGGTAATCCCAAGTGTGCCGATTGCATGGTTCACTGTGGCTACGAACCCACCGCCGCAATGGATGCAATGCAACCGCAAAATATGGCGCGTGCCCTTGGCAGTGTGTTTGGCAGAAACTAGTAAGTAGTTAAAAGAACAACCACCGGAGGAGGCAGTACGGTCTTCTCCTGTGGGGTTAGTTCTGAAGGCGATCGCTATTAGGTAAACCTTGCTGGTTACTTGGCTCTTTACGAGATTGAAGTTGAGTATATATATAAGCTACCAATGCTAAGGCCAATCCAATGGCCAAGACTACTCCCAAGATTCGCAAAAAATTGGGAGTGATTCTCGTAGCTAGCTGCTCATTGAGCTTTGGTTGGTAAATAGTATCATCCGTTCGCACTTGTGGTCTGCCTTGATTGGATGCAGGTCGTGGTTGATACAACGTTACATCTGGTGGTACTTGTTGCCCACCTTGATTAGATGCAGGACGCGGTTGATACAACGTTACATCTGGTGGTACTTGTTGCCCGCCTTGATTAGAACCAGGTCGCGGTTGAAACAACGTCTTATCTGGTGGTACTTGTTGCCCGCCTTGATTAGAACCAGGTCGCGGTTGAAACAACGTCTTATCTGGTGGTACTTGTTGCCCGCCTTGATTAGAAC
>NZ_JBALBW010000037.1:0-196089 GCF_036919895.1 Nostoc sp.
CAAAGGTCATTTTACTTGCGGAAAACACCAAAATGAGAAAGCAAACTGGGGTTTGAGTAAGTCAAAGGTCATTTTACTTGCGGAAAACACCAAAATGAGAAAGCAAACTGGGGTTTGAGTAAGTCAAAGGTCATTTTACTTGCGGAAAACACCAAAAGGAATAAGTCAAATGACCTTTTGAGTAAGTCAAAGGTCATTTTGAGAAAGCATTTCAATATTTTGAGAAAGTAAACAGACATTTTTATAAAGTAACGAGTAAATATACTTAATATGAAAAGTTAAATGCATGAATAATATAATGTCCGGTTAAACAGATTAGCCAGTATTTTTATATCGCTGCAATATCTGTACACACCATAAGACCTACAGCAAAACCGGATTCCTATATATAGCTTTTCCTAATCATACAAGGTACATCATAGCCCCCTCCCCGCAAGCGATGAGGGGGTTGGGGGTGGGGTTCAGTACCTACTCAACTGAGAACCGTTATATAAGTGGGCGATACTGGATTTGAACCAGTGACCCCATCCGTGTGAAGGATGTGCGCTACCACTGTGCTAATCGCCCAAGATTTTTTATACTATCATAACTAACCCAGATTTACGGTTGCAAAAATACATTTTCTGCCAGCATCAATTATTCAGAGATTATTTGGGTTGATTCCCTTCTATATAGCCAGTAGCTTCGTGACCTTTACTACTTTGTGTAGTCGCTTGATTTACAGCAGATTGCAACAGGCGTGAGATACAGATCATCGTAGGGGCAAACATGTTTGCCCCTACCCGTGTATTTAATTTACCCGCAATCCGCTGTCAGTAAATCACTGGCTTAATTTTGGTGATATCTCAGACAACTTAGTACGTATCTAAGCTATGAGTGCAGGAGTCACTGAAAATCCATTTCTTTAGTTTATCTAAAGTCGTATCTAAGTTCTCAAATTACCTTCCTAAGATAGAAGCAGCAACCATAAGTTGCCATACACAACTAAAACCCAATTAACAGCTAGTGGCTGCGGAGAACATCAAAATGGCTAGAACGCCAGAATCATTAGAATCGTCTATCAATGAAATTACAGACTTAGCTCTAGATCGTGATTGTACAACCTTATCCCGTCATGTTTTACAGCAACTTCAGAGTTTTTCCCCAGATGCCCAAGATTTAAGTGCGTTGATGAATCGCATCGCCTTGGCAGGTAAACTAGTTGCACGCCGCATGAGTCGCGCTGGTTTAATGGAAGGCGTTCTCGGTTTTACTGGCGAAGTTAATGTCCAAGGAGAATCCGTCAAAAAGATGGATGTCTACGCCAATGATGTGTTCATCTCAGTGTTTAAGCAAAGTGGCTTAGTCTGTCGCCTAGCTTCTGAGGAAATGGAAAATCCTTACTATATTCCCGAAAATTGCCCCATTGGTCGCTATACCTTGCTGTATGACCCAATTGATGGCTCATCCAACACTGATAATAATCTCAGCTTGGGTTCCATTTTCGCCATTCGCCAACAAGAAGGAACTGATAGCGATGGTAAAGCAACCGATCTCCTCACCAATGGACGGAAGCAACTCGCTGCTGGATACATCCTGTATGGCCCTTGCACGATGCTGGTTTATACTATAGGTAAGGGCGTTCATTCCTTTGTCCTCGATCCCAGCTTAGGAGAATTTATTCTCACAGAAGAAAATATTCGGATTCCTAATCACGGTTCCGTTTACAGCGTGAATGAAGGCAACTTTTGGCAGTGGGAAGAATCGATTCGAGAATACATCCGCTACGTTCATCGCACAGAAGGCTACAGCGCTCGTTATAGCGGCGCAATGGTAAGCGACATCCATAGAATTTTGGTTCAAGGCGGCGTGTTCCTTTATCCAGGTACAATTCAAAACCCTGAAGGGAAATTGCGCTTGCTTTATGAAACCGCTCCTCTAGCCTTTTTGATTGAACAAGCAGGCGGTCGTGCTACTACAGGATTGGTAAATATCTTGGATGTAGTACCAAAAAAACTGCATCAGCGCACACCTTTAATTATTGGTAGCAAAGAAGATGTCGCAAAGGTAGAGTCTTTTATTCAAAACGGACACTAAGTAATTCGTAGTTAGTGTTACGTAAGGGTTTTAGACGTTTTAAATGGGTGATTTATTTACGCTGTGCTGTCCTCTCATCTGCCATTAATTAAACGTTAATCATGGTGATTTAAGATTGGGGATGCAAAGTAGCGCTTTTTGAAGATCGATTAAGGATTATCTCAGCTGGCCGATGCGATAAGTGATTGGGAACGCCACAATTCAAAAGTAAGCATAAATGCGTTTTGCCAACTTTACTTAGAAACATCACTATACAGGAGTGAAATAAACTACCTATGTCTACCAATCATCTACTAGAAATTAAGCAATACGGTCAAAGTATCTGGATGGATAATTTGACCCGTGACATTATTCAATCAGGTGAACTCAAAGACATGGTTGAAAATCAAGGTATATCTGGGATTACTTCTAACCCAGCTATCTTTGAAAAAGCGATCGCAGGTAATGTCATTTATGATGCCGATATAGAAGCCGGAGTTCGCGCTGGCTTACCAATAGACAAAATTTACGAATCGTTAGTTTTTGCAGATATCCGTAACGCTTGTGATATTTTACGCCCAGTTTATGAAGCCTCGAATAGACTAGATGGTTATGTGAGTATTGAAGTACCGCCAACTATCGCCCATGATACTGAAGCAACAATAAGTGAAGCTCGGCGCTATTTCCAAGAAATTGGTCGGGAAAATCTAATGATTAAAATTCCCGGTACAGAACCTGGTTTGCCAGCAGTAGAGCAGGTAATATCCGAAGGGATGAATGTTAATATTACGTTACTATTTTCTGTAGAAAGCTACATAAACACAGCTTGGGCATATATTCGGGGCTTAGAAAAACGGCTGGCTGAAGGTAAAGACATCAGTAGAATTGCTTCAGTCGCTAGCTTCTTCCTCAGCCGGATCGATAGCAACATTGATGCCAAAATAGATGCTAAGTTGAAAAAAGGCGTTGATGATATTGCCGTGGAAGCAAAGTTAAAAGCTGTGAAAGGGAAAGTTGCGATCGCTAACGCCAAGGTAGCTTACCAAGAATACAAGAAAATCATTAGAAGTGAGCGTTGGCAAGAGTTGGCAGCAAAAGGAGCCACAGTACAAAGGCTACTTTGGGCTAGTACCAGCACCAAAGACCCCAACTACAACGACGTGATGTATATCGAAGAGTTAGTTGGCCAAGATACCGTTAACACCGTACCACCAGCGACCATAAAAGCTTGTGCCGATCATTGTAACGTTAGCGATCGCTTAGAAACAGATGTAGATAAAGCTTACACCCTGATCGAAAACCTCAAAGATCCCGACATCAACATCGATCTTGATGCCGTCATGGATGAACTGTTAGATGAAGGTATTGACAAATTCATCCAGCCCTTCCAGTCCTTGATGAACTCTTTAGAAGACAAGATCAAGGTATTGTCACCAGTGTAGGGACTGGGGACTGGGGACTGGGGACTAGGGACTAGGGACTGGGGACTGGGGACTAGGGACTGGGGAATAAGATTAAAAATGCTATTTTCCAAAACCTAAAACCCAAAACCCAAACCCAAAACTCAAACCCAATCCCCAGTACCCAATCTCAAAATCCAAAATCCAAAATCCAAAATCCAAAATTCCTATGGTTAGTCTGCTAGAAAATCCCTTGCGCGTTGGCCTGCAACAACAAGGGATGGCTGAACCCCAGATTATAGTTATCTTTGGCGCTTCTGGCGATCTCACCTGGCGCAAACTAGTGCCAGCACTTTACAAATTGCGGCGAGAACGGCGTATTCCTCCAGAAACTACCATTGTTGGTGTAGCGCGTCGAGAATGGAGCCATGAATACTTCCGCGAACAAATGCAGAAGGGCATGGAAGAGGCACATCCTGATGTCGATTTAGGCGAACTCTGGCAAGACTTCTCTCAAGGTCTGTTCTACAGTCCTGGGGATATAGACAACCCCGAAGGCTACCAGAAACTGAAAACCTTACTGAGTGAATTAGACGAAAAACGGGGTACGCGAGGCAATCGCATGTTCTACCTCTCCGTTGCCCCTTCATTCTTTCCTGAAGCGATTAAGCAGCTAGGAAGCGGCGGAATGCTAGAAGATCCCAACAAACATCGTCTAGTAATTGAAAAACCCTTTGGTCGGGATTTGGCTTCTGCCCAAAGTCTTAACCAAGTGGTACAGAAATATTGCAAAGAAAATCAAGTATACCGGATTGACCACTACTTGGGTAAAGAAACAGTCCAGAATTTGCTGGTGTTTCGCTTTGCCAATGCAATTTTTGAACCCTTGTGGAATCGTCAATTTGTTGACCACGTGCAAATTACCGTAGCAGAAACCGTAGGCGTGGAAGACCGGGCTGGCTACTATGAAAGCGCTGGCGCACTGCGGGATATGTTGCAAAATCACCTCATGCAACTTTACTGCTTAACGGCGATGGAAGCGCCAAACGCAATGGATGCCGACAGTATCCGCACAGAAAAAGTGAAGATACTCCGTGCTACTCGTTTAGCTGATGTTCACAATCTGTCGCGGTCAGCAGTCCGAGGTCAGTACAGTGCCGGCTGGATGAAAGGTCAAGAAGCGCCAGGATATCGGACAGAACCAGGTGTTGACCCCAACTCCACCACACCCACTTATGTAGCGATGAAGTTTTTGGTAGACAACTGGCGCTGGAAAGGTGTTCCTTTCTACTTGCGTACCGGAAAGCGGATGCCGAAAAAAGTGAGTGAGATTTCCATTCACTTCCGCGAAGTTCCATCTCGGATGTTCCAATCTGCCGCCCAACAGGTAAACGCCAATATTTTGACAATGCGGATTCAGCCAAATGAAGGTATTTCCCTGCGTTTTGATGTCAAAATGCCAGGAGCAGAATTCCGCACTCGTTCCGTTGATATGGACTTTAGTTATGGTTCCTTTGGCATCCAAGCAACATCCGATGCCTACGATCGCTTATTCCTTGATTGTATGATGGGCGATCAAACATTGTTTACACGAGCCGACGAAGTAGAGGCAGCTTGGCAAGTAGTAACACCAGCCCTTTCCGTTTGGGATGCACCCGCAGACGCAAATACTATTCCCCAATACGAAGCCGGTACTTGGGAGCCAGAACAAGCAGAACTCTTAATTAACCAGGATGGCCGTCGCTGGCGCAGACTCTAAATATTAGTCATTAGTCATTGGTCATTAGTCACTAGCAAAAACAAATGACGAATGGCAAATGACAAATGACAAATGACAAACGACAAAATCCAAAACTACTATGCCTACCCAAACTTCTACAATTTTTTCCCTCCAGGCACCGAAAGATATTTCGCTTAACGAAATAGATGCAGAACTGAATCAAATTTGGCAAAGCTACGGCATAACTGGCGAGGACGGTGGACTTCCCAGTGCTACTAGGGCAACAACATTTACTTTAGTGGTCTACGAACCAGAAGAAACTCAGTATTTGTTGGCTGCTTTAGGATTTTACAACGGCCCAATTGATGGGATTTTTGGGCCACAGATGGCAGCAGCATTGCGGGAAGTGCAAAAGAAAAATGGTCTGCCAGAAACCGGAACAGCAACACCAGAAACTCTGACTGTATTACGAGAAGAATTCGCTAAAGTTCAGCGAGGTGGAGAACATCCTGCTGCTGGTTTAAATAGTGGCAGCCCCAGAATTGCCGATGAAATCGCTCTCCGCAACCCCTGCCGGATTATTGCGCTATTTCCTATTGCTGGCGAAGATGAAGGAGTTAAGGCTCAAGTTTCTGCCTATTGCCCGATTCAAAAGCAATCGTCAAGAACACTTATCTGCTGCGAATACATTACTCTCAGTGGTACTGCTGCTGCCTTAGAACGCATCGGTGGCATGATTCCAGCATTATTGATTGGCGGCTTGCCGAAGTTTCTTTGGTGGAAGGCAACCCCAGACCCTAACAACAGTCTATTCAAACGCCTAGCAGCAATCTGCAATAATGTGATTGTAGATTCTTGCAACTTTAACGAGCCAGAAAGTGATTTACTCCGCCTAGAAGAGTTGGTAGAAGCGGGTGTACCTTTAGCTGATTTGAATTGGCGTCGCCTCGCATCATGGCAGGAATTGACAGCCGAAGCCTATGACTCACCTAATCGTCGCGCCGCCCTCAAAGAAGTTGACCGCGTTACGATTGATTACGAAAAAGGCAATCCCGCCCAAGCTTTGCTGTTTTTAGGTTGGCTGGCAAGTCGCTTAAACTGGCAGTCAGTTTCTTATGAAAAGGAAAGCGGTGATTATGATATCACTCGCATCCATTTTATTTCTCAAGATCAGCGACAAGTAGAAGCCGAATTAGCAGGAGTTCCGGTTGCTGATGTAGGCGATATTGTTGGTGACTTGATTGCCTTGCGCCTCAGTTCGACAAATCCCGAAGCAGATTGTGGTACAGTTATCTGCTCAGAAACTGGTGGTTGTATGCGGATGGAAACCCACGGTGGCGCTCAATCTGCCGGTCTGTTTCAACAGGTGACTTCGCTTTCGGAACAAAAGGCGGAAGCTTTGCTAAGTCAGCAGGTGCAACGCTGGGGTCGTGAGTCACTTTTTGAAGAAAGCCTGGGAGTGACAGCGAGTATTTTCAAATTGGAAACAAACTAGTCTCGCAAGGTGGAATTCAAAATTCACGCATTCAAAATTCAGAATGAATACAGCGTTAGTGTTTCATTGATTTGGAATGGTTGGTTTATTTCCGCCGTGCCGTACTACTGCTCTGGCAAGGCAACAATGCTTGGTTCAAGTTAAGGACTAAAATCTTAACTACAAACTTATACACAAACTCTTCAGATTTTTGGATATTTCAATAATCTGGAGGGTTTTTCTATTTTCCTTGGTTTTTTGGACTAGATACCAAACCCGGATTTCTCACCACATCTCTCAAAGCTTGCGCTTGTGCAGGGGAGCAGGGGAGCAGAGGTGAGATATTGTATAATTTCTTTCCCCTCTGCTCCTCCGCCCCTCCGCCCCTCCGCCCCTCTGCCCCTCTGCCACTTCTTCGCTTAAAGCTTGTGAGAAATGCGGGCAAAGACCCACATTAGGGATTTCCAAGGAATAAATTATCCCAAAAAACGAACCACAGAGACAAGGCAGCGCGGTCTTGGGGGTTTCCCCCATGAGCGACTGCCGCGCAGAGAACACAGAGAGAGGAGAGATTAAGAGGATTTTTGTGTCAGTTTTGGAATATTTTTTTATTTGGAAGTCCCTTAGATGTGCGATCGCTCTACAAAATACATAAGAAAAATAAGGTTGGGCAACTATTTGCTCAACCTTGTTTTTGTTAGAAGTTAAGGCAAGAGGAAGAAGGAAGAGATGCGATTTATCGCCGTCTGTACAAAGAAATTGTTGTAGAGACGGCGATTTATCGGGTCTTTCTCATAGATTTATGGCGTGTTTGTCATATAGTCATATCTTCCTCCGCGCTCAAGCGCACGTTTGTAAGCAGGTCGGGCATGAATGCGATCGACAAATTCTTTGATCTTTGGCCAGTTCTTTGCCTCTTCTTTTTGTATGGCCACTACTTCGAGGGGAAAGCTCATTTGGATATCGGCGGCGGTGAATTCCTCACCAACAAACCACGTATTTTTACGTAGTTCACTTTCTATATAGTCAAAGTGAAGTTTGATCTGAGGCGCGACGAATCCACTAACAACGCTGCTGTCTCCTTCCCCGAAATTGTTCAATACTACCCGCATTACCAGAGGTGGCATTGCAGAGCCTTCGGCGTAATGCAGCCAATATGTATAGCGTAGATGCTCTGGTGTATCGGATGCCGGAACTAGGCGACCATTGCCGTAGCGATTAACGAGGTATTCGATGATAGCGCCCGACTCAGCGATGGTGAGGTCTGCATCTGTAATTACTGGTGACTTGCCAAGCGGATGGACTTGGCGCAGCGACTCCGGTGCTAGCATGGTCTTTGCATCGCGTTCATAAAATTTGATCTCGTATTCGATACCTAATTCCTCAAGCAGCCACAGCACACGCTGCGATCGCGAGTTGTTAAGATGATGAACAACGATCATAAAACGTTCCTCTTTTGATGGCTCATTACTATCTGATGTCGGCTAATCTCTAGCTATATTATTAGCCAATCTTTTTCAGCCTAACTCCCCTAATTGGTATAAAAACCTCATTTGTTTCATTTATGGCTTTAATCATTGCTGGAGAACGTAGTGGGGTGGGCAAGACAACAGTTACGCTCACCCTTTTAGCATCTTTACGTCGTCGCGATCGCCTGGTGCAATCTTTCAAGGTAGGCCCAGACTACATCGATCCAATGTTTCATCAACACGTAACTGGTCTTCCTTGTCGCAATTTAGACCCAGTTTTGACTTCAGAAACTTACGTTCAGCAATGTTTTGCCCGTCATAGTCAATTGAGTGAATATGCCCTAGTGGAAGGGGTGATGGGATTATTTGATGGTGTTTCGTCATTTGCAAAAAACAAAGGACAAATCAATGACTTTGCAAGTACGGCACATATCGCCCGACTTTTAGATTTACCTGTGGTGTTGGTGATTGATTGCAGTCGTTTATCTGGTTCTGTGGCTGCGATCGCTCACGGCTATCAATCTTTTGACCCACGAATTAAAATAGCTGGGGTAGTATTAAATCGCGTAGGGAGCGATCGCCACCTCTCTCTCCTCAAAGATTCCCTAGAACCCTTACAATTAAGTATTCTCGGCGTACTGCGCCGTCAAGATAACATCACAATTCCCGATCGCCATTTGGGTTTAGTACCCACAGCAGAACTCCCCGAACTCAACGCTTTAATCGATCGCCTCGCCGATTTAGGAGATAGCTGCTTCGATTGGCAACATTTATTACCCCTGTTAAAATCAGAACCTTTCCCTCATCCCCCTTCTTTACTTCATCCACCATCCTCCATCAAAATTGCAGTCGCCCGCGATCGCGCTTTTAATTTCTATTACCAAGACAATCTCGATTTGCTGCAACAGCTTGGCGCAGAACTGGTTTTCTGGAGTCCCTTAGAAGATGCTGGACTACCAAAAGATATACAGGGAATGTATTTTGGGGGTGGTTTCCCAGAAGTTTTTGCCCAGCAACTAGCAGAAAATACTAGCGTTCGGGATGGAGTGAAAACAGCAATTATGAAAGGAATTCCTGCGATCGCTGAATGCGGCGGATTAATGTATTTATGCGAGCAAATCATTGATTTTGAGGGAAAATCTTGGTCGATGGCGGGAGTTCTACCGACATCTGCTGTTATGAGTGGGCGTTTAACTTTGGGCTATCGTCGTGCAGTCGCTTTGCAAGATAATCTGTTAGTGAAAGCAGGTACAACTGTTTACGGACATGAGTTTCATCGTTCCCATTTAACCTTAACTCCCACCCAGCCCCTATTTAAAACTTCTCGCTACGACTGTGACGAAAATATGGGATGCGAAGGATGGGGTTTCCCTGCAAATGTTCACGCTTCTTATGTGCATCTGCATTGGGGAGAAAGTCGAGAAATTCCCCAACAGTTTCTTAAAGAATGTGTGAAAGTAGCATTTTGAGAAATATTCCTTCACCTTTGTCACTACTCTCATAATTCGTTGCTAGCAGTAATTGCGATTTTTGCTATAACTAATGACGACCTGATGCAGTCACATTCATGTCGTCATTCAACTTGCGAATCAGACGGGATAACTCACGAATGATATTCACCGCAATTTCAGGAGTTTCTTCGATCGCATCATACAATTGCTCTTGCGTCAGTTCCAAAAATTCGCAAGGTTCCAAAGTAGTTGCAGTGGCGGAACGAGTTTGAGTATCAAATACTGCCATCTCACCAAAGTATTTTCCCTGATCCACCTCTGCAAGTTGTTTATTACCGATGTGAACTTTAACTCGCCCTGAAACGACAATATAGAGCGATCGCCCTTCTTCTCCCTGGCGAAAGATGGTGTAATTAGCTGGAAATGACAGTTCGTTCATCACTGAAGTGAGCCGCACAATAAAATCATCCCGCAATTCCTTAAAAATCGGGACTCGCCGGACAAATAATAAACGGTCAACACTGGTTAGCATAATTACAATTTACAGGTCAAATATTACTGAATATGTGAAAACTGAAGCCAGAGCGCAATTAGTCATATTAACCGATGGCGATCGCTAGCCGCAAAGAATATTCTAGACTTTGACGACATAAGAAACTTGCAAAAAATAAAACATCACATATAGCGATTTTCATTTTAATTACTTACAAGGTAGGCTAGCACAGCTAGCTGTGCTACCTGACAAATTATCTGTACTCCACCCAATTGCAGAGTAACTTAGCAATACCTTGGGAACTGCTATCTTCTAAGGGACTTCCAAAAAATAAATTATCCAAAATTATTTGTACATTTGTAGGGACGCACTGTTGTGCTACCCTACGATGGAATGTTTTTTTCCTAAAAGTCCTTTAAGATAAGTATTTTAATCAAAAGTCAATGATTAAAGCAATAGTTGCCTTTCTCATCATTGGGCTGATTATCACTGGGATTTTAATCAATCCCATTCTAGTCAAAAGGCGAAGAAACCGTCTCAAACATCGTCCTTTTCCCCCACTTTGGAATGCAATTGTTGAGAATAATCTTCCCATTTACCTTTGTCTTTCTCCCGATGAAATCAGACGACTTCAGGGACATATTCAAGTATTTCTAGCAGAAAAACAATTTATTGGCTGTAGAGGATTACAAGTGACGGAGGAAATGAAACTAACCTTGGCTGCTGTCGCCTGTTTACTCCTACTAAATGAACGTGGGCAGTACTTTCCTAGACTTCGTTCAATTCTGGTATATCCCAATGCTTATTTTGTCAAAGAAACAACTTCCGTTGGAAATTATGTTGTTGAAGAAAGGCGCGTGGCAAGATTGGGTGAATCGTGGACAACTGACCAATTAGTACTATCTTGGGAACAGGTAAAACAAGACACTAATAACTGGAGAGATGGACGTAATGTTGTGCTTCATGAATTCGCCCATCAGTTAGATCAAGAGAATGGCAAAGCTGAAGGAGTTCCTATACTGCAACGCAACTCAGATTATCCCATTTGGGCGCAGGTGATGAGAGAAGCATATCAGCAACTTTGTAATGATGTTCTACAAGATGTAAACACGGTAATGGATAGCTATGGTGCAACAAATCCCGCAGAATTTTTTGCCGTAGCGACTGAGACATTCTTTGAGAAACCTTACCAATTATTATCCAAGCATCCGGCACTTTATGAGCAATTGCAACGTTACTATCAATTAGAACCTGGGCAATGGGTGTGAGATCGCATTAAATAAGCAAGATGAAATTAGCTTCGTAGTAAGGACTTTAGTCCTTACTACATACCTTGAATGATTTAAGTAGTTGGACAAAAATATTTACAGTCATTGTGTAATTAATTCTGTCCAATTGCTTACATCTACTTACTTAGGAGTTTTTCATCACCAGAATCTTCAAAGCTACTGCTTCAGGAACAGGCATCACCGATAACCGATTTCCTTGTTTTACTAAGATTAACTCTTCAGCGTTAAACTTTTCTTTGAGTATTGATAGCAAAATAGGATTAGAAAAACTCTCAACAAATTCTACTACAACTGTTTGCCAGCGAGGAGATTCGGAAGTTGATTTCGGATCGTAGTATTGACTTTTTGGCTCAAACTGAGTCGGGTCAGCAATATCTTTTTTGACGACACGCATTAACCCAGCAATACCTGGAAAATCAGTATTGGAATGATAGAAAAAAGCTAAGTCTCCTTCCTGCATAAGGCGCAAAAAGTTGCGAGCTTGATAATTGCGAACACCGTCCCAGATAGTCTGGCTTTGCTGTTGAAGGTCAGCAATGCTGTAGGCTTCTGGCTCTGATTTCATTAGCCAATAATTCATCTACACACGCTATAAATATACAAATAACAATGTTTTTTTAGACAAGGAGCTTAAGCCCCTTATCTGAAATGGTCGCTGGATTTCCATCAAGTTGTACTAGTGACTATTTAGCTTAACTACGGTAAGCTATGACAGCATAAAATGGATCTCCTCCAGCTGCACCCAACCACTGTAAAAAATTTGGTAATGTTGACTTATGAGCTATAACTTCTGGGGTTGTAAATCCTGGAACTGAGGCGAAATAGGCTTTGACTAATTCTACTCGCTGTGATTCAGAAGCCTCCCGCCAAGCTTGAATTGCCTTTTCAAAAAACATCCGGTTAGAAAAGCTGATAATTGCCACACCACCAGGTTTCAATATGCGGTAAATTTCAGAAAATACTGCTTCTGGATATTGCACATACTGCACAGATACGCAATTGAGAACAGCGTCAAAATCTCCATCTGCTAAAGGTAACTGCGGATTTTCGTTAAGATTTTGCACAAAGTAATGATTTAAGCGACTATTTCGTGCTAATTCCTCACTATTTAGTCCGTGTCCTTCCACATGCTCAAACTGCATCTCTTCTGGCAGATGAGACACCCAACTGCTCATCATATCAAAAACGCGGGTGTTGGGTTTGAGGCGATCGCGATATAAATCCGTTAGCTGTTGAATAAATCCTTCATCGACATGGGTGACGAAGCGCGGATAGGCATAGAACAGCTTATCGTCTTTGTCGTCTAATTTCAGGCGTTGATTCGGTCTTAACTGCATAAATCTCTCTTTTGGAGTACTTTTTCGGAAAATTGCGGTAATTCCAGGTATTTTTCAACAATCACTATGTAACATATTTTAATAACAGTAGGACACATAACAATTCAAAATTCAAAATGACGTTCTCTACGAGACGCTAAAAGCGAACGATGACTCGCTAACGCTGCGCTAACAAAATTCAGAATTAAAGACAATTTCAGACGGGGATTTAAACCCCAACTGAAACTGGGGCTAGCTGTAGAGGTAAGGGTCTTAAACCCTTTTATTTACGATAAACGAGTCTAGATAGCAGCATTCAATTTTATCAATTCAATGTTCTATAAATTACACTTTTTGCAGCATATTTGGCGACAAATCCGCCTAGTCGGATCGTTACCCTATTTGAGTTTGTTAGTTTGGATACTGCCCTTATTACTATTTACTTCTGGACACAATAGCCTAATGGCACATGATGAAGCACTTTATGCTTCGCGTGCCCGTTTGATGTTTGATTCCGGTAATTGGATAACTCCTTGGGAAAGGGCACATCATAAAACTCCCGGCCCTTATTGGTTAATTGCTAGTTTTTTTAACCTGTTTGGGATGAGTGATACTAGTGCGCGTATTCCTAGTATGATTGCTGGCATTTTTAGCTTATGGCTTGTATATGAAATAGGCAAAATTATGCTAGGCAAAAATTTGGCTTGGCTAGCTGCTGCAATTTTAAGTGTTGAATTTCTCTGGCTACAATACTCTCGCTTAAGTACACCTGATGTCCCAATGACTTTCTTAGTACTTTTAGCTATTTTATCTTTAATCAAAACAGAAATACATCCTAAATATCGCTACTTCTGGAGTTTTATAGCTGGTTTAAGTTTAAGTTTGGGCTTCTTAGTTAGAAGCTTTATGATTTTCTTACCAATTATAGCTTTATTCCCTTATTTAATTTGGGAACATCACCGTCATCGGCATCTTAGTAATCCAATTTTGTATTTAGGTTTTTTCGTAGGTTTAATACCTACCTGCATTTGGCTATGGTTAAGTTGGTTGCACTACGGAAATCGGAGTTTTGAGGAGTTACTCAACTTTGTTGTGCAGTTAGGTTCTGAGAATCGGAATCATAATAGTCCACTATTCTATATGTGGAATATCCCCTTAAAATCATTTCCTTGGACTTTTTTCGGGATTTTAGGTTTAGTTTTGATTCTCCGTCGTCCTATTTATCGCTACCAGTTAATATTAGTTGGTTTTCCAGTTGTCCTATTTTGTGAACTTAGTATTTTTACCACTCGGTTCCCTCACTACAGTCTTTGCCTTTATCCGTTCATCGGTTTATTTGCATCTGTGGGTTTAAATTGGCTAGGCAATATTTATCAGACAGGAATTCACCCAAAATTACCTATTGAAAAAAGTAATGCAATAAGGAATCTTCCTCGGAATCTTAGTTATGGCTTTGGTGGCTTCGGTATTTTGCTTATTATAGGGAGTATTGGCATTCTTAGTTGGGGCAGTTCTGATATTCGCAGGTTTGCGACTATTACCTTGGTTATGGGCTTAGGTTGGTTAATTTTACCTGTGGTGTGGATTAGTCGTTACCACTTTGGCAAAAAGTTTCTCACAGCGCGTTACTGGATTGCAGCTTGGTTAATTCCTTGTTGGCTAGCTTTAGCGACAATGGGTAGCATCGGGCTGTTCAGTGACTATAACCCAGTTTTGAAAGCTTTTTTACAACAAAGTGCGATCGCCTCAATTCTCCAATCTCATCCTACCTACTATGTCCAAATAGATCAGAAAACCCAAGTTCTGTTTGAGTTCTATCTTCCTATTCCTGCCGAACCAGTAGCCTCTATTTCCCAAATACCAGCTTTGAGCTATGCTTGGATCTATGCGGATCAATCCCCTAAATTATCTAGACCTCACCGCATTATCGGTGCTGTTGAAGAGTATCAGTTGATTCAATTTATTCCCTAAGACAGATGCAAAGCAACTATTGCTAAAAAGTAATAATATATGTAGGATATTATAATAGTACGCATACTAAGTATTTTGTTAAATGGTTTCTACATCAAATCATTCCCCAGCTTTAGAGTCGTGGCAGCAAAATCTGGCACCATACAATTTGGGCTATAGAATCAAATTGGTGTCACAATTGCTCAGTCGCAAGTTTACTGAGAGGCTAGAACCCTTTGGACTTACGCCATTTCATTGGTTAGTGTTGTGCTGTTTGTGGCAAGAAGATGGTTTACCGACTTCTAGCATTGGGGACAAACTCAAACAAGTGGGAGGGACTTTAACAGGCGTATTAGATCGGATGGAAGAACGCGGTTTAGTGCGTCGAGAACGCGACACCAACGATCGCCGCATTTGGCGAATCTGGTTAACAGATGCAGGTAAGGAACTAGAAGCTATTTTACCGCCGATCGCGGCCGCAGTGCGCGATGAAGCAATGGAGGGTATTTCCTTTGCAGACCGAGAAGTATTTTCCCAAATCTTGAACCGGGCGATCGCTAATCTTTCCTAAAGATGATCTCATAATCACCCGACTGGGGGAGGTGCTATCAAGATTTGTTTTGAGATAATATTACGCATACTAAGGAAATAAGATTTTTTTCAGGAAATACTACGCATTCTAAATAAACGATTATTAATCAAATTATTGAACGACGAGGAAGCGAGGTAACAATCATGGGTGCTAATACTTTTAACGGACGCAACGGACACAAAACCCCAATTTTAGAAAAAGAAGTGATTCCTGATTCCGAGACTTTAGAAGTTGTGACAGCAGAGACATCCGCAACAGTAGAAGCAGCTGTTACTCCTGAGATCGAGAAAGAAGTTCCAGCGAAACCAAAGCGGAAAAAACCGACTGGTTTGATTTTGGCAGGATTAGGCGTGGGTGCGATCGCCGCAGGTACTTTTGGTTATCACTATTGGCAATACGCTTCCACCCACCAGGAAACAGACAACGCCACTGTTACAGGAAACATTCACCAAGTTAGTACCCGCATTCCCGGAACTGTGAGTGAGGTACTTGTAAATGACAACCAACTGGTGCAGCCGGGACAATTATTAGTCAAATTAGATCCACGAGACTATGAAAGTAAGGTAAAACAAGCAGCAGCAGCTTTAGAAAATGCGCGGGGACAGGCCCAAGCTGCCCAAGCAAATATTGCCTTAACTTCACAAACTACCACTGGTAAAACAACTCAAGCGCAGGGAGATGTTAGTAGTGCAGTAGCAGCAATTTCCACAGCCCAAGCAGCAGTACAAGAAGCCCAAGCGGGGATACCAGCTGCCCAAGCCCAAGTCAGACTAGCTCAAGCGGGGATTCCCGCCGCCCAAGCGCAGGTAGCACAAACAAATGCGAATTTGGAAAATGCCCAAGCAGATTACAATCGCTACAACCAGTTGTATAAAAACGGTGCGATCGCTCGTCAGCAACTAGACACAGCGAAAGCAGCTTATGATGTGGCTGCGGCACAAAAAAACGCCGCTATTCAGGGAGTAGAACAAGCCCAAGCTAAATTAGCCTCCGCCAAAGTTGGTGTCACCCAAGCCCAGTCTCAACTAGCACAAGCGCGAGAAAATGTCATTAATGCCCAAGCTAAATTGGCAGCATCTAAGGGAGGATTGCAACAAGCTACCGCAGGCGGACAAGATACAACAGTAAAACGCAGTCAATACGAAGCAGCAAAAGCGGCGATCGCGCAATCAGAAGCATCGCTGAAAGATGCACAATTGCAACTATCCTACGTCAACGTTACCGCTCCTAGTGCTGGACGGGTAGGTAGAAAAAACGTAGAAGTTGGCAACCGAGTAGCATCGGGAACACCATTAATGGCGATCGTAGATAACAACTATTGGGTAATTGCGAACTTCAAAGAAACCCAACTAGAAAAGATGCGCCCAGGAGAACCAGTAGAAATCAAGCTAGATTCTTTCCCTCATCACACCTTTATTGGTCATGTTGATAGTCTTTCGCCAGCTTCCGGCGCTCAATTTGCCCTATTGCCACCGGATAACGCTACAGGTAACTTTACCAAAGTTGTCCAACGCATCCCAGTAAAAGTAGTTTTTGATCAAAAGAGCATTCAAGGGTACGAATCGCGGATTACTCCAGGGATGTCTGCGGAAGTTGCTGTGGAAGTCAAGTAACAACTGCTTTCTTGTCTTGTTAAAAACAGATGAAAAACCTCTTTCTGCCTATGACATTCTCCTACATCTATAGAGAGGCGTATAAAGATGAGGTGAAATGATATTTGTGAGAGGAGATTGGTATAGAAAAACCTGACATGAAAAAACCGCTATTACCTGCGTTGAGGTCAAAAAACTACCAGTTGTTTTTTGCCGGACAAGGTATTTCCCTAATTGGGACATGGATGACGCAACTTGCGACGATTTGGCTAGTTTATGACTTGACAAATTCCCCATTAATGCTAGGAGTTGTAGGATTTTCGAGTCAAATTCCTAGCTTTTTTTTAGCTCCCTTTGGCGGAGTATTTGTAGACCGCTTTTCTCGGTATCGTACCTTAATTAGTACGCAAGTCTTGGCAATGATTCAATCGTTAACATTAGCAGTGCTGGCGCTGACTGGTGTGATTCAGGTATGGCACATTATCGCCTTGAGCTTGTGTCAAGGATTTATTAACGCCTTAGATGCGCCAGCCCGCCAAGCATTTGTGCCAGAACTGGTTGAACGCAGAGAAGATTTAGCCAATGCGATCGCCATTAACTCTACCACGGTCAACGGTGCGCGATTAATTGGCCCTGCGATCGGGGGTTTATTAATTGCCAGCGTTGGAACTGGCTATTGTTTTTTAATAGATGGTTTGAGTTACATTGCTGTCATCGCCGCTTTATTGGCAATGAAAGTTAAACCTTGGAAACATGTGGTATCTGCCGGGAATCCCTTGCAAAAAGTCAAAGAGGGATTTGTATATGCCTTTAGCTTTGCACCGATTCGCTCGATTTTGTTGCTATCAGCTTTAGTTAGCCTTATGGGGCTACAAAATACTATTTTAGTACCAGTTATTGCCGAACAAGTTCTCAAAGGTGATGCAGAAACCTTGGGGTTTTTAATGGCGGCATCTGGAGTTGGAGCCTTAACTGGTGGTATTTATCTAGCTACGCGTCAAACAATCTTAGGAATTGGTAATTTGATTGCCTTAGCTCCAGCAATTTTAGGAACTGGTCTAATTGCCTTTTCTTTCTCTCGATTTTTACCACTCTCTTTATTTACAATGTTATTTGTTGGCTTAGGTACTATTTTGCAAATTGCTGCTAGCAACACATTTTTACAAACAATTGTTGAAGATGACAAACGTGGGCGATTGATGAGCTTATACACAATGTCATTTTTAGGAATGATTCCCATAGGTAATTTGTTAGGTGGTATATTAGCAAGTCATATTGGTGCTACCAACACTTTAATTATTGATGGGATAGCTTGTATTTTAGGCTCTATAGTTTTTAGCAGACAGTTGCCTAGTTTAAGGCAAATAATGCGTCCAATTTATGAGCAAAAAGGCATTGTAATAAGTCATAAAGCTTAGGATAAAAATTGCCAAGACATGGTATAAGATTTAATAATAATTTTCTTACTTAACCTTAGAACTGGAACAATACTATGGCTAATACAGGTGTAATTCGTCAGCAAGCACCACCAGAACTTGTCCCGCTAAGAACCTGGATTGGTGTATTAGCTAGTATGCTTGGTGCATTTATGGCGGTATTAGATATTCAAATAACGAATGCTTCGCTGCAACAGATTCAAGCAAGTTTAGGAGCAACTCTAGAAGAAGGTTCTTGGATTTCTACCGCCTATCTCGTAGCAGAAATTGTGGTAATTCCTCTAACGGGGTGGTTATCACGAGTGTTTTCTCTGCGGCGCTACCTGTTAGTGAATACTGCATTATTTATTTCCTTTTCTATATGCTGCGCTTGGGCGTGGGATCTCAATTCCATGATTTTATTTCGCGCCTTACAAGGTTTTAGTGGAGGAGTATTAATTCCCACCGCTATGACAGTTGTATTAACTACTTTACCTCAATCTAAGCAATCAGTGGGACTGGCTGCATTTGGTTTTAGTGCAGTTTTTGCCCCTTCAATTGGCCCGACAATAGGAGGTTGGTTAACAGAAAATTTTGGTTGGGAATACAACTTTTATATAAATGTAATTCCAGGGGTATTAATGCTAGCTGGCGTTTGGTACGGAATTAAGCAAGAACTACCCCAAACTAATTTACTGAAGCAAGGTGATTGGTGGGGAATTATTGCGATGGCGCTTGGGTTAGGTTCCCTGCAAGTTGTTTTAGAAGAAGGTAGCCGCAAAGATTGGTTTAGTTCAGCGTTGATTGTGCGTTTAAGCATAGTAGCAGTAATTTTTATAGCGCTATTTTTTTTCATAGAATTAACTCGTAAACAACCGTTTATAAATTTGCGACTTTTACTTCGGCGTAATTTTGGTTTAGCCAGCATTGTTAATGTGTCGCTAGGGGTAGGATTGTATGGTTCAATTTATATTTTACCGTTGTATCTTGCCCAGATTCAAAAATATAGTGCGCTGCAAATTGGTGAAGTATTAATTTGGGCTGGAATTCCCCAACTATTTATTATTCCTTTAATACCCAAATTGATGCAACGTATTGATGTGCGTTTAATGGTGGCTGTTGGTGTGACTTTGTTTTCCATTAGTGCATTTATGAACTCTGGAATGACCAATGAAACTGGATTAGAGCAATTACGATGGTCGCAATTTGTGCGGGCAATGGGACAACCCCTAATTATGGTACCACTTAGTTCTATTGCCACTGCTGGGTTGAGTCCAAAAGAAGCCGGTTCAGCGAGTGGTTTATTTAATATGATGCGGAATATGGGCGGTTCTATAGGAATTGCATCTTTAGCAACTTTATTAAGTAATAGAGAGCAATTTCACTCGAATCGATTGGGTGATGGAGTATCTTTATATAATGCAGAAACTCAACAACGACTTGAGCAAATGACACAGTATTTTGTTAGCAAAGGAGCAGATTTGAGTACTGCTCAAAATCAGGCGATCGCATCCATATCTAACATTGTCCGCCGGGAAGCATTTGTGATGGCTTTTAACGATTGTTTCTATTTTATTGGCATTGCATTGTTACTCAGCGGACTTGCCGTTTTATTCTTGAAAAAGGTGAAACCATCTGGTAGCGCTGTTGCTCATTAGATTTTTTCTATAGGTTAAAATGTTTGATAAAACTACTAAGGTACTAAAATGGTCATTAGCCAAAGTGAGTACTATATTTCCCCAGAAGAATACTTAGAAGGCGAGAAATTTAGTGAAATCAAACATGAGTATATTGATGGACAAGTCTACGCAATGGCAGGGGCAAGTGATGCTCATGTGACTGTAGTAGGAAACTTGTTTGTACTGCTGCGAAACCATCTCCGTGGTAGTGGTTGCCGTGTTTATATAGCAGACATGAAAGCACAAATTGATGTCATAAATCGCTATTTTTATCCTGATGTGATGGTGACTTGTGATACACAAGATAGAGAGTTTGAATATTTTAAGTGCTATCCTTCCTTAATTATCGAAGTGCTTTCTGAGTCAACAGAAGGTTATGACAGAGGGAAGAAATTTGCTAGTTACCGACACTTAGAATCACTACAAGAATATGTGCTAATTTCACCAGATCGAATGAGTGTAGAATGCTTCCGTCGCAACGAACAAAGACAGTGGGTACTTTACCCTTATGAAAAAGGGGGAGAAGTGCATTTAGCTAGCGTTGATTTTCGTTGTGCGATCGCAGAAATATATGAAGATGTGACACTTGCAGAAAATAGCAATAAGAATTGACTATTGGAGAGATGTAATTAATTATGTCCAAGTACTTAAATTGGCAGAGGTATTGATCTTAGCAAGGCATTAAAGCATTTAGTCTCCCCAGCACTGCCATATCTTCTGCATCTAACTCCGACGGAATACCACTGCGAATCAGTTCCGAAAAATCTTCATTGGGAACCATAACAGTTAGCGTATACAAGCGAGTCGAACCAGTATTTTTAATCAAATGAGTCCCGGTGGGAGGCACTAATAAACTATCTCCAGTTTTGATCGTGGCACTCTTGCCGTCACACATAGCGATCGCTTCCCCTTTGAGGACGAAAAACATTTCCACCGCCCACTGATGGCGATTTGGCGGCGTTTGTCCTCCAACATCAAAGATTTCTATACAGCAAGTCAAGGAAGTATTAGCATTTATCGAATCGAAGATAATAGCTAATCGATTAGAGTCATTGGGACTGATGCGATATACTTGGTAATCTTTGGGAGATTTGATAACCGGAATTACACAACGACTAGCGTACATTTATTTATCCCCTCTAAGGTTATCGATGGGTATGAAAATTTCTAAAATCTCAGCCTTAAATATTGAGTTGTATATCTAAACGATCGAATCACTAATTACTAAACACTAAATATTCCTTAGTCAGCTAATTTTGAATTTGGGATTGAAGGAAAATCTAAAATATAAAATCGAATTACTCCTCACTCTTTTGCAGCGCTGTTAAAATTCCTTGGGAGTCAGTGACAAAACCGAAGCATTGTTTGACATTATACAATGTCGCTAGCCAACAATATTCAGGAGAAGTAGTAGCGGTACAATCCTTAACTAACACGCAGTCATATCCTAAGAAGTTGGCATCACATAAGGTAGTTAACACACACTGATCGGCATTAACACCAGCAAAAAATAATGTTGTTCTTCCCAGATTCCGCAAGATACTATCTAATGGTGTATCCCAGAACCCACTCATCCGGTATTTTTCTACACAAATATCTTCGGGAATCTGTTCTAGTTCGTCTACTACTGCTGCGGCCCAACTACCTGCCATCAGTACTCTAGCACCATTGCTTGGCAGTGGATCGCCTAATCCTACACCTGCCCCTGTAGGGTTATAGACATGACGCGAACTAGCACTAATATTGAGCAAGTCGGGACGATTCCCCCAATTTACCCAAATTACTGGTACACCCGCCTCACGGAGTTCTGGAAGTAAGTTATTTAAAGGTTCAATAGGCTGACGCGCCGGAGTTACATCCACGCCAATATGCGCTAACCAGCCATCAGGGTGACAGAAGTCGTTTTGCATATCAATGACGAGGATAGCAGCTTTTGCCAAGTCTAGGCGCAGGGTTTTAGTATCTGTTGATAAAATAACGGGTTGTGAGGTCTTTTGAGGACGAGTGATATCTGCGATCGCATCATTCACTGTCCACGCATTTGGTGCAACTCCCAATGTCCGTAATGGTAAATTCATAAAATTGCAATACCCAATACCATTTTCTATTTTGTAACTTGAAATTCAGTTCAAAATACAATTACTTAATCAAGGTTAAATATGGTAGATTTCACCATTCAGAATGTTTTGATTGCCACCAGTGATGATTATGCAACGGTAGATGTCCAGATTATAGATGGTTTCATTGCCCCCAATCTACCAGTAATCGGAACTGTCATAGATGGCAAAAATAAGCTTTTACTACCTGGGTTTTTCAACGCCCACACTCACTCATCAGAGATGTGGCAACGGGGAATCATGTCAGCTTTGCCTTTAGAATTGTGGTTGGCGGAATTATATGATTTTGCGCCCCTCGATCCCGAACAGGTTTATCTCAGCGCCTTGGGTACTGCGGTAGAAACTTTACTTTCCGGCGGGACGAGTGTAGTAGATCACCTGGTGTTAATTCCTGGACTTGAGTTAGAAACGATCGCAATTGCAACTCGCGCTTACCGAGAAGTTGGAATTCGCGCCTTTATCGCCCCCTTAATTCAAGATGAATCCCTCAGCGCAGGTATCCCATCAGGGAAATCAGCAAAAACTCATGAACCTTATTTTCGCTCAACTGCGGCAACATTAGAAATTATCGAAGAGGCGGTGAGACAATTTCATCGCCCAGATGAGGGTATAAATATTTTAGTTGCACCAACGGGGATACAACTATGTACTGATGCTTTATTTGTGGGATGTACTGAGTTAAGCGATCGCTATAATCTTTGTCGTCACTCCCATTTACTCGAAACCAGGGCACAGGAAAAACTCGCCCAAGAGAAGTATGGTTGTACTGCCGTAGAACATTTAAAAAGAATCGGGTTTCTGAGCGATCGCACAACACTTGCTCATTGTGTTTGGTTAAATGATAATGATATCGCTATCCTCGCTGAAACTAAATCTACAGTTGTTCACAATCCCTTAAGTAATTTACGTTTAGGCAGTGGCATTGCTCCAATTTTAAAATATCGCCAGGCTGGAGTAAATGTAACTTTTGGTTGCGATGGTGCTTCTAGTAACGACTCCCAAGATTTGTTAGAAGCGATAAAAATTGGTTCTATATTACACAACGTTACAGATTTAGATTATCAGCACTGGATTACACCCCGACAATCAGTAGAAATGGCATCTTTAGGAGGTGCGAAAGGATTCAATGTTGCAGATAAGCTCGGTTCTATTACTATAGGTAAACAAGCAGATTTAGTACTTTATGACCTGACTAATTTATCATTACTTCCTCGTACAGATCCCATTGGCTTATTAGTTTTAGGTCGTCCTACTAATGTTGTTGATAGTGTTTGGGTTAACGGTAAGCAAATTGTTGCCGATGGGAAAGTAACAACAATTAACGTTGATGAATTGCGACAAGAATTATTTAACCGCAGTCAATGGGAGACAAAGCGTAAGTCTCAAACTGTCGCGCAAATTGAAGCCCATTATCGCACGGTTATGGGGTTGTAAAATAAAAAATACGGTTTAATTCAGTGTTTGATGTGTTTTTCCGATTTTGGTAGTTGTAAGAGGATGTTTGAAAAGTATTTCACCGTGATTTTAGACACTTAGCGATCCCCCCTAACCCACCTTAGAAAGGGGGGAACTATTACTACTGCTAAACAAGCAAAAAAAGAAATTGCAGAGGAACAATCTACTGCCTTTCAGTAAAGGTAATTTTATCTACTAAAGGACTCTGTAGTTATAAATTTATTTGACTTGGAGAACTTTAAAAACTTAATATTTTTTTTAAATTAAAGTCCTTTTATACTTTAGCGGATCTAGTATATAGGGCATTTCTTGCTTTACTGAAGGATTGTAAAAAGGCATAGCAAAAGAATCATATTTATTATAACTTGATAACTATAGGACTATTTACTTGCTTACCGGATTACACATGGTTAATACCCTACCCAAGCCAGAAATTAAAACCCCCAGCAAAGAAACTGTACTTACCCCCCGGTTTTACACTACAGATTTTGAAACTGCGGCCAACCTGGATTTATCTGCCCAGGAGACGGAGTTAAAGGCAATGCTGACAGAAATGCAGACAGACTACAACCGTCATCATTTTGTTCGGGATGAGGTGTTTAACCAGTCTTGGGAACACATTGAGGGTGAAGCAAGGCAGGCATTTATTGAGTATTTGGAACGTTCTTGCATTTCTGAGTTTTCCGGCTTCTTGCTATTCAAAGAACTATCCCGCAAGCTGAAAAATCGCAGTCCACTGCTAGCGGAAATATTTCAACTGATGGCGCGTGATGAAGCTCGCCACGCCGGATTTCTCAACAAAGCAATGGGCGATTTTAAACTCTCCCTAGATTTAGGGAATGTTACGAAAACCCGCACCTATACATTTTTCCCAATTGAGTGGGTACTCTACACCGTTTACTTATCAGAAAAAATCGGCTACTGGCGTTACATTATTATCTACAGACATCTAGAAAAGTACCCAGAAAACCAGTTTTACCCCATCTTCCAATATTTTGAGAGTTGGTGTCAGGATGAAAACCGCCACGGAGATATATTCAAGGCGCTTTTACGTTCTCAACCGCAACTGTGGAACAACTGGAAAGCTAGGCTGTGGAGTCGCTTTTTCTTGTTAACAGTATTTGCTACCCACACCCTGACAGTTCATGAACGGGCTGGTTTTTACACCTCATTGGGACTTGATGCGACAGAATTTGACCGCGAAGTTGTCCGTAACACCAATGAAACTGCTGGACGGGCTTTTCCTGTGATGTTGAATACTGAACATCCGAAGTTTTTCCCACGTCTACAACGCTGTGCGGGTTACAACATGAAAATTGCAGAGATTGAGAGCAGTTCTGTACCCAAAGTTGTGAAACTAATTCGCAAACTACCTTTGATTGCAGCAATTGTTTGGAATCTACTGTTAGTTTACCTAATCAAACCTGTAGATGCTGAGGCTTTGCGGGAAACTGTACGTTAGATTTGGCGATCGCGATCGCGTTCTATGATTCCACAGAATGCGATCGGCCTCCAATATTGGGTTTTTTTACGATCTCAGTGTGACTTTATTGATGTTGTTCAAAAAACTGCTGTTTTGCTCCGAAGGGCTTTCAGCGTACTGTTGCAAGCGTTCACTAATGCGATCGCCCGCTAGCTCAAAACACACAGAAAGAGGTAGTTTTGCGTCAGCCCTAATCAATTATTTTGACTCTGATTGAGATTTTTGTAACAAGTCTATTGACTTCCAAGATATATATTGAGAAACTAATAGTTAGTCTAGCTAATTAATTGAAGTGCATCAAACTTGTGACAATGCTGACAGGAAAAACAAATCGGTCAGAATCTCCTAGCGAGTCAAGACCGTTGATTTTGGAAACTCAGGGACTCACCCGCCGTTTTGGGAAGTTAACGGCTGTTAATAACCTGAGCATATCTGTGGTACAGGGTGAAATATTTGGGCTGCTTGGCCCCAATGGGGCAGGGAAAAGTACAGTTATTAAGATGTTGACAACTTTACTGCCTCTGAGTGCAGGGAAAGCAACCTTAGCTGGCCATGACGTGACTCGTCAACCCAATCTTGTGAGACGGGCTATCGGCTATGTACCCCAAGCGCTCTCTGCTGATGGTAGTCTCACGGGTTACGAAAATCTCTTAATCTTCGCCAAGCTTTATGGAATACCAGCAAAAGGACGCGATCGCCGCATCTATGAAATTCTAGAATACATGGGTTTGCAAGATGCGGCGAAGCGCTTGGTACGCAACTACTCTGGTGGGATGATCCGCAAGCTGGAAATTGGTATATCAGTTTTACATCAACCCCAAATTCTCTTTCTTGATGAGCCGACAGTCGGACTAGATCCCATCGCCCGGACGCAAGTATGGCAACTTGTGCTACAACTCTGTGCTGATTACGGCACAACTATATTTTTAACAACCCACTTTTTAGAAGAAGCAGACAGCTTATGTAACCGAGTGGCGATTATGCAGCAAGGTGAAGTCGTAATTACAGGCACACCAAGCGACTTAAAAGCTTCTTTAAATCAACCAAACGCAACTTTGGATGATGTCTTTATTCACTATACAGGCGACCAGTTAACATCAGGAGTGAACTACCGTGACACAGCAAGAACCAGACGGACTGCTCAACGGTTGGGTTAAAGCACCGCCCACTGGGCGAGTAGATTTTATCTCTGCAATTAAAGAGCTAGTTACGAAAACCCTGGCGATCGCGGAATTGGAAATCCGTAAACTCCGCCACGATCCTACTGATTTAGTCGTTCGGGCTGTGCAACCAGCCTTATGGCTATTGATCTTTGGGCAAGTTTTCGCCCGCACTCACGCCATTCCTACAGGTAATTTACCATATTTGGACTTCATTTCTGCTGGTATTTTGGCTCAGAGTATTCTGTTTGTGGCCATTTTTAGTGGTGGAATGACGCTAATCTGGGAGCGAGATTTAGGGATTGTCCATAAATTTTTAGCTAGTCCTACACCTCGTATAGCGATGGTGTTGGGCAAAGCTCTGGCGTGTGGGGTGCGGTGCTTATCTCAAGTACTATTGATTTACGGATTGGCATTTTTATTAGGTGTAAAGTTAAATCTTCATCCTCTAGCTATTCTCCAAATGCTTGTAGTAGTCATACTGGGGGCGGGAACATTTTGTATTTTTTCATTAATTATTGGCTGTTTGGTGAAAAGCCGAGAAAGGATGACGGGTATCGGGCAATTGTTAACCATGCCGTTATTTTTTGCGAGCAATGCCATTTATCCGATTTCGTTGATGCCCAGTTGGTTAAAGTTCATTTCCCATTTAAATCCCTTGACTTATGAGGTTGATGGCTTACGCAGCACCATGCTGCTGAATGGCACTAGTGTCTATGGCTTTGGTCTGGATTGTACAATTCTCTTATTAACATTAATCATTTTGGCTATCCTTGGTGGAAAACTTTATCCACGAGTGGCCATGTAATCAGGAGAACAACAAGCCCATGATCTTGGATAAACCTAATCAAGGCGCAACTTCCGAAGAATGTGCCGCTAGAGTAATGGAAACAGTTCCATTAATGATGCGGTTTATCCGAGCGGATATGCGTGCCCATAGTGCCGCCTTTTTATCTATACCTCAGTTGCGATCGCTAGCATTTATCAATCGCAATCCTGGTACTTCATTATCTGACCTCGCAGAGCATTTAGGTGTCACTTCTGCCACGGCATCAGCAACCGTAGAACGCTTAGTACAACGTGACTTCGTGAAACGTTGCTCTCATCCTCAAGAGCGGCGGCGCGTGCTGCTCAATTTAACTGAAGATGGAAAACACCATCTCAAGCAATCCCAAGATCAAACTCGCGCTCATATTACCAACCTGTTAAAAGGTTTGACAGAAGAGCAAATTTCTAACATTGAAGAAGGCTTAACTCTACTAAAAAATGTCTTCGAGCAAACGGAACTCAAATCCCCATAACTCTGAGGTTGCACAACACGATCCCTTTGCAGCTTTTAAGTTTCGAGACTATCGGCTATTTACCATTGGACGGCTGGTGCTGTCTGTGGGGTCGCAAATGCAAACTGTAGCTATCGGCTGGGAACTCTATGAACGGACTAACTCAGCGATCGTTCTAGGTGGTGTAGGACTGGCGCAAGTCTTGCCGATGATTGCTCTCACCTTGATTACCGGACATGTCGCCGATCGCCGCGAGCGCAAACTCATCATGTTACTGTCAATGATGCTGCTAGCTCTCTGTTCGCTGGCTTTGGCAGTGCTTTCCTATACTCAAGGGGCAATTTTCCTAATTTACGCCTCCTTGGTATTAACAGGTGTCGCTAGGGCATTTCTCAGACCTGCTAGTGATGCCTTGATGTGGCAATTGATACCTGTTAGCGCGTTTACCAATGCAGCCACCTGGAATAGTAGTAGCTTTCAGTTGGCTGCTGTGATTGGCCCAGCCTTCGGAGGATTTGGGATTGCGCTACTAGGGAATGCTACAGGAGTTTATGTATTAGCTGCGATCGCCGCGTTGCTGTGTTTTCTTTTAACAGTAGCGATTAAAGAGCAAAAAGCCGTCCGTACAACTGAGCCAATCTCATTTGAAGCACTTGCAGCTGGTGCTAAATTTGTTTGGCAGAATCAGTTGATTTTAGCAGCGATTACATTAGATATGTTTGCTGTATTGTTGGGTGGTGCGATCGCGTTGCTACCCATCTTTGCCAAAGATATTCTCCACGTGGGTCCCGTGGAATTGGGATACTTACAAGCAGCCCATTCCATCGGTGCTTTGACTATGGCCATTACCCTGGCGTATTTACCACCGTTACGCAAAGCAGGCCCGGCCTTATTGTGGTCAGTGGTTGGCTTTGGCGTTGTCACAATTATCTTTGGACTTTCTCGTTCATTTTGGCTGTCTATGTTAATGCTGACCCTTGGTGGCGCACTAGATAGTATTAGCGTTGTGATTCGCCATACATTAGTTCAAATTAGAACACCGGATCGTTTGCGTGGTCGGGTTGCTGCTATTAATAGCGTATTTATTAGTGCCTCGAATGAATTAGGAGGCTTTGAATCAGGCTTGACAGCAGCTTTATTTGGCCCAGTGATTTCCGTTGTCGGTGGTGGAATTGGCACAATTGTAGTGGTGATTGCTATAGCCATGATTTGGCCGGGAATTCGTAAGTTAGGAGCTTTGCAGGAATATAAAAATCCTGATTGATTTCTGCAAGCTGCACACTCATGACTTCCAGTCATGAGTTAGGCAAACCATATTTCTATTTAAGGAAATAGCTCACAGAGCGTTGAAGCAGGAATCGCGTGACATTTTGTCATGGGAGGTTCAATTATTACAATCTGTTAAAACTGTCAGTATAGAAGCATTAAATACTGCTTTATCCCTTCTTGTTAATACCAGAAGAGTTTAAACTAAGAAGAAAATCGGAAACAATTAAGTCGTAGGAATGGCTATGCTTCGCAAACAGGCAGTAAATATAGTTGCCTTCAGAGATAACTAGATAATTATTACCAATAGCGATCGCTACATATTGATAATGTTGTATCAAAACCTAATAAACAAGCTACAACAATTCATCCAAAAACAAAGCTTTTTGCATATAGGGATTTTTCTGGCAATTCTTTTGGAGATACTATTGTTCAATTCGGTAGCACTCTCGCAGCAACCAGTTACCCTCAATATGTTGATTACTGCCCCTGATGCCCAACCTTGGAAGCAGGGTTTGATTAGAGACTTTGAGGCTGAGAACCCAGGCATTCGCATTAACTTAGTTGAGGGGCCCAATGCCACAAATTTGCTCGAAGACCTGTACACCTCATCTTTTATCTTAGGTGAATCCCCTTATGACTTGGTGAATATGGATGTAATCTGGACACCCAAGTTTGCTGCTGCTGGATGGTTGCTACCCCTAGACGATCGCATTTCCAAGCAAGAGTTGGCAGTATTTTCACCCAAGGATGTAGAAGGCGGACGTTACCAGAACAAACTGTATCGCATTCCCGTGCGTTCCGACGTAGGAATGCTCTACTATCGCGAAGATTTAATCAAAGAAGCAGGATTGAAACCGCCAGAAACCTTTGAGGATTTGATCCGAATATCCCAAATTTTGCAGAAAAAAGACAAGGTGAATTGGGGCTATGTTTGGCAAGGACGGCAATATGAAGGACTTGTGGCAATGTTTGTGGAAGTCCTTAATGGTTTTGGTGGCTTCTGGGTTAATCCCCAAACGTTAGAGGTAGGGCTGGATAGACCAGAAACATTACAGGCTATTGAGTTTTTGCGTAGTACCATCAGTCTGGGCGTTTCTCCTCCTGGAGTCACAACCTACCAGGAAGAAGACACCCGGCGCTTGTTCCAAAGTGGTCAAGTAGCGTTTTTACGCAGCTGGCCTTATGCATGGCCTTTAGCCCAAGCAAAGAATTCGCCAATCAAAGGCAAAATTGCAATTAAACCGATGGTTCATGCTCCCGGTAAAACGGGTGCAGCTTGTTTAGGAGGCTGGGGTATAGGGATTGCTAAATCTTCTAAACATCCCGAAGAAGCTTGGAAAGCAATTCAGTACTTTACCAGTGAAAAGGCACAGCGCCGATTCATTTTGAGTGCAGGCTATGTGCCAAGTCGCCGAAATTTATTTACAGACCCAGAGATTGTTGCCAAATACCCTCACTATCCGCAGTTACTGGAGGTTGTGGACAATGCAGTTTTGCGATCGCCAGTAGCTCAATATGCCCAGACATCAGATATTTTGCAGCGTTATCTCAGCGCTGCGTTATCCAATCGGATAAATCCAGAACGAGCAATGCAAGCTGCTGCTAATGAAACGCGCCGATTGCTAGGGGCTAGGGACTAGGGATTGGGGACTGGGGACTGGGAACATGCGAGAATTACCAATGACAAATGACTAATGACAAATGACTAATCCGCATACACTCCGAAGTCGGGAACAACGGACTGCTTGGATCTTACTAACACCAGCATTATTACTGTTGTTGTTTGTATTTGCCTACCCGATTTTACGAGCATTCTGGTTAAGTGTATTTACTAGGAATTTGGGAACGGAACTACAACCCGTATTCTCTGGTTTGGACAATTATGTACGGATGGCAGGGGATGGTCGTTTCTGGCAAAGTTTATCGGCGACAGCCGTTTTCACAACAGCATCCGTCCTTTCAGAACTACTACTAGGACTCTTGATTGCTCTAGTTCTCAATCAGGCGTTTTTTGGAAGGGGCATAGTGCGGACAATTGCCATTCTACCTTGGGCTTTGCCTACCGCTCTGATTGGTCTGGCATGGGCTTGGATTTTTAACGACCAGTTTGGGGTTGTAAACGATATTTTACTGCGGTTAGGGCTGATTAAAACTGGAATTAACTGGTTAGGAGATCCAAATCTGGCGATGAGTGCAGCGATATTTGCTGATGTTTGGAAAACTACACCCTTTATCAGCATTCTGTTGTTGGCTGGTTTGCAGTCGATATCAGCAGACCTTTACGAAGCCTACTCTGTTGATGGGGCAAATCCCTGGCAAAGCTTCCGCAATATTACCTTGCCACTGCTGCTGCCACAAATCTTAATTGCAGTCCTATTTCGATTTGCTCAAGCTTTTGGGATTTTCGACTTGATTGCTGTGATGACTGGGGGTGGCCCTGGTGGTGCAACTGAAGTGGTGTCACTATATATCTATTCTACGGTAATGCGCTACTTAGATTTTGGTTATGGAGCAGCCTTAGTAGTCGTGACATTTCTAATATTAATTGCTGCGGTGGCGATCGCTAGTTTCTTACTTAATAAATCCCGTGCCAAAACGTCAGAAGCTATTTAACCTATGAGTTCAACTCCACAACCAACAGCAAAAACCAGGTTTTCTCTGAAAAAAATCTTGCTGCTAATAGCGGTTGCATTGGTAATGTTGTTCAGCCTAGCGCCAGCTTTATGGCAATTGCTGACCTCCTTTAAAGTTAACGAAGATATTGCCGCCGTTCCCACCGTCTATTTCCCCACGCGATTCACTTTTAGTCATTACATTGAGTTATTCACCCGTCGTCCATTTTGGCGCTACATCTTCAACAGCGCCTTTGTGTCGATTACTTCTACAGCTTTAGCTTTAGCGATCGGCGCACCTGCTGCTTATGCCCTAGCACGGTTACGCCCTTGGGGTGAACAAGCTATCCTCGCCAGCGTTCTGATGGTGACTTTATTTCCTGGAATTCTGTTGTTCTTGGGACTATTAGAAATTATCCAAGCCCTCAGATTGGGCAATAATTATTTAGCGCTGATTATACCATACACTGCCATCAATTTACCCCTGACAATTCTAGTACTCAGAAGCTTTTTCCAACAATTACCTAAAGACTTAGAAGATTCTGCTAGGGTCGATGGCTACAATACCTTTCAACTACTGTGGCAAATTGTGCTACCTATGACCCTTCCCGCCTTAGTGACTACTGGAATTCTCACCTTTATTTTTGCCTGGAATGAGTTTATCTTCGCTCTGACGTTTATGACCCGTGAAGAGATGAAAACGATTCCCGTTGCTGCTGCTCAATTGGGTGGTGCGACAGTATTTGAAATTCCCTACGGTGCGATCGCAGCTGCTACTGTTGTTGGGACATTACCCCTGGTTTTACTAGTTTTGTTTTTCCAGCGCCGGATTGTCCAAGGTCTGACTGCTGGTGCTGTAAAAGGATAAAAATCAAAATGGCTAAACTCGAACTCAAAAATTTGAATAAAACTTATACGTCCAAAGTTGTCCCTGTCAAAGACGTTAGCTTAACAGTAGATAACCATGAGTTTCTGACTTTACTTGGCCCTTCTGGCTGTGGCAAATCCACTGTTCTACGCATGATTGCAGGTCTTGAAGAACCTACTCGCGGTCAGATTACGATCAATGACGTGGATGTTACTTATAAACCAGCAGGCGATCGCAACATCGCAATGGTATTTCAAAGCTATGCGCTCTATCCCCACATGACAGTGTACGAAAACCTCGCTTCTGGACTCAAGCTCAGAAAAGTACCACCTGGAGAAATTAAACAGCGAGTCACAGAAGTAGGAGAAATTTTAGGATTAGAAGAGTTAATGAACCGCAAGCCTGGTCAAATGTCTGGAGGTCAACGACAGCGTGTTGCAGTCGGTCGCGCCTTAGTACGTAATGCTGATGTATATCTGCTAGATGAACCCTTAAGTAACTTGGATGCGCTGTTGCGAGAACGAGTCCGAGCCGACCTCAAGCAAATTTTTGCAGAGCAAAAAGTCCCTGTGGTCTATGTTACCCATGACCAAACAGAAGCGATGACACTTTCCACAAAAGTAGCTTTGCTCAACGATGGCTATGTCCAGCAACTCGACCCGCCCGAAGTTATCTATAACCATCCAGCTAATTTATTTGTGGCTGGATTTGTTGGTAGTCCTCAGATGAATTTGCTGACTTTATCTTGTAACGAAAGCTACGCGATACTAGGAAATTTCCAAGTACCTCTGCCAAATATACCAACTTTACCACCCCAGATTGTACTAGGTATCCGCCCAGAAAACGTTCGCATTGCTCAACCAGGCGATACCCAAACTATTCAAGGGCGAGTGCATCTAGTAGAAAACCTGGGTATGCATTATTTGGTCAGTGTCAAGGTTGAGGGTTCACAAACTGAAGCGATTATAGTACGTGCTTTGTTGCCAACAGACCAAACTTGGAGTACTGAGGATATTACACTGACATTGCCCCCTGAAGATATTCACTGGTTTGATGTTCAATCTGGCCATACTCTTGTCAGGAGGCAAATGTTAGGTGTGAGGGGCTAGTATTGCAAGGCGGAATTCAAAATTCAAAATTAATGCAGCGTGAGTATTTTGTTGATTTGGAATGGTCTGTTTATTTCCGCCGTGTTGTACTAGTAACCCTTTTTCAGTACTTTAGGCAATAGATAGGGTTATTGATACAGAGTTTTAAGATTGCGGTCAATATAGTTAGCTTGAACTACAATACATTTGTACTATTTAGTCGCGGCAACAATTATGACAGTTAAACCTATTCCATTCGGCTATCATACCGTTACACCATATCTTTTTGTCGAAGGGGCAGCAACCCTAATCGAGTTTCTCAAACAGGGATTTGCAGCCAAGGAAATTCGTCGTACCCTACACCCAGAAGGTAGCATCATGAATGCTGAAGTCAAAATTGGCGACTCAGTAATAATGGTGAGCGAAGCAAGATGTGAATTTAAGCCAACGCCAAGTTCCATTTACCTGTATGTTGAGAATACCGACACAACTTATGACAATGCTCTCAAAGCCGGTGCTACCTCAATGATGGAGCCAAATGATGAATTTTGGGGCGATCGCCATGCGGCTGTGAAAGATCCAAACGGAAATTATTGGTGGATTGCGACTCATCAAGAGGATGTTTCATTCGAAGAGATTGAACAACGAATTAAAGTCTTATTTGGCAGCAAAGAACAAGTGTAACTCGGCATCCCTTGTCAATACTGCTCGCAGTGCTGCATTTTAAACTGGGAATTTGGCTTAGGGAAAAGGTTAAAGGGCAAGGATTAAAGGTTTTGTCTTTCCTTTTCCCCTTAACCAAGCAGTATTGCATCTCTTGTAGGTAAGTATGACTTTACCCAAGAAAGTGGACATTCAAAGATGGCAAAGCGGCTGATATACCGTTGCGATGGACAGCAGTGCTGCAAAAACTCCAAGATAAATGGACGATTCAATCGCTGCATTTCTCCTCCAATCTGCTGAATAACCTGGTGTTAAATGCTGCTCAACAATTGGGGCAGATTCTCGCAATTGCAGCAGGGTTGGGCGGTTTCCTAGTGGGAGCAGTGACAATGCTATTATTACGTCGCAGGAATAAGCAAGGAACCGAAAGGATATAGCAAACAAAGTGAGAATAAGCACTTATCAGCCCAGTAAAAATACTATTTTTCATCGCCGTCTGAAAGCAACCATAGTAGTTTTATTGGTTTGGGCTAGCGTGAGTTTGCTGCACTGGCTACCAGAAACACAATGGTTGATGCTGGGATTAACGGCAATCCTGACTGTGCAAACATTAAGGATGCTGTTAGCAAAACCAGCTGCGGTGGTGATGGAGAGTGAGATTAATTTACCGCCAGTCTCGATTTTAGTTCCGGCTAAAAATGAAAGTTCAGTCTTGACCGATCTAGTTTACAGCTTATGCCAATTGAATTATCCCAGCGATCGCCTAGATATCTGGGTTGTTGATGATGGTAGTACCGATGAAACCCCGCAGATATTGAGGGAATTACAAACTCAATTTCCATCTTTACAAGTTCATCGACGGGAATCAAAAGGTGGTAAATCCGGGGCGTTGAATGCAGTGTTTCCCTTTACCGAAGGGGAGATTATTCTAGTCTGTGATGCGGATGCTCAATTACCCGCCAACTTTCTCCAGCAAACAGTACCTCTATTTCAGAAGCAAGCGATCGGTGCAGTGCAAGTGCAAAAAGCGATTTCTAATGCTAATACCAACTTCTTAACCCGTTGTCAGCAAATGGAAATGAACTGTGATAGCTTTTTGCAAACCCATCGCATTGCTATTGGTGGAATGTCTGAACTGCGCGGTAATGGAATGTTAGTTCGGCGGGAATTGTTAGAAAAGTGTCGAGGTTGGAATGAGAACACTGTCACCGATGATTTGGATCTTTGCTTCAAACTCTATTTAGCAGGTGCAGAAATTGAGTTTATTACAGTTCCATCAATTCAGGAAGAAGGTGTAACTACTTGGGAAAAACTTTGGAATCAACGCTGTCGTTGGGCTGAAGGTGGCTATCAGCGTTACTTAGATTATTTTCCTGAAATTCTTGGTTTAGGTTGGGCGAAAGAAATTGATTTACTATTATTCTTTCTATTACAATTTCTGCTGCCAATTGGACTAATCCCCGATTTACTTTGGGCAATATTTTATAGCCATCATCCAGTTCTATTTCCACTGCAAACACTACTCAGTATTATTCTCACAATTGCCTTTATTGCTGGACTTTACCAATTTCAAAATTTACGAGGATGGTCTTTAGTTTGGGCAACAATTCAAGGGTCATTATACATGGTGCATTGGATTCCTGTGATGATTGTAACCACTTTAAAAATGTGTGTGCAAAAGGAGCGATCGCGCTGGGTGAAAACTGAGCATCGGGGTGGAACGGCATAAAGAAAATGAAATATAGTGTTAAATTTATCGAATTGTCAGATAATTGGAGCAACTTGTAGGATTCTTTTAGTTGAGCAGAGGGGCTTAAATGTCTAAAGTAGAAGGCTTTAGGGTAAGAAATTATAGAGTTCTTCGCGATATCACCTTGGGAAAGTTATGGAACACACAGAATGCCAAGCCATTAACGTCAATGACAGCCGTAATTGGTAAGAATGGTGTGGGAAAAAGCACCATTTTCGACACTTTTGGCTTTCTTGCAGACTGTTTGAAAAATGGAGTAGAGGAAGCGTGCGATTCTCGTGGTCGTGGGGGCTTTGAGAGAATTTGTTCCCAAGGACAACAGGGAAGTATTGAGTTTGATATCTATTATAAAGAGGATCGTAATGCCCGACCAATTACTTATGAGTTGGCAATAGATATTGACTCCTCTGGAAGACCTTATGTAAAGAGGGAGAGACTCAGACAACGAAGAAAAGGACAAAGCAGGGGACAACCTTTTTCTTTTCTAATTCTTAATGAAGGTAGAGGAATCGCATGGAAAGGTGAACAAGAAGGCAAACAAGTTGAGGAAGAAGAAGGTGATTTTGATTTGTCAAAATTCATAGAAAAAATACAGAGAGGTGAAGCGGAAGAAGAGAGTAAAGAAACCGAAGTAGTTGAACTTGACGATAAGCGAAAACTGGGAATTGCAACTTTGGGTTCACTCAAACAACACCCAAGAATTTCTGTATTTCGTAGATTTATTGAGGGATGGTATTTAAGCTATTTTACTCCAGATGCTGCACGAAGCTTGCCTTTGGCTGGTCCACAAAAGCATCTGAATATTCATGGCGATAATCTGGGTAATGTAGTTCAGTTTATGGAGAGAGAACATCCTAAAAAGTTTCAATCCATACTTGAAAAGATATCTAGTAAAATTCCAGGTATAAATAAAATTAGCACCGAGAGAAGTCCAGATGGAAGACTCCTGCTGCGTTTCAACGACAAGGGTTTTCAAGACCCATTTTATGCTCAACAAATGTCAGACGGAACACTTAAGGTATTTGCTTATCTCCTCTTGTTAGAAGATCCCTCACCACCACCATTTTTGTGCATTGAAGAACCAGAAAATGGACTTTACCATAAACTTTTAGAAACCCTAGCGCGAGAATTTCGAGAACATGCTACAGGTCAGAAAGGTGGATCACAAATATTTGTAACAACACATCAGCCATATTTTGTAGATGCCCTTGAACCTGACGAGGTTTGGGTTTTGGAAAAGGGCGAGAATGGATTTGCTAAAATTAAGCGAGCTAGTGAAGATCCTCTGATCAATAACCTTGTTTCTGAAGGTTTACCCCTTGGCGGACTTTGGTACAGTGACTATTTGGATGCAAGTTGAGTATATGCACTTTGAGATACTCGTTGAGGATATTTCCGGCAAAATTGCTCTTGAGATTCTTGTCCCAAAAATTATTAACACCGAACAACACACATTTAATATCCATCCTTACAAAGGAATAGGGCGTATTCCTCTAGGTTTAAAATCTACTTCTGATGCCAACAAACGAATTTTGCTCGATCAATTGCCGCGACTTATTCAAGGCTACGGTAAAACATTTGCTAGTTATCCTCCTGATTATCACGCTGTCCTCATTGTCATTTGCGATCTTGATGACCGATGCCTGAGTGCTTTTCGCAAAGAACTACTTGAACTAGTAAATTCTTGTAATCCTAAGCCAAAGACACAATTTTGCATCGCTATTGAGGAAGGAGAAGCATGGTACTTAGGTGATTTAGCAGCAGTGAAGGCAGCTTATCCGAGTGCAAAACAAGTAGTTCTAAATTCATACACCAACGATGAGATTTGTGGCACATGGGAGAAGTTAGCCGACGCAGTATATCCCGGTGGTTGCCAAAAGTTGTCTAAACTTGCTTATCAGGTAATTGGTAAAGAGAAAGCAACTTGGGCTGAAAAGATATCTCCCATAATGGACATTGGCAATAATCAATCACCAAGTTTCTGCTATTTTCGAGATCAGCTTCGACGTTTAAGTGGGGAGTAAAGCAAACAAGGGCAACAAACAATTATGTTAGATTTGCTGATTCAAAACGGGTTAATTTTCGATGGCTTAGGCTCTCCACCTATGCGCGGAGATATCGGCATTCAAAATGGCCGCATTGTTACCATTGCACCCTCCTTAACTACCCCAGCGCGTGAAGTGGTTGATGCTTCTGGTTTATGGGTGACACCTGGATTTATAGATATTCATACTCATTACGATTTAGAGTTAGAAATTGCACCAGGATTGAGCGAATCAGTGCGTCATGGTGTTACTAGCGTGGTTATTGGTAACTGTAGCTTGTCTGTGGCGATCGCAGAACCCCAAATTTTGGCTGATATTTTTCAGAGGGTAGAGACACTTTCCCATCGGCTAATTGAAAAATGGTTGAAAAAGTCGGTTTCCTGGCAGACACCAGCAGAATATTTACAGCATTTGCAACAGTTACCCATTGGCCCGAATGTTGCCCCAATGTTTGGACACAGTGCCTTACGCGCTCATGTGATGGGGTTAGAACGCAGTTTAACCGTTCAACCGACAAAATTTGAACTAAATCTTATGCAGCGCATAGCCAGAGATGCTTTAGACGCTGGTTTTATTGGCATTTCTATCGATATGTTTCCCTGGCATCGGATGAGTGGAGAATGGCAAGGCTGCACAATTCCGTCTCAACACGCCAAATTTAAAGAATATGCGATGTTAGCGGATTTGTGCCGGCGCTGCGATCGCGTTTTTCAAGTCACACCCAATTTACAAAGACTTACTTCCTTTGTGGAAATTCTGCGGATGGGTTCAGGGATTGGACAAAAACCACTGCGGCTAACAGTCCTCTCAGCCTTAGATGCCGTACACGATCGCAAACTATGGCGAATATTTTCCCCCCTACTTTTTATTTGGAATCGGCTGCTAAATGGGAATGTGCGCTTTCAAACCCTAACCGAACCCTTCACCATTTACTCTGATGGATCTGTGACTCCCTTATTTGAAGAATTTTCCACAGGCGCACAACTCAATGGTTGTAAGTCACGAGAAGAAAGACAACAACTATGGGCATCGGAAATTTTTCGTCGTCAGTTTCGCCAAGAATGGCTCAATAAAAGGCGTAAATCATTCCATCGTCAGTTAGATTTGATGGAAGTTATTGATTGTCCCGAAGTAAGTTGGCAAGGGTTAAGTTTTGCCCAAATTGCTCGTCAAAAGCAACAAGAACCAGTAGATTTATTTATCCACGCATTACAAAAATACGATACAGATTTACGCTGGGTGGCTACAGGAGCGAACGATCGCTTAAAACCCCGTTTAGCAATGATGAAGCATCCCCATATTTTGCCTGGTTTTACCGATGCTGGCGCTCACGTGCGTAACCTGGGCTACTATGATGGCGCATTATCTTTGCTTAAACAAGCAGTTGCAACGAAATTCCTTTCACCGGAAGTTGCAATTTGCCGCGTTACCGGAGAACCTGCTGGTTGGTTTCGTCTGGATACGGGAGTTCTGAAAGTTGGTGCGAAAGCGGATATAGTTTTACTCGATCCCAATGGTTTAAATCAGCCAATTAGCCCGCAGGTGCAGATATCAGATCCAGTTTTAGATGGTGAACCTCGGATGGTTAAGCGTGGTTCGGATGAGATTGTGCAAGCGGTTTATATTAATGGGGTTCGGGTTGTTTGTAGGGGTGAGGTGAGCGATCGCTTGGGGCGGGAAAAGTTGGGAACGGTTTTATCACCATTTACTTAAAGATTATGGGCAAACTACATTGATGTTGTATTGGTCATAGCTTCTAAATTTATGTCAGATTACTTATTTTCCCAATTTAAAGCCAACGAATTTGAAGCCTTACATAAGGAGTTATCTAAAGTTCTGAATATTTCACACGGTCATTTAGAAGCTCTCTATGAAGTGATGCTGCAAGAATTTGAATTAGAGGGCTATCCCGAACATATTCTTCCCAGAAATATTTTTCACTCTCACGATGAAAGTTTTCAGCAATGCTACGAAGAAGCTTTAGTTATTGGAGTAGATATTCCAAGTGTCCTTGAAAAGAGCAATAATATTTCAAATAAGAAAACAGTTGTTATCGTCGGACAAGATCCTTTAAGAAAAAGTGAGAAAAAAGTAGAGGAAAAAGTAGAGAAAATTAGTATTGGAACACCCTACGCTCTGCATTTGAAAAATTGTCGTGAGGATTTGCCTAATACAAGACTATATTTTGATTTGATAAAAGTCTTACTAGATGCAGGATACCGAGTCTACCTCACAGACATTTTCAAGGTATGGGTAAGTGAGGCTAATTGCGATCGCGGTATTCATCTGAACAAGCAAGATTGTACTCGCTTCATTCAAGTTCTGAAGGCAGAGTTAGAAATTTTTGAACCAGTTGCGATCGTTACCTGGGGAAAAAAAGCAAGTGACGGCATTAAAAATATAAAATTAGAAGTCAAACACCTTGAGTTTCCTCATCCTAGTGGTGCAGCAAATGGTACTTGGGGTAGACTAATGGGTAAATCACCAACACGAGAAAACCGGATTAATTACTGGCAGGAAAAAGTTTTTGCCTACTTATCAGGGTTGTAGACTAGAGTAGTTGCCAGTGCGATCGCTATTCTTATACGCTACGTTAACAAAAAATAACGCACTATTTTGATGAAAGTAATACTTACGAAGGGTGGAGCGATCGCTTTATTCAGCACAGGGATTACTTTGCTATATTAAATTGTGCCTCATCAATCATCACTCCTAAATGAGTTGTAAAATTTAAACAGCTAAAAATTCTCCATTCTTATGAGTGAAAAACTCCAGACTGAAAAAGACAAGCTACAGACAAGCACTAGTATCAAGACAAATGAAGAAATAGAAAACGAAAAAGTTCTATGTCCTCATTGTCAGCGCACTGCTACGAACGGTATTAAATGTAAAGGTATTTGTGTAGCTGACAATGACTATTAAGGTATAAATTAATTCTATTGATTTTTCACACACTATCTATTTTATGAGTAATATCAATTCTAATCCTCCACAAAGATTGAGATATAAAATTAACAATCAAATTCTGAAGCGCCCTTTTACTGACTATTGGGATATTTTTGTTCTTAAACATCAGCATCCAATTAATATTACTTTACATATTTTGGGAATATTATTTTTTTATACTTTGCTATTTTGTGCTTGGAAGTTGCACAACTTTTCGTTACTTTTGTGCTTACCGTTAACTCAATTGTTGGGATTAACTGGACATTTTTTATTTGAGCGTAGCCATATTGATTTACAAGATGCTGTTTTTTCTTGGCGGGCTTCTTACTGTTTGGGTAAAATGTTAATCAGGATTTTAATGGGAAAATATCGAGACGATATTCGCCAACAGCAAAAGATATTACATAATTATCTATCAATATGAATCATCTGCCCGTAATAACCAAAAGCCGCTATAAGTCATCCCGGAATCATCTGGCTGTACTAACAAAAAGTGCAATCCTCGACTTTGCTGTTTTCGCTGTTGATATGTTTGGGCTGCTGTTGTAACTTCTATATCTTCAAAAGTGGCAACAATCCACCTATCTACCAAGCCAGCCTCTAATATTAAGCCGTCTGGTGCGCCAGAAATATAGTTTAACGCTACAGGGCGGGCTTGCTGTAACCACCGGGCTAGGCGCATCGATTGCCGTCCACCATAAATTACCACACCAGGGACGGGCACTGTTGACGCTAAACCCAAATTGATGGGTTTGAGATGTTCTGGGATGTGCAAAATGGGAATGGGGCGATCGCTAAATCTCGTTTCTACATCACTAGCAGCTAGAGTCGCAAAACGCCATTGTTCTCCCCAGAGGTTCTCTGGTAATGGTGCTGGAGGTGGTTTATCCAGTGTTGAGGGATATTGCTTTTCTTGTAACCACTGCTTCAGTGCCAAAGTGTGGCGGGTAGGTTCGACATTTATGCTTAAATTGCGTCCAGCCGCCTCAATTAAGCTTAGAGACTGGGGACGAAATACCTGAATCACATTTGGCAATTTTTCACCAGCAGCTAACTCAAGTTGAGCAGCAACCCAACTCGAATTCGCTGCTGACTGGAGACAGGTAGCTTCGTACTCAAAGCTGCGAGTTGCGTCACAAATCAACAACTCCCATAAAATTTGTCCCGATTCATCTTGTGAGGGACGACGATAAAAATCAACCTGCCAAATTTTCATAAATGGGGAATGGGGACTTGGGTAGAAGAGGCAGGGAGCAGGGAGCAAGGGGGAATTAATATAAGTCTAATGCTTAATGCCCTATGCCCTATGCCCAATTTATAAAGCCTGAATCCATTCTTTGACAGAATATTCAGTCCAGATGCCATTTTTCCAGTAGGGGTCATTTTCAATCAACTGGCGCACAGTGGCTTCGTCTTCGGCTTCGTAAATCCCAAAAATTTTTGTGATATCCTTGGTGGGGCCGATGGTAATCAGCACACCAGATTCTTTCTGTTTTGCTAATCCGTCTAAATGAGCTTGACGGTGGGGGGCGCGTTTTTCGAGAACGTCTTCGCAGTAAGTTCCCCAGAGTACATATTTAGGCATAACTTTACTAATTTTAGATTTTGGATTTTGGAGCCAGTAAGGTTTAAGAGTGAGGAATTATTAACTCCTAACTCTTAACAAATAACCAATGACAAATGACTAACTTCTGAGATTTACACCGAATTTTTCCACCAAGGCTTCGCGGACTTTATTGTGTACTGGTTCAACTTCAGCCTCAGTAAGAGTGCGATCGCTAGCCCGATAAACTAGACGGAATGCTAGACTCCTCTGCCCTTCGGGGACATTCTCGCCGCGATATTCATCAAATAATTCCACCGATTCGAGCAAATCTTTGCTCGCTTTGGTAATTACTTTTTGAATTTCGCTAACTGAGATTTTCACGGGTGCGAAAAAGGCGATATCGCGATCGCTAGCTGGGTAGGTAGAATAAGGATGAAATGCTGGAACGAGAATTTCATCTTGTCCTACAGATTCTAAAAGCACATCTAGATCCAACTGGAAAACATAAACGGAATCTGGTAAACCTTTTTCTCGTCGCAATTGGGGATGAAGTTGCCCAAAAATACCCAGTCTGTTACCCCGAATCCACAAAGAAGCGGTGCGTCCTGGATGTAAGCGATCGTCGCGGCGATCGGGTTGGAATTCTACTTCCAAGGCAAGTTGCCGAAATACACTTTCTAAAATGCCTTTAGCTTCAAACCAGGTGATGGGTTCTTCACGTCCACTTGTTGACCATTTACCAACGGTGCGATCGCCTCCTATAATCCCCGCCAGGGCTTCTGTTTCTTGGAAACCGTCTTCTTCTCGCCAGAAAATTTGTCCGATTTCAAAGCCGTTCAGCGCCCCATTACCCTGCTCTAAGTTGTATTGAAAGGCATCTACCAACCCGGCTATCAAATCATTTCGCAGCGCTGAATATTCGGCAAATAATGGGTTTGACAGGACTATCTGTCTCTCTTCGCCTGGTTTTACTAAAGAATAGTGGATTAATTCTGTCAATCCTTCAGCCCGGAGGAAAGCCCGTAACTTACGAATCAGTTCCTCGTCTAAAGGCAGATAACCACCTTCGGATTTTTCTGGTAAAGTATCACAGAATCGGTTGTAACCATAGAGACGGGCGATTTCTTCAATTAAATCAATTTCTCGCTCTAAGTCGCGGTAACGATAGGGTGGGACGGAAACTGACCATGTAGGTTGATGGCTGCTATCTTCTTCTGAAGGAGTCAATTGACATCCTAATGCAGTCAAGATGCGCTCAACATCTTGTTCTTGGAGTTCACCTGTATCCTCTCCCAAATCGATTGGCCCCAATATCTGATTAACTCGGTCTAAACGCAGTGCGATCGAACGACTCCAGGTAGAAGGATCGGGGCGAGTGTCGGCAATTTCCTGCTGGACAAGAATTCCACTAGCCAATTCGCTAATTAAGGATAAGGCGCGGCGATTAGCGATTTCCAACTCAGCGCGGTTAACTCCCCGTTCATATCTCCCAGAAGCTTCACTTCTTAACCCAACACTGCGGGAAGAACGGCGAATTGCCACGGAATCAAATAAAGCTGCTTCTAAAACTAGGCTTTGAGTCCCTTCATGAACTTCCGTTTCTTCTCCACCCATGACTCCCGCTAGTGCAACGGGTTTGTCGTTAGCGGTAATTAACAAATTTTGGGTTGCTAGGTTGCGAGTTTGTCCATCTAGGGTTTTGAGAGATTCTCCATTATTGACGAAGCGAACACCGATGGTTAAATTTTCACTACTTGCAACTGATTTTAGGCGATCGCGGTCAAAGGCGTGTAATGGTTGTCCCCATTCCAACAAAACGTAGTTAGTAATGTCCACCACATTACTTATAGGACGTACCCCAGCCGCCCGTAAACGCTGTTGCAACCATTCGGGAGATGGAGCAATTTTGACCTGTTCAATTACCGTACCGATGTATGCAGGACAAGCTTGGGTATCAGCAATTTTTAAAGTGAAATTTCCTGTACTTTTGGAAATAGAAACTTCACCAGGTTCAGGAATGCTCAACTTTCCACCAGTTAAAGCTGCTACTTCCCTGGCTACGCCTACCATACTCAGAGCATCAGCGCGATTGGCAGTTGCAGTCAAGTCTAAAATTACATCATCTAAACCCAACAACGGACGCACATCACTACCCAATGGTAAATTTTCCTGAGTAAAAATATGAATTCCGTCTACATCGGTGGGCAAACCCAGTTCCTTTAAAGAACAAATCATGCCCTGAGATGGGACACCACGCAATTTTGCAGGTTTAATTTTTAAATCGATATTGGGTAAGTAAGTACCCGTAGTTGCTACCGGCACATACATATCTGCCTTCACATTGGCAGCACCACAGACAATATTTAAAGTCTCACCTGCACCGATATCGACTTGGCAAACACTTAATTTATCGGCGTTAGGATGGGGTTGACGCTCAAGCACTTTCCCTACAACCACGCCATTTGCCCAAGTGCGGCGATCTTCAATATCTTCAACCTCAAACCCTGCCATTGTCAGGGTTTCGGCTAATTCTTCTGGACTAAGTTTTATCTCTACTAGTTCGCGCAGCCAATTTAGAGAAATACGCATGGAGTCTGCTTGTTTTAGGAATCGTCTTTTGTTCTTATTTTAGGGTGTCTACTAGCGATCGATGGCTACTCATCCCGCTAGGCGTACCCTTTCACTTGAACAATCCTACTACGTTAGACTGGCAGAACTATATCTCATGCTAATCTTTTCTTGGCATCTTGGCTGATCTCAGAGGATGTTTAAAAAGTCAAAATGTCTACTCGAAACCTCCAACAGGCAAGTTAAAAGTTAAGCTACGTAAAAATTATGTAGCTTCAGAGCGCAGTAGGATTATGGCTTACCGTAGTCGGACTTTGGGGGCATTGTTTGGACAAAAAAGTATTAGTTTGTTGATGTTGGGCTACCGGAATGCTAATTTTTTTCTTTCGGCTAAAGATAATTCAGCAAAGGCTGAATTTACAGAGTTGGGGATGAATTGGTTAGTGCAGCAATTTGTGGAGCGTACTACTGTTGGCTGTCTGCATATTATTTACGTATACCAAAAGCTTTAGTGGAAGCCAACTTGGGCAACTTGTGATTTACTGATTAGTGGAGAAACGATTTAATCAAATCGCTAGCTATTATTTATATGATAAATTATCTAAAATCTCTAATTTCAAATAAACATAACTTAATCTTTTTATTACCACTAATAATATATGGAATATGGATATTGATTATATGTTTATACGGTGTAAACATTCCGATCCTAGATCAATGGAAAATACCAGGTGAACAAATAGAAGCTTTTTTCAACAATCAATTATCTTTTACAATACTTTATAAACAACATAATGAAAGTAGGAAATTAATTCCAAATTTAATATTTATTATTATTGCAGGTATTCTAAAAGAATGGAATGTAAAAATAGAAATGCTTGTTGGATTACATTTTGGCTTTTTCATGTCAGTCCTAATTTATTTATTGTTGTTATTAACAAATAAAAGTTTTTATAAAAATGTATTTCTTCTAATAATTTATGATTTATTATTATTCTCGCCAGCTTCTTTTAGTAGATGGTTACGGGGTATAACTATACATAGACTTATCCCTGATGCTTGTTTGATAGTAATTGCATTAATTTTTCGATTAAATATAAATCAAAATTTAAAGGTATGTCTATATTCATTTTTCTGTGCGGTATCGCAGTACTCTTTTTCTGGAGGAATTGTTGTATGGGCTATTTCACTGATGTTTATTATTGTTGACAATAAAGTTGTCTTGAATAAAAAATTAAAATTCATAGGTCTATTTCTCTTATTATTTACCATATCAAATATTTTCTATTTTAAAAACTATGTTAGTCCACCCAATCATACAAAACCAAGTGAAATACTTAAATATTCTTGGCAAGATATCGGAGCTTATTTCTTGGCATTTTTGGGCAATATTTTCGGAGAAGTTTATGAATTAGATGTATTTATAGGATTATTTTTGTTTCTTTTTTTCACGTTGCTACTCATCTTAAACTTAAAATTTATTAAAGAGGAAATTATAGTATGGTTCATTATTGGATTTTACACAATTGCACTAGGGATAGTAAACACCATTACTAGATTGCCAATGTCTACACCTGAAAATAGCAATGCATTAAGAGTAGATTATATTATTCACTTAGCTTATTTACCATTATCAATAATGGTAATTACCTTATATTTACTAGAATATAATAGCCAGAATTTTAAAAGTTTAAGCTTTTATTTTTTAGGTATAATAACTGCATTTTATATTAATAAGAATCAACCTACAAAAATACTACATGGATTACAAGAGTGGCAGTATCACTATAACTATGGCAAAAGTTGTATTCAATTAGTCAATTTTTATAAAAAGGATGATTGTATTATGGTGCTATCTTCCTCTGTGGGGCCTAAATATTCTTGGAGGTTAGATTTAATAATTACAAGATTTAAAAATCTGAGTCAATTGAATGTCTTACGCCCTGGAATAGTTAAAGATATAAAGATATATCATCAGGGTGAATGGGGTTATATTGATTCCATACAAGCAGACGAAAATGGTTTTTTTAAAATTAGTGGATGGGCTAAACTACCAACCAGAGTTGCAGATGCTGTAATATTAGCTTACCCAAATGAATCTAATGGTTTAGTAGTGGTTGATATCCTCTCTATAGGACAGATGAGACAAGATATATCAAGACTTTATGGTTTAAAATATCTAAATTCAGGTTGGTTAGGCAATGTAGATTTAAAAAAAAAATTTACTAGTTTTCAGAAATCTTCTATTCAAGCGTATGCATTTGATGCAAAACAAAACATTTTTTACCCTTTAAAAAGTTAATAATATTGAGGAGCCAAGCCAAATAAGGTTGTAGTTAGTAGAGGTGAACAATTCGAGGCTGAGTTAAGGAAAAGACTGGCATTATGAATAAAACCCTTTATTTAAATTTTCGTCAATTTATAGATTAGTATCTATCTGCAAAGTCTTCCTTCACTAGCTCGAAATCGTCAGATTATGTGGTTGATTTAAGTCAAGTGCATGAAGACTGTTTTCAGTAATTCGGCGCGAGTAAACGGTTTTGTTAAATATCCAGATGCCCCGACTAATTTCGCTTTTACTTTGTCTACAATTCCTTTACTCCCTGTAACAAAGATTATCGGAGTCTGTTGAAATATTGAATTATTTCGTATAATTCGGCACAGTTCATAACCATCGATTCCCAGCATGTTTAAATCCAACAAAATTAAGTCTGGTTTATGTCTTATAATTGACAGAACGGCTTTTACTGGATCGTTAATAGTCACTACGGAAAAATTTTCATTTTCTAAGAAGCGGCTAATTTCTTTAAGAATTGTGGGGCTATCATCAACAGAAACAATTTTGTGGACTTTTTGTGCCGTTACAGTAGCAGCCGCTACTCCTAGAGAAGCAGGATTTATGTTATTTGATATTGTTGGTTCCTGAAAGTTTTCTTGGAGAGGAGGAGAAATCTGTGGTAATTGTTGAACAGGAGCTATATTCTCTTCAGAAATATCGGGGTAAGAGTTGACGTTGTTACTTAGCTCTTTTGTGGTGTGAACTATCTCCGTAACTAATTTTGAGAAAAGCGTAGGCGTAGTCTGTTGTAGACATTGCTCTTCAAATATCTTTGGTAATTTATCAAAAGGTGGATCGGGTTCATGCAAAATAATCGCACCCTTGAGGATGTAAGGGTATAAATTGCGAGCCAGTTGGATTTCATCTTGATTCAAAATTGTCGCCAGATGACACAGGCTGAAACCCTTCATCCAATTAATTAAATCTGGCTGAAGTTTTGGTAAGTCTTTTTCCTCAATTTTGCTATTAATCAACAGATATGGACGTTGATATGGAGAAGAAATTTGTGGAACAAAAGCCTGCCAATTCTGTAATCTGACTTGGCAACGGTCTAGAATTTTTTCGACATCTAGCCGACAAATTCTTGGCATTCTATCAATTGGTTCTGTCAATTCATAAGTACCTTCTTTAATGAGTAGAAATGATTCAATCACCTCTTTCACTAATTCTTGAATCAGCACTGCTGCTTGGGTAGAATGTAGATGTTGTTGACTAACAAGCCAAGATATCGCCTGATATTCAGGAGGGTGGCTTCTGGAATTGCTGTCATCTTCGATTAGCTGAGTGTGGGAATCTGGTTCAAACATCAGACGGACTTGAACACGAACCTCGTTAGTAAGCATTGGAATTTGGTGACTGAGGCGGCGCAAATGGCGTTCTAGTCGATCAAACGGTTCTACTGAATGGGTAGCGTAAGTTATTTTGCCCTGTTCTAAGTAAATCGACCAAGATACTGAGTTACTTAATGCTTGCAAATAAGTACTATCAGAGCAATTGGATAACTGTCTTAACAAACTTAAAGGACGTAGTTTGGTGAATGCACCTGAGTTATTCATATTTTTCAAGTTTTTTTGCGGAATCAACAGCCGAACATTTGAAGATTGAAAATATCAACTATGAAGTATTCTCTTCTTTGTAATATTTCTCTACGTAGAAATTATTTCTTTTAAAACGTGTATATATACTAAAATTTATAAGCTTTGTAAACTATTTGTGACATTTAACACATTTTACTTAATCTATCTCAAAAAACAAGTCCGTGGGTGGGTATGAATAAAGGTAAACAATTATCATAGCTAGACTATCAGAAGATATTGGTTAATTCTAGATTTTACTCACTACCGACAACTCTTAACTGAAGACTTTAATAACGACGTTTATTGATGTCTCTTCATCTTAAGAGGCAAATTTTATTCCAAGTTCCCGCAGTTCCACTGGTATACTTCTAGAGCTAACGATTCTAAATTATGGTTAATAATTTTTCTATAAAGGAACATTCTTCCTACATAAAATCTTTAAAAACTTATCTAGGAAAGTTTACGTATTTATTGTACTGTAGGTTTAATGGATATAAATTTTTGGTAGATACATCACAACAGGTAACGCTGGGTTTTGATAAACTCTTTTTTGCTAAACTAAGCTGTACTCAAGTTCTTCTTAAAATATATAGAGAACTTCATGAAAATAATTTGTTTAATAAAGATTAGAGCATCTACCACTAGATACTATATTCTGTAGTCGCCGAAGCGACTGGAATTACATACTCTGAGAAAAGGGAAATAAGGCTTTGGACTTCAACATAACACAAAAAGTTATGCACGATACATTAAGACTTGATGAAGTAGTAGAATTTGCTGAGAACCCAGAACCACGTTGTCCTTGTGTACTCTTACTAGACACATCTGGCTCGATGCAGGGAGATCCGATTGAGGCTTTAAATCAAGGTTTACTCAGTTTAAAGGATGAATTGGTCAAAAATTCCTTAGCCGCCAGACGAGTGGAAGTGGCGATAGTCACTTTTGATAGTAATGTCAATGTCTTACAAGACTTTGTGACTGCCGATCAATTCAACCCGCCCATTTTGACAGCCCAGGGTTTAACTACAATGGGTGCAGGAATTCATAAAGCTTTGGACATAATTCAAGAGCGAAAATCTCAGTATCGTACCAATGGAATTGCTTACTATCGTCCTTGGGTATTCATGATTACCGATGGAGAACCGCAAGGCGAGTTAGAGAATGTAGTAGAGCAAGCATCCCAGCGCTTACAGGGAGATGAAGCTAATAAGCGAGTAGCATTTTTTACAGTTGGTGTAGAGAATGCTAATATGACGCGTTTAAATCAAATAACTGTGCGTACACCACTGAAACTGAAAGGATTAAACTTTATCGAAATGTTTGTCTGGCTATCAACTAGTATGTCAGCTGTTTCTCATTCGCAAATGGACGAACAGGTAGCACTACCGCCTATTGGTTGGGGGACTGTTTAATTAAAAATCGCAGCTTGATGTTGACACAGCTAGCTGTTGGGAAAAAAATCTTATGAAAATATCAAAACAGATTGCTCAATGGCGGATTGTGGCTGCCTCTGTATGTGGTACAAGTCACTTAAAAAACAAGCAGTTATGTCAGGATGCTCATCACTGGCAGATATTGTCAGACAATGTTTTAGTGGCGGCCGCAGCAGATGGCGCGGGTTCTGCTAGCCTTGGGAAAGTGGGAGCGATGATTGCTGTGGAGACAGCAATAGAAAGCATTTCTAGCATTGGAATCACCCAAAAGATTTTGAGTGATGATGCCTTAGTGCGATCGCTCTTAAATGATGCCATATTAGCCGCAAAAAACGCTGTGGAGGCTGAAGCGGCTACTTGTGACAAACAGCCTCAAGATTTAGCAACTACCTTAATTATCATGGTTGCCACCCCAGAAGTTGTAGCTGTAGTGCAAATAGGTGATGGTTTGGCAGTGGCAAAAGATCGCACGGGCAATCTGGTCGCACTGACTATACCTGATAGCGGCGAATACATCAACGAAACCACTTTTTTAACTTCGCCTACAGCCTTAGATACGGCGCAGATGAGATTATGGCGCACCGACATAGTTAATGTTGGTATTATTACTGACGGACTACAAATGCTGGCTTTGAATATGGTTGTTGGCGAACCTCACAAACCCTTCTTTTTTCCGCTATTTGAATTCGTCGCCAATACCGAGGATAAGACAGAAGCAAAGGAGCAGTTGGTAAAGTTTTTACGCTCAGACCGGATTACACAACGCACTGATGATGATTTGACACTCATTATAGCTGCATTCAACGACTCATGAGCAATCAATTTACAGGTTTCACATCTAAATAACTTCCGTTAGCGGTAATTTCATTATGCAGGTACTACGTTGTTCCCCTAGAAAAGAAATCCTCAGCCTCAATGTCAGTTTGGGGCGTGGCGGTGAAGCTTGTGTTTATGCAGTGCCATCCGATAACCATTTGGTGGCGAAAATCTACCACAAGCCAACGACTGCCCATGCTGATAAATTACGGGCGATGCTTGCCAACCCCCCAGAAAACCCTACGGCTAGTTTGGGGCATATCTCTATCGCTTGGCCAGAGGATGTATTGCGGGCAGCAGATGGCAAAAATAGCATCCTGGGCTTTTTGATGCCACGGATTCAGGGGATGCGTCCAATCATTGACTTTTACAACCCTAGAACCCGTCGCCAACACTGTCCCCTATTCAACTATCAGTACCTGCTCCGCACGGCTCGTAACTTGGCGGCAGCAATTGCCGCTTTGCACGCTAGTGGATATTGTATTGGTGATGTGAACGAGTCAAATATCCTCGTCAGTGATACGGCATTGGTGACTTTGATAGACACAGACTCTTTTCAAGTAACCGACCCCAACAGCAATGTTGTTTATCGCTGCCCAGTTGGTAAACCAGAGTTTACTCCACCAGAACTACAGAATAAAACTTTTGCCCAGCACGATCGCGAAATTTCTCACGATTTATTTGGGTTAGCAGTGCTGGTATTCCAACTCCTCATGGAAGGCACTCACCCATTTTCGGGGATTTTTCAAGGCGCTATTGAGCCACCGCCCTACGAAGCCCGCATTGCTTCGGGTCATTTCACTTACAGCCAAAAGCGGTACGTACCCTACCTTCCAACACCCATTGCACCCCCTTGGGAAATTCTTCATCCCAGCTTACAAGAACTATTTGTCCGTTGTTTTGAAGAGGGTCACAACAACCCACAACTCCGCCCCAGTGCCCAGACTTGGCTCTCAGTAATCGCGGAAGCCGAAGATTCATTAATTACCTGCACTACAAATCCCCAGCATCGCTACAACAACCACATGCGTGGCTGTCCGTGGTGCGAACGGACAGTGCGATTAGGCGGACGCGACCCCTTCCCATCACATCGGGCTATAGAAGCTAGAGAACATCTCCAACCGCGAATCAAAGCGAAAAAGCGCTACACCCAGACACCGCATTTTCCACAGCGAAGTATGTCACCGCACTTAACTAATTATTGGCAGCCAGTAATTACCCCAAGCAGTTCATCTTATAAACGTTCCAAGAAATCAAAATTATACCCAGTTATTTGTTGCTTGATGGGTTTTGGTTTATTGGGATATGCGGACGTAATGATTAAATTTACTCAGCCGTTAGTTTCCCAAAATGCTTACACTCAACAAGCCTTGAAGTCTCGCCAGACAATTAACAAACTTAGCTTCGCTGATTACTATCAGCAGGGTTATACTGCTTACAAAGACCGAGATTATGAAAAAGCAATTGCCAGCTTTACCGGAGCAATTGAACAGCAACCAACACATACCACAGCAATTGTAAATCGGGGCAATGCCCGCTATAACCTCAAAGACTACGAAGGAGCAGTTACAGATTATAGTCAAGCTCTCAAAATCAATCCCAATCAAACCAAAGCTCTGGTGAATCGGGGCAATGCCCGCTATATGCTCGCCGAATATAGCAACGATCCTGATACAGAATATAAACTAGCGATCGCAGACTATAATCGGGCTATCGGTCTGGATAATAATGAAGTTGAAGCTCATATCAGACGAGGGATTGTCCGCACCCAAATGGCTAAGTATAGCGGCGAATCTCAACAAGATTACAAAAGAGCGATCGCTGATTTTACTCAGGCGATAAAACTTAATGTATCCAAAGCAGAAGCTTACTTTCAGAGAGGTGTTGTTTATTATCAAATTGCTCAATATAGCAGCAATTATGAGCAAGAATATAAACTAGCGATCGCCGATCTTAACGAAGCATTAACTATTAGCCCCAAGCTAGCAAAAGCATATCTCAAACGAGGTATGGTTCGCTATGAACTAGCACAATATGGCGGTAGTGAATCTAACAAAAACCAGACGAAAGCTGTCGAAGATATACAAGCATCTGCCAAAATCTTTCTTGAGCAAGATGATATGGATAATTATCAGCAAGCACTCAGTAATATGTGTGTAGTCGTAGAAAACAAATGCGATCCTTTATTCCAAGGCTCAAGTAATCTAGAAAAAACTAACTAAAAATAAGTAAGTTTTTTTACTTACATATTATTAGTTTTGATTGAATAAAGCCAGCCAGACTAGGGTTAGCGCCAGCTAATCCTAGTTATTTTATGGGTTAAATTTTTATTTAACTAAGTAACTTATTTTTAGTTTTATAGATATTCATAGAGCTTTTATATAGAAAAGATGTTAATTTATCTTTCCTTCATAATTTCGCCGGAAATTACAGTTAGATTATTGACTGAGAAAAACAAATCAGAAATCAATTTTTCTCTATCTAAGTGCATCCTCTTCATCTCGATAAAGTCGAATTATAATATCCCTACAAATCTCCGAGGTAATTGCATGAAAGCGGTGATTTTGGCTGGAGGGCTTGGTACACGCCTCAGTGAAGAAACTAGTATCAGACCCAAGCCGATGGTTGAGATTGGTGGTAAGCCAATTCTTTGGCACATAATGAAGACGTACTCCGCCCACGGCATTAATGACTTCATCATTTGTTGCGGTTACAAAGGTTACATAATTAAGGAGTATTTTGCTAATTACTTCTTACACATGTCAGATGTTACCTTTGATATGCGATTTAACCAGATGAACGTGCATTCTGGTTATGCCGAACCCTGGCGTGTCACCTTAGTAAACACGGGCGATAATACCATGACAGGCGGACGCTTAAAACGAATCAGCGAACATCTTGGTAATGAAACTTTTTGTTTTACTTATGGTGATGGTGTAAGTAATATTAATATCACCGAGCTAGTTAAATTTCATAAAGAACAAAAAACATTAGGAACACTCACAGCCGTTCAGCCAGCCGGACGTTTTGGAGCCATTTCTTTAGGATATGAGCAAACTAAGATTACCAGCTTTCGGGAAAAACCTGAAGGTGATGGAGCTTGGATTAATGGCGGTTATTTTGTGTTAGAACCAGAAGTAATCAATTTGATTGCTGATGACTCTACAGTATGGGAGCAAGAGCCATTAGAAAAGCTAGCTGATATGGAACAGCTATCCGCTTTTAAGCATGATGGTTTTTGGCAACCAATGGATACTTTACGCGATAAAAACTATCTCGAAGGGCTATGGAAAAACAATCAAGCTCCTTGGAAGGTATGGTAAGAGAAGAGTTATAAGTCAAAAGACAAATAACTTTATGGATTTACTGTAATTTTAAGTGCGATAATACTAATGTATGATTTTGCGATTATAGGTGGGGGAATAGTTGGACTGTCTACAGCATTAGCTTTAGGAAAACGCTATCCCAATGCGCGTATTTTAGTACTAGAAAAAGAGAGTCAATGGGCATTTCACCAAACCGGCAATAATAGCGGGGTGATTCATTCTGGTATTTACTACAAACCAGGGAGTTTCAAAGCTAAATTTTGTCGTGATGGTTCTCGCTCTATGGTAGAGTTTTGCCAAGAGCATGGAATAGAACATGAAGTTTGTGGTAAAGTGATTGTTGCAACTGAAGAACAAGAACTACCACGTCTAGAAAATCTCTACCAACGCGGCTTAGACAATGGCATAGAAGTTAAGAGAATTAGCCCCGAAGAAGTCAGGGAAATTGAACCTCACGTAAAATGTGTAGGTGGACTTCGGGTATTCTCAACTGGTATTGTTAATTACAAGCAAGTTTGTTTAAAATATGCCCAGCTAATTCAACAGCAGGGTGGGGATTTGCATCTCAATACAAAAGTTCTGAAAATCTCCCCAAGTGGTAAAAATCAGGTACTGGAAACAAACAAAAGTAACTTTACAACCCGCTTTGTAATTAATTGTACAGGATTGCATAGCGATCGCACCGCCAGATTAGGTAAAGTTGAACCCCAAGCCAAAATCGTCCCATTCCGGGGAGAATACTACGAGCTGACCCCAGAAAAACGCCATCTTGTCAAGACACTAATTTACCCAGTTCCCAATCCTGATTTTCCCTTCCTCGGTGTCCATTTTACCCGGATGATTGATGGTAGCGTCCATGCAGGGCCAAACGCGGTTCTGTCACTCAAACGCGAAGGTTACAAAAAAACCGACTTCGACTTACGAGATTTTCTTGAAGTCATCACCTATCCCGGTTTCTGGAAATTAGCAGCCAAACACGCTGATGAAGGCATCCAAGAAATCATTCGTTCCTTTAGTAAAGCAGCCTTCACCAGAAGTTTGCAAAAACTAATTCCTGAAGTTCAAGCAGAAGACTTAGTTCCCACTCATGCAGGAGTCCGCGCTCAAGCCTTGATGAACGATGGCAAGCTTGTAGACGACTTTTTGATTGTTTCCGGTCAAAACTCCATCCATGTTTGCAATGCTCCTTCTCCAGCCGCTACATCTTCTCTAGAAATCGGCAAAGCGCTTGTGGCAGAAATTCCCCAACCCTCGCATCTAGATAATGTAGTAACTGCATAGATATCTATAGTTACTTCCGGTGCTGCTGAATTAAGGCATGAATCTTGTGGGGTGAGCAACATCAGCGCCCGAAAATAAAAGGGATGAGCTTTTCGGCCCATCCCATAAGAAAAAGTGTAGTGCATCAATTACAGCGAATTTTAATCAAACGTGCCACAGTTAAAAGTACTAAAACCAATATTGGACTTTGTTTTAGGATTTATTTTTGTGGTGGGTTTGATAAAAAACTGCTGTAAGAACCGCTATAAAGCGCTGCTACCCAAGAAATACCTCCGAAAATAATTCAGGAATTGTGTGCCTACCAAAAATTTCGGGCAACACGCTGTAGCTGTACGTCCCTACTAAACAAAAAATTTAACTCATCAATACAAAGGCATTAACTACAATGAAAATATTAGTAACTGGAACAGAAGGCTACCTTGGTTCATTATTACCGTCTCTGTTAATTGAACGCGGACATGAAGTTATCGGTCTAGATACTGGTTTCTATAAAGTTGGTTGGCTATACAACGCTAATGGGGTTACACCTAAAACCCTGAACAAAGATATCCGCAACATTACCCCTGATGACTTGGAAGGTGTTGAAGCAATAGTTCACATGGCAGAACTCTCCAACGACCCAGCCGGACAATTAGCGCCGAATATTACTTACGAAATCAACCATATCGGTTCAGTTCGTCTCGCTAGCCTAGCGAAAGTTATGGGTGTGCGTCGTTTTGTATATATGTCTTCGTGCAGCGTCTACGGCGTTGCTACCGCAGGTGATGTCACAGAAGAATCCCCAATTAATCCCCAAACAGCCTACGCAGAGTGCAAAACTCTCGTAGAAAGAGATGTCAGACCACTCGCTGACGATGACTTCTCTCCCACCTTTATGCGGAATGCTACAGCCTTTGGTGCTTCTCCCCGGATGCGCTTTGATATTGTTCTCAACAACTTAGCAGGATTGGCATGGACTAGCAAACAAATCAAAATGACCAGTGATGGTACACCTTGGCGACCATTAGTCCACGCACTGGATATTTGCAAAGCAATAGTCTGCGCCTTAGAAGCACCACGAGACATTGTACATAACCAAATCTTCAACGTGGGAGATACAGCAAACAACTATCGCGTTAAAGAAATCGCGGAAATTATTGCTGATATTTTCCCAGATTGTAAATTGTCCTTTGGTGACAACGGCTCAGATAATCGCAGCTATCGGGTATCCTTCGAGAAAATCAACACAATTCTCCCCGGATTTAAATGTGATTGGAATGCCCGACTTGGTGCCCAGCAGCTATTTGATTTATTCAGTCAAATAGACATGGCTGAAGATACTTTCTTATTTAGAGGATTTACCCGTTTGAAACAGCTAGAGTATCTAATCCGTACCGAGCAAATCGACAAAGATTTCTTTTGGAATAAAAAGTAGATATAACTGCCTAGCGGCAGCAAATAAATAATCTAAACCTCCGAATCAGCAATATTTGATTCGGACTTTTTCACCCATTAAAACATTTGTAACCAGTGAGTTAAAAATTATGGTAAACGCAAAATGTCGTTTTAGTGGTCAACCTCTGCACCAAACCTTTATTGATTTAGGAATGTCACCTTTAGCCAACGCTTACCTGACAGCAGAACAGCTAAATCATGCCGAAAAGTTTTATCCACTCCATGCTTATGTCTCTGAAGATACTCTTTTAGTTCAATTAGAACAATTTGAAACTCCCGATCATATTTTTAGCGATTATGCTTATTTTTCTTCCTACTCAGTAAGTTGGCTAAAACACATCAAAGCTTACACCGATATGATGGTAGAAAAGTTTGGCTTTAACCATCATAATCAAGTTATTGAAATTGCCAGCAACGATGGCTACCTACTGCAATATTTTGTAGAAAAGGGAATCCCAGTTTTAGGAATAGAACCAGCAGCAAATATAGCCAAAATAGCTCAAGACAGAGGCATTCCTAGTATCAACAAGTTTTTTGGGGTTGAAACTGCCAAAGAACTTGTTATACAAGGAAAACTAGCCGACCTTTTGATAGGCAACAATGTTTTAGCTCATGTACCAGATTTAAATGATTTCATTGCTGGGATGAAACTTATCCTCAAACCGAATGGTATTTTGACGATGGAGTTTCCTCACATTTTGCAACTGATTCAACAAAACCAGTTTGATACAATTTATCACGAGCATTTTTCTTACTTCTCATTTCTCACTATCGAAAAGATTTTCGCAGCGCATAACTTGCAACTTTTTGATGTAGAAGAATTACCAACTCACGGTGGTTCTTTAAGAATTTATGCTAAACATGATAATGCTGATAATTCTAGCACCAGTGACCGAGTTAAGCATCTAAAAGCAAAGGAAATTGCTGCTGGACTCCATCTGATGGAGACTTATATTACATTTGCTGAAAAAGTCAAAGAAACAAAGCATAAGCTTTTAAGTTTCCTTATAAGCGCCAAAGCAGAAAGGAAATTAATTGTTGGCTATGGCGCACCAGCCAAAGGTAACACATTGCTTAATTACTGTGGGATTGGGAAAGATTTTATCGATTACACAGTCGATTGTAATCCTTACAAACAAGACTTATTTTTACCTGGGACTCATATTCCCATCTTTGAACCAGACAAAATCCGCGAAACTAAACCAGATTACGTCCTAATTTTACCTTGGAATCTCAAGGAAGAAATTATGGAGCAAATGGCATTTATTGGTGAATGGGGTGGACAGTTTGTTGTGCCTATTCCTGAAGTCAAAATTTATCCGTGTCCGATTCCGGATAGACTTTTAATAGCGTCGTAATTACTATATATAACCCAAAAAGCGCCTTTTGTTACTATTTTTATGTTGTCATTATAAACATAGACAATAGGTGAAAAGTAATTAAAAGGCGTAGTTCTATAAAGCTTTTGTTATCAAACTAAAAAAAATAATCTGGATAGCAGCTTGTTAATTAATAAGCTGCTCTTAGTAGCCTTTTAACTACAGAGTTGATCTGAATATGAATAAACTACTGACTATTGCTATTCCTACATTCAATCGGGCCCAGCTTCTAGATAAACAACTTACTTGGTTAGCTCAAGCTATCAAAGGTTTTGAAGATGAATGTGAAATTTTAATTTCTGATAATTGTTCAACAGATAATACTCAGGAGGTGATCAAGAAATGGCAAGGAATACTTAACAATATCACATTTAAATCAAATAGAAACTCCAAAAATTTAGGCGTAGTTAAAAATATTATGTATTGCCTAAATTATACAACAACAAAATATGTTTGGACAGTCGGCGATGATGATCCAATTCAAGATAGAGCCATTGTTTATGTAATTAATAAACTCAGAAAATATGAAGATTTATCATTATTGTTTCTTAATTTCTCTGGTCGGAACCAAATTACTGGTGAACCAGTGCATCCACCAACAATTGTTGGTAATCGCTGGTTTGATATAGATAGTGAAGATGGCGGTGGTGATGGTAAAACTATATTTGAACATTGTTTTTCAAAGAGTGTCGGTGCAGTCATTTTTCTGACTGCTACAGTCTACCGCACTGACTTAGTAAAACGCGCTCTCCAAAATTGGCAAGATGCTGAGAATAACTGGATATCTTTGGCATATCTAGCCGGATATTGTGCTGCTAATGGCAGGGTAATTGTCACTAAAGAAACTTATTTAGAATGTATTGTTGGTGTGAGTTATTGGCAGAAAGAACCAAAATCAGCACTCTTAATGCAATACAAACATATCCCCGAAGTGATTTTGAAATTAGAACAGAGTGGATATTCTAAGCAGTTTTGTAGGCGGATGCTTTTGCAAAACGGCAAAGAAGTCAATTTGAAAGTTTTCTTGGGTGCTTTAAGAAGGTGGCCGATGTCCGCCATCAAAACAGTAATTCCATTTTTGGCTTTAGTCAGCTTATGTGCTTTTGATGTGATGGTTTCTAAAGAGTTTGGGTTAGCAGAAACGAGTGAAATCTCTACTCAAGAAGTGCGTAACTATAAACCATAGGTTACGAAACTACTAAGAAATATATATCAACAAGAGAAGGATTTACGCCATGTTTAACGCTATTAAACACAAAATAGCTACACTTTCGTCTGACTTTAAATATTACGTAGATCGTTGGAAGCATAGCAGAAATTTGCCAGCATTGGAAGGGAGCGATCGCAACATCCTTAATACTCTCAAAAAAGATGGTGTTTGCGTTACAACACTGGCAGATTTAGGGTTCAACTCTAGCTCTGAAATGCTCAAAGCTGCTTACCATCAATTATCTCAGATGGAAAATCCCACCAATGAGCATCTAAATGAACGTTTGCCACAAATTTATACAGTTACAGGTTTACCAGAATTTTATGCCTGGGGAGTAGAGAAAAGGCTACTCAACATCATCGAAAATTATATCGGTCTTCCTATTGCTTTTCATGGTGTACATTTACGCAAAGATTTCAAGAATGCAAATCAGTTTGGGACGCTACTATGGCATAGCGATGCAGAAGACCGTCGGATTATCAAAATCATTATGTACTTACATGATGTAGAAGAAAAAACAGGCCCTTTTCAATACCTTCCCCGCTCTTTAACTCCTTTCTTTAGTTGGGATTATTTTCGACTTTACTACAAACTTTGGAAGTCCAGCTATATGGGTATCGATGATGAAGAAGTAAAATCAGTTATCCCCAAATCAGCTTGGAAATCCTGCCCAGGCCCAGCAGGTACTGTCATTCTTGTAGATACGAAAAATACTTTGCATCACGGCACAGTCCGCACAGAAGATAGGTCAACATTATTCTTGTGTTACACCACCAATCCCCCTGAACGGCCAGACCTCTGCACCCAATATTGGGATGATACTTATCACAGAGTAGAGTTATGCTCTGCATCTGATGCAGTTAAAGTTTCGACTTAAATTAATTTAATTAACCGCAGAGGCGCAGAGAACACAGAGGAAGAGAAGAAGCGTTGCTTCAAATTTGTATGTTTATGACTAACACAAAATATCTCTCAAACTCTCATATCTCTGTGCCCTCTGCGCCTCTGTGGTTCGTTTATTTTCTGGCGTATTTTCTTTACTCAACATTCATCTCAAAACAATCACATGATTTTCACCACAACTGCACTCAAAGACGCATTTATCATTGACTTGGAAGAAAAGCCAGACCACCGTGGTTTTTTTGCTCGGTCTTTCTGCGCTCAAGAATTTGAAGCACACGGATTAAAGCCAACGGTTGCCCAATGTAACTTATCTTTTAACTACAAAAAAGGCACTATCCGGGGAATGCACTATCAAGTTCTGCCAGCAGCAGAAACGAAGTTAATTCGCTGTACTCAAGGCGCTATCTATGACGTAATTATTGATATGCGTCCTGAATCTCCCAGCTTTTTATCACACATTGGAGTGGAACTTACCCCAGAAAACCGCCGCGCTTTGTATGTTCCAGAAATGTTTGCTCACGGTTATCAAGCACTTACGGATGAGACTGAAGTTGTATATCAAGTAGGCGAATTTTATACGCCAGGATATGAGAGGGGTTTACGTTATGACGACCCATTCTTTGCCATTGATTGGCCTCTAGATGTGACTGAAATATCTGAGAAAGATTTAAGTTGGCCTTTGTTGAGAATGATGACTGTTGGTGGTACTTCTAGATAAGTGTAGTGGTATTAAATGGTTTTCTAACGAACTGCATTCGCGCAGCGTCTCGTTAGAGAAGGACGCAAAGAGCGCGAAGTAAATAAATAAATTAGGATTGATGTATACGCAATTATCAATTACTAATTAAAATTGAGTTATTAACTTAATTAAATTAGGTATAAATAAATGTCAAATGTTCTATCTCGCGTTGGAAATACTATCTCTTTTGTCTCCCAAAAAGTCCAGGCTCGGATTAATTACGTGAAAACATTACAGGTTGTTTCTCTAAAGCCAAAACAGCCTTCTAAGGGGAATCTACTTCTTTCTTATCGGATTGAGCCATTTCTCTTAAAAGCTGGTCAGGCAATGCCTAATGACCATACTTGGTACTGGGAAGTTTGGCAAATAGCCCAAACTTTTTTAGACTTGGGCTATAACGTTGATGTTATCCAGTTCCACAATGATAAATTCGTTCCGCAAAAGCACTACGCATTTTTCATTGATATCCGTCATCGGATGGAAGCGCTTGCACCAAAACTCAATAAAGATTGCATCAAAATTTTTCATGTTGACATTGCAAATATGGTGTTTCGCAATGCAGCTGAATGCAACAGGCTTTTAGAAGTACAACAGCGCAAAGGTGTAACCTTAAAACCACAGCGATTTGAGGTTCCTAATTTGGGAATTGAATATGCAGATTGTGCAATTGTGTTGGGTAACGATTTCACAACTGATACATTCAAGTATGCTAATAAACCAATGTATCGTATCCCAATTTCTTCGCCTGTCGTTTATCCCTATCCTGATAAGAAAGATTTTGAAGCGGTAAGAAAACGTTTTCTCTGGTTTGGTGGTAGTGCTTTAGTCCTCAAAGGATTAGATTTAGTTTTAGATGCCTTTGCCCAAATGCCGGAATACCATTTAACAGTTTGTGGCCCGGTAAGTAATGACAAAGAATTTGAGCAAGCTTTCTATAAAGAACTATACGAAACACCTAATATCCATACTTATGGGTGGATTGATGTTAGTAGCCCTGACTTTATAGAGGTTACAAATAGCTGTTTAGGGCTAGTTTACCCTTCCGTTTCTGAAGGACAATCAGGAGCGGTAATTAGTTGTTTACAAGCTGGGTTAATTCCTATTTTAAGCTACGAATCTGGTGTCGATGTTCACGATTTTGGTGTGATTTTTGATAATCTTTCCCTTGAAGAAATTAAGGCGAAAGTTATAAGTATTTCCAATTTGCCTGAAGAAAAGCTAAGGCTGATGTCTCGTCAGGCTTGGGAATATGCAAGAGCAAATCATACTAAAGAAAAGTTTGCTCAAGTCTACAGAAATGTTGTGGAGCAAATTATCGAAAATCACAGCCAGAAAAAACATACTGGTTCTACAGCATCTAGCAAACAACCAGTTAGTATTCATCACTAATCTTAATTGCCATGAGAATGTACTTAAGATTTAGCTGTAAAAAATTATTAAGTACAAGTTTATAGACAATTTGTATCACAACCAACAGTTCCAAAAAGGAGTTTAGTTCATGATTATTATCGATCGCGCCTTACAAGCCCGTGCAGCAGCAGGAAATCCTATTAAAGTGGGAATGATCGGTGCTGGTTTTATGGGTCGAGGAATTGCCAACCAAATTGTTAATTCCGTGCCAGGAATGGAGTTAGTTGCTATCTCCAATCGCCAGATTGATGCAGCTAAACAAGCTTATTCGGAAGCAGGGATTGAAGAGATTCAAGTTGTTGCAACTGTCAGCGAATTAGAAGATGCGATCGCAAACGGTAAGTATGCAGTCACAGAAGACGCTAAGTTACTGTGTCGGGCTGAGGGCATCGAGGCCATAATCGAAGTCACAGGTGCAGTGGAATTTGGCGCTCACATCGTTATGGAAGCGATCGCTCATTGCAAACATGTGATCATGATGAATGCCGAACTTGACGGCACTATTGGCCCCATCCTCAAAGTCTATGCTGACAAAGCAGGTGTCATTCTTACTGCTTGTGATGGCGATCAGCCAGGGGTGCAAATGAACCTCTACCGCTTTGTCAAAAGCATTGGTTTAACTCCCTTATTATGCGGTAACATTAAAGGACTCCAAGACCCTTATCGCAATCCCACCACCCAGGAAGGATTTGCTAAACGTTGGGGTCAAAAGCCCCACATGGTGGCTAGCTTCGCCGACGGAACCAAAATTTCCTTTGAGCAAGCGATCGTTGCCAATGCCACAGGGATGAAAGTCGCCAAACGGGGAATGCTGGGATATGACTTCAACGGTTATGTCGAGGAAATGACCCATTTATATGATGTTGAACAACTCAAAGAACTGGGCGGCATTGTCGATTATGTAGTTGGAGCAAAACCAGGCCCAGGCGTGTATGTATTTGCCACTCACGACGACCCCAAGCAACGCCACTATCTCAACTTATACAAATTAGGCGAAGGCCCACTTTACAGCTTCTACACTCCTTATCACCTCTGTCATTTTGAAGTTCCCTTGTCCGTAGCGCGTGCTGTCCTGTTCGGTGATGCCGTTATGTCTCCACTCGCAGGCCCGCTAGTAGATGTTGTCACCACTGCCAAAATCGACCTGAAAGCTGGAGAAACCCTAGATGGCATCGGTTACTACATGACCTACGGACAATGTGAGAATTCCCCCATCGTCCAACAGCAAAATCTCCTACCAATTGGTTTAGCTGAAGGGTGTCGCCTGAAACGGGATATTTCTAAGGATCAAGTCCTCACTTATGAGGATGTAGAATTACCTGAAGATAGACTTTGCGACCAACTAAGAACTGAGCAAAACACTTATTTCGCTCCAGAAAAAATCTTGGTAGCAGTTGGGTAATAGCAACAAATAAATCGGCTGTAGGGGCGTACAGCTGTACGCCCCTACGTATTTGTAGCCAGAATTTCGTAAAGAGGATAGGAAGCTATACTGCTGAACACTAAAGTTGTTGATAGTAATTATGATGTTCGCCAAATTACCCATAATAAAGAACCCCACCCCCAACCCCTCCCCGCAGGCGGGGAAGGGAGCTAAAGCGTAGCTTTGGCGGGGTGGGGTTCCGGGGATTATGCTTAATTGCCCGAACATTATATAACTGGCTGGGGAGCGTTGAAACACACCCGATCGAAACTTTAGGTCAAATTGATGAAAATTGCTCTAGTCCACGATTATTTAACCCAGCGAGGTGGGGCAGAGCGTGTATTTGAACTGCTTTGTAAGCGTTATCCTGAAGCAGACATTTTCACATCTCTGTACGATCCTCAAAAAACTATCGATCTAGGCGATCGCATAGTCAATACAACCTTTTTACAAAAGATTCCTGGTGCAGCAAAGTATTTTAGGGCAATGGCTCCTCTATATTTTCCTGCATTTCGTGCCTTGGATCTGCAAGACTACGATCTAATTATTAGCAGTAGCACCAGCTTTGCCAAAGCAGTCCGAAAAAATCCCAATGCCCGCCACATTTGTTTTTGCCATAACGTCACCCGTTTTTTATGGGATACAGCAACCTATTTAAGAGAGTACGGAGACTATAGATATTTTGCACCTTTAATCGAACAAGTATTTCAAGTAATGAGAAAGGTAGACCTGAAATATGCACAGGAACCTGACCTTTACATTGCGAATTCTAGTGTTGTTGCCCGCCGGATTGAAAATATTTATGGCAAAAAGGCAATGATGGTAAACTATCCAATTGATACTAGTAAATTTGTTTTTTCAGATATAAAAGATGAATATTATCTGGCTTCAGCCCGGATGATTAGCTATAAACGCCTTGATATAATAGTCGAAGCTTTTAACTGGCTAGGATGGCGGTTATTAATATCAGGTGACGGGCCAGAACTAGCACGGTTAAAATCTAAAGCATTAAAAAATATTGTGTTCTTGGGACACGTAAGTGATAGAACCCGCAAAGACTTGTTTTCCAAAGCCAAGTCTATTATTGTCGCAGCCTTAGAAGATTACGGGTTAGTTCCAGTAGAGGCTAATGCTAGTGGCACACCAGTTATCGCTTATGGAGCAGGTGGAGTATTAGATACTCAAATACCAGGTGAAACAGGAGTCTTTTTCAAAAGACAAACACCCGAATCTTTACAAGTTGCATTACTAGAAGCCAATGGCATTTCTTGGGATTACGATCGCATCCGTAATCATGCAGTAGCAAATTTTTCAGAAAATGCCTTCTTTGGTAAGGTTGAGCAAATTATTAACCAGGCTTGTGGTGGGCATCAATTATTCATTTGATTTCTGAATCTCTTTCCATTATTAAGAATACCTATTTATTTCTCTCTCCTCCTTCGCGTACTTGGCGCACTTGGTGAACCATCGCTGTAGGCGGGTTTCCTACCGTAGGCGACTAGTGAACCCGAAGGGCGGTTCGTAAAAAAATAGGTATTCTTCGGAATATCTCTTAGCGTAAATCTCGAAGACAAGGATAATAAAAGTGGTTCAAGCTAGTCTAAATCCTCAAATAACTCCAGCTTCTGAAAGTGAGCCAGGTTACGGACAGTTATTTGCCGTATTTGTGCGAAGATTTCCTTGGTTTTTAGCAGTATTAATTAGTTCTATTGCTATTGCAGGTATAGTAACTTTAAAGACCAAGCCTACTTATAAAAGTTCCATGCAACTGCTAGTAGAGCCTAACTATCAAGGCAAGAAAGAAGGAGCGGGAGTAGACAGCCAGTTTACTGACTCTAATGTTGTGATAGATACTGCAACTCAGCTTAACTTGATGCAGAGTTCTGGACTCATTCAAAAAGCAGTTGATAAACTTCAGTCTGATTATCCAGACATCAGTACAGGTGAAATTAAAACTTCTTTGGTCTTAACTCAATTAAGGAGCAAAGAAGATAATGTCGCTACTAAAATATTTCAAGTAGAATATACTGCTGGAGATCCAGAAAAGACACAAAAAGTCCTGGCTGCAATTCGACAAGTTTATGTGGAATATAACAAAGAACAACAGAATTCGCGGTTACAAAAAGGTCTGCAAATTATTAGGGAACAGTTAAGTAAAGCCAGTGAAGAAGTGAACGCGTCTGAGACAAATTTGCAAAGATTCCGCAGAAATCAGAACTTAATCGATCCAGAGTCACAGGCCAAAGCGATTGAAACAGCTTTGAACAATATTTCCCAAGAACGACAGACAACTCGCGCTCAATATGGGGAAGCTTTAGCACGCCAAAAATCTCTGGAAGAACAACTTAACCGCTCTCCTCAAAATGCTCTAGTTGCTTCTCGTTTGAGTCAGTCTACTCGCTATCAAGGCTTATTGAACGAAATCCAAAAAAGCGAACTGGCACTAGCACAAGAACGTTTACGCTTTACAGATCAGACTCCGAGTGTGCAAAAACTCAAAGAACAGCTTCAGAGTCAGAAGGAATTATTGCAACAAGAAGTAGGAAGAACTTTAGGCGAAAAATCTGCTGGTGGATTCACTTCTGGAGACTCTCTTCTCGAAAAAGGACAACTTGGCCAAATTGATCTTAGCCTTGCTGGTCAGTTAGTGGAAACGCAGACAACTATAGTTGCTTTAACTGCTCGCGATCAAAGTTTAGCTCAAAAAGAAAATGAGCTACGTTTGGAAATCAAACGCTTTCCGCCCCTGTTAGCTTATTACAATCGGATGCTACCGCAGTTGCAATTTAGTCGTGAAAGGTTAGAGCAACTTTTAAGAGCAGAACAACAATTGCGGCAAGAACTTTCCAAGGGTGGTTTTAATTGGGAAGTTGTGGAAGAACCTCAAAAAGGTGGACAATTAGGCCCCAATCTTCAGCAGAATTTGCTGTTAGGTGGAGTCGTTGGGTTTATGTTAGGAGGCATTGCTGCCTTTATTCGAGAATCGGCTGATGATGCAGTTCACACCACCGCTGAATTAGAGAAGCAAATGGCTATGCCGTTGTTGGGAACAACTCCTAAATTACCACCAGCCAAACCCAAAGAATCAATGATCAAGTTGCCTTTTGGTAAGCCAGAAGTTCTCGCCCCTTGGACAATTCAGGTATTGCAATCTCCACCGCGTTGGGAATCGCTGGATCTGATTTACAAGAACATTGAACTTTTAAATACTGTTGCTAACTTGAAGTCTTTGATGGTTACTTCAGCTTTACCCGATGAGGGTAAGTCAGCTTTGGCGTTAGGTTTAGCGATGAGTGCTGCCCGTTTACACAAAAGGGTGTTACTAATTGATGCCAATTTACGCGATCCCAGTCTGCACGAACAACTGAATCTTCCTAATGAACAGGGGCTTTCAACTCTATTAGCGAGTGATGCAACTCTACCTAATCAGATTAGTCTTCAATATTCAGGTTCCTCCTTCATCGATATTTTGACTGCTGGCCCCAAACCTGCTGACCCAGCTAATTTGTTGAGTTCCCCTCGGATGATGCAATTGATGGCAGCTTTTGAAGAAAACTATGATTTGGTACTCATAGATGCTCCCCCAGTTCTTGGCTTGGTGGATGCCATGCTTACCGCTTCATCTTGTCGTAGTGTAGTCATGGTGGCAAGCATTGGGATTGTGACCCGAAGCCAGCTGACTCAGGCTACAGCCATGCTAAGTAAGTTAAATCTGATTGGGGTTGTGGCCAACGGGGTATCAAACTCTAGCAGTAATTACGTACCTTATGTAAAACAACAGCAATTGGCCCTGCGTCAAGCTGTAGAAAAGTAACTAGTACTTAGTTTCAAGAGTTTGTAGTAAGGACTTTAGTCCTTGATTTGAGTGCTTTAGCGCTCACTACAAACCAAGTGGTAGGGTAGCACAGATGTGCTACCCTACTTTTTAATGAAATGAACAAAATTTAATTTTATTGCCATCAGGAAAATTTTAGTATATTTATACTATCTTTATAGGGCTTCAGAGAAATCACTGGCTATTTAAAGAGTAAATAAAGAATTTAGTTGAGCGATCGCTGTTTCTAGATAGTCTTATATTCTAGAGATGAAAGCACATTCATAAAGGCTAGAAGACAAGAGCAGACTGGGTTTTTTACATCTATCGATACAAGAAACACCTCAGTGCAATTAAACGTAAATATCGATTTATGGGTAATTTCCCTCTACATATTTCTACTTTCAGTAGTTACCGGAAAATACCGATTGTCCATGAATATTGATAGTAACGTTGATTTGTACACCTCTACACCACCGGAATTCTGGACGATATGTGCTTGGCTGAGTGGCAAATAGCAATAACATATTTTTGCCCTCAATTATCTCCAACTTTTTGGACTTACAACAAGATTCGGATTTGGGTCTTTGGCATTGATAGCCTTTGATAACGCCTCACTAATTCACTCCTGTATAAACCCAAAGACATTATGACAGCTTCAATAATTCCAACTCTAGAGAATTTATATGATGTAACCCAAGAACAGCAAGATCGTCGTGGGTACTGCACACTCCAATGGCGGCGGGGTCAGTTATTGGTAAAGCAGCCTGGACGAGTGAAACAACCCTATCTGCCTTCATTAGATAGTAAGCGATCGCTAGTAGAATGCTTACAACATTCTCCTGTAAATTTGGTAAGCATAGATCCAAAGCTGGGTGAGGCTTTGCTGAGGTTTTGGGCAGATGCGTGCAAAGAAGCAGATAAACCAATATTCCTCAGCATACTGGCTGGCAATAAACTGCCTAACCAACCGTGGAGACAATTGCAGCGACTAATTGATTGGATTGCTGCTTTCGTCTTGCTGCTATTAGTAAGTCCAGTAATGTTGGGATTGATTGTGTTGATGCAGATTGACTCGACAGGATCGCTTTTTTGTCGTGAATGGCATGTTGGAGAACGGGGTAAACTCTTTCAAGTAATAAAGTTTTGCACGCACAACATCACACCACTAGGGCGTTGGATAAGTAAATACAGTCTCGATAATCTGCCGCAGTTATTTAACGTGCTGCGGGGTGACATGAGTTTGACGGGATCTCGTGGTTGGACTTTAGAAGATGCAGTACAGCTAAATAAACTACCAGAAATTAAAGCTGCATGGGAAGTAGAAGCACAGTCTCACCTGTTACATCTAGATAGCCAAACACTGTAACTTATCTGTGCGGTATTTCATCTACCGCACTGAAGCTAACCCAAAAATTGCTTACGTAGCGTCTATAGCGGTCTATCTACCTTGCCAAACTATTATTATAAAATCCATGAATTCTCAATTTCTTCAAAAATTCCGTAGTCTGCTCAAAGCTTCTAGCTTTTGGCAAGACAACTATTTGCTATTGCGAGAATTTAAACACTTTCGCAAAATAGTAATTTTAGCTCTGACATTCTCAATTTTAGCAGCAACCTTTGAAGGTGTGAGTATTGGTTTTTTACTCTCCTTCTTACAAAGCTTAACTAGTCCAAATGCTCAACCTGTCCAAACAGGAGTAGAATGGTTTGATACTTTAGTCTTGGGTTCTAAGACATCGGCAATTAACCGTTTATACCGCATATCTTCACTGATATTATTGAGTACTTGGTTGCGTGTTGCCTTCAATTATTTTGGACAAGTCTATACTGAATTATCTCAACTGCATTTTGGCGATCGCTTACGCAAACAAATTTTTGAACAGTTACAATCCTTATCGTTAAGTTACTTTGCCAAAACTCGTTCTGGTGAACTAATTAACACAATCACCACAGAAATCGAAAGAATCAGACAGGGTTTCAGTGGTGCAGCCTTTTTAGTAACCAGGGGAATAACAACTTTTGTCTACTTAATATCAATGTTCTTGATATCATGGCAACTGACTGTAATTTCAGCATTGCTATTTACACTTTTAGGTGTAGGGTTATCTAATCTGAATGCCAGAGTCAGAGAATCAAGTTTTGGCATGACAACTGCTAATGCTAATTTTACATCAACAGCCATAGAATTTATTAATGGTATTCGCACTGTTCATTCTTGTGGTACTCAAGAATTTGAGCGCCAGCGTTACTACAAAGCCAGCGATAAGGTAGTAAGTACTACAACTAAAGTTGTATTTACTTGGACACTTGTTAAGCCGATTGCTGAAGGTGTAGCTACTACAGTATTGGTCGGAATGATTATTTTGGCATTCACTAGCCTAGTTAGTAATGGAACACTACAAGTTGCTTCTTTGCTAACATTTTTCTTTGTGCTATTTCGCTTCATCCCGTTTGTTCAAGATATTAATGGAACGAGAGCATTCCTCAGTACTCTACATGGCTCGGCAGACAACATTAAGAATCTGTTGAAAAGTGATGATAAAAATTATTTCCAAAATGGAAAGCTTGAGTATAAGGCTTTAGAAAGGGCAATAAATTTAGTATCTGTAGATTTTGGCTACGACGAGCAGAACATAGTGCTGCATAACATTACCTTAACCATTGAAAAGGGAAAAATGACTGCATTAGTTGGGGCTTCTGGTGCTGGTAAAACTACCCTTGCTGATTTAATTCCCCGCTTTTATAATGCCACGGAAGGAAATGTTTATATCGATGAAGTTGATATAAAACTGTTTGAAATTAACTCTCTACGTCGTCAAATAGCTGTTGTGAGTCAGGATACATTTATCTTCAATACTGATGTTTGGCAAAATATTGCTTATGGCACTCCACAAGCGACTAATGAGCAAATTCAAGAAGCTGCTAAATTAGCGAATGCGCTGGAATTTATTTTAGAAATGCCCGAAGGTTTTAATACCCAATTGGGAGATCGGGGTGTTAGATTATCTGGAGGACAAAGACAGCGAATTGCGATCGCACGGGCGCTACTACGGAACCCCGAAATTTTGATTTTGGATGAAGCAACTAGCGCCCTAGATTCTGTATCTGAGCGCTTAATTCAAGATTCATTAGAAAAGCTATCTGTGGGTAGAACAGTAATTGCGATCGCTCACCGTCTTTCTACAATTTCTAAAGCAGATAAAGTAGTAGTGTTGGAAGCAGGGCGAATAGTAGAACAGGGCAAATATCAAGAACTACTCGCACGCCAAGGCAAGCTTTGGGAATATCACCAAATGCAATACTATAATTCGTAATTTGTAATTCGTAATTCGTAATTCGTAATTGACGAATTACGAATTTATTCTCCTAGCTAATTATTTATAATTTTAATCAGGAAAAATAAATGGTAAACATAGGCTATCATGCTGCTAAAGTTCAGGGTAAATTTAATCGCTCCCTATATAAAGCAGCTATTTCTCAGATTGCTAGCATTCCCATCAAACAAACTCGGCAAGTTCCGATAAGTGTCTATGCCTTATCATGCGAACGCGATCTACCAGAACAAGTGGTAAGTATTCGGTCATTCATTCGTCATGTCGGCATTCCAGAGACATTTACTGTAGTTTCTGATGGCAGTTATACTGATTCTAGTTGTAATTTACTCCGCCGTATCCATCCCTGCGTTCAGGTAATACTTTTACAAAACTTCCTGAGGACAGATTTACCTCAATGTGTTCTTGATTATGCCCAACTGCATCCAATGGGCAGAAAACTGTCGGCATTAATGTCAATTCCTATTAATGGTACTACGATTTATACTGATTCAGATATCTTATTTTTCCCCGGCGGGATTGACTTAATTGATTTGAGTAAGTTGGAGGATAAATACTCTCTTTATCTACCTGATTGTTCGATGTCGCTTGACGAGCGAATTATTTATGATGAGTCTGAAAAATCGAATCCTGTAAATGGTGGATTTATAATATTTAGGCATGAATTTGACTGGAGTTTTGCCATTGAACGTTTAGCAAATCTTCCAGAAGTTCCTAGTTATTTTACTGAGCAAACAATTGTACATTTGACCATGCACCACAATCATGGTAAACCTCTATGCTCAAATAAATATGTTCTCAATGTAGAAGATCAGTTTATTTATCCAGATAAATCTGCAAGTAAAAACATTGCTCTCAGACATTATGTGAGTGATGTTAGACATAAATTTTGGTTTAATGTTGGCATATAAATTGATGAAGTAAACTTCTATTTATATGAGGACTTCAATGAATAATAACGTAAAGAATGGTGGTTAATGCTTAACTCAATCAGTGATACCAAGCAAAATGAGAAACAATTGCACAGAGGTATTTTTGAAGAAGACCTGATTTATCAATGCTCAAATTTTAATGTAGGCGAGGGTGGAGGTGTTGAAACTTATTTAGCTTCTCTGTTTGAACATCGACCACCTGAAGTTAGCGATCGCGTGATAAAATCACTCAAGGGTGTTGACCAACGTCAATTCAAGCTGCTGCACATCCACAGCCCAGATTTACTATTGCAGCTTACGGGCGAATGTCCTGCTGTCTTTAGTGTTCATAATCACTCATTGTACTGTCCTAGTGGCACAAAGTATTTAGCAGGACAACGAACAATCTGCGATCGCAACTTTTCTTACTTAGGTTGTACCTGGGGTAAACTAGTAGATAAATGCGGTAGCCGTAGACCGTTAAAAACTCTTAAAGAACTTCAAATTACTCATCAGTTATTGGATACCTTAAAAAAGGTAAAAATTACTTTTGTTGCTAATAGCGAATACGTGCGTCAAGAGTTAATTAAAAACGGTCTACCCCCGGAGCAAATTGTAACGCTACACTGTGGTATCTCTGTACCGCAAAGAACAACCGCACCCCTAAGTTTAGAAATCCACCAAAATCATAGAATTTTATTTGCGGGACGGATTGTTTCTGATAAAGGTTTAGAATGGCTGCTTAAAAGTTTAATACATACAAATCCGCAAATCCAACTTGATATTGCAGGTGAAGGCTGGGAAAGACCACGGTTAGAAAAGTTAGCAAACACACTCGGATTAAGTAAGCGGATTACTTGGCATGGTTGGTGTGATGCTGACAAAATAAATCAACTTTATCAACAGTGTTTTGCAGTCATCTTCCCTAGTGTCTGGCCTGAACCTGCCGGTCTTGTAACTCTAGAAGCATACTCTAATTATCGACCTGTAATTGGTAGTGCAGTCGGAGGGATTCCAGAACATTTACGAGATGGAGAAACAGGTATTTTGGTTCCGGGTAATGATATCAAAAATCTGGTTGATGCTATTCATGAGTTGTATGAAGATCATCAAAAAAGCCGACAGATGGGCGAACAAGGCCATGCTTTATTGATGAAAGAATTTACAATGGCTGCTCATGTAAATAATCTGCGAACAATTTATACAAAAACAATAGCTGAATTTCCTTTGAGAGCGAAAAACTTATATAGCATCCCTCAAGTTAAATAAGCTAATTTTGATCAAAATCTCAAATAGTGCATCTTTTATCTATGAAATATAAAGGGAAAAAATATGTCATTTTCTCAAGAATACCAACAGCCTCTAGTTAGCGTTATTATCCCCACATATAATCGACCAGAATATCTCAAGCAAGCGATCGCTAGTGCTATTCAACAGACTTATCAAAATATCGAAATTATTATTTCAGATAATTGTAGCGAAGGAAATACCCAAGCTATTGTTGCATCTTTTGCTGATTTACGCATTCGATTTTGGCGACATGAGCAAAATGTGGGTATGCTTGCTAATCAGCAACACGCCTTTAAAATGGCACGAGGTAAATATGTTGCTAGTCTTCATGATGATGATATGTGGAATGAAGACTTTTTAGCAAAGCTTGTACCACCACTAGAAGAAAATCCTGAGTTAATTATCGCTTTTTGTGACCAATATATAATAGATGCAAATGGCATAATTAATCATGCGGGGACTGAAAAAAATACCCGCGATTATAAGCGAGATAAACTAGCAAAAGGAATTTATCAACCTTTCTACAAAATTGGGTTGATAGATAAAAGTATCCCAACTGCTGCATCTTGTGTAATTCGGAATCAATTTGTTGATTGGGATAGTATTCCTTCAGAAGTTGGGGGAATGTGGGATTTATATTTGACCTACCTCTGCTGTATATCTGGTTATAGCGCTTACTACTATCCAGAAAGATTGACGCGATATCGCGCCCATGAGCAAACTGATACTATGCTTAGTGGTAGTCGAGATGTACAGGCAAAAGTCCGCAAAGCCAAAAGCGAAATGTTCTGTTATCAAGTATTTATGGAAGACGCTAGTTTACAGCAATTTAAGACGTATTTTCAACAGAAATGGTTAGAGGCTAATACAACTTTGGGAATTGGTTTACTGCGAAGTAAACAGATAGCAATAGCACGTCCTTATTTTTGGCACGCGCTGACTAAACAAAAATTTAATGCGCGAACATTAGTTGCACTAAGTCTTAGTTTTACTCCACAATTTTTGGCAAATAAATTAATAGAGTTGTCTAAATAGTAGAGTAAGGGCAATTCATGAATTGCCCTTACCTGAAAATTTATCTTTTTGCCTATAGGTTGCGTAAACTCTATTTTTAATGAATCAACGCGAAGGTAATGAAAGAAGATTAGTTAAAGTTTTTTGGCTACGGTTCTGCATAAGCTTGTATTACTAAAGAGGGTAGTGGATGAAACTTTGTATTGTTACTCATAAAATTAAGAAAGGTGATGGACAGGGACGAGTAAACTATGAGGTTGCTAATGAAGCAATTCGTCGTGGTCATCAACTGACATTATTAGCTAGTGAAGTAGCACCAGAACTAGAAGATAATAGTCAAGTTAATTGCATTAAAATTCCAGTCAAAGACTATCCGACAGAATTTGTACGTAATTTCATATTTGCCCAAAAAAGTACAGATTGGTTGCGTCAAAATCGCTCTGAGATTGATTTAGTTAAAGTCAATGGCGCAATTAATCTGGCTGCGGCTGATGTGAATGCTGTACATTTTGTCCACAGTTCATGGTTGCGATCGCCTGTTCATATTTCCCGCAACCGCCGAGATTTATATGGTTTATACCAATGGCTGTTCACGGCTTTCAATGCCCGTTGGGAAAAACAGGCTTTCCAGAAGGCGCAGGTTGTTGTCGCTGTATCCGAAAAGGTAGCGCAGGAATTAGTCAACATTGGTGTACCGCGTTCTCGCATTCGCGTAATTATCAATGGCGTTGATTTAGAAGAATTTGCCCCTGGTGAAAGCAATCGCCAAAAGTTAGGTTTACCAGAGAATGTCACCCTAGCATTATTCGCTGGAGACATCCGCACACCCAGAAAGAACTTAGATACAGTACTGCACGCCTTGGTGAAAGTTCCCGATTTACATTTAGTGGTAGTGGGACACACCCAAGGTAGCCCTTTTCCACAGTTAGCAGCATCTTTGGGGTTAAATGAGCGCGTGCATTTTGTCGGATTTCGCCGTGATATCCCCCAAATTATGCAAGCAGTAGATTTATTTGTTTTTCCTTCCCGATACGAAGCTTGCAGCCTCGTATTGTTAGAAGCACTTTCTTCAGGACTGCCAGTAATTACTGCTACAGCCACCGGGGGCGGAGAGTTAGTGACACCAGAATGTGGCATCGTCTTATCCGACTCAGATGATAGTGATGCTTTGGCTCTGGCGTTGCTGACTTTGGTGAGTAGTCCCGCCCTGATCCAACAGATGGGCAAAGCTGCTCGTTCAGTGGCAGAACAACATAGCTGGAATACTATGGCACAAACTTATGTGGATCTATTTGAGGAGTTAAGCAAGAATGCGGAACACCGTTCTCATACCGACTTATCGCCGTCCACAAGACCTATCACGCTGCCTTTTGGCGCTACAGGAGCAAATTAAACCCGTCGATCAGGTGATAGTGGTTGTCCGCGATACGGATGCAGAAACTTGGGAATTTCTGGCGCAATTAAACGCGCCCAATCTACCTCTGCATCCTGTGAAAGTCACACAACCGGGCGTAGTAGCAGCCCTCAACGCCGGACTAGCAGCAGTGGAGGGTGATATTGTCTCCATTACTGATGATGATGCTGCACCTCACCCCGATTGGTTAGAGCGCATCGCCGCTTATTTTACCTCAGATAGTCGCCTTGGCGGTCTGGGAGGGCGTGATTGGGTATATCACGGCAGCAAATTAGAAGACGAATCCCGCCCAGTAGTGGGACAGTTGCAGTGGTTTGGGCGAGTGATTGGCAACCATCATCTGGGAGTGGGAGAACCGCGTGAGGTGGATGTTCTCAAGGGCGTAAACATGAGTTTTCGTAAAGAGGCCATCGGACAATTACGCTTTGACGAGCGGATGCGTGGTACTGGGGCGCAAGTACATTTTGAAATGGCATTTACTCTGACATTAAAGCGGGCTGGTTGGAAGATAATTTACGATCCTAATGTTGCTGTAGATCATTATCCTGCACAACGTTTTGATGAAGATCAGCGAAATAACTTTAACGAGATTGCCTTTATTAATTTAGTCCATAATGAAACCTTAGTTTTACTAGAGCATCTGCCATTTATCCGCCGAATTGTATTTTTGTTCTGGGCTGTATTTGTAGGTACGTGCGATAGCTTGGGTTTCGTACAATGGCTGAGATTTTTACCTAGTCAAGGGCAATTGGCAGGGAAAAAATTACTGGCATCTTGGCGGGGGCGTTGGCAAGGATATAAACAATTCGTAATTCGTAATTCGTAATTCGTAATTAAAAATGAATTCAATTTCTTCTTAACTATAGTGGTCTGTCAAGTTGAAATTGATGGGTAAACAAGTTTGTAGTAAGCACTGAAGTGCTTACTACAAACCTTTGGTAAATCCAAAATATAAAATTGAATGAATTCTAAGCAGATACTTTTCAATAGTTTTTCACAACAAAGCTATTCTCCACAAGAGCGATCGCAACAGGGGTGGATGGCGATCGCAAGTTTTATACTACTAACTGTAGTTTGCTATTTTGCTGGTGCTACTGCTGCATTGCGTCTAATTTATCCGGTGACGGCTTTAGCAGTAGCCATATTTTTATACTTGCGGCATCCCATTCTCTACATCAGCTTTACCTGGTGGATCTGGTTTCTCACACCCTTAGCTACCCGCTTGGTTGACTATAAGGTAGGTTGGGATGCTACCCGTCAGATGCTCATAGCACCATACTTGGTGGTGTTTGTAACTATCGCAACATTCTTGCGACATTTTCCCCGCGCCTCTCGTCAAGGGGGTTTACCATTTGTTTTGGCTTTTATTGGAGTCTTTTATGGCTTTCTAATTGGTCTGATTTATAATCCACCAATCCCTGTAGCACGCGGTTTAATGGATTGGCTCAGTCCGATTATTTTCGCTTTTCACTTATTTATAAATTGGCGAGATTATCCCAGTTATCGCCAGAATTTTCAGCGAACATTTCTCTGGTGTGTATTAATTTTAGGAACTTATGGTGTATATCAATTTGTAGTAGCTCCTGAGTGGGATAGGTACTGGCTCATCCAATCGAAACTATTCATGAGTTCTGGAAATCCTGTGCCTTTCGGGATGCGCGTCTGGAGTACATTGCACTCTGTCGGCCCCTTTGGTTCCGTGATGCAAGCTGGGTTACTGTTGTTATTTACCAGTTCGGGAAGTTTAATTTTTCCCGCTTCAGCCGTTGGTTATTTATCTTTCTTGTTGACACAAGCGCGGACTAATTGGGGAGGCTGGTTGTTTGGAATAATTATAATTATGGGTTCAGTTAAAGCCCGAATTCAAATGCGCTTAATCACCATAATTGTGGTGATGGCAATTTGTGTTGTGCCATTGACAACTATTGAGCCAATTGCTGGGGTTGTATCAGCCCGTTTGGAAACTTTTACTAATCTTCAAGATGATACAAGTTTTAAAGATAGATCGGGAAGTTATGACAAAAACCTTGGTCTAGCCCTTTCTAATGGTTTAGGTAACGGCTTAGGAAATATCTGGAAAGTCAACGAAAAAACTGGTCAAATTGAAGTAGTGGTGATTGATAGTGGCATTTTAGATATGTTTTTCACCCTTGGTTGGTTTGGAGCCATTTTTTATATGGGTGGATTAATCTTGTTAATTATTAGTGTTAGCAGTTATGGTGAGGGACGTTTTGATAGTTTTATCAGTGCTGCCCGCGCAATTGGTATCAGTTCTGCTACACAGTTAGTTATTGGTAGTGGGATGTTGAGTGTAGCAGGGATGATTCTTTGGGGATTTTTAGCTATGGCTATGGCAGGACATAAATACTATAGCAATTCAAATAATTCATAAATATAGCAATCCTAAAGCATTGGTTAAAATTACATATTTCTTCTTTCTTCCCTTTGCGTCCTTGACGGTTCGTTTCCTTATCTATATTTTTCACGACTCATTTAGGACTGCTATATAAATCAATACTCTTGGGTTAAGGTTGAAGCTCTTTGTAGAAGTCAGTTTTTTTAACGTTCACGGAGCGTGCCGGAGGCATCACCACAGAGGCGCAGAGAACACAGAGAGAAGAAAAAATAAAATGCTTAATCCAAGCGTATCGCTATATCAATTGAGTTAAAAAACAAAATCTCACTACTTAAATTAGGACTGATATAAATTATGAAAGCAATTATTGTAATGCCACTAGCCGAGCAACGAGGCGGTGGTGAAATGATGCTTTGGGATTTGGTGCAACAAGGACGTAATGCTGGTGTTGAGTGGCTGGTAATATTTTTAGAATCCGGCCCAATGGTAGAACAAGTAAAGTCTCTCGGTATTGATGCGCGAGTTGTGGAAAGTGGACGTTTACGCCAAATCCACCGTTTTATTGGCGCTGTTTTTCGGATAGCTGCGATCGCACGCCGCGAACGTGCAGATATAATTATCAATTGGATGTGGATTACGCATATATCTGGAGGCTTGGCGGCAATGCTGGCGGGTTTGCCTGCTGTCTGGTATCAGCTAGAAGTACCTAGCGATAAAACTTGGTTGGTGCGACTCGCTACTTTAATCCCAGCCCGCGCAATTATCACTCTTTCCCAAAATGGCAAGCAAGCACAAGCAGAAATTTGGCCGCACAGACCAACACCTTTAGTTTATCCTGGTGTTGCACTAGACCGATTTGAGCCTAATGCTTTGCCAACTCCACAAGAAGCACGGTGCAAACTCGGCTTACCTTTACACGGCCCGTTAATTGGAATTGTGGGACGATTGCAACGATGGAAGGGAATGCACGTATTAGTACAAGCGATGCCGAAAATTTTAGAGAAGTATCCTGATGCCCATTGTGTGGTGGTTGGCGGTAAGCACGATTTTGAACCAGACTATGAAGACTTCTTAAAAGCAGAAATCACAAACTTGGGTTTGAAAGAGCAAGTAATTATGGCTGGACTACAGCGTAATATCCCGGAGTGGGTGCAGGCGATGGATGTATTCGTTCATGCTTCGGATAAAGAACCCTTTGGAATTGTGATTATTGAGGCGATGGCGCTGGGTAAACCTGTGATTGCTGGTGATGCAGGTGGCCCGACGGAGATTATTACCGATGGGATGAATGGACTATTAACACCTTACGGCGATGCGGATAAATTAGCGATCGCAATTCTCCGCTATCTTGACGAGCAAGAATTTGCCCAAAATGCGGGAATAGCTGCTAGGCAACGCGCCTTGGATTTCTCAACGCAGAATTATGCTCAAAATTTTATTAGTGCAATTCGTTCTGCAATACCAAGTGTTTCATCTGCTGATTGACACTCTTAGGGACTTACACAAAACTATACGCGGTAGGAGCAATTCATGAATTGCTCCTACCTGAAAAATAGAACCCACATAATCAGAAGGTACAATTCGATTCAGTACAAAGAGTTCTGGTATTATTTGTCTAAGCTTTTGTGTAAGAGACTCAATTGTAGAAGCTTCTGTTACCAATCCTGGCACGTTTTCACTAGTTGCAACCCAAACTTCTGCATCTTTATCCCAAAATGCATCAATCTTCAATGTGTTTTGTGTCATGGTCAAGAGCTACACACAAATTTACGGCAATAATTCAAGTTTAAAACAATTGAATAGCATAATATTAAACTGCTTGAGAATATTCAGTCAGTGCCTCAGTATAAAATATATACTTCATTACCACAGAACAGATATTTAACTTCTGCTTTTGGTATACTACCTTATGAATATCGGATCACATCTGGGCTATGAATATGAACTATAAAAAACTTCAACTGGTCTAAATTGTTGTGTTGGTATAAGTTGTAGTCACCCTCTATAGTTTGAAATACAGCAATATAGTTATTTTCTTTTTCATAAACAAATACTTCGTAAGTTGATTGTTCTATATTGTCAACTTGTGTCCAAGAATCATCAATAGGGAGGAGACTAGATTTCTCAAATATAGGTAAGCTAACCTTCTTCCTAAAATCTTCAGTTAACCATCCCCAAACAGTGTAAACTGTCAGCGCTTGTCTAGAATCAGCAGCATCAACTAGCTCATAATTGGCTTTAGTTTTTGGATACCACAATGATACATACATTCCCTCCTGTACCAGAGCATCAATCAGAGGCTTAAAATCTAAATCACTTGTGAGCAAAGTTGCTTCATCCATATTTTTCCGAGAAGAATGCCTGTACATGTCTACAGCAATCATAATGTCAACCTCCTTTTGCTCTTGCCCTCTTCGCTTATCTCTGAATCGAGCAGTACCCTCATATACATGAAATCTATCCAGTGATTTTAAGTGGTTGAATAACTTAATTTTAGGCTTAATACGATTTTGGTAGTCTACTTGATTTTCTCCTTGCTTTTGAGCAGGTAGACAATCGTAATAGAACACTTTATGATAACCATTTGCTAACCGACAGTAATCTATTTCAAGCTGTTTTTTACCAAAAAGCTTGTCTGAAAAGGATTCTAGTAGTGAGTCTAAACAGCCACCATCAATAAATAAGTATTTAACATTTTTTATTCCAGAACTGTAGGACATATCTAGTTTAAATCACTGTACTCTTTAATACTTAAATTATAACTCAATAATAAAACTGTCTCGCAGATGAAAGTCAGCCTTTGCGCCTCTATGAGTTAACGCCCAGTAAGTTACCTCACCATCTCTGTGTTTAATAACTGTAGTAATGGCAACTTCAATCACTTGGTTGACTGAGACGATTTTATCCAAATCGACATCTAACCCAAGTGCTAAACCATCAGCTTGATTCTGAACATTAAACGCTAGGTTTTTAAAAGCTGTTTCCTCTTGCATTCCTTGACGGTATCTATCAAGGCGATAGACATTCCAGTGTCCGGCGGGGGAAAGGTTAAATTCCCAATATTGTGCAGAATTCTTAATGCCAAGAAAAAATTCAAAGCATGTATTTTTCCACAATTCATGCTTGCGTGATGGTGTGTTTGATGGTGGAAAAATCGCAATTTCTTTTAAATCGCCTTCAAGCATATAGCGGATGGCAAGTTTATTACCATTTCGAGCGATATTACCTGAAATTTTAAAATTAGGCGGCGATTCATTAGAAGGAAAGGGTTGTAGGGAAAATGTCTGCTCGTTCATTTCACATCTTTGATAATGTTACGAATCTGAATTTCTTGAGATTCGATACTTTCGGTAAGCTTAAACTGCACGATCGCTCTTGCTAAGTTATGTTCTGGGTGCTTAACCTTAAAGTAGACATTCCCAGCTAAATAATCAGCAAAAAATCTCAGTCCTAATTCAAAGGCGATGAGACGGATGGCATCATATATATATGCATAGTCATTCTCGGTAAGAAACGCCTTCGCTACAGACAGATAGCCTTGCAAGATTCCCTGACATAGATCGGTGTCAAAATAAACACTTTCCCAATTCTCGGTTTCTTCTCCAACCGGATTGCAGCCCGATCGCAAACAATCGCCAATATCGTAATGTACCAGACCGGGTTTCACTGTGTCGAGGTCTATCACACTCACGGCTTGCTGGGTAACAACGTCGAACATGACGTTATTGATTTTTGGATCGCCGTGCATCAGACGCAGAGGTAATTTACCCTCAGCTTTGGCATTTTCTAGGATATGTGCAAAGGCTTGGCGATCGCTAACAAACTCTAAACAATAATTAACTTCCGCAGATTGATGCACACTCGTTTTCGCCAAAACTTCCTGATAATGCTGGAGATAAAGCGGTGTAATATGGAATCCTTGAAGGGTGTCAGCGAGTTTTTCTGGTGGCAAATCGCTGATTAAATTATGGAACATCCCCAAGGCATAACCAATTTCTTGTGCTTGTGCGCGATCGCCCATAGTATCAAAAGACTGCGAGCCTTCAATAAAGCTAATCGCCCGCCAAAAGGAGCCGTCTGCATCCTTACAATGGTCTTCAGCATCCTTAGTTAGTAGTACGCGCGGTACTTCCCAGCGACGATTGAGTGGGGTGTGCTGTAACCGTTTACGAACATGCTCAGTGAAGGTACACATGTTTTGCATAATCAGTTTTGGCTGACGAAACACCTGCGTATTGATGCGTTGCAGGACAAAATGTTGTTCTTTTGAAGAATCTAGAGCCACTAAGAAGGTGTCATTAATATTACCACTGCCGAATGCTTTAACGCCTGTAACCTTTCCCTGTTGAGCAAATTGATCTGCGATCGCAACTAGATTTTCTGCACGCTGTGTATTGAATTCTTCCGTCATGTTCGTATTTAACCTGCACTACTCCTCACGTACATTGCACGAAGGCAATAGGGGATATATTAGCGCAAGTGTCAAAATAATTCGTAATGGGCTAAGGCCCCGCTACGCTAACGTAATTCGTCATTTTTAATCGAGTTCCCTGACTTGAGCAAAAAATAACAACTAGCGATCGCTCCTACAGCACGGCTAATCAGACATGATGCGAATAGGTTGCTAACAAAAATTGAATAACAGATATTGATTTTTGTCATTTCACTGATATCATAGTTTTATCACCACAGTGGAGAAGTTGCTATGTTGTCGCGTCAACTCGGAAAAAACGGTTCAACAATATCGGCGCTTGGGCTTGGCTGTATGGGTATGTCTGATGTTTATGGGCCAGCCGATCGCAAGGAAAGTATTGCAACAATTCATGCAGCCCTTGATGCAGGTATTAACTTACTAGATACAGGCGACTTTTACGGCATGGGACACAACGAAATGCTGCTAAACGAAGCCTTAACAGGACGGCGGGAAAATGTCTTCATTGCTGTTAAATTCGGTGCGCTGCGCTCTCCTGATGGCAACTTTCTTGGCTTCGATGGTCGCCCTGAAGCCGTGAAGACTTCACTTGCCTATACATTGAAACGACTGGGAACCGATTACATTGACCTTTACCAACCAGCCCGGCTCGATCCGAAAGTGCCTATTGAAGAGACTATTGGGGCGATTAGCGAAATGGTGAAAGCTGGATATGTTCGCCAGATTGGTTTATCTGAAGTGGGTGCAGATGTAATTCGCCGCGCTCATAAGACTCATCCGATCGCTTCGCTTCAGATCGAATATTCCTTGCTGAGTCGTAGCATTGAAGATGACATCTTGCCAACCGTGCGGGAATTGGGCATTGCTGTCACCGCTTATGGAGTCCTCTCACGGGGATTGTTGAGCGGTCATTGGTCGAAAGAACGCTCTGAGCAAGTGCAAGACTATCGAGGACATCTACCCCGCTTCTCTGGAGAGAATCTGGATCGCAATTTGTTGCTAGTCGAAGCCCTGCGCCTGATTGCCGAAGAACGGAATGCAACGGTTGTTCAAGTGGCAATTGCTTGGGTGCTGTCGCAAGGAAACGACATTATCCCGCTAATTGGCGCACGGCGTTGCGATCGCTTAAATGAAGCTCTGGGTGCATTGGATTTACACTTAAATAAGGATGATATCGCCCGGATTGAGGCAGCCGTGCCACTAAATGCCGTAGCTGGCGATCGCTATAGCCCAGAACAAATGGCAATGCTCGATAGTGAAAAGAGGTAAAAAAGTTATCGCATGAATGATTCACCTTTGACACCGGAGCGGATTCTCGATGCAGCAGAAGAAGTTTTGCGTCGTTACGGTCTGGCAAAGGCAACAGTCGTGGATGTGGCTCGCTTTTTAGAGGTGAGCCACGGCACGATTTATCGGCATTTTCCCAGCAAAGCTGCCCTGCGCGATGCAGTGGCAGAACGGTGGCTGCATCGGGTTTCCACACCCCTAGCAGCGATCGCCCAAGAGCCAGGTTCCGCCAGAGAACGGTTGCACCGATGGTTTGAGCAACTCATGACTCTGAAACGTCAAAAAGTCTTAAAAGAACCAGAGTTATTTGCAACCTATTCAGCGATTACCCAAGAGGCGCGAGGGGTAGTTGAAGCTCACGTTACTGAACTGCTTAGGCAAGTCGCTCAGATCATTGAGAGCGGTATTTCCACTAACGAGTTTAGAGTAACTGATCCGCAAGTAGTAGCCAAGGCAGTATTTCAAGCAACAGTTCGATTTCACCATCCAGCCCACGCATCTGAATGGAGCGATCCAAATATCGATAGGGACTTTGCCCAAGTATGGCGCTTGGTACTTGCTGGATTAGTGGCGGTTTAGTAGTGTTGATTACCCAGTAGCGATCGGCTGGAAACTCTTACTTAAAATTGTCAAGCTGTATTGTTTATTTTCCTGTCTCCAGTTGCTCCCGTTGCTTACCATACTCCCGCAGCTGTTTCAACAGAACTTCTTGAGATGAGTTAGGGATAGACGGACTGGGGGTTGGTTCAAGGGTGATTTCAGCACTTTCAAAATTAGCAGGTGAAGGATTAACTCCATAGACGGGTAGCGACTTCTCATTAGACATCGCCTGTTTAGTTGGTACTGGGGTAGGAATTAGATTATTTGGTTTGTTCGCAGCAGCTTTTACCGAATCTAGGGTAGTAGCAACTTGCACTTGTTGCTGCATATCTTGTGTAGAAGAGACTAAACCACTTAAACCATTCACCAATTGCCGTAAATTTTGGCGGAATTTAGGATCGCCTGTCAATTCATCTAAATCAGATGTAATTTTTTGGGTATTTTCAAAGGTGACTCGTGCTGAATCTAAAGTTTGTTGCAGCAAAACCACATTCTTAGGATCGTTTAAAGTTTTAGAAGCATCGCGTAAATTAGCTGAAGCTTGGGCTGCATTTGCTGAAAGAGTTTCTAAATTGTTGAGTAATTCTCCTTGAGTCAATCGATTGATCGATGGTGATAGGCTACTGACTGTAACACGTAGTTGGTTACTGGTTTGGGTAATATTGTTTAAAGCGCCAACCAGCGAAGAACGATTTGTTGTCAACAGATTATCCAGATTTTTGATCAAATGATTTGCTTGAGTTGCTGTTTCACCAAATTTATTTACTGTTTGATTTGCGGATGTATTAAGTTGATTTGTCGCTCGTTGCACTGAATTAGCAGTGCTTGAAAATGTATTTAGTTGTTGTCGCAAGCTTTTGGTCAAACCTTGTAAATCCTGACTTAGTTCAGTAAAACTCGATGCTGCGCCTGTGGTAGTTTCTAGAACCCTATTGACATTTCTATAAAATTTGGGGTTATTGTATGCAGCAGATAGCTCAGTTGAACTGCGAATTAGTTCATCAACACTGATGCCAATCTGACCTTTTAAACGAGAGCCATTACAGACAATGAGACTGGGATCGCAACTTTTATCCAGGGGTTTAGCAAGGATACCCCCAGTAGGTAATGTTGTTTTTGGTGTGATGTCGATAATACTTTCGCTAATTAATCCACTTTGATTAGCTTCCACCAGTACATTCCGGGGCATAATTAAGTCAGTTTGGGCAATTTCAATTTCTACATCGATAGCATTCGCCTTTGGTAGAATCTTGTCAATACTTCCGACTTTAACACCTCGATAGCGAACTATTGCTCCCTTTTGCATTCCGCCAGCGTTAGCAAATTCTACAATAATTTTGTATGAACGGCCAGCAGCAGTAAATCTATTTAACCACAAGAAGAGTAACCCAAATACCCCTATTCCTAGCAGGAGCAACAACCCCACAGAGCCTTCTCTAAATGTTCGCCCAGACGCGAAGCGGCTTGTCATCAGACCTCGCATTTTTTTCCTCCACCCAATAATTAGTTATGAGTTGGAAGTTAGGAGTTATGAATTGAGAGCTAGGAGTCAGGGGCTAGGAATTGGGAATTATGAGTTATGAGTTATGAGTTGAATTTAACCCTCGCTCCTCATTGTTAACTCCTCACTTTTAACTCTTAACTTCTCACTTTTAACTCCTCACTCCTAACTTCTCACTTTCTAACCGACGACTTGAATCGGCCCTTTCACACTTCCACTTATAAATTGTTTGATCAACGGATTTTCTGTGTTGTATATCTCACTAACTGTACCTTGCCACTGCACCTTGCCTTCATAGAGAAATATAAGTCTATCAGCTGTCCGGCGGATAGTGCTGTCTTGGTGGGTAACAACAGAGTATGTACTACAAACTCCATGTAAACATTGCAAATAGCGGATTAAATCTTCGATTACTGTTGAGGCAATGGGATCGAGTCCGGCTGTTGGTTCGTCGTATAGTAGAACTTCTGGGCCTTCTGAGGGATTATCGGGGTTAGACATAATCGCACGGGCAAAACTTACCCGTTTTCGCATTCCCCCAGAAAGTTCAGCTGGATAAAGGTCACTTATTGATGGCAAACCGACCATCTCCAATTTTTCTCGTACCAAATCTCGAATGCGCGATCGCGGCAGCTTTGAATTCTGATAAAGTAAAAATCCCACATTCTCCTCCACCGTCAGCGAATCAAATAGCGCCGCCTGCTGAAACACCATACCAATGCCAACCTGCTGGCCACCATCCTCAATCAAACCGTCTCGCCGCACCCCTTGCACATAAATTTCTCCTTCATCTGGACTAAGTAACCCCGCCATTACCCGTAAAATTGTTGATTTACCAGTCCCTGATGGCCCAATAATCCCCAGTGCTTCTCCCCGGTAAATGGTCAAGTCTACATTATCTAGAACTTTATGGCTACCAAAGGACTTAGAAACACCTTTCAGTTCAATCAATGGTTCAGTCATTAGTTATTAGTCATTAGTCATTGGTGAGCCAGTGCCTTGGGCGGGTTCCCCAATTTGTACTCTTACCAGGAAGCAAGTTACTGGCAGACCATTGTATAGTACATTATAAGTATATGATTAGCGTTTTAATTAGCAAACTTTATTTTTCTAGCATAATATTTAGTTATTTGCCATTCTTGATGTCCCAGAATCCCCAGAACCCAAGGCTGAGGAATGCACCGTAGTAACTTAACGTCTCAGTAAATGCAAACTAAAACTCCAGCTTTCTGTGGACATTAGCAGATTCATCTAATAGTATATTCATCTATTGTAACAATTACTAAGAAAAATCCAAGTAGAGATTATGAGTAACCACTCAGAGCAGTTTGCAAGTGATAATTCCTCTGGTATTTGTCCAGAAGCGCTGGAATATATGCTTAGGGCAAATCAAGGTAGTGTTCTAGCTTATGGAAATGATGAATGGACTCAAAAAGCAACAGATTATTTTCGGGAACTCTTTGAAATTGATTGTGAAGTATTTTTTACCTTTAATGGTACAGCCGCCAATTCTTTATCTTTGGCAGCCCTTTGTCAGTCATATCACAGCGTCATTTGCCATGAAACATCTCACATAGAAACAGATGAATGTGGCGCACCTGAATTTGCATCTAATGGTTCTAAACTGTTACTAGCCCAAGGGAAAAATGGCAAGTTAACATCAGAATCGATAGAGGCAATTGTCACTAGACGGACTGATATCCATTATCCCAAGCCTAAAGTTATTAGTATTACACAATCAACAGAGTTAGGAACTTTATATTCTCTTGAAGAACTTCTAGAAATAAAAGAAGTTGCGGAAAAGTATAACTTAAAGATTCACATGGATGGCGCTCGTTTTGCAAATGCAGTTGCTGCGATGAATAGAAGCCCTGCTGAAATTACTTGGAAAACTGGAGTAGATGTATTGTGCTTTTGTGGTACTAAGAATGGAATGGCATTAGGTGAAGCAATTCTTTTCTTCAACAAACAGTTAGCAGAAGATTTTGATTATCGATGTAAGCAAGCAGGTCAGTTAGCCTCAAAAATGCGGTTTATTTCTGCTCCCTGGTTAGGTTTATTAGAAACTGGTGCTTGGCTAAAAAATGCCAGACATGCGAATAAATGTGCTGAATACTTAGAAAATCAACTATTAAATATAGAAGGCGTTGATTTGATGTTTCCCAGAGAAGCCAACGCCGTGTTTGTTAAGTTACCCGAACAAGTTATTCACAGCTTAAAAGCAAATAACTGGCAGTTTTATACATTTATCGGTGTGGGAGGAGTACGTTTTATGTGTTCTTGGAACACAACTAAATCAAGGATTGATGAATTGATTGGTGATATAAAAAAAGCAACCATAGCTATGTGATTGGTAAATTCACTTTGTCCAGATATCCGACTTATTTAAAAAGTCGATTATCTAATATCTATTACATCTGAGGTTGCCCCAAAACGACTGTAATTAATATTACTTGGCATGAAAATTTAATTTAACTTTTGATTGCTGCCACAATCCCAGGTGCTTATTTTTAGCATTAGCTTCTGCAATTAAAAACTGGGTTTTGCTCTCGTAGCAATTTTGTAAAGATTCTCGGTCAACGACAGCATTACCCGACTCTACCAAAAGGAGATTTACTGACCGATTATCCACAAAAACTTCACCAACTGTACGACCACTTTCAAGTTGTTCTGTACTTCTAATCACGACAGGAGTTTTAGGCGGCAGTAGCTGTTTTAACCTTTGTGTTGCTGCTAAAGTATCGGGCTGACCAATGGCCTTTGGTGCTTTAATACACGCTAGTCTGACTGGAATTGTTTGTCCGCCATTATCTTTAACCAAAATTGTGTTTCCATCTGTAACACCAACTACTGTAGCTAGCACCAAGATTAGTTCAAGTAATTCCATCATTTTATGTAATATTTTATGTAGACATATAATGTTATTGCAGTGCTTAGATTGCTAGTGTGATTTAACTCACAAAAGACTATTTACTTTATAAATGCTTTGTAATCTTCAATTAACTTAGCCAAGCGGGAAGCAAGAAATAGACTTGCATCCTGCAAAGTTTCACAAATCTGAATACCTTCTTCTCGATATCTAACAATTTTGTCTTGAGTCCAATAATGTGGTGGTGCTTGGAGGTTAGTGATTCTATCTGCTAATTTCACCATCCATATTTCTTGTGGTTGCTTTTTTATCCTTTGTAAACTATCTGCCATTTGGAGGTGTTTTGCTAAACTTTCATCTTTAGTCAGTGCAAGTACACCATTAGCTACTGATTCACCAAATTCAGTTCTTATTTCCTCAAAGGTTGTATTAGTATCTTCGATTGTGTCATGTAAAATAGCACATTGAATAGCAAGATTTCCATCATATTCTGTTTCTACACTTAGGGCTGCAATTACTTCCATACTTACAAGATTTAAGTGCATAAGGTAAGGTATTTCAGAACCTGGAATTGTTTGACCTTGATGTGCATGTGCTGCTTTCTTTAAAGCTTTAATGTAAGTTTCTTGTGACCAGTTTTTTGGACTATTTTGATGTCTTTCCATTTATCCATTTTCCTGATGAAATGATGTAATACTGTATATCATAATCCTAAATTAGATACCCATAGTACAAGAAGCACTTGATATCAATTAAAAGCTCCGAAAAGGAACTACAGGTAATTGAACACTAACGGTAGTACCTGTTAAAAGGTCAGAACAGATTGACAGTTCCCCATTATGAGCATTGACGATGCGTTTGGTAATAGCAAGACCTAACCCAGTGCCACCAGGCTTTGTGGAGAAGAATGGCTGAGAAAGCTTAGTTAAAACTTCTGATGGAATTGGTTTACCACCATTGATGACATTAATACAGACTTTGTTTTTATGAAAAAATTCTATTTTCCACTTAACAATATTTCCTGGTGTAACTGCCTCGCAAGCATTACGAATAATATTGATAAATACTTGTTTAAGTTTATCCTTATCTCCCAAAATTTTGACCGTAGGCAACACCGGAATAAATTCAATTTCTCGTTCCAAAGCTTCTGGCATTTCATGAATACATGCCAGCAACTCATGAATGAATTCATTCACATCTAACTCACAAAGCTGCAATAGCTGGGGCTTGGCGTAGAGCAAAATTTCACTTAGCAAACGCTCCAAACGACTAGCTTCGCTCAATGCCAACGCTAATCGCTCTTGAGAAGATTCAGTTAAAATGGTTTTTCGGAAATATTTTAATCCCATAATCATTGTAGTCAAGGGATTACGAATTTCATGGACAATCATGGCAGCAAATTCACCAATAGCCGCCAGTCGTTCATGCTCTAAAAGCTTGGCTTGGGTTGCTTGTAATTCTGCGGTACGTTTTTCTACCTCAGCTTCTAAAACATGATTAAATTTGCACTGTTGTTGATAAAGATGATAGTTATCAATTGCTGTTGCCGCTCGTTCAGCAAACAATTCCACAATTTGAATATCTTCTTTTGTAAAATCACGTGGTTGGTGATTAAAAGAACAGATAGTACCAATCACCTTATTTTCAGCAGTCCGCAATGGTATCCCTAAGTATGCACAATAGCCTTCTGGTGCTTGTCCATACTCTGGGTTTTTTTGAGCATCTTTCACAGCTAATGAGTGACCCATTTTTATAACAGTACCAGTTAGTAAACCATGTAGTGAATAAACATGTTCACCCTCGCCCATTTCAAGACTACTAGCTAGAACAGTTTCAAACCCTTCTTGGCAAAAGGTAACAACTGTCCAATCAACTCCAATAAGTTCGCTGACTCCGCAGGCAATATTGTGCAAATAGCTGCCCAGTTCGCCAGTTCGATAGTTTAAAGAAGACAAACGGATTATGATTTGTCGCTCGCGTTGCCAAGTTTGATTGTGCAACAATATTTCATCGTCACTAGTTTTGTTCATGGATACTTATTGCATTGGTTCTGAAAGTAATTTCAAAAATCTACTGGATAGTAATTTTGACTAAGCTGTACTATTTTGAGGGAAAGATTCTACTAGAGATATTATGCTATTTACATACAACAAAATGATTAGTTTTTAGTTAACTAAATGTAAAATTATACAAAATAACATATTGAAAAATCAGTGGTTTCATCGCGAGTCAAGTCAAACAATCTCAGAGTATTATGTAGCATAATCCATCGTAGATACCGCTTGACTTAAGTTTGCTCCGTTTACGATGATATAGCAGTTCTCAGTTGAGTGAGGTACAAGAACCCCACCCCCAACCCCCTCCCCGCAAGCGAGGAGGGGACTATGATGTACCTCATGTGATTAGTAAACGCTATATGGTTAAGTTTATTTAAATCTAAGTACTTACAGACTGAAAAATTAGGTTTTTCTGAGAAATTTATAATAGAAAACATCTTAAAAGGGAATTACTATGACAGTTAATCTACAAGGAATATTACAGCAACCGGGACAAGGTTCTTCATACTGGGTGCTTGGGGATTTGTATACCTTTAAGGCAGTGGGTGAAGAAACTGGTCAAGCTTATGCTCTAGTTGAGATTACCGTTCAACCACAAAACGGTACACCTCCCCACATTCATAGTCACGAAGACGAAGCTTTCTATATTCAAGAGGGAGAATTGGAATTTCAGCTTGATGAGCAAATTATCCTAGCAACTCCTGGAACTTTTTTCCACTCTCCCAAAGGTCAACTCCACAGGTTTTCAAATATTGGTGCAAAGCCAGCAAAATTACTTTGCTGGTTCACACCAGCAGGGTTAGAGAAGTTTTTTATGGAAGTAGGTGTGCCAGCCTCAGAGAGAATGCAATTACCTAGCGTTAGTCCCGCAGATATGGAAAAAGCATTGGCTGCTGCTTCTAAATATGGTCTTAAAATTATTCCGCCGTCTGCTGTATCTTCGCAGGTATAAGCTAATATAACTACAACCGATCGCAGTTAGATACCAAAAACAGTGTTGGAAAGTCTAAGAGGAGCGATCGCTAACTAAAGACACCAATGGTTAGGCAGATGAGACTGTCAGTTTTCAGCTATTGGATTCAACAAGAATACAAAATTAGAAAACTTAAGGTAATTCTCATCTTAAACTAATTTAATTCATAGTAAATTACCTTAATTTATTATTAGACAAGAATTTACCAAGTTGAAAGATCGATTAAAAAAAATCTTTTAGAATCTTTTTGGAATAGCTGTACTTTTCACTGTAGCTATGTAACAGAGGTAAGTTTAAATCAGCTATAACTAAAGATGTAGCAGTTAATAGTAGCTTTATGCTTAAGATTCTGATTTGAATCTTGAATTGTTAATGATGTAGCCTGATTCAATACCTAAAATGTAACTATAACAGTGAAGCAAATTAGAAAATTTTGGATAATAAATATAGACCCATTTTCATTACAGTCACGCCTCACAATTGGTATCGCTGCATTTTCGGCTTTGGTATTAGGTAGCTTTGCTACATGGACTAGTTGGAAAATGCAGCAAATCTTAGTTGATAGTCATAAGTATGGTATAGAAGAAATTGCCAAGCGTTTGCCGCAGGATGTGCAAATTTATAGTGAAATGATGCAGCCTGAGACTGGATTACAAAAGGCCATCAATAACTTGGCAAATACAAACACATTATTATGGCTAAAAAGTCCCGATAATAAAATTTTAGTGAAATCTGCTACTTTGGATTTATTATCTGATACTACGGTAGCTGAGTTAATGTCCCTGACTAAGATGCCGATTAAACCACAAGTTTATCAAATAAACCAAAGCTATTTTGTTTTATGTGGTAGTTCTGTACAAGTGCAGGGTAAGTTACTGGGTGAGTTATTTGTAGTCAAGGATATTACCCACGAACAGAGAATGTTTGTGGTGATGGTGCAGAGTTTAGTTATTATTAGTTTTTTGGCAATTATTGTTTTAACTGCTGCGATCGCATTTTATATTAAACGTTCTCTGCAACCTCTACGTCAGCTAAATCAAATGGCTTCTGTGATTTCGGCTGAAGATTTAGGACAAGCACAGCTATATTTTGATAATGCACCCAGCGAAGTCAAAGAATTAGCTCAAACTTTAACCATGCTCTTATCTCGCTTATCCCAATCTTGGCAGCAAGAACGAGAATTTGTGAGTAATGTTTCTCATGAACTACGCACACCCCTAACTATTGTACATGGTTACTTGCAAAGCGTCTTGCGAAGGCAAAATAACTTAACCCCAACCCAACAAGAAGCTTTAGAAACTGCTGCATCGGAAGCTGAACGCACCATCCGTCTGCTACAAGACTTACTTGATTTAGCACGAGCCGATAATGGTTACTTATATTTTCAAATGAAATGTCATGTGCTAAATGAATTGGTTGAAGAAGTGGTGATGATGGCAGAAAAGTATAGCGATCGCATAATTAAAATCGATTCAGAAGTTGACCGAATTGAGGCGAAAGCAGACTATAGCCGTCTCAAACAAGTATTATTGAATTTGATTGATAATGCTATTCAATATTCTGAAGCTGATACACCCATAGTTTTTAAATTGAATCAACTTCAAGATAAGGCAATTATTGAAGTCTCTGACAAAGGTTATGGTATTCCTTTGCAACAGCAAGCACGGATATTTGAGAGATTTTACCGCGTAGATGAATCCCGCTCTCACACTACTGGGGGTTGTGGTTTGGGTTTATCTATTGTCAAGACACTTGTGGAAGGTATGGGAGGTAGTGTCAGCGTGCAATCAAAGTTAGGCGAAGGTAGTACGTTTACAATCAGTCTACCTACATATAGCAGTTCTATCTGATTCGGGAAGTGTGGGTAGTTAATAATTGTACCATAAATCAATACACAAACTTATGACAGTACATATCCTTTTGGTAGAAGATGAAGTCAAACTAGCACGATTTGTCGAATTAGAACTAAGTAGCGAAGGATACCAAGTAAGTGTAGCCCATGATGGTATTGCTGGTTTAACCTTGGCACGAGACTCATCGCCAGATTTAGCGATTCTGGATTGGATGCTACCAGGACTAACGGGTTTAGAAATTTGTCGCCGTTTGCGAGCAACGGGTAGTACAGTACCAGTGATTTTGTTGACAGCAAAAGATGAAGTGAGCGATCGCGTCGCCGGGTTAGACGCAGGAGCCGATGATTATGTAGTTAAGCCCTTCAGCATTGAGGAATTACTAGCGAGAATTCGCGCTCATCTGCGCCGCACCCAAGAAACAGACGAGGATGTATTGCAATTTGAAGATTTAAGCTTAAATCGCCGCACTCGTGAAGTTTTTCGCGAAAAACGAAGCATTGAGTTAACAGCAAAAGAGTTTGATTTATTAGAATATCTCCTCTCACATCCCCGTCAGGTGTTTACAAGAGATCAAATATTAGAGAAAGTGTGGGGTTACGATTTCATGGGTGATTCTAATATCATTGAAGTATATATTCGTTATCTACGACTGAAATTGGAAGAGAATAATGAAAAGCGTTTGATTCATACAGTCCGTGGTGTAGGTTATGCACTGCGGGAGCAATCGTAATGACTTGGTGATTTCGACACAAAGCAACATATTAAAGACAAAATAGGATTATGAATAAAAAATGGGCTGTTAAACGACTAACAGTAAATCTCACAACCGAAGAAATGAAGAAACTTGAAAACTACTGTGCTTTGACAGGAAGGCCAGCAACAGATGTAATTCGAGAATTGCTCCGATCTCTTGAGGTTGACAATTCTGAAAACTCTGAAATCGGAACAGCAGACTCAAGAATAACAGTTGGCAGTGGATCGATATTACACTAAAGGCAATCTTCTCGGTTAAAGGGAAAAGGGTAAGGGATGAATTTCAACCCTTCTCGTTGTTCCCTTTAACTTTTTCTAGATCGCTCTCTTGAAGCGCGGGCAAGAACTGAGTCAGGACTTATGCAAAAAGGCAGTGAAAGCCTTGATTTACCGTAGGGGCAATTCATGAATTGCCCCTACATTTTGTACTTGATGCGTAAGTCCTAATTTCTTTATTGCGTAAGTCCTAATTTCTTTATATATATCAAATTCTTCTCGCCCACTACTTACTCGCCAATAATACTAATTAGAGAGTCAGGGAACAGCCCTATAAAAATAAAGCCTTTTTTCTTGGCGATGTCTTAACAAGCATCTATTTTGGGCATCATAATCCCAAGCCTAATACATCAGCTAGCAGCCAGAAACTCTTTGGCAGCAAGTTTTTTATTTACGACTATAGTATCGATCAATGGCAGATAGTTTTATACTTTATCTCTTTATTTCTCGACATAGGTCTTACAATGGGTTGATTTGGAGATGCCTACAGGTTCAATTGGGAGTAATCTGTAGCGTAGGGATTTGGACATTCTCAGCAGCTAAGTTACAAGCTGCCCAAGCAGATCAAACCTGGAAATCACCTTTAGAATTGACTGAGGGAGTCACCAAAATAAATCCTGAGCCAAAACCTATTTTGATGGCGGCACCCGAAAACTTCAATCCTGATTTGCAATTACCGCCAGCGTTACCGGAACCACCCCAGAATTCTAGCCCACCAAAAACTTCCACCGAACCAAGAACGCCGGATGCAGTTTTGGAAAGCATTGATACAGACTATAGCTATGAGACAGATAACTTTGGCCAAACCAACTTCTTTTTTGAACCAACGGCTCAGTTTCGATTGAGTAATGGAAATAAAATATTTTTCAAGACAGGTTTTAACTTCTTTGAGCAACGTGGTGTTGAATCAATTACAAATTTCCCCTTGCAAGTTGGATGGCAAGGAAAAATTGGGCAAGTGACTCTGCAAACAGCAGCCGGAGTCGATGTCTTCAATCGTTTACCTACAGCTATTAATCTGAATGCTAAGGTGGAGGCTCCCATTTCGCCGCCGCAAGTTTCGTCATCTGGCCAATTGCTCTCGGCAGTAGTACTATCAGGTAATTTAGAACAAGGGCCTTATAAATCCAATGCCCGAACTTTAGAAAATCAAATTACTGCTTGGCGATTTGGGCCTGATTTATACTGGCAGATTGACCGTAAAACCAGTTTCTTTTCATCATTGCGTTTGGGTAGTTACAACGATGGTAATTCTGAGGTGCAGTCATTTAGTCGGCTAGAGCGCAAGTTTGGACAATTTTCTCTGGCAGCTAACTTATTTAGTTGGAGTTTTGATCGCGATTTAGAACGCACAAGTGGCTATTTTTCCCCACCTGATTTTCTAGTTTACAACGGTGAGGTGGCTTGGGAAGGAGATATTGCTAATTTCTTACGCTGTCGCCTGGCTGCAAACTTAGGACAGCAGCGACTTAAAGGAGACTTTGACAACGCCAATACCTATCAAACGCGCTGTAGGGTAAAGGTTTCACCGAATATAGAGGCAGACCTTGGTTATAGCTTTAGTAATGTCCGAAATCAAGAAACCGGGGGAAGTGCTTATGGTGGTAATTCCGTGACAGGACAGTTGCGGGTCAAATTTTAGGAGGTAGGAGGCAAAACCTATAAATAATCCAAAATCTAAAATCTAAAATCCAAAATGGGATAAGGCTTAAGAATGAAAGCACCATTACCTGATAACGAAACACAGCGAATCGAATCTCTTTTGGAGTATAAGATTCTCGATACTCGTTCGGAAGCGGCCTTTGACGATCTCACGCGTCTCGCCTCATATATTTGTGGAACTCCTATTGCCTTAATCAGTTTAGTTGATAGCGATCGCCAGTGGTTCAAATCCAAGGTTGGTTTGGATGCCCTAGAAACACCGCGAGATTTGGCATTCTGCGCCCATGCTATTCTGCAACCGGAAGTTTTTATTGTACCTGATGCCACACTTGACGAAAGGTTTGCGACAAATCCCCTAGTCACCTCCGATCCAAATGTTCAGTTTTATGCTGGTGTACCACTAACTAACCCAGAAGGATATGCACTAGGAACGCTTTGTGTAATTGACCATGTGCCAAGAAACTTATTGCCAGAACAGGTTGAAGCATTGCGAATCATTGGTCGTCAAGTAATCAAGCAACTAGAAATGCGGCGCAATTTAGCAAGTTTAGTATTGGCGAATCATACACACAAACAGGCACAGAAGGGACGGAAACAATTTTTTAAAAGAGTGGCTGGAGGGTTTGGGTTAGCATCAGCAATTTTAATGTTGATTGGCGTGATTTCTTATCAAAACACACGTATATTGATTGATGCTAGTAATCAGGTACAAAAAACCCAAGGGAAAATCAATAAACTGGAAGAATTACTGTCCGAGATGAAGGATGCGGAGACTGGACAACGCGGTTATATCCTGACTGGACAAGAAATTTATCTGGAACCTTATCAAGCAGTAGTTGCAAACATCGATCCAAAAATTGCCGAACTGAAGAATTTAATCGCAGATAAACCTAGCCAAGAAAAGCAGTTTGCAACCCTTGAATCTCTGATAGCTGCAAAGCTTGCCATCCTCAAGCAGACTATATACCTGCGTCAAAATCAGGGATTTGAGGCCGCATTGCAGGTAATCCAGACAAATCGGGGGAAATATCTCATGGATGATATCCGCAAAGTCATTAATAAGATAGAGAATGAGGATAAAAAGTTGCTTCAACAGCAATCACAAGCTGCAAGAACTAGTGCAAACAACACAGTATTGACACTTGCGATCGCTATTTGCCTAAGTTTTCTGATTCTGGCTATAGTCTACTACTTCATTTATCGGGAGGTAAAAGAACGTAAATTAGCAGAGGAAAGACTAAACCAAGAACGCAACTTTATCTCAGCAGTCCTTGATACAGCCAGTGCTTTGGTAATAGTCCTGGATACACAAGGGCAAATCGTTCGCTTCAATCAAGCTTGCGAACAAACAACTGGTTACTCATTTGATGAGGTGAGAGGAAGGCATTTCTGGAACCTGTTTCTAATTCCTGAAGAAGTAGAACCAGTTAAAGCAGTTTTTGAGCAGTTGCGAACTGGTGAAAGACTTAAAGAATATGAGAACTATTGGGTAGCAAAGGATGGCAGTCGGCGGCTGATTTCATGGGCTAACGCTATTTTGCAAGACGAAAATGGTAGTATTGAATACATTGTTGGCACAGGTATTGACGTTAGCGATGTCTCCGACGAGCTTCGCTTACGCAAACGAGCAGAACAGCATCTTAAAGCCCAGTATTCTACAACCCGTGTCCTAGCAGAGTCAACTACAATCAACGAAGCCATGCCCCAAATCTTGCAAGGAATCTGCGAGAGTTTGGGATGGGATTTCAGTGAAATTTGGATGGTAGATCAGCGAGTAAATATACTATATTTACTAAATTCTTGGTATAAACTATCTTCCAAGATGCAAGAATTTGAAATCCTTAGTCAGCAGACCACCTTTGCACCAGGAATTGGCTTACCTGGTCGGGTCTGGGCGAGTGCTGAACCTGTTTGGATCGTTGATGTAGTTAAAGATAACGATTTCATCCGCTCTCAAATTGCTGCCCAAGCAGAACTGCACGGGGCTTTTGGTTTTCCGATCTTTAGTGGTAAAAACATTCTTGGTGTCATTACCTGCTTTAGCCATGAAATTCAGCAACCCGACCCAGATTTGGCTAAAGTGATGAATTCTATTGGCGAACAAGTAGGGCAGTTTATTGAGCGCAAGCAGGCAGAAGAAGAACTCCAACGCCAAAATTTGCGATCGCAACTATTTACTGAAATCACTCTCAAAATTCGTCAGTCTTTGCAAATCAAAGAAATTCTCCAAATCAGTGTTAGGGAAGTCCAAAAAATTCTCCATAGCGATCGAGTTTTGATTTATCAACCCTTGGCAGATGGATCTGAAAGCACTGTGGTTGAGGCAGTACTTTCTGGCTGGCTGGCAATTAAAGAGAAAAAGCTCACTGATGCTTACTTTCAAGCGGAATATGCACAGCAGTACTATTTACAGCAGTATCGACAAAAAAGGGGTAAGGGTCTTGCTGACTTAGATATAGTCGAAGTCCAAAAAAGGCATATAGAATTACTAGAACAATTTGGGGTCAAATCCAATTTGGTTATACCCATTCTTGTCAAAGAAGAACTCTGCGGTTTGCTGATTGTCCATCAATGCGGCAGTTCTCGCCAATGGTCTAGCTTTGAAACTCATCTTTTACGGCAAATAGCCGATCAAGTAGGCATTGCCTTAGCCCAAGGCCAAATGTTATATGCAGAAACTCAACAGCGAAAAGAACTCGAAGTTGCCCGTCATCAAGCTGAATTAGCTTCTAAAACCAAAAGTGCCTTTTTGGCGAACATGAGTCATGAAATTCGGACTCCGATGAATGCTGTGTTGGGGATGACAGGCTTAATGTTAGAAACTCCCCTAAATGCGGAGCAACAGGATTTTATCGAAACAATTCGCATTAGTGGAGATGCTCTTTTAAGTCTAATCAACGAAATTTTGGATCTGTCCAAGCTTGAAGCTGGGGAAATGGCACTCGAAACTCTAGATTTCGACTTATCTACCTGTGTGGAAGAGGTATTGGAATTATTGGCTCCCCCAGCCCATAACAAGGGATTAGAAATTGCTGCGTTAATCTATCCTAACGTTCCCACCCAACTCCAAGGCGATGCCGGCCGCTTACGGCAAATTCTCATGAACCTGATCGGCAATGGGATCAAGTTTACCAGCAATGGAGAGGTAGTAGTCCGAGCGGAATTGCGATCGCAAACTTCTACTACAGCCACCATTTATTTTTCCATTACAGATACCGGTCTTGGCATTACCCCTGAAGACCAATCCAAACTCTTTACCCCATTTACCCAAGTAGATGCTTCCATCACCCGTAAATATGGCGGCACAGGTTTGGGATTAGCTATCTGCAAGCAACTAGTAAGCTTGATGGGAGGAGAAATTGGCGTAGAAAGTCGGTTGGGGAAAGGATCTAAATTTTGGTTTGAAGTAACTCTCGCCCAACAACTTAACCCGATTCCCACAGAAAGCGACAACACCAAGGGCGATCGCGAACTTCTGACTAATCGGCGCTTGTTAGTGGTGGATGACAATGCCACTAATCGCAAAATCATCTACCATCAAGCTACCCGTTGGGGGATGTTGGTAGATCAGGCTGCTTCGGCTAGTATTGCACTCATTGCTATTCAGGAGGCTGCCAAACAAAAAAATCTTTATGACATTGCTGTGATTGATATGCAGATGCCAGAAATAGATGGTCTGACCTTGGGAGAACAAATTAAGGCAAATTCAGCGATCGCGGGGCTACCGATGATTATGCTTACTTCTACTAATCAACGCGATGAAATCCAACGAGCGCTAAAAATAGGATTTGCAGCTTATTTGGTCAAACCTGTTAAGCCGTCCCGACTCCTCGATACCATCATGACTATTTTAGGAACGCAGTTGGAACAAGAGGAATCAGAATTGAGGGGTGAGAAGTTAAAACTGAAAAATTACGAAAACGACAGCAACAATCATTCTCCTAGCTGCCGCCTTCCGACTTATGATTCCCATAAATTAAGAATTCTCTTAGCTGAAGATAATCTGGTGAATCAGAAAGTTGCCTTGAAGCAACTCCAAAGCCTGGGTTATAGCGCTGATGTTGCTGGTAATGGGAAAGAAGTTTTACAGTTATTAGAAAGAATCCCCTACGATTTAATTCTGATGGATTGCCAAATGCCAGTTCTCGACGGGTTAGAAACCACAAAAGAAATTCATTGTTGGCAAGAAAGCAGGTTTGTTAGTGGTCGTCGTCCTCTAGTAATTGCGATGACAGCGAATGCCATGAAAGAAGACCAACAAATGTGTCTAGACGCAGGAATGGACGACTATCTGAGCAAGCCAGTAATCAAAGAAAAATTGGCGGCGGTGTTACGGCGTTGGGGAAGTCTGATATTCATGGAAAAGGAAACAGATACCTTGGAGCAGACAGTTTCTCCAACAGATGTAGGTTCAGTTCACCTCCCAATTGATTGGGAACGTTTGCATCAACTCTCAGAAAATAACCCAGAATTTGAATTAGAACTACTGCAAATATTCGTTGAAGATATTCAACCTCGACTAGAGCTAATTAAAATAGCGATCGCAACTCATAATTTTGACCAGATAGCGCAAGAAGCCCATCAAATAAAAGGTGCTAGCGCTAATGTTGGAGCTACAGCTATGCATCTGGCAGCAGAAAAACTAGAACAATTATCTTACAATCAAGAGCGTCGAGGTAGTACTAACTTAATCTCGGAATTAGAAGAGTTTGTGAAACGTATCCAAGAATTTTTGAGCGGTGAAGATAACAACCCAAAAGCCTGAGAATTTAATAATATTTATTAACTTATCAAAAGTGATATTTCTCTATGAGTAAGCATGAAAAATGCTTATTATAAATTTCTCATTACCCATTTCCTATTTTTAAGATAGAACTTGTGAATAATTGGGAACAATAACTTTGATGTACCAAAAGTAGGTTTGGTGAGTTAGCTGCATCTTATGCTGAGAACCTTTAGCCTAAATGTCAGTTCAATTCATCCCTCCTATCCCCAATAAATTCCCGAAAAGTGAGGTTTTTCTGATGAGTCAGATGAGTAAAGACGATGTACGAGAACGGCTTGGCAATATCGATCAGATCCGCGATATTATTTTGGGAACACAGCTAAGAGAGTACGAAAATCGATTTAGCAAGCTGGAGTCAGACATATCTCTGTTGCAACAACAAATGCGATTGCATGTCGAACAACTCAAGTCTAACTTTTCGGCTGAACTAAAAGCAGGGTTTGAGGCGCTGGATAAAAAGCTGAAGTCACTCAACCTGACAACTCAAGAAGAAACTCTTGACTTACGGCAACAAGTTGATAGACTCAATAAAAAGTTCTCTAGCAGTGTTCAGTCCCTTGATGAAACATTAGATAACCAAACTAACTCAATTCGAGATGAAATCTTTCAAACTAAAGTCCATTTACAAGATGATGTCACAGCATTACGGGATCTGATTTTAGAAGAAATAGATCGACGCTTCTCGCAGTTAACAGACACTAAAGTTTCTAAGGACGATATGGCTGAAACTTTGTTTGCCTTGGGAATGCGCCTAAAAGAAACTGAATTTATTCCTAAATTACGAGAAGCAGCCGATGAACACAACGACAACTATACTGCTGTACCGCTTCTAGAAACTACAAAGTTGTCAAAAGTGTCAACTCACTCTAACAATACAGCAGAAATACATTCGTAATCCACTCAATAGGCAAAAAAAGATTAAAGAGATAATTCTTCACTCCTAACTCTCAACTCAGCACTTTTAAAGACAAAACTTACTGATATGACTCAGGTGGAAAATTCAATTTCTCAATCTGTTGAGTTAAAGCCGGAAGAAGCTATACAAATTGACAATTTAGTGCATCTACTTGTCGAACTCAAAATTATCGAACCACCTGAGCAATCTTTTTCTTCATTTTCATCTGAAACCGATCGTGGTGATGAGAATCTGACTACAACAAAATTTGAAGCATTGCAACTCACTCCAGTGACAATAGAAATATGTGAGGCTTATTTAGAATCGACTTTTAATTTTCGTCAGAATGCACCTAATTCTGCAAAAGTTGTCGAAGACGAATTAGAGAAGTCTATTGAGCTATTTGCAACTTTTGAGGAAAATACAGATAATTCAGATGATGCATTGCAAAAGTTAAAAGATATATTAGTCGGAGATGAATTATCACAAACAAATAGTATTGTAGCTAAGTTTGAACAAAATTTAATAAAATTAGAGAATCAAATTTACGAACCTAAAGAGCTAATAAATCTACTCCTTCCATGTATTTCTGAGCTTTTAAGGCTGAAGATTGCAGAGTCTAGAGAGGAAATTGTACAGATAATTGCCCCGATTATCGATCAAACTATCCGCAGTCGCACTGAACAGGATAAAATTAGCATGAGTCAAGCGATCGCACCTTCAATTCCCCTAGCTATTACTCAGCAGATTATTGTTGCTCCAGAAGAAGTTTCAGATGCGATCGCTCCTGCAATGGGACGAGCCATAAAAAAGCAAATTGAAATTGAACAGAATATTGTTGTGGATGCACTCTACCCAATTATTGGTAGTACGATAGCCAAATATATGGCAGAGACAATCCGTGCAATTAACCGACAAGTTGAAGAAACCCTTAGTGTTGAAGGGATAAAACGTAAAATTCGTGCCAAATTACAGGGAGTTTCCGAAGCAGAATTAATTCTTAAAGAAGCTCTCCCATTTACAATTAAAGCAATTTTTTTGATTCATAAAACATCTGGTTTAGTTATCTCAGACATTCAGCGCTCTGATGCACAGCAGCTAGAGGCTGACATGGTAGCAGGAATGCTGACGGCGATTCGCAGCTTTGCCAATGATTGCATCAATCAATCTGGAACCATAACAGAATTAGACGCAATTGAATACGGTACATCAAAAATAATTTTAGAAGTTGCCGGATATTGTTATTTAGCGATCGTTGTGCAAGGAGACACTAGCAAAAGCTTTATTCTAAAAATGCGGCAAACTTTTAGTCAAATAGTTAAAAAGCATGGTAATTTAATTGAACAATTTGACGGCGATCGAGATACAATTCCTATTGAAATTCATACAGTTTTAAAAGAACTTAAAGGTACAGATATTCCGCCGAAAAAGAAAACCAATCAATTATCACCGTTAGTAATATTAGGTTTAACAGTTATCAGCACTATTCTCATTCCTTGGGGCATTTGGCAACACCATAGTGGAGTCATCCGTTCTATTGAAAGTAAAACTTCGTTGGCTCTAACTTCTGTTCCAGAACTAGCCGTATATCGGCTCAACGTGCAGGTGGAACACAATAAATTAAAATTAACAGGACTATTACCTAATCAATTCCTTCGCCAGAAAGCCGAGCAAATTGTTAAAGCAACTTCCCTCCATTGGTTGATTGACAATCAAATTTTATTAGTAGAAGTACCAGCAGATCCTGTATTAGCTGCTGCTGAAGTTAAACGAGTTACAACAGTTTTAAATCAGACGAATGGTACAGCTATTTCCGCTCAATACAGTGCTGGTAAAGTGGTTGTCGAAGGTACTGTCAATCAGATTGCAGATGCTCAGATTATTGCTCATGCATTTGAGCAAATTCCAGGCGTAAAATTTGTATCTAGTGCGGTGCAAGTAGAACCTCTGCGGATTGAAGTTCGATTTTATTTTCAACCCGACTCAGCAAATTTAATCAAAACGAATTTAGGGTATAAGGTTCAACAGGTCAAATCTTTCCTCAATCAGCACCCAAATCAACATTTAAAAATTATTGGTTATAGTTATGACCATACTGGTACAAACACATCTCAAAATTTGGCACTTACGCGAGCAAAAGCTGTACAACAAGCACTGATTAAATTAGGTATCGAGCCATCTCGTCTACAGGTTATTGGTAGCACAAGTTTACCACCAGTAATTGATCCAACTCATCCCTTATGGTTAAGCCGTTGTGTAGTTCTAGAAGCGATAAACAAGCAATTTTAAGTTAAAATAGCTCTGATTTATATTATCCTACCTACGTTTATTCAATTATGTCTACAATCTCTAAAAAAATCTGCTTATTTGGTGATTTTGGGGTTGGCAAAACTAGTCTAATTCGCAAATTTGTAGAATGTCAATTTAGCGATGAATATCTTTCAACTGTAGGGGTGAAAATTTCTCGCAAATTAGTTAATGTTTCTACAAAATACCTGCATGATGGGCAAAATTTACAGTTGCTAATTTGGGATATTGAAGGCAGTAATAAGTTTAAGGCAGTTGCTCAAAACTATTTTCAAGGTTCTAAAGGTGCTGTGATAGTTGGTGATGTTACACAACCAGAAACACTCAATCATATAGGGGAACATATTCAAACTTTTTTAGCTGTTAATCCTAAAAGCTATATTGTTGTTGCACTGAATAAATCAGATATGATTGCGAGTGAATACTTAGAAAACATCCGTGAAATGTATCAATTTACAAATCAAATTAATATATTAGACACATATATAACTTCAGCTAAAACTGGCAATAATGTTGATGAGATATTTAGAACCTTAGCCCATCGTTTAATTTAGTAAAATGAACTCATTGTTGACAAATATATTATCTGTATGCAAGATTGAATATTTGATACTTGATGAAGACCTGAAAATTGTAGAAATATCTGTTGGACTAAATCATTTGGCCAACATTCCTGATGAAGTCAAGCAAGGTGAGGATGTTCGGATTGCGTTTCCCGAATTAGAGGGACTTGAAGATATTTTTGATGCAATTCGACATGGCGAGCAAGATAACTTTGAATTAAAGGGAATTATGCGCTCACAAGATGCGGCTTCTCCTTTATATATTGATATTCGTATTACTAAGAATATACAAGAAAATTCTTCTATCAATCCCCTCATCATTATTGTAGAAGATTCGACAGAAAGGATGATTCTTGAGCAATCTTTATTTCAAGGTGCAAATGAAGCAAATCTTTTATTACGTAATTTAAAGGCTTCTAAACAATATATTGACCAAATTGTGACATCAATGGCAGATGCATTGTTGGTAACAACACTGTCAGGAAAGATAAAAAAACTGAATCTAGCTGCACAAGTATTGTTAGAATATGACGAAATAGAACTCATCGGTCAACCGATCACCAAAGTTATTAGAGAAGTCGATAGCTATAAATTAGAGATAGGAAATATTGAAAATATTGATACATTCCTAAATCCAGACCAAAATTCTTTACTAAAAGAGGTAGAAACTGTTTGTTATACCAAAAGTAAAAAAACAATTTCTGTAGCTTTTTCCTACTCAATTGTTAAGACAGAAGTTGAGCATTTTCAAGGCTATGTTTACATTTTGCGAGACATGACTGAACGCAAACAGGCAGAACTTGCTAAACAAGAATTCTTAGCAATGATTAGCCATGAAGTTCGGACTCCGATCGCATCGGTAATTGGGATGGCCAGTTTGTTACTAGATTGTGGATTGATTGGTCAGCAAAAAGACTTTGTTGAAATCATTTATAGCAGTGGAAATTCCTTACTCAAAATTATTAACGATTTTCTTGATTTCTCTAAAGTACAATCGGGTCATTTGGAACTAGAAGAGGAACCTTTTATTCTGCAAAGTTGCATTAATGAAGCTTTTTATTTGCTTGCGCCTCAAGCTAGAGAAAAAGGTTTAAAAATTACATTTTTAGATACTCTTAAACTTCCTACTACGATTGTGGGAGATATCACCCGACTACGCCAAGTTTTGATAAATTTACTCAGTAATGCTATTAAATTTACCCAAACTGGAAGTATAGAAGTTTCAATTATTATCCGCAATAATAAAGATATTAATCGTTCTTCTGCTACAAATACTGACGAGATCCAGTTTAATATTAAAGATACAGGCATCGGTATTCCGAGCGATCGCGTGGAACGTTTATTTAAAGCCTTCAGCCAAGTAAACTCCTCTATTACTCGACAGTATGGCGGTACTGGGTTAGGTCTTGCTATCTGCAAGCAACTGTGCGAGCTAATGGGCGGCAGAATTTGGGTTGAAAGTGAACTCAATACAGGCAGCACATTTTACTTTACAATTGCCGCTTCTGTTATTCCAGAGGAGTCAGCAGGGGCGCAAGTCCTTGCGTCAGTACAGGAGTTACAAGTGAGAAATTCTGAAAATAACTGTGATTATCGTCCTTCTGACTTGCCTAAATTAAGAATTCTCTTAACTGAGGATAATTTGGTGAATCAGAAAATAGCCTTGAAGCAACTCCAAAGCCTGGGTTATAGTGCTGATGTTGCAAATAATGGCAAAGAAGCGTTGCATCTTTTAGAAAAAATTCCTTACGATTTAATTCTAATGGATTGCCAAATGCCAATTCTCGACGGATTAGAAACCACAAAACAAATTCTTCGTTGGCAAGAAAGTAACTTTGCTAGCGGTCGTCGTCCTGTGGTAGTTGCGATGACAGCTAATGCGATGAAAGAAGACCAACAAATGTGCCTAGATGCAGGAATGGATGACTATTTGAGCAAGCCAGTAATGAAAGAAAAATTAGCGGCGACTCTAGATCATTGGGCAAGGATGATATTCAGAGTAGAAGAAATAGAAGTCTTAGATCGGACAGTTTCTACAACAAATATAGGTTCAGTTGACCTCCCAATTGATTGGGAACGCTTGCATCAACTCTCAGAAAACAACCCAGAATTTGAATTAGAACTACTGCAAATATTTATTGAAGATATTCAACCTCGTCTAGAGGCAGTTAAAATAGCGATCGCATCTCATGATTTTGACCAAATAGCGCTTCAATCACATCAAATTAAAGGTGCTAGTGTCAATATTGGAGCTATAACGATGCATCTGTTAGCAGAAAAACTAGAACAACTAGCTTATAACCAAGAGGATCGAGGTACTAATAACTTAATTTTAGGCTTAGAAGAGTTCGTGAAACGCATCCAAGAATTTTTAATCAGCACTCCTAACTCCTAATTACTGTTATAACTTTAGTAAGATTTACTAATAAATAAACAGTAACGATTATCTACCGTCGGCTCATAAATCAATTTGTCGGCAATGGCGGACATAATTTTTAAACCCCGCCCTCGCTCTTGCTCATTTTCCTCAAATTCAGATGTTTGTTGCAATTGCTGCTCTAAGTCAAAGGGTTCACCTTTAGACCAAATGCGAATTTCTATAAATTCATTTAACCGCACAGCTTCGATCTCAATAGGAGTTTCAAGAGGTAAATTTTTGTGTGCGTGTTCAACAATATTAGTAAAACCTTCCATCATCAGTGTTTGACATTGCCACCAAATTTGTCTATCGGCAATAGGTGGTTGATTTATTTGCTCAAACCAAGCTAACACTTGAGGCGAAGCTGTCAGGTCTGTATTGATTTTTAGATAAATTTTGTTTTTCACTTCTTAACCAAAAAAATATTTTGAAATTATCATATTCGTTCATTAGTTTATTTAATTTGAGTATTTATACTATACATTAAAAACTAAATTGCATATAAGTTAAATTAAAGCAACTATTTACCGATCATTTTACTTAGTGAACTGTAATTTATGTTTAAAATTCTGGTTATTGATGATGACCCTATAGTCCGAGCAGTACTGAAAAGAACACTCCAAAATCAGGGTTATGATACCACTGTAGCTAGTAATGGCGAGGAAGGAATTACACAAGCACAATTACTCCATCCGGCTCTAATCATCTGTGACTGGATGATGTCCCAGGTAGATGGATTAGAAGTGTGTCGTCGAATTAGAACAGATCCAGAGTTGGCAACCACTTTTTTTATTCTATTGACGGCTAGGGGAGCAGCTAGAGGAGAGGAGGAAGATAGAGTTAGGGGACTTGACGCTGGAGCCGATGAGTTTATCTCCAAACCTATAGAGATGAATGAATTGAAAGCACGGGTAAGAGCAGGACTAAGATTACACCAGCTAAATCAGGATTTACAAAGTCGAAAAGAAGCTTTGGAGACACTAAATCAAGACTTACAAACCCAAAAGCAAATTTTGGAAGCAGAATTAGCTGAGGCTGCTGATTATGTGCGATCGCTTTTACCCTCGCCCCTTGTAGGAACAGTAACTACAGAAAATCTGTTTATTCCCTCAGCCCAGCTAGGGGGTGATTGCTTCGACCATCATTGGATCGACGAGGATCATTTGGCAATTTATTTGTTGGATGTATCAGGTCACGGGGTAGGTTCAGCCCTCCTATCTGTATCCGTCCTAAATGTTTTGCGATCGCAATCTCTACCGAATACTAACTTTTGCCAACCCAGTGCAGTCCTAAAAGCGCTCAATTACGCCTTCCAAATGACAAAGCACGGTGATAAATATTTCACAATTTGGTATGGAGTTTATCACCGCCTTAAACGTCAACTTATTTATGCCAATGCCGGACATCCACCAGCTTTACTGTTATCTAATACCTCTACAACAAGCATCCAAGTTAAACAGCTAAGTTCTTTAGATTTACCAATTGGCTTTTTACCTGATGTGCAATTTGAAGATGCTGTTTTTGATATCGAAGAAAACAGCATTCTGTACATCTTTAGTGATGGTGCTTATGAGATTAATCAGTCAGATAGTAAAATTTGGGGTATTGATGCTTTCATTGACTTGCTAACGAAATATAGCCAGAAAGATACCTATAACTTAAACGAACTCTTAGCGAACATTCTCGCCTTAAATGCTCAAGATAATCTTGATGATGACTTATCTTTGGTAAAAGTTAACTTTTCTTAGTATATTCAAGTCTGTACATTCAAACTTAGTATTGTTTCATAGCTTATTGCGTTGCCAATACTTGGCGGTTGAATTCATCTTGATCGGCAAAGGTTTGAAAAATTCTATCCATTTTAGTCAGTTCAAATAACATTCTGACTTGATCGCTGATCGAACATATAAAAAGTTTAGTATTAGCATTTCGCGTTATTTGCATTGCTGATACTAAAGCACCCAAACCAGAGCTATCGATAAATTTTACTTCTTTCATGTCAATTAACAAAATATCGGCTCCGTCTGCCACAATACCGCTAACTTCACGACGCAGTTCATTACCTCTAATCCCATCTAAAATCCCAGACAATTCTAGTACTTTCACAATTACACTCATGGTTTTGTCCTATTTATTGATTAAAAAAATGTAATTCTATTTTGGCATTGACATCAGAAAAACTGCAATAGAGATAGTAATTATTTTGTGATGTATATGCATTTAGCTGTGTTTAATTGCTTGGTGATTATTAGCTATTGCAGTAAAAAAGCTAGCATCTACACATTGTCTAGAAATTTCAAAAGCTTCAAAATAGCCATCTTTTTGACCTAACTCGCGGGCCCAAAAACGAGATAAAACTAGTATGGCATCAAGTTGCATAAATGCTTTATTGAGTTCTGATTCATAACAGCCAATAGCTGCAACTTTTTCCTCAATTACAGAAGTAATATCCACAAAAAAGTTGGGTTCAAAACCACGCAAAAAAACAGGTGGGGCGGAATACCACAAAGTTATGTTTTTGCGGGTAGCAACATTAGAAACTGCGATCGCACACACTTCATGATCTCTATGTCCATATTTTTCCGGTTGTGGTGCATGAGTAATAATCAGATCGGGTTGGCAACGCTTAATTGCTTCTTCAGTAACTTTAATCACTGCTTGGGTTGAAAAATTATATTCCTCCAGTGCATAAAACTCGTAAGTTGCACCGATGATTTTACCTGCTGCATCCGCTTCTTGATGACGTGTACCCTTAATATGCGAACTGGAAAGACTGCCATCAGTCAAAATTAAGCAACGAATATTCCATCCTGCTTTGGACATGAGACTGAGAGTGCCAGCAGCAGGTAGAACTTCATCATCAGCATGAGCATAAATTGTTAAGACGGTTCGTTGACCAAAGTTTTTTGAGTCTGAATCAGTATTCATAGCTATGTTTCCTAGATTAGATTTATAAGGGAGTTAGGAGTTATTTTATTTGTTCCTGCGTCCCTCTTAGACTTCTTTCGGCGGTTGCCAAACTGATGCACGGATGATAACGGATAAAAGTAACAAGTTATAGATAGCCCACCCACCATTGAGTAGATGAACCCAAGGATTATTTAGATGACCAATTGCAAAGCGGTAAATGCTCCATAATATCCCCAGGATAGTAAGGATAAAGATAACTAACTGCGGCCAAACTAGCCGGAGATAAATACCAGATTGCCTCTGCTTAGGTGTGACTTGAAAATTGAGTTTTTGTCCTGTAAACACACTCCATACGGCTTGGATTAGCAAGGGGAATAAAGCGATCGCATATTGTTCAGAACGCCAAACTTCTGTAGCTGGAATGCCCCAAGTAGCTGCTAAGAAGGTCAAACGGTTGATAATAAAAGCTGGGAAAAAGTGGATGGCAAAATCAGACCCGTAGGTTTTAACTGGAACAATATCCGTGAAAAAATAGATAATTGGACAAGAAATAAACACTAGAGTTGCAAAACCAGAGAAATAACTGTACATCGTCTTAAAATATTGCAACCTTTGCCAAAAACTTAACCCTGATTTTGTCAGTGGATTTTCCCTAACTAGCACTTGGATAGTTCCTTGTGCCCAGCGTAGTCGCTGCTTGAGAGTAGAACTCAAGTCATCTGGCGCTAAACCTTCTGCTAAAAGTTCATTATGATAAATTGATTTCCAGCCAGCACTATGCAGACGCATGGCTGTATTCATATCTTCTGTAATGCTATTACTTGATACCCCACCGACTAAATCAAATTCATCTAAACGTTTTTCATTTTTGGCAAATTCATCAGCAAAATTTTGCAGTCCTACACTAACTAATGCCTCACGCCTCAAGATCGCATTTGTGCCAGTATAGAACGCAGCATTCATGCCATCTTTACCTTGTTGAAGCGGCCCATAAAATAAATTTGCTCGATGTCCAAAAGGATCGCCTGGAGGAATATTGTAAAAATCCTGGCGAGTCTGGACAAAAGCAATTTGATTCTGGTCGTATTTTCCGGTTGAAAGATTATAGGCGTAGAAATAAGGCAGAACTCGCTTGAGAAAATTTGGCTTGGGAATATGATCGGCATCTAAAGTAACAATAAAAGTTCCTGCTGTTTCTCCAGAAAAAATTGCATAATTGATGTTGCCTGCTTTAGCATGATGCGCTACGCCAGGAGTTTTAGGACGAGCAATGTAGCGAAATCGGGAGAGTTCCAACAGTTCTAGTTCTTTTTTCCTAATAGTTTCTTCTAAGGCTTTCCGCTCGGTAGCGAGGCGTTCGCTAATACTTTGATGAGTCGGAGGTAGCCAAAGAATAAACTGTCGTAGATTTTGCACAAATTCAGTAGCAAACTGGTTCACCACTGGTTCTGATGATGATTCTTGCAGCCATTTTTCTGCGGCTTGAGTGTTAGGTGTGAGATTTTCCAGTTGCTTTAGGCGCTGCAACAAATAAGAGTGTTCTGCATCAATCCGAGTTGCTTCTTGTTGTAGTTGTGGTGACTGCAAATCTTCAATACGCAATCTTTCTGTCATCGCCCGCATATCAGCCGAGTTGCCATCATCTAAGATATAAACACATAACTTTGTTGGCGGGTAATCCATTGCCAGAGCAGCTTTGGTAGTTTCTTCTACAATTTCCGGCGGCTCGTTGTAGCAGGTTACAAACACATCCACTGTTGGCCAGTCCGATCTGGGTAGAGGTGGGGTCATCTGGTCGAGAGACTTAACCTGTCGCACTAAAGGTCGCCATAACCCAATCACAAACATCACGCCGCCGAAATAGCTATAAATTTCTGCTATTAGCAAAGGGATAGAGATCCACAGGGCATCAAAATTAATGGAATGGGTGATGCGCCATTGCAAATACCAAATTCCAAAAATTAAATTTATTTCTGCCAGGTAGCGAAATAACAGCGTTCTTTTTTTGAGTAATGAGCGACTGTTACCAGAAAAGTTTGAGGAATTATCGTTAATAGAAACTGAAGTCATCTTAGTACCAGTAATGAATATAAAAGGATAGTGCAATGGTAAGAAATGCTGAATCGGGAATTAAAAGTTGTTAAGAATTTTTTTATTTCTGCTGCCTCCCCTGGCTCATGTCTTCAAGCACTAGTGGATGTCTGCCTCTGGCTTGGTAAAGCAAACTTTCTAAAACGATCGCATTTGTGTTAATGTCAACTGAAGTATTAATACCTAATTTGGTATTTTCATATCGTCCTGAAAAATAGCCGCGATTTTTGTCGGATAAATTTTGAGCAAAATCTCGCAGTCTTTTCGTATAAGAATCATCTGGCATGAGTGCAAACCAAGAAAATGCCGCTTTCGTACTAACAAACCGCAATTGGGGATAGGCTTTTCCGCTAGTGTTAACGGCTTGCCAAGATTGACCATTGGCGTAGACACTGTAATAGAGAAAGTAAGGGAGACGATCCAAAGAATCTTCATTTACAGCAGTTAAAATTCCAGTGCGCTTAAATCGTTGTAATTGCACTTTGAAAAGATTTTGCACTTGAGGTCTAACAGCATCAGTCCAACCCATTTCTAAACCCCAAAGTAAGTAAGGATCGTTCGTTAGGTAGTTAGTAGCCCCAGAGTTTTTTAGATTCCGTCGATCGACTTGCAGACTAATACCATCCACTTGAACCGTCTTTACTGGTGGATTAGAGAGAGCATTAGTAGCTTGAATATTCCACAGCTTTAAACTGTGGGCAGCATATTGCTCGTAGCCTAATCGGCCTTCCTGCACTTCGAGAAGTTTACCTGCTCTAGGGATAGCACCATTTAACCAACCATCTTTGACAAGTTTCGATAGATTCCAGCGAGCGACGATGCGATTAATACGATCGCTATATTCTGGATAATGCGATCGCATAACATGCAATCCTAATAAAAATCGCGCCATATCTAAAACTGACCAACCACTTATACCGTTGGGATCGGGGGTGTCATTGAGTTGGCGCATTTCGCCAGTCCGGGTGCTATAAGCTTTGTTGGGTAAACCACTTGGTGGTAGCGGCAGTTTTTCCAACGTCTCTAGCAATGTGTTCATCCGCTTTTGGAAAACATCTTGCGGCAATAACCCTAACTGGTAAGCCGCATGAATTCCCAATAAGGCGCTACCCTGATCCCACCAAGTTGTCCACGGCAAGTTGTCTACCGAATTTACTAAACCTGTTTGGGGATTCCAGTTCCGCTCAAAATATTTCCAAGCCTGTTTAGCAGCAATTCGATCCGCTTCTTGGGTCAATCGTGGTAAAGAAGTTGTTTGCGAAGGAATAACAGGTTTTAGCGGTAGTGGCGTGACTATGGGAGCATTCCATTCTGGAACGGTTTGTGGCGATGGTGTTTGAACATCAGAGTTAAAGTTATCAGGGGCATCAATGAGCATAAATGGGGTAGGAGAGCATTGCTGCGTCGCCGTAATTGGACAAAGCAGGGGTTGTTGATTTGTCGTTGCGTACAAAACTGATTGCAAAATCATGCTTTTGATGCCGCTTGTTGCCATTTATATCTTCTTTGCCAATTCCGTAGGTGATAAATAGCCGAAAGCCGGATATATTTACCGCGTCTTTATAACCAGCAGATTTGCTGCTATTAACGAATAAACAGGGATTTTGAATCCAGATGTCTGTTGCTTGTGAAAGCCACTGGATCATGTGGTAAGTATTCCCAAATACAACTGATTAATAACAAACACGACTTGGTAATTACAGAAAGTCGGCGGGAAAGCCCATCCCTTGAAGGGATGAGCTTAAAGTAAATTGCGTTTCAACTTACTCTGTGACTTTTGTACCAGTTACTAGGGGAGTCTTTTCGCTACCTGAAATCCAGTAACTTCCAGAACTATCAGAAATTAACTTGGTTTGTTGTCTGGTAGTGTTGGGTAAACCTCGCCCAGAATCTCCTTTACCAACTTCTTGCCACCAAGGAGATTTCATGTTGACATTCGGACGAATTAAAGGTTGTTGATTCATCACTTTGTACAGCAAGGATTGCAAAATCATACTGTTGGTGCTATTGGTGAAACCAACTGCCGTTTTACCCGTGGTTTCATAGAAGCCCTCATAAAATCCGGCTAATGGATTGTATAAATCAGTGGTTCCTTGCAGTAACTCTTGACTGTACTTATTTTCTGGAAGCAGAGCATGATAGGCAAAAGCGACTGCTGTACTTACCAATCGTCCCTTTGGTACAATTTGCCCATTATCTGCTAAAGCTACCCAAGGCTCACCTTTTCCAGTGATTGTGCTGTGGACAGTGTAAGGCTTGCGATCGCTCAAGGTGGTAGCTGAGGCTGTGAGGGTGCCGGTGCGACGGGAACGTTCAGCTTGCGCCTGAAAGATTGGTTCAAAGAGCGATCGCATTTGTGGATCTAGTCCAAACTCCAGCGCATAGAGTAAGAAAGGATTGCTAACTGTATATTGGTTAACTTTTGAGTTGGTATCTGGGCGGCGGCGTTGAATTGGTACTTTCACTCCCTCTACTAAGGCAGTTTGATATTCACCGCCAACCGCAGAATGTTCAACATTAAATCCCCACAATTGAAAAGCTCTAGCTGCATATTCTTCATATCCCAAGCGGGTTTCGGGGTTGACGCGAGTAAGGGATCGCCCTTCTTGCTCTTTGGTAACGGTAGCACTAGAAAGAATACCTTCCCGCACCACACGCAAGTATGACCAATCCAGCACAATTTTATCTACCGCAGCCGTATATTCTGGATGACAGGTTTTTAAGTTGTAAAGCGCTGCTAGGATTCTACCTAAATCTAAAGCTGACCAACCGTTTCCTTCTGGAACTGGATTTCCCCCATAATCTACTGATTGCAGCGATCGCGTATCATAACCCCGACTCGGCAATTCTCCACCAAATAATGGTAATTTTGTCAATGCTGCTAAAAGATGTCGAGTCCGTTGGTCAAATTCCTTCGGGGTAATTATATCGAGCGATCGCGCCGCATGAAGGGCTGCGAGATAATCTCCTAGTCCCCACAGGGTTGCACCTTTGAAATCACTGCGATCGTCTATCAGCCCATTTTTGGAGTGATAATTTGCTTGAAAGTATCGCCAAGCGGCTTCTGCATAACGCCGTTCAATCAACGTCAGGGGTCGATCTAGTTTGAGGTTAGATGATTGGGGACTATCGACTGGTGGAATAGGTGCAACGGCCACTTCTACAATTTTAGGAGTATCTGTAGGGGTTGCGATAGGAGGCTCAACAGTAGAATTCGGTTGATTTGCGGTAGGAGGCGTAACAGTAGAATTTCCTTGATTTGAGGGTGTTTCAGGAGAAGCATTTTCACTGGGCTTACCAGTAGACACACTCGCAGAACTAGAAGTAATTAAAGGGTGATTTCCCTTAGCTTTGTAGTATAAAATCTCCAAAATCAGCCCATTAGTATTACCTGTCAAAGCTTTATTGGGTTGTTTTGATTCTTCATAGATCCCAGCATAGTAACCACTATCATCAGGACTGCGGAGATCCTTGACTACATCAAAAACTTTTTGAGCATAAGCATTATCTGGAAAAAGATAGTGCCAACCAAAAGCGGCTTTGGTGCTGATGCTGCGAAACTGGGGATAAGGTTGATTAGCATCGGTGATTGTTGCCCAGTTTGCACCGTTGGCGTAGACGGTATTGTAGAGAAAATAAGGCGCTTGATCGATATTATCTTCTGTGACAGCAGTCAACTGACCTGTGGTATCAAAACGCCGTTTCTGCACATCTAAAACCCTAGCTGCAAAATCAGCTAACTCACCTTGCAAGCCAAACTCAATTCCATCAAGGATGTAAGACTCACTAACAACGTAATTATTAGCGTTAGTGCTTTTAAAGTCACGGGTATCAACGGGAATTTGCACGCCATTAATTTCAACGAACTTAAATGGTTCTAAAGAAATAGCCTTGGGTGCAGAGAAACCCCAAAGTTCATAACCTCTAGCGCCGTATTCTTCGTAGCCGAGTCGTCCTTCTTGCACCAGCAAAGTTTTGTTGTCTGGGAGAACAGTCGCGCCAAAAAGTTGTCCATCTTTTAGCGATCGCGCCACTTGCCACTTTGCTACAATTCCTTTGAGCCAATCGTTATATTGGGGATGACAGGTGCGGATGACATCAAATGCCGCAAGTATTCGCCCAACATCCAAAGCAGACCAGCCAATACCTCGCTCAAGGGGATTATTGCCATAATCAACCATTTGTGCATTGGCTGCGTTATAGACTTTATTGGGCAAAGTATCCTCAAATAACTTCAGGCTGTTGAGAGTCGTCAAAAACTTGTTGATGCGTGTATCAAAGTCTGCTTGGTCAGTAAGATTCAACCAGCGTGCAGCATTCAACGCCATCAAGTAATTCCCCATGTCCCAGAGTGTACCAGAAGGATAACCCCCTGTAGAATTGGTAAATCCTGTTGCTGGCTGATAGTTTTTGACAAAATACTGCCAAGCACCACGAGCATAAGTTTGTTCTTCAGGTGTCAGAGGGGCTGTAATATTGCTACAGCTATTGGAATTTTGGGGTAAGACTGGTGTTGGGATATAAAACAACAATTGCAGAAATGTTCCAACTAGGAACAATGCAATCCATCTCAACAGCTTTTGTTGATCGGGTTTGTATTTCATAATAATGCAAAGCTCTTTAACGTTTGATTTTGAGTTAATGCAGCAATGTTTTTTTTCACAGTTAAATGTGTTAAAAAGGCTTCTACTCCCGCACTCACCATATATTTGAGATGGTAGCGATCGTGAAAACAGATGTAATGCTTAATCTAGTCAGTGTCACTTCTTTCTGTTTGGTCACAATAATGTTGAAGCCGAATTTTATCCTGTACCTGTTCTAAGAGCTTTTTTTGGCGTTCTTCCATAGAGTAATATCTAGAAAATTTACGTATAATGTCCTGATTCGGATGTTATCTGGAAAAATCCTGAATATCACCAAGGAATATACTTAAAGTCAGGTGTTTAAAACCAATTTCGGGTATTTATACGTAACTATTCGGTCTAATATCTTTGAAGAGGGTATTAGATATAAAATTCTGCGTAACTACGCCAAACCAGATACTTGCACGTAAAATTTCTGGATAATTAGGCATTATTTTAGTCGTAATTCGTTTCTAAGCGACAGCGATTATTGGAATTGGTGCAAAATATCAGATTTTTCCGGTTGAGCCAAAATATAAGTGAATAATTACTTTACATTGAATATGTATAGCTAAACCTCATGGAAATACCCCAGCGCGTATCAGTCCGCTACAAAGATGCGTCCTTCAATAGCAACGAAATCCGCTTGAGAACCTTCCGGCTTGGGTTACAAATATGGGAAGAACAAACCAAGCCTAGAAAAACAGAGCTTTATCAGTTTATATCGTCTTGCTTGAAACAAGTCGATCGCCAAGATCGTTTTATGTTCTCTCTGTTATTTATAGAATTAACAGACCTGATACGCAATTCTTCGTTGGAAAGGGGAACGAAAGAGGTTTTGATTAAAACAGCTTTTAGAGAGTTTGCTTGTGCAATAACAGACTTTGAAGACGTTGCTAAATAAAGTTGGTCATGGGGGTGCTGGTATTGGGTAGGTGTAGCCCAACCCAGGCATCGCCTTAGAGTCAGCTAAACTAATCGAGTAGGATATATTATTGAGATTAGTTTTTTCGCTAAATGCGCGGATGGGTAGGGGTTGCTTTTAAAACCTCTTTAGAGTGACATCCGACGTATTTAGTTGCCAAAATTTGGTTTTTTTTAACGTGATTAATCTTAATCTTGCGGTGTAAACAATAAGCTAAATGCTCAAAGCCGTTCTAATGTTCTGCACAATTATCTGGGGTGGTTGTGCAACATCCATAGATATGGTGTTCAATGGTTCTTCAAGAGTCTCAAACTGGCTATTGAGGAGTTTTGCACCCATGTAATGATTACTACGCTCTTGCAACCGGATTTGAATCAACTCATAAGACCCTTTGAGGTAGACTAGTTTGATGCGCTCATCCTTGGTGTTGGCGCAGCGATCGCTATCCAATACCAAAAATTGCCGGTAGCTGTCTTTTAAAGCCGAACAGGCCAGTACGACATTTTTATTTTCTTGTAGCCAATGTTTTATCGCTGTTTGCAAATCTTGCAGCCAAGGTATCCTGTCAGCTTCACTCAATGGGATACCGCACCGCATTTTCTCAACATTCTCTGCTGAGTGGAAAGTATCAGCGTCACTAAACTCCCAGTCTAAGGAGTCTGCTAGCAGTTTTCCTATAGTGGTTTTACCAGAACCAGATACACCCATGATGATAATAATCATATTTTTCTGAGGAAAAGTTAAGTTATTGAAACGAACACAGAGCAAAATGTGAGTTGTATTAAAATCTCTTGACAAATAACGATTATTTTCTATAATACATACAAATGCACACGTGTGCAGTATTTAAAATCTAAGATAAAAATGAATAAACGAAGAATTTCAATTGAAGATATTGCTCGGAAAGCAGGTGTTTCTCATTCCACAGTTTCGCGGGCTTTGCGAGATAATGCTCTCATTAGTCCGAAAGTGCGAGAGGAAATTAAGCAACTGGCGCAGGAGATGAACTATGTGCCAAATGCGATCGCTCAAAGCTTGCAAAATAAACGTACTAATACCATTGGTGTGGTAGTAACTTCTATCGCAGATCCTTTTTTTGCTGAGGTAGTAGACGGCATTGAACAGATAGCCAGACCAGCCGGCTTGAGTGTTTTGTTAAGTGCTTCACACCGAGATTTTGAGCAGGAAATGGCAGCTATTGATACTTTTCATCGCCGGAGAGTAGACGGAATATTAGTAGCCGACTCACGAATTAGCAAACAGCATATAAAGCAATTAACCCAAATTGCTATACCAACAGTTTTGATTAATAGCCAGACCGAAGATCAATCTGAAATATTTCACTCAGTAGCAATAGACGATCGCTTAGGCGCTAAATTAGCCACAGAGCATTTAATAAGTTTGGGACACACCACCATTGGTTATTTGGGTGTAGGCGATCGCAGCAGATCGAACCGCGATCGCCTAGAAGGATATAAAATGGCTCTTGCTGAAGCTGGACTACCACAAAATCCTGATTGGATTTCAATTAGTGACGAATATAATACCAGAATCAGCGATGTCGCCACCGGACAAAATATGCTATCTAAACTATTGGCTGCTGAAGTAACAGGCATCTTTTGTTACAACGATATGGTAGCGGTTGGCGCTCTATTAGCCTGTCAAGAACTAGGTATTTTAGTACCCCGAAATCTAAGCCTGGTTGGATTTGATGGTATTGCTTTAGGTAGTTATGTTACGCCAGCACTGACAACAGTCAGCCAGCCGATGTTAGAAATTGGTGGCATAGCCATGCAAATGTTACTCGATTTATTAGAAGAAAAAACTGTGGAAAACCGCGTTTTATCTCCTTTTCTAGTAGAGCGTGGTAGTAGTGCAACATTAATAAAGTAAGACAAATTCTTATTTATACTCAGCAACACTAAAAATTTTAATCAAAGAAAAGATATGTTAACCAAAAAACTGAGTTTATCTCCCGATCGCTGTTTTTCTCCAGAACCAGTTCAAAGACGACTAGCCCATCAATTTTTTGATAGCATATCTGCGTTACCTCTAGTCTGCCCACACGGACACGTAGATCCAGCCTTGTTAGCTAATCCAGCAGCGCGTTTTGGTTCACCAACAGAATTATTTATTATCCCTGACCATTACATTTTGCGGATGCTTTATAGTCGGGGCATACCTCTGGAAGCTTTGGGTATACCTACTCGTGATGGTTCACCAGCAGAAACTGACCACCGGAAAATCTGGCAATTGTTCGCCGAACATTTTTATCTATTCCAGGGTACTCCATCAGGGTTGTGGCTCAAAGACGAATTAACTAATGTCTTTGGGGTGGATGAACCTTTAAATTCTCGTAATGCTGGACGTATCTATGATTATCTGGAAGGTTTATTAGCCTTACCTGAGTTTTCCCCTCGTGCTTTATTCAAACGCTTTAACATCGAAGTGCTTTGTACTACCGATGCAGCTAGTGATAACCTAGAGAATCAGCGATCGCTCCACGAAGAAGGTTTCACTCAAATTAGACCGACTTTTCGACCAGATGCAGTAGTTAACCTAGATGCTCCTGGTTGGCGAGAAAATTTAACCAAATTAGAAAGCAGTATCGGTAGAGAAATTAGCACTTACGCTACTTTTATCCAAGCTTTAGAAGAACGTCGGGCAATATTTAAAAAAATGGGTGCAACAGCTACCGATCAAGGTGCAGCTACACCTTATACCACGCGCCTTTCCGAGCAGGAAGCAGAAGCTATCTTTGCAAGAGCATTAAACGGCAAACTGAATCCAGGAGATGTGGAGCAATTTACCGGTCATATATTCATAGAAATGGCTCGGATGAGTGTAGAAGATGGCTTGGTAATGCAAATGCATTGTGGTGTTATGCGTAACCATAACTCGGCTTTGTTTGAGAAATTTGGATCTGATAAAGGTGGTGATATTCCCCTCAAAATAGAATGGACTCAAAATCTGCACCCGTTATTGTCAGCTTACGGAAACGATCGCCGTTTCAGCTTAATCATTTTTGGCATGGATGAAAGCACTTACAGCCGAGAGATGGCTCCCTTAGCTGGTCATTATCCTACTATATTGCTCGGCCCACCCTGGTGGTTTCACGACAGCATAAATGGCATGGAACGCTACTTTAATCAGGTAATGGAAACAGCCGGAATTTACAATACTGCTGGGTTTAATGATGATACCCGCGCTTTCGTTTCTATTCCGGCTCGTCATAATGTTTGGCGGCGGGTAGCTTGTAACTGGTTAGCCGGATTGGTAACACGAGGATTGGTTGATGAAGAGGAAGGGTATGATATGGCTCGTGCTTTAGCTTACGACCTCGCTAAGAGTGCTTACAAGTTGGACTAATACCAATTTTCCCAAATCAAGTTATTAGCATTAGCCCTTTCAAAGTGACTCGGAAAATCTCTTTTTTTCTCTCTGCGCCCTCTGCGTCTCTGCGGTTTAAAAGAAATTTATTTAACCACAGAGGCGCAGAGGACACAGAGTAAAGAGCTTAAACAGGTTACGAATTACGAATTGAAACAAGATGTCAGATTTTATTTTAAATAAACTTTTTAGCCTGAAAGAGCAAGTAGCGGTGGTAACAGGCGGTTCTGGTGTACTTGGTGGAGCTATGGCGCGAGGTTTAGCCCTTGCTGGAGCGAGAGTAGTAGTTCTGGGTCGCAATCAAGGACGGGCGGAAGCGGTAGTGGCTGAGATTACTGCTAATCGTGGAGAAAGTATGGCTGTATTGGCAGATGTTAGCGATCGCTCCCAACTAGAAGTAGCCAGAGATAAAATTATACAGCGTTGGGGTCAAATAGACATCTTGGTAAACTCGGCTGGCGGTAATATTCCGGCTGCCACAATTACCCCCGATGCAACTATTTTTGATATGCCACACACAGCCTTTGAGGAAGTAGTTAGCCTGAACTTACTCGGTACTTTACTCCCCAGCCAAGTTTTTGGTCAAGCAATGGTCGAAAAAAAACAGCCTCACGGTTGTATTGTCAATATATCTTCTATGTCTGCTATCCGAGTGATTAGCCGCGTGGTTGGTTACTCAGCCGCTAAAGCCGGGATAGATAACTTTACTCGTTGGTTAGCCGTCGAACTTGCCCAAAAGTATGGCGATGGAATGCGAGTAAATGCGATCGCGCCAGGTTTCTTTATTGGAGAACAAAATCGAGATTTACTCCTAAATCCAGATGGCAGTTTGACCAAACGCGGGCAAAAAATTATCGAACATACTCCCGCCGGACGTTTTGGAAAACCAGACGAATTACTCAGTACCTTGATTTGGTTATGTAGTCCTGGTTCTAGTTTCATCAATGGGGTAGTAGTGCCGGTAGATGGTGGGTTTAGTATCTACAGTGGAGTTTAATTTATGTATTCACTGACTGTAACTAACGGAACACTTTCCGACGAGCAAGTTTCCGGGCTAGTTCATCAAGCTTTGGCAGACCGTCAGTTCGATGGACAGCGTATCCTAGTCTTAATTCCAGATAGCACCCGCACTGCTCCCATCCCGCAAATGTTTCGATTGCTGCATCAGGAGTTGAGTAAAAGGGTAGCGGCTCTAGATTTTTTGATTGCTCTGGGTACACATAATCTCATGAGTGAAGAACAAATCAATCACCTAGTAGGAGCGACACAAGAGGAAAGAGAGACAACCTTTAAAAAGGTTCGCATCTTTAACCACCAGTGGAATGAACCAGATACCTTTATTTCTTGTGGAGTAATTTCAGCAGATGAGATAGCAGAGATTAGCCGGGGAATGCTACATCAGTCAGTTGAAGTCCGGGTTAACAAGCTTGTAACAGAGTATGATTTAATAATGATTTGCGGCCCCGTCTTTCCCCATGAAGTTGTCGGTTTTTCTGGTGGAAATAAATACTTTTTTCCCGGTATTGGTGGTCAGGAAGTAATTGATATATCCCACTGGTTGGGTGCTTTAATCACCAGTTATGAAATCATTGGGGCTTTGGGAATAACACCAGTTCGACGCTTAATTAACCGAGCCGCTAACCTGATTTCTACGCCAAAACTTTGCTTGGCAATGGTGGTTGCACCTAAAACAAATCAGCTAGCTGGACTTTACATAGATAAACCTGAGCCAGCCTGGGAAGCCGCCGCAAAATTATCCGACAAACTGCATATTATTTATGTAGATAAGCCTTTTAAACAAGTGCTTTCAGTAATGCCCCAAATGTATGATGATATTTGGACAGCAGCTAAAGGAATGTACAAGCTAGAGCCAGTAGTGGCGGACGGAGGCGAAGTAATTATATATGCTCCTCACATTACCGAGTTTAGCTATACCCACGGCGAAATACTATCTCAAATTGGCTATCACGTGCGGGATTATTTCCTCAAACAGTGGGATAAATTTAAAGCGTATCCCGGTGGAGTGCTGGCTCATAGTACTCACTTAAAAGGTATGGGTACATTTGATCCTATAGAAGGCGAACAAGCTCGGATTCGCGTCACTTTAGCGACAGGTATTTCTGCTGAACGCTGTGCTGCTCATAACTTAAACTATCGAGATCCGGCTACCATTCGACCCACAGAATGGGCTAACCGTGAGAATGAAGGGATCTTGCTTGTGCCGAAAGCTGGGGAGATGTTGTATCGGATAACGTTATCGTAACTGTAGAGAGTCCGCGAATGTAATTAAGTTGAGTCAATTTTTTGGCGTTGGTGACAGGGCGATCGCAGAAGCACAGAGGATGCTTTGTAACAAAATCTGTAACAGCATTACTATTTGAGCTAGCACTCGTATAGATTGATGAGAAATCTACGGGTAATCCCGGAATTTAAGGATTAATGCTGCTCAAAGATATACGAGATTATCAAATTCTTTTTCTCGGCTTATTCCTAGTATTGGGAATTGGTACACGAGATTGGACTCTGCGACCAGAATTAATTGGGGTAGCGATCGCCACCAGTCTAGCAACCCAATGGATATTGTCATTAGTTACTGGCAAAGAACAAATGGCAAATCTTCGTAGTGCTTTAATTACATCTTTGGGACTGGGCCTATTGTTGCGGGCTGATCACTGGACAACAATGGCAATAGCCGCAGCAATTGCGATCGCAAGCAAGTTTATCTTCAAAATCGGCGATAAGCATTTCTTCAATCCCACCAATTTCGGCATCATATCTGCCTTGATTCTCACCCCCGATGCTTGGGTTTCACCGGGACAATGGGGTGAAGAGTGGTGGTATGGGCTATTATTTGCCGGCACTGGCGGCATGATTTTGCAGCGCGTTGGTCGTTGGGACACCACAGCAGCCTTTTTGGGTTCCTACTCCTTACTAGAGGCCATTCGCAATCTCTGGCTGGGTTGGACTTGGGATGTTTACTGGCATCGATTAATGAGCGGATCTTTGCTGCTGTTTGCCCTATTTATGATTACAGATCCGCGATCAATTCCCAATTCTCGAATTGGGCGGGTAGTTTGGGCAATGTGCATCGCCGGATTAACTTTTATCCTGCGAAATTATTTCTTTATTTCCACAGCAGTTTTCTGGGCGCTGTTTGCCCTTGCGCCATTGACCATCCTGTTTGATGTTCTGTGGTTAGCCCCAAGGTTCTCTTGGCAAGAGGGAGATAGGAAAGAAGAAGAAGAAGAACTCTTAACTCCTAACTCTCAACTCCTAACTCCTAACTAAAAATGCAGAGGTATAAAATGAGATTTTTTCGACTTTTAACGCCATTATTGTTGGCAATTGTAGCTATTTTATGCTTTGCACCCGCAGCTTGGGCATTTTGTGGATTTTATGTAGCTAAAGCTGACACAAAACTGTATAACAAAGCTTCTCAGGTGGTAATTGCACGAGATGGCGATCGCACCGTCTTAACAATGGCAAATGATTTTCAAGGCGAAGTCAAAGATTTTGCAATGGTAGTACCAGTACCAACAGTGCTGCAAAAAGAGCAAGTTCGCGTCACTGAACCTAAGATTATCGAACGCCTAGATGCTTTTAGTGCGCCGCGATTGGTAGAGTATTTTGATTCAGATCCTTGTGCCCCAGTTTACCCTCAAGAGTTATCAGCACCAGCACCAGCAGCAGCGAGAATGGAGGCGGGAAGTGCAACAGGCGATCGCAGTTTGGGTGTAACAGTCGAAGCACGTTTCAACGTCGGCGAATATGACATCCTCATCCTTAGCGCTAAAGAATCTGGCGGACTAGAAACTTGGCTCAAACGCAATGGCTACAAAATCCCCAGAGGTGCGAAAGAGTTACTCAAACCCTACATCCGCTCCTCAATGAAATTCTTTGTTGCCAAAGTCAACTTAGATAAATTCGAGAAATCTGGCTACCAGTTCCTTCGTCCGCTACAAATTTCCTACCAGTCACCCAAGTTCATGCTGCCAATTCGTTTAGGCATGATCAATGCCACGACAGAGCAGGATTTGATTATCTACATCCTCTCGCCCCAAGGACAAGCAGAAATCACCAACTACCGGACGGTAAAAATCCCCTCCGACGCAAACGTTCCCTTGTTTGTCAAAGATAAATTTGGTGAATTTTACAAATCAATGTTTCAAACTGCTTACACCAAAGAAGACAGGAAAGTTGGTTTTTTGGAATACGCTTGGGATATGGGTAGTTGCGATCCCTGCTCTGCCGATCCTCTAACCCAAGAAGAACTCAAGCAAGCAGGCGTATTTTGGCTAGATGATAATTCTGGAAGTAATGTACCAGTATCTCCAAGCTTTCGTCGTCCCTCTCCTAGAAGCAGCGTCTTCATCTCCCGGTTGCATGTCCGCTATACCCGCGATAAATTCCCTGAAGACTTGATATTCCAACAAACTGCTAACAGTGAATCTTTCCAAGGGCGTTATGTTTTGCAACATCCGTTCCAAGGGGAATCCAAATGTCAGGCGGGTAGAGAATATAAGCGGTCTTTGCCCAAGCGTTTTGAACAAGAGGCGCAAACTCTGGCTAAACTAACCAACTGGAATATCCAAGACATTCGCAACAAAATGAAACTGAGTGTTGGTAATCTGACATATTCCTGGTGGGAAAATTTCTTTTCTTGGCTGGGATTATATTGAGGGGATTAGGGACTGGGGATTAGAGATTGGGGATTAGGGACTGGGGACTGGGGACTGGGGACTGGGAACTAGGGACTGGGGGCTAGGGGACAAAGAGAATTAAAGCCTCAGTCATCCTTTGAAATAGATTCATCTACCTCAAAGACTCAAATCTCCCAATCCCCACAGTCCCCAATCCCCAATCCCCAATCCCCAACATCTTTTTTTAAGGCGTTGTTATACGCAATACTAAGATATTCTTGCTTTCTTTCTGCCCCAAGATTGTCATGGCTCAATTCGATGAAGAGCTACGCCGCTTAGTTTCCGAAGCCTGTGGACACGCACTTGGAAGTCCTCAGCGTCAGAAGCTGCTCACGCAAATTATTCGCTTGACAGCAAATAGACTCTGGAGGGAAAGTACTCCCTACTATCAAGATGCACTACAACAAACTTGGTTGTATTTCTGCCGCAATGTTTGTGAAGGTTTGACAGGTCAAATCTACGATCCCTCCTATGGCAGTGTCATCACTTGGCTGAATGCTTACCTAAAAAGGAGACTACAAGACTTTTACATTAACCAGAACCGCGAACAAGCCACAACAGTCCCTCTTTGGATTCGTCAGTCTACATCGGGTGGAACAAGTGAAACAATCGATCCTATAGATAACCTTCCAGCTACTCCCCAAGCACCTCCCATTCTGGAAGACGTGGAGATATGGGCTAAGACCGATTCTGAAGGAGAACTGTGCCGTACTTGTATTAAAGGGCGACCAGATGTGAATTGTCAGGTGTTAATTCTTAAACGCCTACCCCCGGAAGTTAGCTGGAAAGAATTATCTGAGGAATTTGGGCTGTCAATTCCAACATTAAGCAGTTTTTATCAGCGTCAGTGTCTACCGCGCTTACGTAAATTTGCTGAATTGGAGGGATTGTTTTAAACAAGGAAGAAAGGGAGGTTCATTGCAGGTCAGAATGTAGAAATCCAACAAAGCCTTGATTGTGTGGGGTTTTCGTTCCTTAACCTTGTTCAAATAATTCATTTATTTGACAAGGGTAAGCAAATAGTGAAACAAGTTCTACCTGGCTGCGACTCAAATGAGAGCGTACCGTGATGACGATTTTCTACAATCCGGCGAACGGTTTCCAAACCGAGTCCTGAACCACGCCCCACTGATTTGGTAGTGAAGAAAGGTTCAAAAACACGGGTTTTAATTTCAGGTGGAATTCCACTACCAGAATCGATGATGTCAATATGAGCAAAGCGATCGCAATGGTGTGTTGTAATTTCCAGCAGTCCCTTACCATCCATTGCATCTATGGCGTTGTCAATTAAGTTTGTCCACACCTGATTCAGTTCGCTACCATAAGCAAAGATTTTAGGAATATGTCGATCGTAATTGCGTTCTACTTGGATGCCGCACTTGAGTTTATGAACAAATAATCGCAATGTATCTTCTAAACCTTGATGCACATTCACTTCTTGCTGAACGCCTTGATCGAGGTAAGTATAAGATTTCATGGCTTGCACAAGTTCGGAAATCCTCTCGGCTCCTCGCAAACCATGTTTAATCATTGATATGACTTCAAAGGAGAGCGATAGCCAGTGCAATCCGATTTCTCGCAATTCAGTCTCATCATTGCGCCAACGTTCCATCATCCGATCTAAGGTTTCGACCTCAACACCACCTTCTGCTAAAGGTTCTGCTAATTTCCATGCCTGCTTCACCCCATAGTCTTCTAACCATTCCAGCAAGACGCTTTCGCGATCGCTTAGTGTCACCGGATCGAGACGATTATTTAAAATCGCATCATAGCCCCGATCCCTCACTCTCAACCAGTCTTGAGTATGAGCTTCTTCAACGTTGCGTTGCCCATAAACTAAGTTCATTCGTTGTAGTTCTAGGATGGCAGAGGGCATTTCCCCTAAAGTCCGAACGAGGGCTGAGGCTGGATTGTTGAGTTCATGAGCTAAACCGGCGGCTAGTGTCCCTAAAGCTGCCATCTTTTCCCGCCCCCGAATAAAAGACTCTAGCCCTCGGACACGACGTTCCATAATGCGGAAGACCATCCGCTCAAAATCGCGACATTCATGGAGCAGTTTACGGAAATCTTCTCCCTCAATTCCATAAAGGTGGCAATTTGTCAATGCTCGCATTGTCACAGGTGCAGGTTCATCTGTGAGGACTGGAATTTCACCAAAAAAGGATGGGGCTTCGTGTTGCCCTATGGGAATTTCAACTCCTTCACTGCGGCGGGTGATGTTGATTTTACCTTTGACTAAGATAAATAAGCGACATGCAGAGTCTCCCTCATGGGCTAACACTTCTCCGGCGGAAAGTTCAACTGTTTGAGCGCGATCGCAAACCCACTGCAATCGCTCTTGAGGAAGCTGTTGAAACGGGTCTAAGTCGATCAATTCTTCAATACACAACATGAATTAACCTCCTTAATTTGTGCTGCTCCAGCTAAACATTGCTCAGGTAGCGGTGAACGAATTGAATGGCAATTGAACCTTCACCCACACCAGATGCCACCCGCTTAATTGATCCAGATCGCACATCTCCAGCGGCAAAGATGCCAGGAATGCTGGTTTCTAGTAAAAAAGGTGAGCGTTCCAAACCCCAACTTGGAGCAGACTTGCCATTGAGCATTAAGTCGGGGCCTGTGATGATAAACCCCTGAGCATCGCGTCGAATAACCCCATCGAGCCAATCAGTTTTGGGGATAGCACCGATAAAGATAAAAAGCGATCGCGCTGGCACGATTTCAGTTTGTCCAGTCTTGGCATGGGCGATCGCAATTTCTTCTAGATGTTCATCTCCCTTCACTTCCACAACGCTGCAACTGGTGCAAACTTGGATATTTGCAGTCGCCGCAATTTGGTCAATCAAGTATTGGGACATACTCAATGAAAGGGACTCACCCCGCACCAGCATAATCACTTTACTGGCATACTTAGAAAAATGCATTGCTGCTTGTCCGGCAGAATTTGCCCCGCCTACTAGGTAAACTTCCTCATTGCTACAGGCGATCGCCTCAGTCATGGCAGCACCATAATAAATTCCGGCTCCTGTTAGCTTCTCGGCTCCTGGGACATTTAGCCAACGATAGGAAACACCGGTTGCAACTAAAAGTGCATGGCAACTAATCTCACTACCATCTGCTAATTGCAGAACCCGATAAGGATCTTGCAGCTTAACTCCGGTTACTACTTGAGGAGTAAGAATTTCTACTCCAAATCGCCGCGCCTGAGTGACTCCCCGCCTGGCCAAATCGCTGCCGCTCAAACCAACAGGAAATCCCAAATAGTTTTCAATGCGCGAACTTGTACCTGCTTGCCCCCCTGGAGCCTCACGCTCAATTAAGACCGTACTCAATCCCTCAGAAGCGCCATAGACTGCGGCTGCTAATCCCGCAGGGCCAGCACCCACGATCGCCAAGTCATAAAATGGGCGCTCTGCATGGGTTTGCAGTCCAATTTTGGCAGCAATCTCTAAATTAGATGGTTGGATTAATCGAGAACCATCGGGAAACAGCACCAAGGGCAATTGCTGTCTACCATCAGCTTCTGCGTATTCTACTAATTTTGCTGCATCCGGCTCCAGTTCAATATCCAACCACTTGTAGGGAATCTGATTACGCGCCAGGAAGTCTTTTACCTGATGGGAAAAAGGCGACCAGCGATTACCAATGACTCGAATCCCTTCAAAGGGTGGGCGGAATCCAGCTAGCCAGTCATCTAGCAAATCATCCAAAATCGGATATAGTCGCTCTTCTGGTGGATTCCAGGGCTTAAGTAAGTAGTAATCAAGTTTGGCACTATTAATTGACTTAATGGCAGCATCGGTATCTGCATAGGCAGTCAGCAAAGCACGTTTTGCATCAGGAAAGATGTTTTTTGCCTGTTCAAGGAACTCCACACCTCCCATCTGCGGCATTCTTTGATCCACCAAAAATAGAGCAACTGCTTCATTCCGTAATTTGAGTTGCTGCACCGCATCCAGAGCGGTAATACCAGAATCTGCTCGAACAATACGGAAGCGATCGCCATACTGATGCCGCAAGTCTCGTGACACTGCTTGCAAAACTTCTGGATCGTCATCGACGGTTAAAATAGCAGGTTTCGCCATAACTACTGTTACTTAACAATTGCAGTGCCTAGCTGTTATCTTCAAAAATCTGTCGTCAAAATATTTACTGTTTAACCAGTTGTTTTAAACGAAAGTATGCTTCTTCTGGTGTCAGTGCTTCTGATTGACTTTCATTTGGTATATAAAATACCCAGGTATCAGGAAAGTAATGCACTACAAAACTGGGAATCAGACCCAAGCCTACTGCTTGCTTTCCGAGTTTCTCAGCTTGTTCTTCTAAACTCAGTTGGTCATGAAATGGATGTCCAGCCATAATTTTTCATCTCCCTGCACTTTATTTGACCCTGGAAGAACGTTCAATACCCGCATTGCACGAATCACCTTTAAGTGATTCACCATGTTCTAGAATAAGCTTGAGAATATTTTGGTATTAGACCTAAATAATTTCAAATATGCTTTTGTAGAGAATCATAAAGCTATTTAGGTCATTCAGGGTAACTGAAATTGGATTGGATAAGGGAGCTTAGTGGGATAAATGGAGTTTCTAGTTGCCCAAAGTTTGGGTATTTACGGGGCTAAAAGGGTTGAAACCTTTTATGCTTCCAGGATTATAGAGATTTTTTAACTCGCAGTTATATACAAGTATTCTCAAGTAAGTTATTATTCTCATGGTAATTTAATAGTAATTATAGCTAATAAGGTTATCCATGCTTTTTCCCTTCTTGATCATGTTCCGAGAGGGCGTTGAAGCTGCGCTTGTCGTGGGCATCATTGCCAGTTATCTCAAGCAAACTGGACGTACCCATTTGATGAAGTCAGTTTGGATTGGTATCGCCCTAGCGACTTGTCTTTGTCTTACTGCTGGGATTATTTTGCAAATAACCAGTCAGGAGTTTCCGCAGAAAGAACAGGAACTATTTGAAGCGGTAATTTCCATCGTCGCAGTTGGGGTTCTCACTTGGATGGTTTTCTGGATGCGCCGTGCTGCTCGTTCTATCAAAGGCGAGTTACACTCTCAAATTGAAACTGCCATTCAGTCGGGGGATAAATGGGGTACTGCACTAGTGTGGATGGCATTCTTTGCAGTACTGCGGGAAGGTCTGGAAACAGTAGTATTTTTGCTGGCGACGTTTCAGCAAAATTTGGGAATTCAAGCTCCCGTGGGGGCATTGTTTGGATATGCAGCTGCCCTAGCCGTCGGTGTAGGCATCTATCAAGGTGGTATCCGCATCAACTTGAAGCGATTTTTTAAATGGACAGGAGCCTTTATTATCCTGGTTGCTGCTGGACTCTTAGCAAGTGGGGTGAGAGCTTTCCATGAAGCCGGAGTGTGGAATTTACTACAAACAGTGGTATTCGATGCTAGCGGGGTACTTCCCAAGAACGGGTTTATTGGTTCACTTTTGGCAGGATTTTTTGGCTATAACGATGCCCCGACTGTCAGCGAGGCGATCGCCTATTTTGGCTATCTAATTCCTACTATGTCGGTGTTCTTCTTAGGGAATAACGCTGGACAGAAGACTACAGTAAGGCATTCTTAACTACTTCAATAATTTTTAGGAAAATACAAGAATGAAAAATGTTTTAAAGTACTCAACAATTATCTGTCTAATTGCCTTGACAGTAGCTGCCTGTGAATCCAACAAATCAAGCGATACTTCCACGAATAGTTCTCCAGAAGCTAAGGTAGCCAGTGATACTTCTACTAAAAATTCTACAGAAACTGCTTTGACTGTAACAGATAAAGGTTGCGAACCCAATCAGCTGACACTAACATCTGGGGAAAACAACTTTGTGCTTACCAACAAAAGCAGCCAACCTTTGGAGTGGGAGATTTTATCTGGGGTGAAAGTCATTGAGGAAAAGGAAAATATTGCTCCTGGCTTCGTTCAAAAACTCAAAACCAATCTCGAACCGGGTGAATATGACATGGCTTGCGGTTTACGCAGCAACCCCAAAGGGAAACTCACTGTAAAAGCAGGAGTTGGAAATTCTCAAGCTAAGGGGACTGTAGATCAAGGTCAATTAGTCGGTGCGATCGCAGAATATAAAGTCTACGTCACTAAAGAAACTGACCAACTGGTGGCAGACAACAAGACTTTCACCGATGCCGTGATTGCTGGCGACCTTGCCAAAGCTCAGAAACTCTATGCCCCAACCCATGCCCACTGGGAACGCGCCGAACCGATAGCTGAACTTTTCTCCGACCTCGATAAAACGATGGATTCCCGTGCTGATGACTTTGCCAAAAAAGAGGCTGACCCACAATTCACTGGATACCATCGCCTAGAGAAAGCTTTATTCCAGGACAAAACGACAAAAGGCATGAAACCTTTTGCCGAAAAGCTACAAAAAGATGGACTGGAACTGCAAAAACGCATTGCTACCTTGACCATTGAACCAAAAAATATGGTTGGCGGTGCTGCTGACTTGATTGAAGAAGTGGCTGCTACCAAAATTTCTGGAGAAGAAGACCGTTACAGCCATACTGACCTCTGGGACTTCAGCGCTAATGTCGATGGTTCCCAAAAGATTGTGGAGTTATTGCGCCCCGTCATCCAAAAAGCCAACCCAGAACTACTGGCGCGTGTGGATGCAAATTTCGCCAAAGTTGACCAAGGACTTGCTAAATACAAAACCCCTGATGGTGGTTTTGTTAAGTACGACAAGGTGAGTGAAGCAGACAAGAAAAACATGAAAACAGCGATCGCTGCTCTTTCTGAAGATTTGGCTCAACTGCGCGGTACTTTGGGCGTTAATTAATTGATCGAGAACTTCTAGAGGAGTAAATTATGTCCATTACAAAGCAACCAAGTTTACGCATTACTCCCAAGCTAGGCCGTCGTGACTTGTTAATTGGCATGGCAGCAGCAGGGGGAATAGCAGCTTTAACAACTTTGGGTTTTCGGACTCTTATGGGAACACCTCTTGACCCATACGAAGAGGTCGTGCCGTTCTTTGGACTTCACCAAGCAGGTATTCTTACCCCTACTCCTGCTTCGGGGCTAATGGTTGCATTTGATACAACTGCTACAAATAAAGCAGATTTAGTCCGCTTATTCAAAACTTTAACTGAGCGCATTCAGTTTCTCATGGCAGGGGGAACACCCAAACCCCGCGACCCCAAATTTCCCCCCAGTGATTCGGGGATTATGGGCCCAAAGATTGCTCCCAATAACCTGACAATCACCCTAGCTGTGGGTAACTCACTGTTCGATAACCGCTTTGGACTCAGTAACTTGAAACCCAAGCGGTTAGATCCGATGGCCAGTTTTCCTAATGACGAACTTGACCCAGATTTGTGTCATGGGGATATACTGTTGCAATTCTGTGCAAATACTGAAGAATCGAATCTCCACGCTTTACGCGATATCATTAAGAACTTGCCTGGACTGATAACTTTGCGTTGGCAAATAACGGGATTTCTACCGCCGAATACCCACAAAAAACAAGGCAAATCTACGGTGCGTAATTTGCTTGGTTTTAAAGATGGTACGGCAAATTTAGATGCTGGCGATGACAAATTGATGGATCGGATTGTCTGGGTACAGCCAAACAGTGGAGAACCCGCTTGGACAGTAGGGGGAAGCTATCAAGTAGTACGAGTGATCCGTAACTTAGTCGAACGCTGGGATCGCACACCACTACAAGAACAAGAGACAATTATTGGACGCATTAAGGATTCTGGCGCACCTTTGGGGATGAACCGTGAGAAAGATATTCCCAATTACGAGCGAGACCCTAAAGGTAAACAAATTCCTCTTGATGCTCATATCCGCCTTGCTAATCCTCGCAAATCAGAGTCGAGTTTGATTTTGCGGCGTGGTTTCAATTATTCACGGGGGTTTGACAAAGCTGGACAGTTAAATATGGGTTTGTTGTTTGTCTGTTTTCAGGCTGACCTAGAGAAAGGCTTTGTTACCGTGCAAAATCGCTTGATTGGCGAACCTTTGGAGGAGTATATTCGCCCCATTGGTGGTGGATATTTCTTCGCGTTACCTGGCGTTAAAGCTGAAGGAGGTTATCTCGGTCAGTCATTACTAGAAGCATCAACGGTTTAGATTTATTGACATTTTCTTTTTGCTGTTCAGTCACACCCAAATTGTGAATCACTAAAAATTATGGAATAGCTCTAATATTCGCTGTCGGACTCGCTCTATAACTAATCCTGACTCAGCAGATAACCCATCAAATCACATCTCATATATCAATGGTATGCCCAACTCTAACTCTTCTAAAAGTGGACGCTGGCTAAATACATCTTGTGGTTTGCCTTCTACTATTAGTCGCCCTTTATCCATGACAAAAACCCAATCTGCTCACCGATAGACTAAATCCAAATCATGGATTGCCATTCCTAAAGTAGTTCTATACTGATGATTTTTTTATGGTTGCTATTAATGCCCGTTGTGTCGGATGTTGTAGTGCTTTTGCACTAAACCGGTTTAAAATCGTGTCTGCTTCTGTCGTACCTAATCGCAGTGCAGTAGCAATAAATTATAGCTTTTTCAAAAACTTTACTACAGTCATAATTATCATAACCCTTTCTTTCCTTTCTTTTTCCTGTAAATCTTCTGTTAGTAGAAACGTAGAACAGGCAAAAGCAGATGATCAACCTAAGCCTCAAGCAAATCTCGTCTATAGTGATTTAATCATTAAAGAACAATCAGATTATCTGATGATTCCTGTTACTGTTCTAGAGCGGAATGAAGAACAAGGAATTGATTTAAGCTTTTCATCACGTTCTTATGAAAAAAACAACCAATTCGCCAATATTATTTTTTATCATAAACAAGATGGTGAAGCTCATCTTTTATTAAAGAAAAAAGCCATTATCACCTCCTTCGATTTATTGGAAGTAAAAGCGGTAAACAAGCCAAATACAAGATTTTGGTTGTACAAAATAATTGACCAGGACACAAATACAGATGAAAAGCTCAACAGCGAAGATGCTACTATTGGTTATCTTTCTGATTTATCAGGTAAGCAACTCCAGCAAATTACCCCAAATAATACTCGAATAATTAGTTGGGTTGTTGTTCCAAGTCAAAATGCAATTTTTATAAAAATCATCAAAGACTCGGATAATGACAAAAAATTTACAAAGCAAGACAAAACAAATTTTGTTAGAGTTAACCTTGATAAAATCGGTATGGGAACTGAGATAATTAGCGACCAAATCGAGCAAGAACTTAAATCATATATTTTAAAATAAGTTTGCTCGTAGTAAAGGCTTAATATCGTGTTCGGATAATTAGTTATGATTCTCACAGTTATTGCACCTCAGATTTGCAAAATTGGGATGCTCCCCAGGGAACGTTGGGGTTCTTGGGGTTTGAGAAGTAATTAAGCGGACACGATCGCAAGCCTTTACTACAAACCTTTAATTATTCACACACTTACTGAGACAAAACCCAATCGCCTAAAAGTTGGTTTACTCTATCAGGTATTTCATCATGGGGACAATGACCGGCTGTTAAGAAATGTTCTGTGAGTTCAGGATAATATTGACGAAACTTTTGAGAACGTTCTCTAGCATTCATCCAAGGATCGGCTTCTCCCCACAGCATCAACAAAGGACAAGTTAATTGCTTTAGTAGCACATCAACTTTTTCCCCTTGAGGAGTGCTAAAAACTGAAACAAACACATCCAACGCACCAGGATCGTCAGCAGGGCGAGAAATTTCTTCTACTAATTGGTCTGTAATGGCACTTTTGTCAAGATAAACTTTTTCTAGGGTTTGGCGAATTACCCAGCGTTGTCGCACGTACTGAAATAATAAAAACTGGGCTAAAGGTTGTTGAAAAATCCACTTAGTGCAGTCACCAAGAAGTTTCTGCAAATTAGCCGATTGTTTGGGAGCCTGAATTTCTGATTGTAAAGCTTCAGGTTCAGATGTGGGTTGGCTTTCGCTAAATGGCCCTGCACTATTGAGCAAAACTAAACCAGCCGCACTTTCGGGATGTTGCGCTGCAATACACAAGCTAGCGTAGCCACCAAGGGAATTACCCGCTAATACTGCTTTTTGACCAATTACTTCAGTAATAAAATCATGAAGTTGGTCGCGCCACAAGTCGCCACTGTACTGCAATTTTGGTTTTGCCGATCGCCCGAATCCCAAAAGATCGATCGCAAATACTTCAAAGTCTTGACACAATCCTGTGATATTCTTGCGCCAGTGGTCTGTGGAAGCACCAAATCCATGTACCAAAAGCAAAGGCGGACGTTGCGATTGCTTCTCTCCCGCACGCACATAGTAAACATTGTGCCCGCGCCACTGCCAATATTTACCAGGAATTGGGTTTTTAGAGGGGGCTGTAGTTGCCTGCATGATTTAAAGAAGTGTTAAGTAGCTTTTAATAATTGTAGGGCAGAGGAGCAGAGGGGGTAATTTTTGACTTTTGACCCTTGAGCCTTGACTCTTGACGGGTTAGTGGGATGTAAATAGTGGTTTTTCTTGCTCAATCCTTACAATTAAAAAAAATAAATGCTTTCGGTTTCTTTCTTAAGAAAGATGATTTAAATTTATTAACCTATCTTAGGGCAAATAGAATAAAACTCAAGTTAGACGATAAGATATGTGAGCAAGTAAAAATCACTTTACTAAGAGTCAAATATATGTTTAGCATCCTTTGGGGTATTGTTGTTGTACTGGTTGCTTTTTGGGCATTAGGATTAACACTTCATATTGCTGGAAATTTAATTCATGCAGTGTTACTTATAGCTATTGGGCTTGCCATTTACAATTTTTTTAAAGCCCGTGATGTGTGAGAATTTGGTCAATATGTAGTGATAATAAAGACTGAAATCCTTGCTTTAAAAGGATTGAGCAAGGAAAATCACTAATGATTATTGACACATGACAAATGACAAATTGATTACAGGTAAAACTAAACTACTAGGGGTAATTGGACATCCGGTGGAACATTCGCTGTCGCCACTGATGCATAATGCAGCGATCGCTAATTTAGGATTAGATTACGTTTATCTTCCCTTTCCCATTGCACCAGAGAATTTAGAAGTAGCGATCGCAGGCTTTGCCGCTATTGGGGTTGTCGGCTTTAGTGTTACAATCCCCCACAAACAGGCAATTATGCCCCTCCTGTCAGAAATTACCCCTCTTGCCCAAACCATAGGGGCAGTAAATACTGTTAGTCGTCAAAATAATCAATGGGTGGGGACAAACACCGATATAGAAGGATTTATCGCTCCTTTGCAGACAACCTATAAGCAAGATTGGAGTCAGAAAGTAGCGGTAATTTTAGGCAATGGTGGCGCAGCTAGAGCAGTTGTAGCAGGTTGTCACCAATTAGGTTTTGCCAAAATTCTTGTTGTTGGGCGGAATATGCAGAGATTACAAGAATTCCGCCATAGTTGGAGTAATTCACCCATCGCGGAGAATTTGCAAGTTCATCAATGGGAGGAAGTTGCAAAGCTAATTCCCCAAGCTAATCTGCTGGTAAACACAACCCCCATAGGGATGTATCCCAACGTTGACGAGTCGCCTTTGAGTGGAGAAGAAATAGCAGATTTACCAACAGGTGCGATCGCTTACGATTTAATATATATCCCTAAACCGACGCAATTTCTAGAGCAAGCTGAAAAACAAGGTGCAATTGCCATCAATGGCTTAGAAATGCTAGTCCAGCAAGGGGTAGCAGCCTTAAAAATTTGGTTGCAGCAGGAAAATGTACCTGTAGAAGTGATGCGCCAAGCTTTATTAAATCATCTGGGTTTAGGGAAATAAGGTATTCCAAAACTAATGCACCCATTTTCTCGCATTTCTGATTCTCAGATTAGGCTAGATGATTTGGGTGCTGGGGCATGATTAAAGTCAAAACCACACCTTATTTCGGATTTACATTTTGGTGCTATATAGTTGCTAGGAATAAGTAACACATCGTCTTGCTTAATTTATCCTTAAGTTATGGCGAAAAAAAGTTAATTCAGCTTTGTATAAATTACATTGAAAATTAAGTAATATCTTGTAATCATACTCATGGCTGTTGTGCGATCGCTTCTTTCCATTCTCTGCCCTGCTATAGCAAAGATAATAATCTCTACTTGCCTGAAAAATGCCTCATCAGAGAAGGCGGTTGGAGAAGATATAGTAGACAAGCTTAAAAATTTTATTTCTAATCCTAGTGACCAAGAGAAGACACAAAGAAGTCTTGAAAAGATTGCCAAGCAGATAGTAGAAAAGATGCAGCCTATTTTCGACCTGGAAGCCGTAAGCATCAGCCAAAACAGCCGCACGGCGATTCAATTAGAAATTGCAGAAACATTGCGTCGGGCTGAGGTGACGAGTGAGTTGCTGATGAGTTTTAGTCTGGATGTAAAATCGTTAACGCTAAATCTTCGTAATGCTTATCCAGAAACTTGCAAACACTTTAACCGCAATGAAACTGCTCTCTATGAGCGGATGTTAGAAGAAGTAAGCAGAGGCATCATCGAAGTAGCACCACAATTGGAAGGTTTTACACTTGCTGCAACTACAGAGAGTTTGCAGCGACTAGAAGAAATTATTGAGCATCTCCAGACATCGCAAGAACAGTCTCAACGAGACAAAAATGAGTTTGAGAGGAAATATCGACAAGTCATCATCCGCCAACTAGATCGGATGGAGATGTTTGGTTTGCCGCGAATGGATACCCTAACTGCTCAACAAAGCCTCAGCAAAGCCTACGTTACCTTATCAGCAATACAGCACGGGCGAGAGGAGCAAAATCAACAGGCAGAAATTATCAGTAGAAGCCTAACGGAGGAAATAGCAGTTCACGTTCAGCAGGAGAAAATCACCAGTTTACGCACATCTCCAGTAGACGAAACCCTTGCTACCTGCCGACGGATAGTAATTCGGGGTGGGGCTGGTGCTGGTAAAAGTACACTTCTCCAGTGGCTAGCTGTGCGTGCTGCCAAGCAAGACTTTCCACCCGCCTTAGAGTCTTGGAATCGATTGATACCATTTTTTATTCGGCTAAGGTCTTTAGTAGATAAAGGTTTCCCCACACCGGAAGAATTTCCAAAACTCATTGCTCGTAATATTGCTGATACGATGCCCAAGGGGTGGGTACATCAATGCCTTGAGACAGGATATGCATTGGTATTGATTGATGGGGTGGATGAACTGCCACGAAACCAGCGTCAAGATTTTTTGAATGCCCTTGCTGACTTGGTGACAGACTTTCCCTATGCGCGTTACGTTGTCACATCACGTCCTGCTGGGCTAAAGGATGGTCAAGGGGAAAAGTGGCAGGACTGGGAAACTTGGACAGAGCAAGCACAATTTCTAAATCTGTCACTACAGTCCATGAGTCCTACTGATATCGAGCAGTTTATTGCTCAGTGGCATAAGGCTCTAGCAGCTGCTCGTCGTCCAGAAGATGAACAGATTAATTTGCAGAGTAGGGCAACCGACCTAAAACGTCTGTTGCATCAACGTCCTGAGTTGCGGCGACTGGCAACCACACCATTGTTGTGTGCGATGATTTGTGCGCTATATCGAGAGCGTGGTGAAAATCTGCCTACAGAACGTATCAAGCTTTACCAAGAGTGCATTGATATGCTGTTGAACAGCCGCGATCGCGGACGGAAAATCAAACTCGACCTTGACGAGTCTTACCCAGGTGGTCTGTCCGACAGTCAGAAAATGGCTTTGATCCAATCCTTTGCTTATTGGATGATGGAAAATAATTATTCTGACGTTGAAATAGACAGAGTTGATGCACACTTTACCCGTCGCTTACCAGTGATGAACCTTCCCAAGGAAGTTACTGGGAAACAGATACGCGCTCTATTTGTGGAAAGAGTAGCACTTTTGCGGGAACCATCTGTTGGGAAAATTGATTTTGCACACCGCACCTTTCAAGAGTTTCTCGCTGCACAGGCAGCACTTAATGAAGATAGTGTTAATGTACTATTGAAACATGCCGACAATGACCAATGGCGTGAGGCAATTATTGTTGCTGCGGGTCTAGGTCGCCCAAGAGAGCGTAAAGAATTGCTTGAAAAGCTGCTCAAGATGGGTAACGAAATGCCAGATAAAGGCCATTATTTGCATTTGCTGGCGGTGGCGTGTTTGGAAACAACCGTAGAAGTTGACCCTCAGATACGTGCTGAAGTCCTTAAACAAGCTGAGGCGTTGTTGCCTCCCAAAGATGATGACGAGGTGATAATGGTTGCGAGGGCTGGGGATGCGATCGCACCTTTGCTTGCTCCTAAGCCAAACTATTCTCATGGGGAAACTGCTCTGTGTATACAGGCGCTAGCCAAGATTGGTAGTTCCGCTGCTATGGAAATTTTGACTGATTATGCAAAAGATAGTCGTTATGACTTAAGTAAAGAATTAGGTAGAGCTTGGGATGCTTTTGACCGTGATACTTATGCTCAGAAGGTACTATCTCATACTAACAAAGTATATATCCCTACTCTCGTTTCATCAGAAGGATTTGAGCATCTTAAGCATGTTAAAGAGTTAACTATAGAAAAGCTGTCTTTAAAAGATTTGAGTCTACTACAAAAACTTACCAATATCACTAAATTAAGAATATCCGAAGCAGATGAAATCTGTGATTTAAGTCCATTAGCAGAACTTCCCACACTGAATCACTTATCATTAGGTAGGTATTTCCAAGAAGAAATTTTTAATTGTGATATCAACACGTTAGCATTTCTTTATAATCTGAATTATCTCAGCTTAAGTGGTATCAGAACTAATGACATTAGCATATTGTGCAATCTTTCTAGCCTCTCTAGCCTTATTTTAGGACAATCCGAAATAAGGGATTTTAGCCCTTTAGCGAAGATGCAGAATTTAGTTAGCTTGATAATTTTTAATATAGATGAAGATATAGATTGTCAGTTTCTAAAGACTATGACCCAGCTTACCACTCTTGGTCTAGCGACAACAGGTATCAGCGATCTAGGTTTACTAGCTAACCTTACTAATCTAGAAAAGTTAGATATTATAGAAAATGAGATTAGTGATTTCAGTCCACTTGCCAATATTTATAAACTAACTTCACTGAGTATAGGAACAGTAATTTTCGAGGGTGTAGGTGCATTGGGATCATCTGGACAAATTAGCGTTATTAATTCTTTAGAAAAACTTTCTAACCTGAAAAATTTAAGCCTTTATCAAACACAAGTACAAGATATTAGTCCACTTGCTTCTCTTTCTAATCTTACCAATTTAATGCTTAATAATAATAAAATTAATGATCTTAGTGCCTTAGCAAACCTTCCCAATCTTGTCAGCCTAACTATAGCCGAAGCAGGTGTCACTGATATTAGTCCCCTTGCTAATTGCCATAGTTTACGTAAACTATGTTTAGGTAAAGAGAACCTTTTTAGAAGTAGTTTCTTTTCTTCAAAAATGCCTGTTAGCGACCTAAGTCCGCTTGCTAACCTTCCTAATCTTACGGAATTAGTTTTAGGAGATACAGACGTTACCGACCTTAGCCCATTAGAAGGATTACCCAACCTTAAAATTGAAATCGATAAAGATTAGTAACATTCAGAAAAAACTGCAAATGGCAAAAGATGTACTTTTTAGTAATTATTCGTTCAGCTTATACCTTCACTACTACTTTGACCAGCGCCAATTGTAGCGATTTGATTCGTAGATGGCTTGAATTTTATACTCCGGGCCTTTATAGAAGCACACGACGCAATTGGTAGAGGAGCTATTGCGATCGCTAATTTTATCAACCTGAAAAACCATACAGGCAAAGCATTCCTGCACACAGGGTTCATCTTCTTGTACTCATTCGTACAGTGCATTGGAAACTTCAATGCGATCGCCTAATCTCAGCTTTAGTGTATCCTCAAAGTAAGAATACTTATTAAAGTAATATGACTTGACATGATTTAACTATTGCCAACCGTAGCATTGGCGGATAGATTGTACTTCTTTGGAGTCGTTATTACCGCGCTTTAATTTATGTTTACTAAACCCAAAATACTTTTATCATGGCTTGTATTATTACTAAGTTTTGCAAGCTTATTTCTCAGTTCTTGGATTATTCTTCCGGCTCCAAATATGTTTTTACTCACCCTAGCAGTAGGAGCGCCAGAAGTTAGCCCTTGGTTATTTTTATTAAATTCACTCTCTTTATTACTTTCTTTTTTCTACATCCGTCGCCGTAAAATACGGCGTTTATCTTTCATTTTCAGCTTAATAGGATTGCTAATTTGTGCATGGGTGCTAGTGAATATCCCACCAACTCAAATACAGATGGATAAAGCGATGAAACAAGGTTTGGGCACAAATTATCTAGAGCAAATTCCTGCCCAAGTAAGGGCTAAAATGCAAACCCATCCCTTTAACTTAGTTAATTTTTTCGGGGGTATTCCATTAGGTAAAACCCGTCATCAAAAAGATATTATCTTTGCTTCTCCTGCGGGAGTGCCTTTAAAAATGGAAGTTTACCAACCCCCAGAGGTGGGGAAATATCCAGCAGTGGTAGTAATTTATGGTGGAGCTTGGCAATATGGCAATCCTCATGCCAATTCTGAGTTTAATCAATATATTGCTAATCGTGGATATACAGTATTTGCAATTGACTATCGACACGCACCTAAATATCAGTTTCCAACTCAGTTAGATGATGTGCGTACAGCCTTAAATTTTATTCGCAAACATGCAGCAGCTTATGAAGCCGATCCAGAACGCATGGTACTTATAGGACGTTCTGCGGGAGCGCACCTAGCAATGCTAGCGGCTTATCAACCAGATGCACCACCTATTCGGGCTGTAGTCAACTATTACGGCCCTGTTAACTTACCTGGAGGATACAAAACACCACCATTCCCCGATCCTATCAACACCCGCGCTGTTTTAAAAGCATTTATGGGTGGTTCTTTAGAGGAATTGCCTAATCAATATCAAATTGCTTCACCGATAAATTATCTAACGCACCCTTTACCGCCAACTTTATTAATTTACGGTAGTCGTGACAATTTGGTAGAAGCGCGATTTGGCAGAAAGATGTATGAAAGTTTACAGGACTCTGGTAATACTGCGGTTTTTATACAAATTCCTTGGGCAGAACACGCTTTTGATGCCGTTTTCAACGGTGTGAGCAATCAATTAGCGTTGTATCATACTGAGAGGTTTTTAGCTTGGGCGTTGTTTAAGCAATAATTTCATTAACATACAGCAGCAATCAGAGCATAAAGGCTCATTAACGAGTATCAAAGACTGATTATAGCGGTTCTCGTTTACGTGAGGTACACCCGTAGGGGCACGGCAGTGCCCATTGGTGTCAACTTAAGCAAAAAGTCAGCATAAGATAAGATGTAATCTAAGAATATCTGGTTTGATGTTCTTAGTGATACATCATGAGTACAAAACGTCCAGCGAAAAAAGGAAACCCAGACCTGCGGCAACAAAAACATTTACCAGCGCCGCCGATCGAACGAATTGAGAAAGAGATATTTTCATTGCTATCTCCCCTCAGCTTTAAACCTTTGAAGTCGGATGAAAACGAAGAAAAGAAAACTGATGAAATTATATCTATGGGAGAGTATCGCTCTAACCCTTGCCAGCGCTAAGTGCGTTTAGTTTCTGTTTTGTGGGGTTAAACTTGGTATTACTATCTGACAGTTCCTTATCTTGTGGAACATCAAAAACTGTTTGGACTAGTCAAAACTAGGCGTAAGCGCCATCGTGAGATTGACGCTTACACCCAGCAAATTTGGGCAAAATCCTCTTAAGTTGACACCAATGGGCACTGCTGTGCCCCTACGGGTATACCTCACGTAAACGAGAACTTGAATAACTCCTAACTTTTAAACCTTTCCTGCCACAACCGAGTCTTTCTTCAAAAGTTCCACTGCTGCTTGATATTGCAGATCCGCTTCAGTACCAATCTGTTCGCGGTTAATTGGATCTTGGGAAATCACTTTATCTGGCTTAATGCCTAGTTTGTTAATATCCCGGTGTTGAGGAGTTTCATACTTAGCAATTGTGACTGCCAAGCCGGAACCATCTGATAGCTCAAATAAAGATTGAATTAAGCCCTTGCCAAAGGTGGTTTCGCCTACCAGTTGAGCGCGACCATTATCTTGAAGTGCGCCGGCGAGAATTTCACTCGCACTGGCAGTTCCTTGATTCACTAAAATAACCAGAGGATCGTTTGTTAGGGATGCCCCAGAGGCTTCAAAACTACCCTGAATGCCTTGTCGATTTACCGTGTAGACGATAGTACCAGAGTCTAACCACAAACGAGCGATTTCAATTCCTGATTGCAATAACCCCCCAGGATTATTTCGTAAATCTAGAATGTAGGCAGCAGCACCTTTTTTTTCTAGACTAGAAATAGCGTGTGCCAATTCCGTTGAAGCGTTGGCATTAAATTGTGTAAGACGTAGATAGCCAATGGGTGTACCTTCAGCAGAAACACGCAAATCTGAAACCACAGGGTTAAGAGCAATGCGATCGCGTGTTAGTCTGATTTCCGTTTCTGGCTCTCCGTCCCGTTCAATCAGGAGAGTAACAAGGCTGCCACTAGGGCCCCGCATTTTAGTTGCAGCTTCATCTAGGGTAAGATTTTTTGTGGGAACGCCTTCAATTTTAAGAATGCGATCGCGTGGTCTAATTCCCGCTTTATCTGCTGGTGAACCCACTATAGGAGCCACTACTTCTAGTTTCCCACTCTCAGCATTCAGGGCAATTTGCAATCCTACTCCAGTCAATTCCCCAGAAGTATTAACTTGTAAGCTGCGGTACTGCTCCGGGTCTAAAAAGCGGGTAAAAGGGTCATCAAGACTCTTAAGCATCTTCCCAATTGCCGCATAACTAGCATTTGAGTCTGTCAGAGGCTTCTCTAGAACCTTTTGTCGCACAGCCGCCCAGTTCTGATGATTAAAAGTCTCATCTAGATAAGTGCGATTAACAATTCGCCAAACTTCCGAAACCAGCTTTTGTTCGCCGGTCAAAGCGATCGCAGGCTGGGTAAGCGTACCAAACGCCAACCAAAACGCGATTAACAACGAAAATCCAACCCGAAAGACTTGTTTGTTCATGAACCCCATTATCAATTCCACCTCAACCCAAATTGCCTAGAAATGCTCAGTTGCCCTGTTGTTGATGAAATCTATCTCTCGATTATGTTACTTTTTTTATAGAAGTGGTGCATTTCTCTCATCAAGTTGTTCAGTCAACTGATGCGTTGTATCCACTCACGAGAGGATAAAATCTACTTTGTGTCCACCATTTTGTGTGCAGGGGCGTAAAGAGATCGCAATATATTCCTTCTTTACAGAGTGTAAAGTTTCTGAAGACTCTTAGCACGCTGACATCTGACAAGCAAACGAAAAAACTCGCCTTTACTAAAATCCCAAAATTGCTAATTGGGAGAGAAGTTATAAGAGGCGGCTGATGAAAAGTTCATAGACAATTCTGTTGCTATTCTAGTTTGCGGCAACCCCTTGGGTGAATCCGCAGGATGCCGAGGCTTGGAATCATCAGAATTTTAGCCGCCAATTTTAAAACTTCGGGATTTATCAACCGCAACCGACTTTTAGGAACTTGAGATTGTATGGCCAACGTTTCCGACTGGTTTGAGGAACGCCTGGAGATTCAGGCACTCGCTGAAGACGTTACTAGCAAGTACGTCCCTCCCCACGTCAACATTTTCTACTGTCTGGGTGGAATTACCCTGGTTTGCTTTCTCATCCAGTTTGCCACTGGATTTGCCATGACGTTCTACTACAGGCCAACAGTCACTGAAGCTTTCTCTTCAGTGGAGTACATCATGAATGAAGTAAGCTTCGGTTGGCTAATTCGCTCCATCCATCGCTGGTCTGCCAGCATGATGGTATTGATGATGATTTTGCACACCTTCCGGGTTTATCTGACTGGTGGTTTCAAAAAGCCCCGCGAACTGACCTGGATAAGTGGTGTGATCCTGGCTGTAATTACAGTTTCCTTTGGAGTCACAGGCTATTCCTTACCTTGGGATCAAATTGGCTACTGGGCTGTGAAAATTGTTAGCGGTGTACCAGAAGCAATTCCCGTAGTTGGCGTTCTGATTTCCGACCTGCTGCGAGGCGGTTCAAGTGTTGGTCAAGCAACACTAACTCGTTACTACAGCGCCCACACCTTTGTACTACCTTGGTTGATTGCAGTCTTCATGCTGTTTCACTTCTTGATGATCCGCAAGCAAGGCATTTCCGGGCCTTTGTAATCTCAGTTATTAGTGAAAGGCAAGATTTGTCAGTTTTCAGATAAAGTTATTTGTTCTAAACTTATGAAACCAATAAATTTAATTGCACATAAGTTCCAACAAACAAACCCTTGTGTCTGAAGCCTAAAGCTGTAAATTCCCTCCAGGCGGCTGACCGGAGATCGACAAAACTCCGCTTCCCGCCTGCTAGGGTTGCCTAGTAGCTGATAGCTTTCACAAATGCTTTAATTTAACTTAAGCAGGAGAGCATATTTCAAAATGGCAACACAAAAAAAACCCGATCTGAGCGATCCTCAGTTAAGAGCAAAACTCGCTAAAGGCATGGGTCACAACTACTATGGTGAACCCGCTTGGCCTAATGACTTACTTTATGTCTTTCCAATCGTGATCATGGGTTCCTTCGCGGCAATTGTGGCTCTAGCTGTGCTAGATCCCGCGATGACCGGTGAACCAGCAAATCCTTTTGCTACACCATTGGAAATTTTGCCAGAGTGGTACTTATATCCAGTCTTCCAAATTTTGCGATCGCTTCCTAACAAACTTTTGGGAGTGTTAGCAATGGGTTCTGTACCAGTAGGACTAATTCTCATTCCCTTTATTGAGAATGTCAACAAGTTCCAAAACCCTTTCCGCCGTCCAGTCGCAACCACAGTCTTCCTCTTTGGTACTCTTGTCACCCTGTGGCTAGGTATTGGTGCTGCCTTGCCATTGGATAAATCTTTGACCTTGGGACTATTTTAAATTAGTCACCACAAAGTGCTTTGACGCCTGTGAGTTTCAAGAGTATATACAGATGTGCTTTTGAAATAAATCTACAGGCGTCAATTTTAACAATATAGAATTCATTAATCCTAGCCTCTTCTCTACAAGAGGCTAAGATTAATGAGTCATCAGCCAAAGGCCATTGGTGTCAACTTCAGGTAAAATTCTTGACTTAAACAAGCTTTGAGAGATTATCTTGTTCCCAGTCTTCGACTGAGAATGCCTAATGGGAAGGCTGCGCCTAAAGACTTGCGCTAAAGTCATCAAATATAAACATTTTTCACTTAATTAACGTAAGTTGCTAGTTACAATCCTCAAAATGCCAAAATCGTCGATGTTTTGTATTTTGGTACACAAAATATCTAAATTTAAATTTTTCTATATCGGAGAAATTTGGCGAATAGTGCAAAATTTAATAACTAGCAACTTAGGTTTATTTATATTTAAGTCACAGTTAATGTTTACTATAGTGCAGCAAGACCATCTGAAGGTTAAGAGCGAACTCAGTCTCCTAAACCAGGTGCAAGAATGGTTCGAGCAATTTTGTCTGCAACATTTGTCTCAACTTGGCTGGTCAAAAACCCAACTAGATCGGCTCAATTTAGCATTAGCAGAAGGTTTTACTAACGCTGTTCGTCACGCTCATCATGCTTTACCCCCGGAAACAACCATTGAGATTAACGTTTATCTATGGATTGACCGACTAGAGATTAGAATTTGGGATTATGGAAAACCTTTCGATCCTGATGCGATCGCAGAACCAGCCCCAGGTACTCTACAAGTAGGTGGCTATGGATGGTTTCTCCTCCGGCGGTTGGCAGACCGTGTTATATACGAACGTGGTGGAGATGGTAGAAATTGCCTTCTCATCGTCAAATACTCTGTAGAAGCACAAAAGTAAAAGTTAAGTTGATTCACTTACTTGAAAACACTTGAAAACAAAAACATCAGAAGAAGGGGTTTCTGCTCGAATATGTAGTTACTTGACTGATAAAAGTATACTTCTTTTCAATAGTCTTTGACTTGGAGTAATATATTTTTTACGTAAAATTGCGTAGTGATTATGATTTTTTTGTAAAATCTCAAAGAATGTTTTTGTATAAAAATAATTAGTGAATACAGTAAACATAGCATTCGAGTTACACTAGATCCCTTGTTAAGATTTGTCAGCAGTGTTGAGAGCCTGAATTTTTGTTCTCCAACAAGTGCCATTCAGTGCTTACAGAGATAGAGAGAACAGGGGACAAATATGACTAAGACAGCCCTAATTACAGGAATAACTGGTCAAGATGGCTACTATCTCAGCCATTTGCTTCTTAACCGTGGTTATCGAGTTGTCGGATTAGTACCTCCGCATCGACAACCTAATTTGACAAAGCTGGGAACACTGGCAAATCAAGTAGAAATTTTTACGGTTGACTTGAGAGATAATGCAGCGCTGTTGACCGCAGTTGAACAGTTGCGTCCCCAAGAAATTTACAATTTGGCGGCTCCCAGTTTTGTCCCAGACTCCTGGAACGACCCATTGGGAACCCTAGATTTGATCACAGGTACGGCTACCAGACTTTTAGAAGCAGTGCGAGAGGTAGGTTTATCTACCAGATTTTATCAAGCCAGCAGTTCAGAAATGTTTGGCGATGTATTTATTTCGCCACAAGACGAAGAAACGCCTTTTCGTCCCAAAAATCCTTATGCTGCGGCGAAGATGCACGCCCACTGGACAATGGTGCATCACAGACAGCGCTATGGACTATTTGCCTGTAGTGGGATTTTATATAACCATGAATCTCCTTTACGCGCACCTCAGTTTGTAACCCGAAAAGTTTCTTTGGCAGCCGCATCGATAAAATTGGGTTTAACTAACACCTTAGAAATGGGTAATTTAGATGCCAAACGCGATTGGGGATTTGCAGGAGATTACGTAGAAGCAATGTGGCTGATGTTGCAAGTGGATGAACCTGAAGAATATGTGATTGGCACTGGAAAACTGCACAGTGTTAGAGATTTAGTTGCCACAGCCTTTGAGTCTGTCGGATTGGATTGGACGCACCATATAGTTTTAAATACCAGCTTATTGCGACAAGACGAGCATTTTCAATTAGTCGCTAACCCCACTAAAGCTAAAATAAACCTTGGCTGGGAACCCCAAGTCAGCTTTGAACAACTTTTAGAAAAAATGGTAAAAACAGATTTAGAGCGGTTACAAAGCGGTGCGATCGCGCCCTTAACCCAAGTATAAATAACCTAATATTATGCACATCACTAAAGTGACAGAAAATCTCAAGGTAGGTGATAAAGTCAATCAAAGAACTAACCATGTCTTCGTGTTTTTAGAAATTTTTGCCCACGAGGGTGGTATCCAATCATATATAAAAGATATTTTCCGCGCCTATCTGGAATTGAGCCAAGTTTACAAGGCAGAAGTCTTTTTGCTGCGAGATAGCGCTGATAGATTAAATTTGTTTGAAGACGAGAACTTAAAATTTCATTACTTTAAAAATCAGTCTCCTCATTTGGGGAGACTGCAAATGGCAACAGCTTTACTTAAGTGTTTATTGCAAAATCGTCCGCAGCAAGTTTTCTGCGGTCACATTAACTTAGCAGTATTAATCCAAACCCTTTGTCAACCCTTGGGGATTCCTTACACCGTACTAACTTATGGCAAAGAAGTCTGGGAACCTCTGAAAAATCAAGAACGTCGCGCCCTGACATCAGCAGATAGAATTTTGACAATTAGTCGCTACAGCCGCGATCGCGCTTGTCTTGCCAATGGTCTAAACCCCAAAATGGTAGAGATGATGCCTTGTGCAATTGATGGAGATAAATTTACTCCTGGTTCCAAGCAGCCAGAATTAGTTCAAAAATATGGTTTCACTGATTCTAAGGTGTTAATGACAGTAGCACGCTTATGGTCAGGGGATCTTTACAAGGGTGTAGATGTCACGATTCGGGCACTACCACAAATTGCTCAGGTTTTCCCAGAAGTGAAATATTTAGTAATTGGTCGCGGTGATGACCAACCGCGATTGGCACAGTTAGCTGCATATTTAGGTGTGAGCGATCGCGTCGTCTTTGCTGGTTTCGTTGCCACAGAAGAATTAATGGAACATTATCGCCTTGCTGATGCCTATATCATGCCTTCACAAGAAGGCTTTGGCATTGTCTATCTAGAAGCAATGGCTTGTGGAGTGCCGGTGTTATCCGGTGATGACGATGGCTCGGCTGACCCCTTACAGGATGGTAAACTGGGATGGCGAGTACCACACCGCAATCCCGATGCTGTCGCAGCAGCTTGTATAGAAATGCTTCAAGGGGATGACCAGCGATGTAATGGAGAGTGGCTCCGAGAACAGGCGATCGCTTTGTTTGGCATAAATGCCTTCCAACAGCACTTGCAAAAAATGCTTCTATCCTCAATTATCAAGTCAAAATGACAAGTGACCAATAACAAATGACTAAAATCGCTATCCTAGAAGGAGAGCAGGACGACATTTAAAAAATGAGCTTTAAGTCATTTCAATTGAATCTTTTAAATCTCCGGCCTTGGCTTACCCTACTGGCACTTGTTTGGTTGCTGGCATCATTAGGCTTGGGTTGGTTGGTTAAATCCTTGGTAATTATTGTCGGGTTGCTATTTTTAGCACCTATTGTGGCTTTTTTTGGGTTCCGTTGGTGGCTGCAACGCAACTTGGTCGCTGACCAGTGTCCCGTCTGTGGATACGAATTTACAGGTTTAAATAACAGTCAGTTACAGTGTCCTAACTGTGGGGAGTCGCTGTTAGTGCAAAATAGTCATTTTCTCCGTTTCACACCAGAAGGCACAATTGATGTCACTGCTATCGAAGTTCCAGCTAAATCACTGGAAGATTAGTCATTTGTCATTGTCTTTTACAAATGACTACTTATTTCTTTGTGAGATTGAGAGGGTGTAGCTAGACTGCTGCTCGGATAGTTCGCCCACATAGACCGAGTATTTTCCTGTTTTCCAGTAACCAGAAAGTTCTGGCTTGCCTCCAGAGTAGCTATCTGGCATTACACAAAAGCGCCCTCCGGGCCCGTCTATCAACAGCGTTGGCTTCCCTTGACTCTCTACTGTTAACCGTAAATAAGGTAGTGACTCTGTAACCTGGATAACTTGACTAGGTTCAGTGGTAATATTGCCACAATTACTTTTGACAGTTCCCCCAGACTTTCCGTTTAAAACTAGTGGATCTGGTTGGGAATTCCGATTAATTTGGACTGTTGGTGTCTGTGCCAAATTAGCCTCAGTGAAAACCAAACTCATCGCCAAAGCTGTGGGAACAATTGCAAGTAGCCGAAGCGTTTTCATTTTAATTAATGCTCCAGATTTTTTAGAGCAATATTGTTATACAGTCTAATTTTATAGACGACAGCAATGCGCCTTGGTTCCAAAAGCTACCGTATAACCTAATACCATTAACTTTAAGATTGTTTGTGAAGATGCAATCTGGAGATGCTGCAAAACAACATCTCCACCTCAGTCATGCAAATTATCTCATCTAAGATCGTTAGTGGCGATCGCTTGTCCACCAAAATATTTAACCACCAGTATAATAAGCATCACTTAAGAAAGCTTTTTTGACATTTTAAAGACGTAAAAATACTTAAAAAAGTAGCTCGGTTAGCAGACAACAACAAAAAAACATAATTTTTACCTGTCATAAAGGTATTGCACACACAGACATTAGCTAAAATCACTAAGACAACCACCAAAAATAGAATTTAGTTGGTCTGTTTTTCAATAAGTGTGCTAACTGAGGTAGAAAAGATTGATGAATCCTCAACCAGAAGAAGACTTACAGCGTCGTCTCGATAAGCTAGAGGCAGAGATTAATTCCCCACCTGGGGTTGTTTCTCAACCACAAGGACAAAAACAGATGCCTCAGTCTATTTTTGCCAACTTGAACTTGCAACTAGAGCGATTTCAAATTTGGTTCAACGGCTTATCTGGAACGAAAAAGTTGGTAGTTTCGGGTGTGACGGTGCTTGTCGCCTTGGCGATGCTGCAAGCAGTGTTTAAACTGGTTGCATCTGTAATAACTCTGGCACTTTTGGCAGCGTTAGTGTATGTTGGATACAAATTTTTTGTGTCTAGTAGCTTTCAACGTAAGCAATAAGTTGATATGCATTTACTTGGCAATCTGCCCGGAGTTATGAAAGTCAGGAGCCATAATACAAAAGGCTCCTGACTTCCATAACTTCTAAATTCTATTTCAATATGCTTTTCTTTTTGCCCATTAGCTGAGTCTATTTTAATTGTACCGATCGCGGCGTAGAAATAATATCAAAGGGAATTATTCGATGACATCACCAATTGTTAGACAAAGTAGTAATCAATCTGGTCAGTCCAAAGAACCGGAAAGAGCCAGTTCGCTGTTACTAGCAAGTAGGCGTTTTGCCGCTTGGGCGGCTGAAATCACACTAGTAGTTGCCAGTGGGTTGATTCCCTTCGGTATTGGTGTCTACGCCAATTCTAGAAGCGATCTGAACCGAGTGCCGCTTAACCCCGTGCTGGTAGTTACAGAAAGAGCGATCGCTCGGCCTCTCGCTCTGCCTGTGAGCTATGGCATCCGTAACGTAGCATGGCCGACTAATATTTTGTGGACAATCGCCCTGTTAGCCCCTGTAACTCTCTCGTGGTGGCAATTGTATTTACTGGCTAAGACTGGTAACACAATTCCGAAACGCTGGTTCAAAGTGCGGGTTGTCAACGAGCAAGGAAAATCGCCCGGATTGGGGGCAGTTGTCATTAGAGAAGGAGTTGGACGTTGGACTGTACCTATCTCCATCGCCTATCTCCTGTGGCGCTACAGCTTTGCTTTTCCAAATTTAGGATTATTCACATTTTTGTCTTTATTAATGATTGTCGGTGAAGGGATAGGTTTACCGTCGCGGTCGCGTCGGGATCGTCGCGCCCTGCACGATCAACTTGCAGGCACTCATACAATAGATGCAACTCGTCCCTTACCATCTTCACTCTTAGCTAGCAAAAGACAAGCTCAGTCTGCTGGCGGTAATGATGAAGTAGAAGAATGGCAAGAGGGAGAAGAATTAGCGGTAGATGAAATCAACCAATCGCCTAACCTGTGGCGGCGAATACAGCAAAATCCTAATCTGACTTTGTTTGGGGTAGGGCTTACAAGTATGACTGCTGTGTTGGCAACTTTAATTGGCACTCAAGTTTATATCCAAATTCAACAATCCCAACGAGCAACTAAGCAAATTAATAGCCAACAGTTCCTCGAACTTGTCAAACAATTGACTCCCAACTCTGGGGTGACTAACGAGCAACACCAAAGTGCAATTCTGGCTATGGGTGGTCTTAACGATCCCCAGTCTATTAAATATCTGGCGGATTTATTGGTTAGCGAAACCAACCCCAGCCTCCTGGATACGATTCAACAAGCTTTGACAACTGTCGGGCCCCAAGCCATCCCCGAATTAAAAAATAAGAATCAGTTTTTGGTTAGCGAACTGGAATCTGTAGGGAGCGCTGCAACCCAAGAACGGGATTTGCGACAAGGGCGGCTACAAATAAACCAAAGAACGATCAACAAAATTCTCTCTGTGTATAGCGGAAAAATGGAGGGCGTTGACCTTAGTAGCATCCAATTAGGTCAAAGTGGTACTCCAGGAAGTTCATTTTTCAACTTGGTACTAGACAACCTTGATTTATCAGGAGTTAAGTTTAAATCTGCAAATCTTAACCAAGCCAGCTTTAAGGGTAGCCGCTTTCGGAGTCCAGGTGAAGATGGACGCTGGGATACCTACGACGATGTAATAGCTGATTTAAGCCAAGCTCAGTTGCAGCAAGCCAATCTGACTGATGCTAACCTTAGTCGCGTCTTGATGAACCGGATCGATTTGAGCCGCGCCGTTCTCAACAGAGCCAACTTATCCAACGCGCGTCTATATGACGCAAAACTCAACAGCACCCAACTAGTGGGAGCCGATCTGCGAAACGCAGTTTTGGAAAGAGCCAGCTTAACTGGGGCTGATTTAGGCGATGCTAAATTGAACGAAGCTAATCTTTATGCAGCCCGTTTAGGTCGCGTTACTGCTATAGGAACACAATTATCCTTTGCCAACTTAACTAACACTGATTGGCAAGGAGCAGACTTATCAGGAGCCTATTTGGATCGTGCTAATCTCAGCAATGCTAACCTCAGCGCCACTCGTCTCGCTGGTGCTGTTTTGCGTTCTGCCCAGATGGAAAACGTTAACTTACAAAATGCTGACCTGAGTCTTGCAGATTTACGGGGAGCAAATGTGGCAGGAGCAGATTTTAAGGGGGCAATTCTCGCCCCTAGCAAAGAAGATCCAGCAGATCAATTTGTCAAAACCCCAGATTTAGGCTCAGTATCTGCCGTAGTTCAAGGGGTTGATTTTTCTCAAGCCAAAAATTTAGATGCCAAGCAATTAGCGTACATTTGTACTCAAGGAGGCATTCATCCTCGTTGCCCGTAGAATGGAATGGGGAATGGGGAATGGGGAATGGGGAATGGGGAAGAGTTTTTCTAACCCAATGCCCAATAACAAAATGGTGTGAGGAGTCAGTTATGAAGTATATTCCATATTTGGTTTCAGTTTTGGGGGCTAGCTTGGTTTTGAGTCTGGCGACTATGAAACCAGCGCAAGCTCAAGTAGCTTATGGCAGTTATATAGGTATAGGCCCCAGTGTTGGTTTTACTGATGGTATCCAATTCGGGGGAGTGATAGCTGGGCGCTACAAGCTTTTGGAAGCACCGCTTTCACTGCGTGCTCAAGTGTTAATTGGTAATAATACAGCAGTTGTGCCAACGATTTCTTACGATATTCCCCTTAACTGGCAAGCCGATGCCTACCTGGGTGCTGGGTTAGTGTTGGCTGGTGGTGGTGGATCTTCTCCTGTGGGCGACAAAATCAGTTTTGCTTTACAACCGGGCATCGATTATATGATCCCGAATAGCAATACTGTCCTTTTTGGCAATGCCATCATCGCTTTTGATGCCTACCGTGATAGTGGTGGTACAGCTATCTCTGTACAAGGTGGTGTTGGTTTTAGATTTTAATGGGCAAATAAAAACCCTGCTGCGATCGCTATCCCTAAGAAGCGTTAAACTTCATTGCAAATTAAGAAGTTAGTCCAAGCAACATGATAATTTTTTGTCATGAAGAGAGACAGAATAGGATTAACACAGGAGAACACAGTGGCAATGGAATCAAATTTATTAACAGATGCGGGCGCAGATGAAGTGAATCAAGATTTCAGTGAATATGTCGCCAACCTGCAACTTCACATGACTCTGCAAGCTCGCAATCTTGTTCCATCCCTGAAACAAACAATGGTAGATAGTCGCCAGCAATTACTCCATCAAACTCAAGCCCACTTTGAAAAGCTAGTTTCTCGACAAGGGCTGTAAATATATACAAATTTTAATCAAAATTCCAATAAAATAAAGGCAGATGTTGTTGGGTTAACGCCAATCGTGTTCTCACAAAGTCTGCTTTTTCTGCTTTTTTAAGTATTAATTTACTCAAATCTCCCTTTTGACACACTAGTAAAGGGCAGAAAGCAGTTAATATTATTGCAGCAGTTCCTTTGAAGAGCAGTTAGTTAAGGCTAAATAGCGGCTCGAATAAAAATGACTTCATTACTTCCCAGAAACCTCAGTGTTGTTATCCGACCAGTCCAATACCGGGATCTGGACGGAATTGAGCGCATAACTCAAGAGTCATTCGCAGCCCTTACTCCCCAGGGAGCAGGTTTTGCCATCAGCCAGATGCTCATGCTGCGTCGCTGGTATGGATTACTCAAGTTTTTGAGTTGGTTCCCTAACCCGCTTCAGTATCGCCTCTGTGCTTATGTTGCAGAGCAAGGGCGGATGCTTCTAGGGATGATTCAAGTATCACCCTTTAACCGAACACGCAGCACTTGGCGCATCGATCAAGTGTTGTTAGAGCGTGGTGTCGATAAACAAGGAATCGGTTCGCAACTTTTGCGCCATTGCTTTGAATCGATTTTGGAAGCTCGGACTTGGCTACTAGAAGTTAACATCAACGATATTGAGGCACTGGCACTATATCGACAAAATGGATTCCAGCGTCTGGCAGAAATGACGTATTGGGAAATTGGGCCGGAATTGCTAGCTGAATTGGCACAAGCAGAGCCAGATTTGCCCAATCTTTTGCCAGTGAGTAATGCTGATGCCCAATTGCTATACCAACTAGATACGGCATCTATGCCACCTTTGGTACGCCAGGTTTTTGACCGCAATACTCGCGACTTTAAAACCAGTTTGTTTGGCGCTTTAACTGATGCTGTGAAACAATGGCTGACCAAAACAGAAGTAGTCAGTGGTTACGTATTTGAACCCCAACGCAAAGCTGCGATCGGCTATTTTCAGGTGCAACTTGACCGAAAGGGCGAAGTTCCCCACTCTGCAACGCTGACAGTTCATCCTGCTTACACTTGGCTCTATCCAGAATTGCTATCTCAACTGGCTCGGATTGCCCAAGATTTTCCCCAGCAAGGGTTACAACTAGCTTCCTCTGACTATCAGGCGGAGCGAGAAGAGTATTTGGAAAGAATTGGCGCAAAACGCATAAAACATACATTAGTTATGTCTCGCTCAGTGTGGCACAAGCTACGGGAATCTAAATTCGTCTCCTTAGAGGGAATTCAGTGGACTGACATGCTGCAAGGTTTACAACCGGCACGTAAACCTATACCAGGTGGAATGTCATGGATACAACCAGGAAAGCTACCATCCTCAGATAAACCACTGCCAATCAAGTCAGAATCGATTAACTTTCCAGTAAAAAACCCTAGTATAGAAGCATCGCCGATTCCTGAATCAGCAGATGCAGAGCAGGAGAATTAGTGATATCCCAGGAGCAGCCAAAACCGTTTATTTCAGCGTTGGGACTAGATTTCGGTCGCAAGCGCATTGGTGTGGCTGGGTGCGATCGCACGGGTTTAATTGCTACTGGGATAACCACAATTGAGCGCACATCTTTTGACCAGGATGTCGAGCAAATCCGGCAAATAGTTAATGAACGCGAAGTGCAAATCCTAGTTATGGGCTTACCTTATTCAATGGATGGCTCAATAGGATTTCAGGCGCGTCAAGTTCAGAAATTTACTACAAGACTTACTAAAGCGCTGAAACTGCCTGTGGAATATGTCGATGAGCGATTAACTTCATTTCAAGCAGAGCAACTGCTGATAGCTGAGAACCGCTCCCCGTCACGCCATAAAGGTTTGATTGACCGTAAAGCAGCCGCTTTAATTTTACAACAATGGCTGGATGTTAAGCGTGCTAGTTCCCGTAGTTCAGTTGCGGCTATTGAATATTGATACCTTTTAACATGATATTCTGAAAACGATTAGCCAGCAGTTGTATCTACGTATCAAGCTATCTCATTGACAGAATATGTCATTAATATAGTTAAGCGATTTCCAAACTTGCTGATATTTATTAAATTTTTACCTTTCGGCTATGTTTTCCCCTCCATTTCCTGAAGAAGATGATAACGCTCATACCAGTTCCATCACTTTAACCGATGACAAAGGGCGATCGCTCGAATGTTATGTAGAGCATTCCCTTGAGGTAGATGGGCAAGAATACGTTTTACTTCTTCCTGTAGACTCACCTGTAGAGATTTTTTCTTGGGAAGGTGACGATGAGGAAGAAGAAGCGGTTCTGGTAGAAGACGACAACATCATTGAGCAAATTTTTGCTAATGCTCAAGCTGTACTATCCGAGCAGAACCTGATATTGAAGAACACAGCTTATGCTCTGACAGTGGCAGGTGATTTACCGCCTGTTGAAGAATCAGAACTCTTTACCTTAGAAATCGAAGACGAAGAGGCAGATTTAGATCCAGAGCAATTACAGCTACTCGCTAGCTTCTATGAGGAAGATCAGGAGTATGCAATTTATACACCCCTCGATCCTCTGTTATTTTTTGCACGGATTGCGAAAACAGGTGAACCGGAATTACTTTCCCCAGAGGAGTTTCGCCAAGTGCAACCTCTGTTAGAGGAACATCTTTTTAATGAAGTAGAATAAAATTTAAAATTCAAAATGTAACATTTTCATTTTGAATTTTTATTTTAATCAAAATCTACTTAAACCCTTTACCATGTCCCGTTAAATGTGGAAGCAATGAAACATTTTGGGAGAGTTTGTATTGTTTAATATTCTGATAAAAGCATAGAATTTTGCAGTGTTGGCTGCGATTGCCAGACTCAAGGCTACTGTTCAAAAGCAGCAATTTTTACGGTCTCCAAATTGAGCGTTAGCCTTTGAAAACGATGTCATACAGTGACAGCAGAATCTCCACCACAATCAGAATCACCACATACCACTCTACTCGCTGGCTACTGCTATGCTGCATGAACTCCAGGACTGTTTGTGCAGTTTGGGTTATTAGCTCTAGCTTGCGTTCCAAGGCATTGTGACGCTCACGGATTTCGTATTCATCCTCTAAGCGGAGATATAAGTTTTCTAGCTGTGGGGCTTCCCAGAGCAATTCTGGTTTATCAATAATCTCTACTCGACCTACAATCTTATGTTGAACTAACAGCGCAGTCCCAAGTTGACGCAGTAATTCTCTACTCTGCTTTCTTCCTCTGTTTTCGCTTTGGAGACTAGCTGCAAATGGTTTAATTTGATCGAATACGGACGCGAGGCTAGTTTCGTAATGAGACAGCACAACACTTTTAGCGAGGATATCAGCCACTATCTGCAACCGTTCTACACTAAATTCATGCAGCTGAATTTTCCCTTCCTTAACTCTTTCACTCTCCGCAATGTTGAGATGAACTTCCACTTCTTCTGTTTCTGGATCGGCAAAAGAGTCACTAACTTGAGAGGATAGTTTGGTCAAAAAGGCTACCTTTTCTACAGGCTCAAGATTAAACAAGACAACTGCACCATAGTCCAGAAGTACCACACAGCCATGTTCACCGACTGTAACCATTAATGGCATAGTCGCCAAGCAAACGTAATTCTCTAACGTCTGTAAGTGAATATCCTCACCAAGGAATAGGGCCTGCGCTCTAAATCTATCTCTGTCATTAAAAAGGAGTTTTTGCATTATCGCCCTATTTGCTTTTCTGTCTGCTACTCTGCGAGGGTAGCGATAGCAACCAATGCCTGTATATTGGAGATCGCTACAATCTCAGCTTACCAATAAACTTATCTAGCACTGCTGAAAGTGCGTTTGTATTTTGACCCTGTAATGGTAAAGAATCTTTTCCCAACAATTTGGATAAAGCAAATCCTAATCAAACCATAAATGTTGAATTTTGACAATCTTAGGAAATGAATTTATAGCGTTTCCCTGTCTGGTGAGATACAAGAACCCCACCCCCAACCCCCTCCCCGCAAGCGAGGAGGGGGCTATGATGTAACTAATTTGATTAGGAAAAGCTATATAATCACCAGCTAATAAATATACTTTAATTTATTGCCACAATATTAACATATATGTGTTTGCTTTATAATGTTTTATTTAATATTCAAAACTTCTATTTACCAGTTTATAATACAACTAATCTCAAGCGTTGCCAGGGAAATTATAAATTGATATTTAACGGCAATGTTAGCAGCATAATTATTGAATTAACAGGAAGCAAATGAAATGAAAAAATTTATGATGAGGTAATAAATGACAATATTTTGAATTTTGTTAAATTAGAAGCAAACGATATATTTATTGATTTGAATAGTTTTTACGTCAAAGAAATATAAAATATTTTAGGGATTTTATCTCAAAATGTTCAGGGAGATATTCCAGTATGGAGTTAGACTAACTAAACTATATTGGGTTATGCTCATTTGTCTGAAGCTCTTGAAATTTGACTGTTGACTATGGCCTGGAATAACCTTTTGCAACCTGACTTGATTTTAGAAGGTTCAGTGTTGAATCTAACACCAGATATTATCCAAAAATACGGACTTAAAGGGCTGGTGTTGGATGTAGACGAAACCTTAGTACCCTTTACAGTAGGGATGGCTTCCCCAGAACTACGAGAGTGGGTGGAGCAAATTCGCACCTGTACTGCATTGTGTTTGGTGAGTAACAACCTGAGTGAAGCAAGAATTGGGGGAATTGCGCGATCGCTCAACCTACCTTACTATTTAGGTGCAGCGAAGCCTTCCCGACGCAAAATTAGGGCAGCAGTCAGGACAATGGATCTGCCAGTGCATCAAGTGGGAATGGTAGGCGATCGCTTATTTACCGATGTCATAGCAGGTAATCGCTTGGGGATGTTTACCATTTTAGTTGAACCCATTGTCCATGCCGACGCAGCTTTGCGTTCTCATCCCGTCCGCAACTTTGAAGTTTGGGTATCTGAAATCTTAGGAGCCTCTATTACCCCCAAGAAAAGCAAGATTCATAAAACTTGAAAAATCGTCAGGAAAGTAAATCTAAAGAAATAGTTAAGGAATCTTACTGGAAGCCAAAAATCGGGGATCATAAGTATTAATAACATGGGGTAAGCTAAATAAAAACCCTAACTCATACTAAGTAAATATACTTCCGTAAAGCGTCAACCTTCACTATAGAGGGATTGGCGCTTTACAAATTTAGTTAGGAGTTAGAAGTTATGAGTTATGAATTAAATTCAACTCCTAACTCCTCACTCCTAACTCCTCACTTTTTAGATGTCACTAACAATTGTTGTCAAAATCGGTACTTCTAGCCTTACTCAACCAGAAACGGGACAATTAGCACTTTCTACGATCGCTACTTTGGCCGAAACACTCTGCCATTTGAGAAGCCAGGGACATCGGGTAATTTTGGTTTCTTCTGGGGCTGTGGGCGTGGGTTGTGCGCGGTTGGGCTTAACTGAACGTCCGAAAGCGATCGCACTCAAACAGGCTGTAGCAGCAGTTGGACAAGGTAGATTAATCCGTATATATGATGATTTATTTACTACTCTGCAACAAGCGATCGCTCAAGTATTACTGACACGAAGTGACTTAGTACAGCGCAGCCGCTATCTCAATGCTTACAACACCTTTCAGGAATTACTAGGATTGGGAGTGATCCCCATAGTCAATGAAAATGATACTGTAGCAATAGACGAACTAAAATTTGGTGATAATGATACCCTTTCGGCATTGGTTGCTAGCCTAGTAGAAGCAGATTGGTTATTTTTGCTTACCGATGTCGATCGCCTCTACTCAGCCGATCCCCGTTCAGTACCAGATGCTCGACCGATCGCTTTAGTTAGTAGCATTAAAGAATTAGCAGAATTACAAATACAAACAGGTTCCCAAGGTTCTCAATGGGGGACTGGCGGGATGCTGACAAAAATTTCGGCTGCGAGAATTGCGATCGCGGCGGGAGTGCGGACTGTAATTACTCAAGGGCGATTTCCCCGGAATATAGAAAAAATTATCCAAGGTGAACTGATTGGGACGCATTTTGAACCGCAACCAGAACCAACTTCGGCGCGTAAACGTTGGATAGCTTACGGTCTGCTACCTGCGGGTAAATTGTATTTAGATGAAGGTGCGATCGCGGCAATTTCTCTAGGAGGAAAATCGTTATTAGCTGCTGGAATTAAGGCATTAGAAGGAGAGTTTGACACACAAGATGCTGTGCAATTGTGTGACAGCAACGGTAACGAAATTGCTAGAGGACTTGTGAATTATAATAGCAATGATTTGCAAAAAATTCGCGGTTATCATTCACGAGAAATTCCCACAATTTTAGGTTATGCCGGTGTAGAAACTGTGATTCATCGGGATAATTTAGTTTTGACTTAAAATGTAAATAAGATAAATTTTATGAGTACTAACTGGGAGAGTAAGAAATATTATGACTCAAACGTTAGAAAATGCTATTAACCTACCAGAAGAACAACGCTTCTTCCGACATGGATTAACTTGGGAACAGTTCAAAACGATTAGAAGCGATCGCCACAGCCCCCCACAATGGCGCATCATCACCCAGCACCGCCGGCACAATTTCAAAATCAACCTCTGGTAAAGCCGTCTCCCGCGCCACCTGACGCACCACCCGCCAAAAATCCTCACCCGCCTTCGTCACACCACCTCCCAACACAAAGCGCTGCGGATTCATCAAGTTCGCCACATTGCCAATACCCACACCCAGCGCCCAAGCAGCCTTATCCAAAACTTCCTTAGCCAAATCATCCCCAGCAGCGGCCGCTTCACTTACCAACTGTCCCGTCAGCAACGTTAAATCACCCCCCACCAAACCCCTCAATACCTCTCCCCCTCTGAGTCCTCCGCGCCTCTGCGGTTCGTTCTCCAAAATTTCCCTAACACTTTGCGCCATATAAGGCCCCGAAGCCAAACGTTCCACACATCCTCGCTTCCCACACAAACAAACTGGCCCAGCCGGATCTACAACGATATGTCCAATTTCCCCAGCCATCCCACCAGCCCCCCGCCAAGGCTGCCCATTGAGTATCCAACCACCACCCACGCCAGTGCTGACAGTTATATAAAACAAACTATCGTATCCCTGTCCCGCCCCAAAGCGATGTTCACCCAAAGCAGCAACATTGGCATCATTATCTACACCAACACTCACACCAAACTCATCCTCCAACAACCCTTTGAGAGGAATATTTTCCCATCCAGCGACATGATGAGATAGTCGCACCGTTCCCGTGGAAGCGTCTACTGGGCCGCCAAAGCTGACACCGATCGCAGCAGGTTTTGTATCTTCTAACAGCGAGTAAATGAGCGATCGCATAATTTCCAAATCAGTGCTAGCATTTCCATTCGCTGGCGAGAGACGACGTTCATAACGCAACCACTTTCTCGAACCGATATTTACCAATGCTGCTGCTAGTTTAGTGCCGCCAAAATCTAGAGCTAAAATTAATGTCATTCACTCACCTTTTCTTGAGTCCTTATAAAGATTCTCAAATACTTGCATTTATTTTTTAGTTCAGTTACAGTCAAGGCAGATACCTATCATCAAACCCTGACATGAGCATCAGAAAGTTAGATTAGGTAAAAGGGTAAATAACAAGTTTGTTAATGTTGATACCAGTGAAGCTTTTAATAATTAGTCACTAACTTTCAACATTAACGTAGAGTGCATTAACTATGGGGTATTAAAGCATTTGCCCCTATTTTTGTTGTCTTTATTTACATTTTAATTGAGAATTATTCGCAATATGTATAAATTGATCGATATTATATTAAAAATAGATAGTGGAGAAAGATTTTTTAACTCATATTGGCTGATTTCGCATCTCCCTTTAGGAATATATTCTTCAGAAGAAAAACAAAAAACTATATTTTTAGATGTAAAAACAGGATTTGTAACTAGCTATATAAATAACTTCAGCAAAACTTTAAACAAGTATCTTACTATGAACAATGTTTTTGATTGTAGTATCGGCTACATTGATATTATCAGCAAGTTAATCCTTGGTAACTCTCCAAGTAGCTTTGTATGTATGTACAGGGTTTAATTTATTTGATTTTGCTAAAGAAAACAAGCTCATAAAAGTCGCGTTTCAGCAAGGGGAAATTTATAAAATACCAAATAACAATAAAACTAGATACAAAAGTAACGTGGCTGATACGGAAAAATCTATCTTGACACTGTTTATCTTTATTGTGGAGAATTTATTAACCGGAAATACCTCGATAAATAATGATGTTATAAAGTGGCTACCTAGTTTTAATAGGGAAATGAATATTGTTCTTTTTTATCTCCTTTAGCCAAGGATTTGTAGCTAAGAACACAAATGTATTTTGTAATACCTTTTGTCCAAAAAATACGCTAATGAGTACAGCGAGATGAATACTTTTTTTTGTTCTGATGAGTCACAGCAACTAGGAGAAGATGTTATTGGTAGCGCCACCAATTATCAAACTTATATTTTAGTTGAGTGTCCTTTACCTTGGACATCAGAAGCCTTTAATTCTAAATGGGTACCTCAGAATTTGAAGGTTTTGGTAGAGGAAGTGAAGCGTGCTAAACTACCGATTAGATTTCTTTTAATTGCTAATGATGTCTCACACAAAGTAAATCACACTACGCTGTTGATTTATCAAAAACAAGAAGGATTAAGTAAGGGATACCATAAGCAAGAGTTTAAGTTAGGAAATATTGAGCAAGTAGCAGCAGTTGTCCAAAAATGGATATGGGGTATTAGTTCTAATTGTGAGGTAGAAACTAGTCCGACTAGAGATATTTTAGTTTGTACCCACGGTAGCCATGATAAGTGCTGTGCTAGATATGGCGCTCCTTTTTACTTCCATGTAACAGCTAGTAATGCTGATTTCTGCTTGGATAATGTACGAATTTGGAAATCATCGCACTTTGGTGGACATCGGTTTGCGCCAACAATCATAGATTTGCCAGAAGGAAGATACTATGGTCGTCTCGATCAAGATTCATTTAGATCAATTTTGACTCGAACAGGCGATATTAAATGCTTACAGAAAGTCTATAGAGGCTGGGGAATTCTGCCTGCTGCACTTCAGATTTTGGAAAGAGAACTAATCCTTTGTAACGGATGGGATTGGTTTAATTACAAAGTTGCAGGGAAAATTTTGGAGCAAAGTTTAGACAACAATACTATTCTAGCTGAACTAAGTTTTGAACAACCTTCTGGTTCTCTCTCCACTTACCAAGCTAAACTTGTGAAAGATGAAACTAAGACTCAACAACTGAAGAGTTCATGCAATGCTACACAAGAGTTAACAGTTACTAAATATGCTGTAGGTAGCCTCTGGGTTTCTTCTAATAAGGTAATGAGTTATAGTACATAAAAATGTAGAGATTTTAAACGCAAAGTAACGCAGAGGATTGCTAACGCTGCACAAATTCGTAATAAAGCCTCTGCCTACCTCTGCGTTGAAATTCCAAATCCAAAATCAAGATAAAGACATATTTAAGACTTTCCTTAACAGAACTTGGTCTTCTAATTTGGCTTTTAAACGACCATTTTCGATATCTCGAATCCAGCTTTGGCTTTTACCTGTAAGTTTTGCCAATTCTCTTTGGGAAAGATTCAAAATTTTTCGCGCTTGCAAAATCTGTTCACCCAGTAAATCATTTGTAGCTTTGGGCTTTCTTTTGGCTTTAGCAGTTCGCCGTTGCTTTTTTTCTGATTCGGAAATTTGTTGTTCCCATTCTGGTGGGAGTTCAAAAGCTAAAATCCGCGCATTCATTAACAAATTCCACTTACCACGGGGGCCTGTGTCTGTGAGGCGAGTTTCAGCACCACCGTCGTTAGTCCAAAATTCTAATGCTTCATCTGGATCTTCGGGAAGATCGATTAACTTTGCCCACAAAGGTTGAATTTCTGGTGGGTAAGTAACTGGATCGAAAAGTGGCTTCATTCCATAGTGATTGAGAATTTCTAAATCGCTTTCAAAGGTTCGCAGCAGACGTTTGCGTTCTTCCCGTTGTCTGGATGCAAGGGCGACTTTTTCTTCACCGTAAGCAATCCGCAGCAAGGTAGGAATAGTGATGCGTTGTTCTTTGCCCATTTTGGTTTTAAACAGCAACCACAGCATTAACCGGACTGCGCCTTCATGTTGCTGCCAAATGCTCATGACTGTGGTTAGTAGTGTTTTAGGGAGACTACCGTATTGATAGAATGCGGTTCGCTCTTTACACGCTTGTTTGTTTAAGAAATATTGCGCCCATGCACCTGCTTTAACTTTAAAAGTTAGCCCAATCAGATATTTGCATCCAAGATTATCTTCTTGAAAGTGGTGCTGAATATCTACTAAGTGCCATAAGCGACTGTTTGTAACAGAAAATCCGTTAATTCGACCTTGTTGAGGCCAGTCAATGGAGATAATTAGGGAGCAAGCTTGCTGGACAAGATTTTTCATTAAAGCTAGCTTGGCAGCTTTGCTTAAATCTTTGCGTTTCTCCATCCCCAAATATTTCTCGATTTGGCGCTCATCGATCGCAAATTCTTGCTCCCAAGGTTGATCTAAAGCTGTAGCATAACTTGCAAAAATTAGATGTATGCAAGCGGCTCTAATATCAAGCCCCTCAATTGCTGCTATATTTGTGGCCTTGTCGTTAACTTTCAATGGATCTTGGATGTGAAAAGCGATCGCACCCTTACCTTGATTAACTTGTCGGCTGTAACTGATGTAGCCTTCTTCATCGGTTTCCCAATGTAGCGATGTGCGTTGCCCTAGTACATTACAAGCTTCCCAAATTGCGATCGCAGAAGCAAATGGATTATTCTTGCCGTTAGAAAACAAGTCTAAGCTGCTAGCATCTCTCGGTTCAACTTTGCATCTCCCCTTTTTCGCCTGCCAAGGAATGGGAGACTTAGTTGGACAAGCTATTACACATTGTGGTTTAGAATAATAGCCCTCACAATTATTACAAAGACCAGGATCAATCCAATATTCATTGTCCTCTATTCTGATTGCACCCGTAGGACATTGGGGGCGGCAGTTGTCACATCCAACGCAACTGTTGTTAGGAATTGTATAAGGCATAAGGCTCTTTTCCCACTCTAATCGTTGAGATGTCTGTCTCAGTTCTCCCCTGGATGAGTCCTGTCTATTCATGACTCGCTACCACATTATCTTTCTGGCGAGAATAATTTTTCTCGCCCATTCACTCCCCACATCCATATTTTGACTTTGCATCCAATCGGAAGCTATTTAAGGCTTTTAAACCGAGCCGGACAAAACTTATTTATTAACTATACATTTCATGAAAAAAATGATTAATTTGTTCGTACCAAGCTTAGTAAGATATCTTAATCTTCATTTAATTACGTATTTAGTGAACAGTTGAGATTTAACTATAAAGTGTTTTGAGAACATATTTAACCGTGACACGATTGGACTTCCTCTGATTTATTAATAATTTTAATATTTAAGGTACGTTCAGATTCTGCCATAAAAATCACAGTTGCTTTATAAATTGATTATGTTTCCTTCATAAATTCATTATATTGATTTAAATGGAAAACCAATATTTATTTTGTCATCATTTATATAAATAGTTGAATCAGATCAAATTGCAAATTGTTGCTTTGCAAAATACATATTGCATATATCAAATTGTAATTAATGAACATTTATTTTTGTATCCATGTATACTGTTTATCTAGATTTCTTTGTCTAAAGCTGAAAGTATTTGAAAAATAATATCATTACTTTTATCGATATACTTGCGTTTACATGAGGCTTTACCGACGAGGGTAGGTTTAAAACCTATAATTTATGCGTCTCTCCTTTCTATGCTTTGCATGGGGAAAGCTGACTAGCGGCTGCTGTATCCAGTCCGATTATTGAGTCAGAGACTCAAGCAATGCGTTCCCATACGGATCGTAAGAAGGAGAAAATTTGAAGTATTGATAATTGTTATTGGCAATATTTTGCATTTATTATTGATTGAAAAAATGATTTCTCATTGTGTTCAAAACCATAGATTTCTTATGGAGAGAAAGTGAATTTTGAATACAAAATAATAAAAGATTAGGATAATATGATGATTAATGCACAAACAGATTGATAGGCAAAATTGCCGAGGATTTATTCATGGCACAACTAACAGGTTTGACATTTGGCGGCAAGACTTGGACACCAAAATTTGCTCAGGAAATCGATAAGGATAAATGTATCGGCTGTGGCAGATGCGTTAAAGTCTGCGGATACAATGTGCTAGGTTTGAAAGCGCTCAATGAAGAAGGCGAATTTGTAGAAGATGAAGACGATGAAGAAATTGAACGTAAAGTAATGGCAGTTACTTCTCCAGAAAACTGTATTGGTTGTGAAGCGTGTTCACGGATTTGTCCGAAAAATTGCTACACCCATGTTGCAGGAAATAATTAGATTTTTTAGAGTTAGTCCAAATTGTTGTTAATTCAAGGAGGCACTGTTTGCATAAAGTGCAAATGCACTAGGCAAGGTAACTTGAGGGGAATACTAAATATTTACTGTAACGAATAAATAGTTCACAGTAAACAAATCCGTAAATTGCAAAATGTCAGCTATTAACAAATTTAAACTTGCTGCTAACATAGCCTAATCAATATTAGGTCTAACAGTGCCTCTTAGAACAACTAGCTTTGATGAAAGCAGAGGGCTAACTTTGTGGTATGAGTTGAAATATAATTTATATTTGTTTGGGGGAAAGATATGGAAAAAATCTGGAATTTTCCCCCTTTTTTTATGGCTGCACGTTAGAAAGTTAATAAGTGAAAAGTGAAAAGGGAGTGGGGACTGGGGACTAGGGACTGGGAAGACAAGGAATAGTTTTTCTAATACCTAATACCTAATCCCCAGTACCCAATACCCAGTACCTATAAAAGACTGTTTACAAAGCAGGTAGCATGTATGCAACAAGTTCCTGTTTCACTATGGACTCTGGTTGCTGGGATAGCAGTTACAGCAATCAGCATTTGGATCGGTCAAAACCACACTCTTATGCCGGTGCAGGCATCGCTACAAGCGCCTTTGGTAGACGGTTTTTTCAACGTCATGTTTACCATTGCGATCGCATTCTTCTTGGTGGTACAAGGAACCATTGTACTTTTTTTGATTCAGTTTCGTCGCCGCAAGGGTGACGATACCGATGGCGTGCGAGTGGAAGGTAACGTTCCCTTAGAAATCTTTTGGACGGCAATTCCCACAGTGATTGTCCTCTGTTTGGGCATCTACAGTGTAGATGTTTTTAACCAAATGGGCGGTTTTGAACCTGCGGGTCATCCTCATTCAGCAGGTCATGTTGCTCATAAGTCGGGAACTGCTCTTGCTGCTACACTCAGCGATACCTCTGAAGCAACAGCTGCTCCAGCGATCGCTCCAACAATTGGTATTGGCGCATCTCCTCAAACTCTAGGGAAACCAGCCGACTTAGTTGTTGATGTCAAAGGCATACAGTATGCCTGGATATTTAATTACCCTGATAGTGGCATTACCTCTGGGGAATTGCACATTCCCGTCGGTGCTGATGTTCAACTCAACCTTTCAGCACAAGATGTAATTCATTCATTTTGGGTTCCAAACTTCCGCTTGAAGCAAGATGCACTTCCCGGTATCCCTACCGAACTACGATTTGTCGCCACCAAACCAGGTACATATCCCGTAGTTTGTGCTGAGTTGTGCGGTGGTTATCACGGTTCAATGCGGACAGAGGTAATTGTCCACACACCGGAAGAATATAAAAGCTGGCGCACAGAAAACCAGATTGCTCAACAGCAAAACCCCAATCAAGTCGTTGCAATTAATCCAGGCGACTTATCAACATCAGAGTTTCTCGCGCCCCACACTCATGATATGGGAATCAGCGCAGCAACTCTAGAGTCAGTAGTCATGAGACGCGATTAATCGCGTCTGTACAAGAGACGCAATTAATCGCGTCTGTGCAAGAGTCGCGCATAGTGGTAAAAAATATGACGCAGGTAGGATTTCCACGAAATACTCCACCAGAAGGAAATAAACCGGAAATGGTGGCTGGCCACACCTCCCATCCAAAGGCGTGGAAATGGCAAGATTATTTTACATTTAATGTTGATCACAAGGTTATTGGTATTCAATACCTGGTGACGGCGTTTGTTTTCTATCTCATCGGCGGACTGATGGCGATCGCGCTGCGGGTGGAATTAGCAACACCAGAATCAGACGTACTCGACCCCAATCTGTATAACGCTTTCATGACCAATCACGGGACGATTATGATCTTCCTGTGGATTGTCCCTAGCGCTATTGGCGGATTTGGTAACTACTTGGTGCCGTTGATGGTCGGTGCTAGGGATATGGCGTTTCCGAAGCTGAACGCGATCGCCTTTTGGTTAAATCCACCAGCCGGTGCGCTGATATTAGGTAGTTTCATTTTTGGCGGTTCGCAATCTGGTTGGACAGCTTACCCACCTTTGAGTTTGGTGACAGCGCCAATTGCTCAAACTATGTGGATACTTGCGATCGTTTTGGTAGGAACTTCCTCAATTTTGGGTTCGCTGAACTTCGTAATCACCATTTTGATGATGAAGGTTCCTAGCATGAAGTGGGATCAAGTACCCCTATTCTGCTGGGCAATCTTGGCAACCTCCTTGCTAGCGTTGTTTTCCACACCTGTATTGGCAGCCGGTTTAGTTCTGCTGTTGTTCGACCTCAACTTTGGTACATCCTTCTTTAAACCAGATGCTGGCGGTAACGTTGTAATTTATCAACACTTATTCTGGTTTTATTCTCACCCGGCAGTATATTTAATGATTCTGCCCATCTTCGGCATCATGTCGGAGGTAATTCCAGTTCACTCCCGCAAGCCAATCTTTGGTTATAAAGCGATCGCTTATTCTAGTGTAGCCATCTGCGTTGTGGGTTTGTTCGTTTGGGTACACCACATGTTTACCAGTGGTACACCCGGTTGGATGCGGATGTTCTTCACCATCTCCACTCTCATCGTTGCAGTTCCCACTGGCGTGAAGATTTTTGCTTGGGTTGCTACCCTTTGGGGTGGTAAAATCCGCTTTACAGGTGCGATGCTTTTCGCCATTGGCTTGTTGTCCATGTTTGTCATGGGCGGCTTAAGTGGTGTGACGATGGGAACAGCCCCCTTTGATGTTCACGTCCACGACACATATTATGTTGTCGGACATTTCCATTACGTTCTGTTTGGCGGTTCCGTGTTTGGCATTTACGCCGGCATTTATCACTGGTTCCCCAAAATGACCGGACGAATGTTGAATGAAACCTGGGCACGCATTCACTTTGCTCTCACCTTCATTGGCACAAATCTAACCTTTTTACCCATGCACGAGTTGGGTTTGAAAGGAATGCCGCGAAGAGTGGCAATGTATGATCCTCAATTTATCGACCTCAATCAAATTTGTACCTTCGGTTCAATTGTTTTGGGGATATCGGTAATTCCTTTCGCCATCAACATCATTTACAGTTGGTTGAAAGGGCCTTTGGCTGGTGATAATCCTTGGCAAGCTTTGACTTTAGAATGGACAACTAGCTCACCACCTGCAATTGAAAACTGGGAAGTGTTGCCGGTTGTAACTCATGGCCCTTATGATTACGGTCACGATCATAGTACTGAAGTACAGCCATCTGCAACACCGGAAGCTAGTGCTTAGTGAAAGCGTAGCGTTTTTAATGCAAGCCAATGCATTCACGATGCAAGCCAATGCATTCACGATGCAAGCCAATGCATTCACGATGCAAGCTAATGCATTCACAATGCAAGCCAATGCATTCACAATGCAAGCCAATGCATTCACGATGCAAGCCAATGCATTCACAATGCAAGCCAACGCATTCACATTGTTGGGTATTACCAAATTTCATTCGCAAAAAATAACTCTTGTGGGCTTGGGCATCCTGCCTTAATTTAGAACAGGTGAGACACCCATCCCACAAACAAATCAGGACTGTGAAGAATTGAATTGCCCGACGCTTCACCTTTGAGGGTAAACAATATGACCATAGCTACGACAAGCGAAGATCACAGTGCAGGACACGAAGAACATCCAGATTTAAGAGTTTGGGGATTGTTGACATTCCTTGCCTCTGAATCGCTGATGTTTGGGGGATTTTTTGCAACTTATCTATTTTTCCGAGGTATTACACCAGTTTGGCCTCCAGAAGGCAGCGAAGTAGAACTACTTGTACCGACGATTAACACCATTATTCTGGTGTCTAGTAGTTTCGTGATTCACTTCGGTGATACGGCGATTAAAAAAAATAACGTCAAGGGAATGCAACTGTGGTATGCCATTACTGCACTCATGGGTGCAATTTTCTTGGCTGGTCAGGTTTATGAGTACTCAACATTGGGGTATGGTTTGACCACCAACGTTTTCGCCAACTGCTTTTATATCATGACAGGGTTCCACGGTTTGCACGTTTTTATTGGACTGTTATTGATATTACGCGCATTGTGGCGATCGCGTCTCCCTGGTGAATATTCTGCAACCAATCATACTTTCATCGAAATGACAGAGATTTACTGGCACTTCGTTGACATTATTTGGATTGTCTTATTCACTTTGGTGTACGTTCTTACTTTGTTTTAAATTGGCATGAGAAGAGGACAAGGGGAAAGACTGGTTGTAAGTTATCACCTTGTCCCTAATACAGGTCAGTTAAGGCTAAAACTCTTTGCCAAAGTCCTTTTTTTAACGAACCGCAAAGGACGCAAAGGACACAAAGAGAAGAAAGAGAAGAAAGAAATGCTTAACCCAAGGTTTTGCCTTTGTCCTCCATTCCCTATTCCCCATTCCCCATTCCCTATTCCCCATTCCTAATATGCAAGTCGATACAAACAAATTCTCATGGTTTCAGGTTCCAGATGATATCAAAAACCTATTAATTTTAGCTGCACAAAACTGGGAAAATACATCAGAATCCGAAAAATATATTCAACAAGCTTTAGACCAGACTAGTGATAATACAGATGTCTTGGTAGCAGCATATAGATTTTTCTATTATAAAAACAATTATTCTCTTGCATTACAAACAACAATCAAATTATTAGGTAAAATTAAAGAACTAGAAAAATTCCCTGATGACTGGGAGCAACTTCAGCCAATATTAGTCAATCGCAAAGAAGACCCACAAATTCGATTGTACTTAAATGCTTATGCTGCTTCTGGATTAGTACTAGCAAAGTTAGGAGAAATTGAGCAAGCCAAAGAAATCAGCACCAGAGTCAAACAGATAGACGAAAAGAATGATTTTGGTTCTGGGATTTTGTTGGATATTTTGACACGTCCAGCAGAAGAAGACGATTAATTAGTCAGCAATGAAAAGTCAAGGTGAAATCATGAACAATTGGTTATCTACTAGATCCTATTCTTTATTAGGATCAAGTACTGATAGTAACTCTATCATCCCTCCTATTAACATACCTACTAAGCTTCCTGTAGGTAACATTCCTAATGTCTCACCGATCATTGTGTTCCAATCTTCTCCACTATCAATTTAGAAGTTATGAAAGGTAGGGATTGGCTGCTAACAGGGGACGGTCAGTATCAAGACTGTAAATCTGTCAGAGCCTGGGATTTATTGAGAGAAAATTACCGCCTTTATCGGTTTTTAACTGAGGTGGAAGATGTTCTCAATAGCAGCGACAATGAAACCAATTGTCTGCCAGAAATTCGGATGCTCGTAAGGCGCTTGATGGTAAATTCCTACTGGGTGCAAAGTCAAAATTTAGAACCTTCACCCAAAACGGGAAGCTCTGTTTTACTCCTATATGATGAATTGGGTTTTCCGTTAACAGTGCAAACAGTAACATTTGCACCAGGAACCCGTTCAAACATTCATAATCATGGGACATGGGGAATTGTGGCGGTGCTAAAAGGCCAAGAAAAAAATACTTTTTGGCGACGCACCGATAGCCCAGAATTTCAGGACAAAATCGAAGCAACGGGAGAATTAACTCTCTTCCCAGGAGACATTATTAGCTTTACTCCCGATGCAATTCACAGTGTAGAAGCAGTGGGTGATGAACCAACTGTGACTTTTAATATTTATGGCGAAACTGATCCAAATGAGAGGTTTGAGTTTGACTCAGTTAGCCATAAAGCGAGGAATTTTTAATTTCATCGGTTCGTAGTTTGCGCTTTAGCGCTAAAGAGTAATTAGGAGATAGTTGCATGGCAAAGGTAATTTTCTATAGCAAACCAGGCTGTAAAGGTGGAGTTAAGCAAAAAGTTTTGCTAACAGCCGCCGGTCATGAGGTGATACCACAGAATCTGCTCAAAGAACCTTGGACAGCTGAACGGTTGCGTTCATTTTTTGGCGATCGCCCCGTAGTCGAATGGTTTAATCCTTCCGCTCCCAAGGTAAAATCTGGTGAGGTGGTTCCTGAAAAGGTGGATGAACAAACCGCTTTGGCGCTGATGCTGAAAGAACCACTGTTAATTCGCCGTCCTTTGTTAGAAGTAGGCGATCGCCGTGAGGTAGGATTTGATGTCCAAAAGATTGATACTTGGATTGGCTTACAAGCTGTAGATGAATCCTTGCAAGAAATCAGCGACAAGCTTCTCAAGCAAGATTTGCAAAACTGTTCCCACGGTAAAGATCATAGCCATCAACACCATAAGGAAGGCAACTGTAAACATTAGAGAGAATGTAGAGACGTAGCAGTGCTACGTCTCTATCCTTAACGCACGCCAGCAGTTTCTAAGGACAAGTCTTGAAACATTGGTGTGCTGAGATAACGTTCGCCAAAAGAAGGCTGAATCATCACAATTAAACGTCCAGCATTTTCTGGGCGTTTACCTACTTGAATCGCAGCACACAAAGCTGCACCAGAGGATATCCCAGATAATAAGCCTTCTTCTTTTGCCAAACGTCGCCCATAAGCGATCGCTTGTTCATCGCTGACTCTAATTACTTCATCAACCAATTCCAACCGCAGAACATCTGGGATAAATCCCGCACCAATGCCTTGAATCTTATGTGGCCCGGCTTCACCGCCTGATAGAACAGGGCTATTGCTGGGTTCAACTGCGATCGCCTTAAAAGTCTTCTTGCGCTGTTTAAGTACCTCTGCAATGCCAGTAATCGTCCCACCAGTACCTACCCCAGCAATGACGATATCCACTTCTCCATCTGTATCTGTCCAAATTTCTTCGGCGGTAGTTTCCTGGTGAACTTTAGGATTGGCAGGGTTGCGGAACTGTTGCAGCATAAAAGCATCAGGAGTATTAGCCACAATCTCTTCAGCTTGGCGAATAGCTCCCCGCATTCCTTCCGCGCCTGGTGTCAACTCCAAAGCTGCACCATAAGCTCTCAGCATAGCGCGTCGTTCTTGGCTCATCGTCTCTGGCATTGTCAAAATCAAACGGTAGCCACGCGCTGCTGCTACCATCGCTAGAGCAATTCCTGTGTTGCCCGAAGTAGGTTCAACTAAAATAGTCTTTCCAGGGGTAATTGAGCCAGCCGCTTCTGCTGAAAGTACCATACTTAAGCCAATGCGGTCTTTCACCGAAGCTGCTGGGTTCATCCCTTCTAATTTGACAACTATCCTTGCTACTACTCCCTCAGCTTGAGGAATCTTGTTCAGTTGAACTAAAGGAGTTCGTCCAATTAATTCTGTTATGTCTTGAGCAATCCGCATTATTTAACTCCTAGAATTCTAAATCTTAGTACAAAGTATTTACTTGTAACAATAAGCTCGTGTGCATTTAATTTACAGTTTAATGTCAATGAGTGCATATACTCTGTATTCTAACTAAACTACAAAATATGAAAGTTTAGGAAGAACTTTTATCAGACGCTCTCATTTTTCTATTTTACCATTTGGAATTGCTGACTGTTGTCTCTCAGGCTAAGATCAATTTTTATAATTCTGTATATATGAATAATTTTTATTGTTATTTTCCATTTGTTATGGAAATACAATTTAATTTCAAAACATTTAATGGATTTTCTCAATTTATTAGTTTATCTTTATCAAGAGACATTCATATTTCCTTTTGAGTACAGGTTTTATCTAGCAAAACTAACATCCAAAACAGTTCAAAAGTATTGCATACATTGCTTTTAGGTTGAGTACAAAAACACCAGAACCCCACTTCAAAAACACTAGCACCCCGTCTGAAAAACACTAGCACCCATACCCCAATAAATTTTTATAATGCTTATCAGATGAAGATTACAGGCTTTGAGTACTATTCTAATGAATTTAATAATCTTAACGGGGCTGGGGTAGACTGTTTTGTGGAGAGCGGCTGATATAAATCGTATAGGATTTACGCAGAGATTCCCCTCTACCCCCCAACATTCCTGAGCGAAAGCTGAGTGAACTAGGGGGGACTTCTTAATCTCCCTTTTGAGAGTAAGATGAAACTAGATTCCAGAATCTAAGTGCGTTCTTTCTGACTGAATAATCCTACATTTTGCAAAAATGTTGGTAAATTTTCAGTGGTCAATAGTCAGTGGTAATTAGAAAAGTAACTGATAACTAACCATTCTGAAAATTACCATTTACACATATTTTAATATCAAAACTGTTTGATATAAACAGCAAAGGATATTTTCTTACTGGGTGCAGACTACCTAGCAAGGGAGAGCCAAGATGAAAGCAAAAGTTTTAAATGTCCTTACAGTTTGTGTAGTTACCTTAGCAATGCTTTCTCCAGGGCTAGTAGTATTTGGCATAATTTGGGAGCGACATCTGGACTTAGTAAAATTCCAGAATTTAGCTTACGAAGTTAACAAGACTACTAAAAATGCTCCCACTTTGGCTCCCCAGACAGAGGTTACACATTCCCCTCAGACTAGCATCCAATCCTCTGACCGTAATGTGATTCATCAAATGCTGACTGTTGCTGAACAATATAAATTTGCCGCTATCTTGCAATGGTTCTTCTTGTTAACACCTATTTGTGTTGGGTTAGGCATTCTCTTTTATGACAGATATCTTGTGCATCGTGCGGCTGTTTTAAAAGAACAAGTTGAAATGTTGGAAAGACTGTGGCGGCAAAGTATCGAACAGTAACCAATTCACTATTTACTTACTAAAATCAACAGAAAAACCATGTCAGAACAACGCCAACAATTGTATTTTAATCTGATTGATGAATTGCTCAAATGTCCTAATGGTCAAGAACCACAAGTTTTAGAATCTAAGCCAGAGTTGATTGATTCTGGTTTCGTAGAAACAATGTTACAAGTAGCAACTATGTTTGCCCATGAAGGCAATCAAGACGGTGCCAAGTTTTTATTTTTTGTGGCGCGTGAGTTAGCTAAAGAATTGGGTTTATACCCAGAAGTTCCGAATACCGAAGTTGAAAATACTGAAGTCGCCAATAAGGAGTAAAAATGTTGTTGACTTCAACGGATGCGGGGCAAATAGCTTTAGAACTGCTCATGGCAGATTGGAATATTTCAGAAGAGAATCGGGAGTGGTTCACAATCTTTAACTCTCGTCTGATTGGCGAGAGTTGGTACACTGTAGAATTAGGTGTAGAAGGATTTCCCGATAGGTGGTTTCTTCAAGTTTATGACAATGGAGTGTGCGATCCTAACTATACATTTATATCACCAATCCGTGGTGATGAAGGATTTACAGACTTTGGGAATGTGCCGGATATCATCGCGGAGGTATTAGTTTGTGAGCGCAATGCTCGATGATAATTAAAAATTTAATATTTATAATTCAAATAAAATGTACAAATAAAATACATTTTATTTGAATTCATGATTTTTGATATCAAACTTTTGTCAGCAAGGCTACTTTGATATCTGATTAAATATAAAGATGCTTTACGCAAATCGGAGGTGACACCAAATAAGTGCGCCTCTTTTTTCTGTAATATTTAATATTTTATTTAAGCCTGGGAAGGTATTTTTTCATATTTAATTGATAAAATTATGGTAACTCCCCAGGTAGGATGGTCGGGATTATTCCAAGCAAGGAAGAATAATGGTAATGTTCAGGTATGAGTCCAGAAGAAAAAGATCAAAAAATTGAAAGGCTTGAACTGGAAAATCAGGATCTGCGTCAAAAAATAGCAGAGCTAGAGAGGCGTTTGGGGTTAGATAGCCAAACAAGTTCAAAACCACCGTCAAGTGATGGACTCAAAAAATCCGGTAAAATTCGGACAAAAAGTTTGCGAGAAAAGGGAAAGCACCCATCAGGGGGACAATTTGGTCATACAGGGCAGACATTAGAACAAGTAATCAGACCAGATAATATCGTAAAACATCCAACACCATGCTCATGTCCTGGATGCGGATGTGATATCTCTATCGTAGTTGCACAAAAGCTCATCAAGCGACAAGTATTTGACATACCAACGCCAAGAATAATCGTCACAGAACACCAAGTTGTAGTCAAAGAATGTCCCCAATGTAAAGGTCACATTCAAGGCAGTTTTCCATCCTCGGTCAAAGCACCAGTGCAGTATGGAGCGAGAATTAGAGCAGTTGCGGCTTATCTAAATCACCAACATTTTATTCCCGAAGACAGATTGAGTGAAGTGCTGCTGGATTTATTTGGTTGTCAAATGACACCAGGGACAATTGCAAATACAACAAAGACACTTGCCAAGCTCATAGAACCAGTCGTAATTGAGATTGCATCGGAGGTCAAATCATCGCCAGTTAAACATCTGGACGAGACGGGATTGAGGATTGGTGGTAAAACCAATTGGTTGCACGTAGTTTCAACCCAAACAGAAACATGGTATCGAGTTGTGCCTAAACGCAAAGACATTGAAGTATTGGATGATATCAAGGGTGTAGTAGTCCACGACCACTGGAAGCCCTATTATCAACTCCTTAATGTCAATCACTCCTTGTGTAACGCCCATCATTTGCGTGAACTCAAAGCCTTGGAGGAAATTGAGCAAGAATCTTGGGCTAAGTCAATGAAAAAGCTTTTGCTCTTAGCCTGCAATTATAAACATCGCTATCCTCAAGGTATTCCTGAAAATATTATTGCTCGCATCAATCAACTGTATAAGCGAATTATCAAACGGGGTCTTGATTTTCACTTCTCTCAAATACCTTTAAACCGTAAAGGTAATCGGGGTCGAGTGAAACGACGAGTTGGACATAACTTATTGTTGCGGCTTCAAAATTATGTTGATGATGTTTTACGGTTTTTGACACAACTGGATGTTCCGTTTACCAATAATCAAGCAGAACGTGACTTGCGGATGATGAAGTGTAAGCAGAAAATTTCCGGTGGTTTTCGCTCCTTCGATTTTGCGGTTTCATTTGCCAATATTCGTTCTTTTCTTTCCACTGCATCTAAGCGTAGTCTTAATCTATTGGAAGTTATTACTGATGCGTTACTTGGTAATGCCTCTGTTTTCCTTTCCTCAAATCCTACTAGCTAGGCAGTTACAAATTATGTTATATTAAATAGCGTGATGGACGCTACAGAAATATCAGTTCCAATGATTGCTGAAGATATCTTAGCCAAAGAATTCACAAGAGTCCTCAACCACTACTACCCAAAAGTTGGGGAATTACTAGATGGGTGTCATGTGAAAGTCATCACCTGTTTTTGGGGGCGACCTGCTAGACGCTTGCAATATATAGGAATTTATTGCTCTGCCGAAATGATTTCCTGTGTGCAAGCCCACAAAGAAATACTCAGAGAAGTCGCATACAACATGGGTCTAGTGCAGGTAGTCTGCATGAATGCCAAGCGATTATTGCGCGATCCGATGTCGAAGCTCAAAGAAAACAATCCACGCTTATGGTTGGAGTTGCAGTGGGTTGCAACTTAGTCATTCAGCGCATTAATCGAGAGAAGTAAAATTTGTTTGTAGTAAGGACTTTAGTCCTCAAATATCTTCAAATATTTAAGCACTAAAGTGCTTACTACAAACGTATCAACCATTAGAATAGCCAGCACAAAGTATCAACGCAAGTAATGAAAACTGGAATTTTCTGCAATTACGATAATCACCACCAAAATGCTCATCGTGCCATCTTTGAACAAGTGACACTGATAAAACAGGCAGAAAGTTTAGGTTTTGAGTCAGCCTGGGTGAGTGAGCATCATTTTAGTGAATCCAATCTCAGCCCTTCTATGTTGCTGTTAATGGCACACTTGGCGGGATTGACTTCAACTATCCAATTGGCTACTGCGGCGGTGTTACTGCCATTCCATAACCCAATTCGGGTAGCGGAGGATATCGCCACTCTGGATAACCTGTGCAATGGAAGATTATTATTTGGAGTTGCCAAAGGCGGCCCCTTCCCGCAACAAAATAAGCATTTTGCGACACTCCCAAGTGAATCCCGTCCCAAGATGCTAGAGGCGATCGCACTGGTTCAAAAGCTTTTATATGAAACTGATGTATCATTTAATGGCAAGTATTATCAATGCGATCGCTTAACCATTTACCCAAAACCATTGCAGAGGCAAATTCCGGTGTATGTTGCCACTGGCGGCGATGATGGGATTGAGTTTGCTGCTAAACATTCCTTCAGCTTAATGGGCGGGCCGCCATTCTCCCTACCCAGATTGAAGGATACTGTTGCTAAATATCGAGCCTTAAATTCTAGTGGTGCAGAAAACTTCGTGCTGGCACGCTTTTTTTATATTGGCAAAACATTTGATGAAGCAGTGAGTGAGGCATTGCCTTTCATCCGCCAATTTAGTCAGAAAATGAAGGCTAATACGGCTCAAGTATTGCAAAATAGTGCGAATCCCAACCAAAAACCATTCGACCGCACAAACATTTGTTTCGACGAAGATTATTTAATCGAGAACTCAATTATTGGTGATGTGGAGACTTGTCGAGACAAAATCAAGAAATTTCAGGACGAATTAAATTTAGGTACGTTAGCACTCAAACCCTCGTCTGCGGATATGCAAAAAAACTTGGAGAGTTTGACGCGCTACAACCAAGAGGTGCGAAATTATGTCTTCTAAACTTTACCAGCTTCCTCCCGATGATTTACCTCCCAATGAGGTAACGAAACAGGATGGAATGCTGCAAATGGAGCTAGAACAGTCTACTGGCAGATGCTTTTTTCTAGCTTGCGATCGCATTACGCGAGTCTTGTTATCTAATTGTCAGTGGTATATTACAACAAATGCTAGCATCCTAACATTAATTATTGACTGCCCTGACTTAGTATCTTACTGGCATATAGTCAGCAATATTGCCCAGTTGGGTAATAAGTTAGAGCGGTTTGCTAGTAATGGCAAAATTCGCGTTTATCCGCCATTTGGCAAAGGGATGCCATTTGAAATCAGCGTAAATGAAATATCTGCTTATCGAGATTGGCTGTGAGGTAAATAGGCACACTCTGGGAATCACAAAAAATATAGCTGATTCATTCTTATTACACCCTGTACTTCTAAAGCGCAGGGTGTCGTAGTTAAACCAGTTATCAGTTTCCATTAACCCACAGAGTGATTCAGTAAATCAATGACTTAATTTTGTAATGATAGGCTTTAAAATTACCTATTTCTTTCTTCGCGTCCTTCGCGTCCTTGGCAGTTCGTAAAAAAATTAAATATTCATCAAGCATAAACAAATTAGCGTTGACAAACTTTTAAATTTTCAATTAGCCACGCATACCACTTCTCCAACCCAGTACCAGTAGTTGCAGAAACCTGAAAAATCTGAATTTGGGGATTGATTTGTCTAGCATAATCTATGCACTTTTGAACATCAAAATCTACATAAGGCAGCAAATCAATTTTCGTGATAATCATGATGTTACTAGCACGGAATATATGCGGATATTTTATCGGCTTATCTTCTCCCTCCGTGACAGAGAGAATCACCACCTTTGCCAATTCTCCCAAATCAAACAAGGCTGGACAAACCAAATTTCCGACATTTTCAATCATCACAACTGAGTTTAGAGGCGGATTCAGTTCTTGTAAACCCCTCTCTATCATTGCTGCATCTAAATGACAGCCTGTACCAGTATTTATTTGAATAACTTTAGAACCAGTTTCTTTAATTTTTTTAGCATCATTAGCAGTTTCTTGGTCGCCTTCAATGACACTGATAGGTAATTGGTTTTTTAAATCATTAATGGTTCGCGTCAAAAGAGTTGTTTTCCCAGCACCAGGAGAACTCATTAAATTTAAAGCGAGAATATTTCGCCCTTTAAACCATCCGCGATTTTGGGCAGCTAACAAGTTATTTTTTGCTAAAATATCCTGTTCTAAAGATATCGTTGTATTATGTATTTTGGCATGAATTTGAGGCGCTTCTATATGAGTATCATGACTGTGGAAATGAGTGATAATAGTTCCATCTGCTAAAGTGTGAGTATGATGATGTTCAGCTTCATTTGTTTGTAAATTGATAATTTTAGTTTCGCCATCATCAGAACAACCGCAGGTTACACACATAATTCCTCTATTTCTATTTCTTTAATTTTCAGTTCTTCACCAGTAATTAAATCTAATTGCACGCTACCACAATTACAATTTCCAAATGGTTTATCTAAATAAATTTCTGTACCGCATTGGCGACATCTCCCTAAACCGGGAATTTCTAAAATTTCTAATGTCGCCCCTTCTAAAACTGTGCCTTGAGTACAAATATCAAAACAAAATCGGATAGCATCGGGCATAATGGCTGAAAGTTTGCCAATTTCTAATAAAACTCGCTGCACTTTTGCACCTTTGGCGTGTTCAGTCACAATTGCCACAATATTTTGAGTAATTCCAAGTTCGTGCATACTATAAAATCTATAAAAAATTAACAAATTCGTGGTAATTGGTCGCCTACCAACATATCCACAATCCTTTCAGCACCAAAAGCTGTTTTTAGTAATACGATACCTGGAGGTGAAGAAATAACTTCGCCAATAATACAAGCATCTTTACCTGCTGGGTGTAATTTCATGGCTGATAAAACGTTTTCAGCATTCTTTTTTGGAACCACTACAACTAACTTACCTTCATTAGCTAAATACAATGGGTCTAAACCGAGAATTTCGCAAACTCCGTTGACTTCTTCACGCACTGGGATAGATTCTTCAAAAAGACGAATTCCCACATTGGAAGTAAGGGCAAATTCATTTAAGACTGTAGCTAAACCACCGCGTGTAGCATCTCGCATAGCATGAACTTGTGGGCATACATGGAGAATAGTTTCTACTAAACTATGCAACGGCTGACAGTCGCTTTCAATATCAGTTTCTAAAGCTAATTCCCCACGAGCAATTAAAATTGCTGTCCCATGATTGCCTATCTCACCATTAATTATTATTGCATCTCCAGGTTTTATATTATGGGCAGAAATGTTAACTCCTCGTGGGATGATACCAATACCAGCAGTATTAATAAAGAGTTTATCGGCAGCACCTCGATGTACAACTTTTGTGTCACCAGTGACAATTTGAACACCAGCTTTTTCTGCGGCTGCTTTCATACTGTTTGCGACACGGCGTAAGGTTTTTACAGGTAATCCTTCTTCTAAAATTACGCTACAAGTTAGATATAAAGGTTTAGCGCCACTGACAGCTAAATCATTAACTGTACCGTTGATGGCTAATTCTCCTATATCACTACCGGGAAAAAATAACGGGTCTACAACATAAGAATCTGTTGTAAATGCAAGTCTGTCTCCTTGTTGCATGAGACTGGCTAAGTTGAAGCTTGCTTGGTCTTCTAGTTGCGAGAGAATTGGGTTATCAAAATTGCTGACAAAAATATCATCTATTAAATCGCGCATGGCTTTACCGCCGCTACCATGTGCAAGAGTTATATGACTATCTTGTACTTTTCTTTGGCGGCGGCGGACTTGTTCTATTTTTTGGAATAGGGGATTTTGTATTGGGTTTGTGGAGGAAATATTCATATTTAAATTTTTTTAAACGCAAAGGTACGCAGAGTATTATTCTGAGGAGAAGCCGCAGGCGGGGAGGGGTTCTTGAGTTATTTTTGGTTTTTGGGCGATTGTTCTTTTGGCAATGGTGGAGAGTCGCCCATATTTGTAATAGGCTGCACAAGCACCTTCAGAAGATACCATGCAAGTACCGATTGGTGTTTCTGGTGTGCAAGCTGTACCAAATACTTTGCACTCCCAAGGTTTTAAGACTCCTTTGAGAATTTCTCCACATTTACAAGCTTTATGGTCGGCTACTTTGAGATTAGGAATGGTAAATTTAAGTTCGGCATCAAATTGGGCATATTCCGATTGAATTTTTAATCCTGAATAAGGGATATCACCTAAGCCGCGCCAATCAAAACTATCTCGCACGGCGAAAACTTTATTTATGGCTTGGAGGGCTACTGTGTTTCCAGTTTTTTCTACAATTCGGTTATATTGGTTTTCGACTTCGCAACGATTTTCTACTAACTGTTGCAACAACATCCAAATTGATTGGAGAATATCTAAGGGTTCAAATCCTGAGACGACTATCGGCTTATTATATTGTTGGGAAATAAATTGATATGGGTCAGTGCCTATTACCATGCTGACATGACCTGGCCCAACAAATCCATCTAGTTGCAAGTCGGGATTATCTAATAATGCTTTGAGGGCAGGAATCACGAGGACGTGATTGGAAAACATACTAAAGTTAGGAATTTCTTCTGCTGCTGCTTGCAGAATGGTGAAGGCGGTGCTGGGGGCTGTGGTTTCAAAGCCTAGTGCGAAGAAGACTACTTCTTTGTTGGGGTTATCTTTGGCAATTTTTAGGCTATCTAAAGGAGAGTACACCATACGGATGTCTGCGCCTTGTGCCCTGGCTTGCAGTAAAGTGGTTTTGGAACCGGGAACTCGCATTGCGTCGCCAAAGGTGGCAAAAATGACGTTATGATTTTGAGAGATTGCGATCGCATCATCTAATCTCCCTTTTGGCATTACACATACTGGACAACCAGGCCCATGAATTAATTCGATGGTTTGGGGTAATATTTCTTCGATACCATATTTAAATATGGAATGGGTATGTCCGCCGCATACTTCCATGATTTTGATAGGTTTTTCTAGCCGATGGCTTAATTTGGTGATTTCGCGGCGTAAAGCTTCAGCTTTTTCCGGTTCGCGGAATTCATCAACATATTTCATAAGGATTGGGGAATAGTAAATTCTATGTCAATACGGTATTTCTTTCTTCTCTCTGTGCCCTCTGCGGTTCGTTAAGTACTAATCCCTGCTTGTGCTGCTGCTAACTCTTGAAATAGTTGCAATGTTTCCGCCGCTTCTTGTTCGTTAATTCGATTCATGGCAAAGCCAACATGGACTAGTACCCAATCACCAATACAAGCTTCGGGGGGATGTTGTTCATCTACGATACAAGCAATATTTACTTCGCGCTTAACACCACCAATGTTAACTAGGGCTAATTTATGGTTAGTGTTGGTAATTTCTATAATTTGTCCGGGGATTCCTAAGCACATTTTATTTTTAAGATAAACGAACCACAGAGGCGCAGAGAACGCAGAGAAAATTATTTGTGAGACAAAGTTGCTGAATATTAAGACTCATGTATTAATTGTGCGGTTGCAATCATTGCTTGTCCTAAAGATAAGCCGCCGTCATTCGCTGGAACTAAGCTGTGAGTGAGTACTTTTATTCCCAATGTTTGTAATTGTTTGGTAACTTGCTGTAACAATATACAATTTTGAAATACTCCTCCTGTTAGGGCAACCTGATTAATTAGATTTTCTTGACAAAGATGTTTAACCATTTCTACAATCGCATTTGCTAAACCTTTGTGAAATTTGGCGGCTATAACTGGTTGGGGAATCTGCTGTTGTAAGTCATTGAGCAAGGCTTGCCACATTGGACGCGGGTCTATACAATAAATACTATCTGAAAAGCTAAAACTGAAAGGGTATATTAGCGTTTCTTTATCATTATTTAAGCTACTAACATCTACTATAGCTTCAAGTGCGATCGCAGCTTGTCCTTCATAGCTACATTCATCTCTATAAATACCGATAGCCGCCGCCACTGCATCGAACAACCGTCCCACTGAAGAAGCTGGAGGAGAGTTAATTTTCTTCTCTATAAGTTGATTGAGTAGCTTTAGTGGCTTGTTTTTCAAAAATTTTACGATTTCTAAATCAGTATATTTTTGTTCGCAATCATCCAAAAGTTTAGCAGCTACTAAGTGGGCATAAATATTACGCCAAGGCTGATAAATTGCTTGTTCGCCACCAATCATTGCGACTGGTTTAAATGTTGCTAATCGTTTAAATTTTCGGTAATCTGCTAACAGAAATTCTCCGCCCCAGAGTGTACCATCATCACCGTAACCTAAACCATCTAAAGCAATACCTAATACTGGAGGTGAATCTAAAGGAATCTCATTTTCTGCCATGCAAGCAGCAATATGGGCGTGATGATGTTGGATTTGATGAATTGGAATTTGATTTGTCTTTGCGAGTTTCTTACCAAGTTTGCTTGAGAGATATTCAGGATGTTTATCAATGGCGATTATCTCTGGTTGATGTTCAAATAAATTTAAGTATAAATTTAAAGTTTCTTGATAGGCATTGAAAGCCGCAACATTTTCTAAATCTCCCAGATGTTGAGAGAGAATTGCTTCTCCTTCACGCAATAAGCAAAAAGTATTTTTTAACTCACTACCCATTGCTAAAATTTGCGGCACATTGTCAAATCCTGGCGGTAAACTAATTGGTGCTGGTGCATATCCTCTAGCACGGCGAATTGTTTGGACTTTATCACCGAAAACTCTTACTACTGAATCATCTACTCGATTAATAATCTCTCGATTATGAAAGAGAAAATAATCAGCTATTTTATCTAATTTTTCTCTTGCTTCATCATTATCAATACATTGTGGTTCATCAGCAATATTGCCACTTGTTAAAACAATTGGGCGATTCATCCGCCGCAAAATTAAATGATGTAAGGGCGTATAAGGTAGCATAAAACCGAGGGTATTTTGCCCCGATGCTATCGATGGCGCTACTAATTTTTTATCTGTTGCTTGTAGTAAAACAATTGGTGCAGCAGAACTTGTCAATAATTCTTTTTCTTTGGCGTTGACAGTGCAATATTGTTCAATTATCTCAATATCCCGCGCCATTAAAGCAAATGGTTTGTGATAGCGCTTTTTACGCTGACGCAGTTTTTGTACAACGGTTTCTTGAGTTGCATCGCAAGCTAGATGAATACCACCTAACCCCTTAATTGCGACAATCTCACCCTTTTGCAACAAGGTACAAACGGCATCAACATCATCCAGCATTGAAAACATGGAAGCAGTAACCGATTTACCATCAGCGCGTTCTAACCAAGCTGTGGGGCCACAAACATGACAAGCAACAGGTTGGGCGTGAAAACGGCGGTTTTCAACATTGTGGTATTCCTTTGCACATTCGGGACATACAACAAACGCAGACATACTGGTATTACATCTGTCATAAGGAATGGCACGAATAATACTCAGGCGGGGGCCGCAATGAGTGCAATTAGTAAAGGGGTAGCGATAAAAGCGGCTAAAGGGGTCAAATATTTCTTGTTGGCACTGTAGACAAGTAGCAGCATCAGGGGTAATTTCTGTTTTAATCCCATTACTGACGCTAGTAGAAATCACAAAATTATTAAAGTTAAGTTCACCTTCATAAGGAGTTCTAGTTAGCTGATTAATTTTTGCCAATGGTGGACATTCTGTTTGCAATCTGGCAACAAATTTGGTTATTGCTTCCTCGCTACCAGATACCCGAATTAATACACCTTCACCATCATTACAAACATCTCCACGCAAACCGCAAGCTTTAGCCAGACGATATACAGTAGGGCGAAATCCTACTCCCTGAACAGTACCGCGAACTCTAATTTCTTCAGTCGGCATAGGGACTTACAAATAAAAAAATACCCAAAAACTGACGAAAAAAACTTTCTTCTCTTCATTCCTCTGTATTCTCTGTGTCTCTGTGGTTCGTTTATTTCTTAGAACTCCCATAATTAAACTGCCACAGCAATATTCGGTTATTTCCAGAATCAGCTATTACTGCCGTATTTCCACAAATTTTTATTCCATAACACCAATTTAAACTATCTCGTTTAGGCAGTCCGTAATTACGATTTTCACCTTTACTTTGAAAATTTATTTGTCCTGCCAACCCATCTGCCATTACACCTTGCAGTGATAAAATTGATTCTGGCTTTTTCCATCCTAACAAACGAGAATTAGCAGTATCTGCAACTACTAACCAATCTCCAGCCACCCCAACACTGTAAGGCATACTCAAACTACTAGCACTAGGATAATAAACTCCTTGATTCATTTCCACAAAATCAAAGCTTTTTTGTCCTAAAACCACTGCACAAGGGGTATTATTTTCTGTTGGTATTCCCTCCCAAATCATTACCCGGTGATTACCTGCATCGCTAACAACCAAATTCTCTCCCCAAAAGGCAATGTCGTGACACCAACGCATACTCGCTGCGGTTGGAGAATCACCGCCGTTTTCATTGCGAGATATCATATCTGGTTGTCCCAAAACTAAATCAGCCGGTTGACCATTTTCTGTTGGTAATTGATGCCAAATTAATACTCTGCGATTACCAGTGTCAGCAATAAATAGCCGTCCTTGATGATAGAAAACACCATAAGGCCAGTGCATTGTACTAGCAGAAGCTTGTTGGTTTCCTCGATTTGGTTCATTGTCGGTAAAATTAACTTGTCCTAACACCAAATCTGCTGGAACATTGTTATCTTCAGGTAAGGTTTTCCAAATTAAAACTCGATGATTCCAAGCATCTGCTACAGCTAAACCTCCACCACAAGCACAAGTTCCAGTTGGTACGCTTAAGGTTGCCCTTCCCGGTGTAGTTTTAGCATTTTGTCCTTCATGATAAAAATCAGGTTGTCCAATTACCCAATCAGCCGGTTGACTATCTTGTGTAGGTAAACTCTGCCATCCTAATAATCGATGATGTCCCGTATCTGATACCCATAAAGGGCCAGTTTCTGATAACAAACAAGCACCACGCGGCCCAAACATCGTTGTGGCATTCGGTACTACTGGTATGACTAATTCTTCTGGTTCAATAATGTTACCTAAAATTACCTCTGCACCTTGAGGTGATAAGGGTAAATATTGAGAAATTTCTGTTGCTTCTGGCGGTAATTGTGATATGGGATTAATTATGATTGGGATATCCATGAACCACAGATAGACGCTGATAATTATTTAAAAACATTAATGTTGATTAGCATGTAACAACAGTAACAATTTTGTATTATGATTTTTTCAAATTTAGTTAAAACCTTTAATCAACTTCTGTATTAATCAAGCTAAAAAGAATCAAGAGAACCTTTAGTAATTTTTGCTACATAGCAAATCTTTGGCATGAATGCGCGATTTACTGAAATGAGTAAGCAAACTAGGGTTTGAGAAAGTAAGAGCTTCTTTTGCTTACGGAAAACACTAAAATGAGAAAGTAAAAGCTCATTTGACTTGCGGAAAACACCAAAATCAATAAGTCAAATGACCTTTTGAGAAAGTAAAAGCTTATTTTGCTTGCGGAAAACACTAAAATGAGAAAGTAAAAGCTCATTTTGAGTAAGTCAAATGACCTTTTGCTTTCTCAAAATACTAAAATGAATACCTGAATTACACAAATGAGAATAAATTCAGGGATATCGAGAAAGCAATCGGGCATTTTGCTTGCACAAAACACTAAGATGAATGCGCGAACTACTGAAATGAAAAAGCAAAGTAACTGTGATTGACTAATCGCCAAGTATATTTGCTGAAATGTTACCTTCGCATCCTCATTTTTGCAGTTTTACAAAAACCTTATCGCCTTTAATCTTGATTGGATATGACTGAAGCGAAATATCAGGCGCAGTTAAACATTCACCTGTCTCTAATTTGTACTGGAATCCGTGGTAAGGACAAGTAATAATACCATTTTCAACTTTACCCTTTTCTAAGGGAGATCCTAGATGAGTGCAAGAATTACGGTAGCATTTTACTGTAGCACCTTGACGATGTAAAATTAGTGAATTACCAGCAAGTTGTACTGCCACTACACTAAATTCAGGAACTTCATCAAGGGTCGCTACTTTCATCCAAGTACAAGTTATTTTTGCAGAGAATGGACTGATTAAACGAGAATTTGCGTTGTTAACAGCAGGGCTATTATTGACTGCAACTACTTTGGTAATTTCAGGACAATGGTTTTTTATTGCTTGTTCTACTCCCTGAGATAAAGTTAAAGTAGAAGTCGGACAACTGCTGCAAGTTCCTATTAATCTAACTTCTACTGTATCTGGTGGTTTAATTGCCACTAATTCTACATCCCCATTATGGCTTTTTAAACCTGGGCGAACTTCTTCAATGGCTGTCTGAATGCGTTCTGAAAGTGGAGGTTTAGGTGGTTTGACTAGTTCGTGATACAGTAGCACTGCATACACTACTTCATCTGCAACCGCATGACGTAAAGCTGGCATTGATTCTTGCTTTAGGCTTTTGATCAAGTTAGTCAATGCAGTTTTATGCAAAGCTTCAATTGCTCTTTTTAGACCAACTGCTACACACCGTTGGCTTTCATCCCAGTCGGATATAATTGCCTCAAAACGATTAATTTCCTGAACTAATTCTTCCAGATTGGGCATGGGGCATGGATATTGGAAAACAACTAAAAAATGACAAATGACAATTTATTTTGTTTTAAAATCCTTGAAGAGGAACGGCATAATTATGCCCGTCACTAAGCTAGATAATATGATTGGTAAGTAGAAGGGAATTGGTGCTTGTGCAAGTAATACTAGCAGTAAAAAACCTATAGCAATACCAATAGTAGTTTGCTTGAGAAAATACACTGGATCGCGTAGTAGCTTTCCCTTAAAAAATAACTTAGCAGAAAACCAACCTATCTCTAACATATTTTCTCCTAATAATTTGTTAAGAAATTTAAGGCAGCCAGCCCTAAGAGGATGGCAGGAATTACACCCGCAGGGGCAAATAATGCACCAAGCATTGCTGAAAGGTGATAGCCTATATCTTTGCCAGCTAACAGCATTCCACCAATTGCACCGCCGACCAGAGACAAGGCTGTGGCGATGATTAACCACACTAATCCTGTTGCTATGTTCAGATCGCCATCTGCTAAACTTGTGAGGAAATTTATTACATCTGGGTAAGTAGAAATATCTCTCATGCTGTTTTTTCCGCTACGAATTATGAACTATAAATTGTTTAACTCTGTTTCTACATCTTGTAATGCTTGGACTACTACCTCTACTTGTGCAATTTGTTGGTGTTCCGTAAATATTCCTAAAGCGTCTTGATAGTAGATACGCGCTTGCAAAAGATTTTGAGGATTACCAGCTTCTGGTTTTTCGTGGTCGTCTGGTAAGTTAAATAGGGCGTTGGCTTTGTTGGAAATTGTGTTAGCGTACTCTAAAGGTGTATCTTTGGGATTACGCACTTTTAAGGCTTCGTCATAAGCTGCGATCGCACGTAAATTATTCTCCAGAGGATGGGAACTCACTAGATATTGCAAAGCATTACCTAAATTATTCTGCAACATCGCATATTCTCTAGGATGATCGATTAAAGTAATATGCTTCAGTGCGACCTCAAATGATTGCACAGCTAATCCTTGACGCAAGTATTCCCGTTCTGATGCTAGGGGCATAGAAAGATATGCGATCGCAATATTGTTATACAAAATGGCGTATTCTTGGGGGTAATCTTCCCAAGTAAAGACCCGCAAAGCCTCATGATAAGCCTGGATGCTGTCAGTTATCCGCGCCAAATTGAATGGCACTAGCGACTGCAACACCAGCCCAAAATTCATCTGTGTTTCTGCTACTTCCTCTGGCGAAGCTAATTGTTGTAAAATCGGTAATGCCTCTTCATAACCGACTTTCGCTTGCATCAACAGTTGGTAATCAGCATCCGGTATTGCCTGTAATGTCCCTGCCATCCCTACTTTCGCCCTGGCTTTCAGTAGGGGATACTCCTCACCACACATTTCATAGGCCCGGTAATATAAGCCAACTGCATTCCGCAAGTCTTGGGCAGCTTTGGGCTTTTTTTGAAAACCCTGTGCTATCTCAATCAGCATTTGGATTTTTTCTTCTGCTGTAGCTGACTCCGATGCAACAGCTGCTACCGCAGCCTTCACCGCCGAATCTGTAATGCTGGGGGTCATAACTCTGCCGTACTCTAGCCAATTGGGAATTGAGTCCAACACCCATGACGCATTTCATCACGGGCCATACTGATTTACGCAGGCTTCGAGTCCTTTAGGCGGAATTCCCCTTTTTGTCTGAAATTAAGGCTAAGAATTAGAGACTAGGGAAGAAACTTAATCCTCTATGCCCAATATCTCATACTCCATGCTCAATAAAATACTATAAAACACCCTACTTCTAAAACTCTAGGGGGAAATTGCTAATATTAATGTCAGCTTTAAACACCTAATATTTTTTAAATACTTTTTGTATCATCGTCGTATACAATTTAAATATTTTTTATTGAATTGCTGACATACATAATATTTAGTGTACTCAAAATAGTTGCCACGCGATCGCCGAAGTGTCAAATATATTCATCAACTGTAAAACAAGCTCCTTTGAAAACAGACAGTATCTTCTATCGAATCTTTCAGAGTATCCCCGGCACTTTCTTTGAACTGATTAACTAACCACACCAACTAGAGCGATTTACATTTTTTAATCTAGTTGTATTTTTTAGCGCCCACTTACTTATCTTTGGCTCAGTACGGTTCAGTTAAGGCTAAAACTCTTTGTTAAAGTCAGTTTTGTTAACGTAGACGCTTCGGCTTGCCGCAGGCTACCACAGAGACGCAGAGTACACAGAGACAATAAAAAAACGCTTAACTGAACTGTATTGATCTTTGGCTCAGTTATTACATGAAAACCTAACGGATGAAAATACTCATCACCTCACTCAGATTAACAGTTGATAGTAATTATTATTAATAGTTACAGATTTTAGCTGCGATAAATTAAGCACATTGAGGTTGCTTAATGTCAAATATTCAAAACAAAATGCAGTTTTATTTATACTATTTTTTATTTGTCAAATGTGTCACATATATAACAAAAATAGCTATTTAAAATAATCCTGAATGTATTTAATTGATTGTTAATTATTAATTCTTTTTTAATGAAAGTAAATTAGATCAAGAAATATCTTACTATTGAAAAATAAATATTGATAACCAGGTGAAGACTTTACAAGCATTATCACCTACATCATGCATGGGAAACAATAGAAAAATACCTAGCCGATGACTAATTTACTATGGCTACAAGGTGGTGCTTGTTCCGGCAACACCATGTCATTTCTCAATGCTGAAGAACCGACAGTCTGCGATTTAATCGCTGATTTTGGCATCAATTTACTTTGGCATCCATCCTTGGGAGTGGAACTAGGCAACAACTTGCAAACACTCCTGCGGGATTGCATTTCTGGCAAAATTCCCCTAGATATTTTGGTATTTGAAGGCAGTGTTGTTAACGCCCCCAATGGCACTGGCGAATGGAATCGGTTTGCCGATCGCGCCATGAAAGATTGGTTATTAGACCTCGCCAAAGTTGCTAAATTTATTGTCGCTGTGGGAGACTGTGCTACCTGGGGAGGAATTCCCGCCATGTCACCCAACCCCAGCGAATCAGAAGGTTTGCAATTTCTCAAACGTCAAGAAGGCGGCTTTTTAGGGAAAGATTTTGTATCGCAAGCCGGATTACCTGTAATTAATATTCCCGGATGTCCTGCCCATCCCGACTGGATTACGCAGATATTAGTTGCGATCGCTACTGGACGCATAGCAGACATTGCTTTCGATGAACTAAATCGTCCTCAAACTTTCTTCAACACCTATACCCAAACAGGTTGTACCCGCAACATCCACTTTGCCTATAAAGCCTCAACCGCCGAATTTGGTCAGCGCAAAGGATGCTTATTCTACGACTTGGGTTGTCGCGGCCCCATGACTCATTCCTCCTGTAACCGCATCTTATGGAACCGCGTCTCATCCAAAACTCGCGCCGGAATGCCTTGTTTAGGTTGCACAGAACCAGAATTTCCCTTCTTTGACCTCAAACCGGGAACTGTATTTAAAACCCAAACAGTAATGGGAGTTCCCAAAGAATTACCACCAGGATTCAACAAAAAAGACTACGCCTTACTCACAATGGTCGCCAAAGACGCAGCACCATCTTGGGCAGAAGAAGACTTTTTTACAGTTTAGTTCGTAGTAAGCACTTTAGTGCTTATAAAACAATACGGTTCAGTTAAGTCCAAAATCCTTAACTGAACGGTATTTGCTTATAAAAAATAGGAGAAGAGAATGGGAATTCAATCATTAGACATTTCGCCTGTTGGTAGAGTTGAAGGCGATTTAGATGTCCGAGTTGACATTGAGAATGGGCGGGTAGTCAACGCCTGGACACACGCTGAACTATTTCGCGGATTTGAAGTTATCCTACGCGGTAAAGACCCCCAAGCCGGATTAATTGTCACACCTCGCATTTGCGGAATTTGCGGCGGTTCTCACCTGACTTGTGCATCTTGGGCATTAGATACAGCTTGGGAAACAGAAGTTCCACGCAATGCAATTTTGGCGAGAAATCTCGGTCAAATTGTCGAGACAATTCAAAGTATCCCCCGCTACTTTTATGGATTGTTTGCCATTGATTTAACCAATAAAAAATACCGTCATAGTCGCTTTTATGACGAAGCAGTGAAACGTTTTGCAGCCTTCACAGGCAAATCTTACGAATTAGGCATCACAATTTCTGCCAAACCCGTAGAAATTTATGCACTATTAGGTGGACAATGGCCCCACAGCAGTTATATGGAAATAAATTAGGGAATTGCTTATATAGTAAGGATTTGCCAGGATATGTGTAATTATTCCCTGGTTTTTCCTTAAGTTAGGCGATAAACCCACGGTCAACTACGCCATAAGCAAAGATAGCAAGCAGTAAATCCATTTATTTTTCTCTGCTAAAAGTTATTTGCTTTTCTCAGGTATTACCTAATTTTTCCCTAACCCTAGATTAGCGATCGCAGTTAAGGAAGTCCAAGACAATTACTTAAGTATAATTATTTTCTTGCTGTTGAAGTATAAAGCCGGGTTTTTCTCAATATAAATACGCAAATAGTAATATCTGAGCTTAAATAATTACATACTGGCTTGAGTATAGAAGTATTTCTTTGTTTGGAAATTGAGCGATCGTTTTTCTCAAAGATATTTAACGCTTCAAATCACCCGCCGCAGAGAATCTCAAATGGGATAAGACAACCCCAAAATCGTCTAAACTCAAAGTGTCCGCCAACTGGCAAAATCCTATGTCTCGCTGGTTTAATATTGCAGGTACTTGTAAAGCTGATAAACACTATACGCTTTCAGCCACAAGTCGTCTTCCCGACTTATCCCTGCTGATTGAACAAGAAAGTTATTTTGTCGTTCATGCACCGCGACAAACGGGAAAAACAACGGCAATGTTAGCTCTAGCGCAGCAACTTACCGCAACCGGACTTTATGCAGCAGTAATGGTATCGGCAGAGGTGGGAAGTGCTTTTAATCATGACCCCAGTGCAGCAGAATTAGCGATTTTGGGAACTTGGTATAATACGATTTCCATCCGATTGCCCAATGAATTACAACCACCGATAAAACAATGGCAAAAGGAAGAACCAGGACAAAGAATTAGGGCTTTTTTCCAAGCTTGGGCAAAAGCTTCAGCCCGACCTTTGGTAGTATTGATTGATGAAATTGATTCTTTGCAAGATGAAACCCTAATTTCGGTGCTAAGGCAATTAAGAGATGGTTTTCCCAATCGTCCAGAAAATTTTCCCACATCTGTGGGATTAATTGGTTTACGCGATGTGCGAGATTATAAGGTTGCATCGGGTGGTAGTGACAGATTACAGCAATTTTCATGTAAATAGACCACAGTGGTTGAACCAAGCGAAGGCATCGTCTTCAGTAATGTAATTGACAGCAAGAGCCATTGCTTGATCAAGTGATTCTAGTGTGCGTGCTTCACAGGAACGAAGAAATTGCTTGAGTTTCGACCAACACAGTTCTATCCCACATTCCGCACCCTGAACTGTCACACATCAACAAAAAGTCGAATTAATAGTACATAAGAACTAAAAGAGGTGAATAGTAAAGAAGCTTAATAGTAATTACTATTATTAAGGTTTGAGAACCGATAGAAAGAGGAGTTGTGAGATGAAGAGGGAATAAAAATGAGAGAATTGCAGCAGAAGTTGTGGAGAATTCTGTTGTATGTTGAATGCCAAAGAAATTGAAATTCAGAACATAGACCATCTAGGGATAGTGGCAGGAATAATAGATACCATAGGATTAGTAGAAATAATAAATGAATTAATAGGAGAAGAAAAAGGAGAAAAAGTCAGTCCGGGTCATGTGGTCAAAGCAATGATTTTGAATGGATTAGGATTCGTATCTCAGCCCTTATATATGTTTCCGAAGTTTTTTGAAACAATAGCGTGTGAGCATCTAATAAAAGTAGGAGTCAAACCAGAATATCTAAATGATGATAAATTGGGTAGGGTTATGGATAAATTATTTATCAAAGGACTAGATACAATATTTTTTATTATCGCCTTAAAAGCAGCCCAAAAATTTGGTGTATCTTTGTCAACATCACATCTAGATTCATCATCAAT